>JAOZHU010000030.1 GCA_026014705.1 Candidatus Bathyarchaeota archaeon | reverse complement strand
GATGCAAGGAAAAATCCCAAGTAGCGGGAATTGAAAGTGGAGCAAGAAGCTAAAGGCTGCTTAGGTGCGTTGTAACCTCAATTTACGTTGCTATTCTTGTTTTTGTGGGTTAAGCGAGCCAAAATGGTTTTCCAACTCGTACTTGTCCAGTTCTGGATCTTTAGCTAAACGCGCCTCTATTTCCTCCACAAACTCGCGAGTAAAACCCGCAGGAATCGTAACGTCCTGATCCGTCAAGTCCAACTGAATAGGCAACCCAGTAGCCTTATTGCATGAGGCTTTAAAGAAAGCCAAGAGCGGCGCCAAATCGTAGCTCAAAGGCGTCTCAACACAAAAAGCCGGCGCAGGATAAGCGCATCGCACATAATGCCTCGCCGTTCTCAAAATAACCTCTGGCTCACAATAAAGATCCTTCCTAATATTCCTGTGAACATCACCCTTAACTGCCTTCAAAATGGAACCCATGCTCCTATCCAAATTAAGCGCATACCGCGAATACGCAAGCGCCAACCTCGTGTAATAATTAAACGCAATCGGGTCTCCAAACGCCGTCTCATACGAGAAAAACTCTCCCTCCTTAAGTAGCGAAGAAAGAATTTCCTTGTCATTCCAATTCAACTGAAGCTTATCATCACCGTTCTTGAAAATACTCCAGCCATCCAAAGCTGAAGACTGAACCCGCTTAATTATCCCAACAGCTTTACCGCTCTCCAACAGCCTCACCGAAAGATCACGCACATACTTCACGAGCTCCAACCCCGTCCTAAACCCGCCATCAACAAACTGATGCCTGTGAAGAATTCGGCAATTCGGCCTAAAACCAAAAAAGCTCCCGTCAATGATAATCAAATCAACATCCTTGCTCAAACAGTCAATAGCAGTCTGCCGTTCAAGCATCGCCGTAAGCAACGTCAACATCTTCATACTCGCATCAGGATTCCCAATCTGATACTCCGAAAAATCTCTACTATAATACTCCTCATCCACGAGCTCTAAACCCTGAAAAATATGATAAGTGGCACCGTAAGTTCCAAAACGCCCACCTATCCGTTCACTCATAACAGGCGAATCAGAACCATCCACAACCGCAACACGCCAACTCTTCCAATTATCATTATCCGCAATGGAAGAAAACGCCAAAACCTTCTTCAACGCGCAAAGCTTCTCCTTATCTCTCAAAAGCTTAGCCTTTACTTTTTTAGCTTGCTTCTCAGCCAACTCGAAAAACTGACTCTGCATCTTAGCCGGAATCTTCACCCAATCAGAAAAACCGCCTTCTTCCAACTTCACCCTTCATCGCCCACCTCAGCTTTAACTTCAGGAAGGTCAAAGTGAATCAAAAGCGGAATAGGCGAACCATTCATCTTCCCAGTCACGTAAAAATCACCCACAGGCATCAAAACCAAATACTTCTCATCAATATCCGCCTGCCCCAACAACCGCATAGCCTCCATCAAATCCAGCGGATTCAACTTCCCAATAAACTGCGTATTCAAATTCCGCCTAATAGCCGCATTAATCCCAATCTCACCCGCAATCCCTTGGCTTAACAGAACCACAGACAAACGATAACTCCGACCCAACGCACAGAGCTCCGAAATAACCTCAGTCGTCTGATTCTCAATACCCTTCGGCATAAAAGGACAATACTGCGGACCCTCATCAATAATCAAAGCCAAATCCAACTGCTCCTTCCGCTCCATCAACTGACACAAATATTTGGCAACGGAAAGGAAAATCGAAAGCTTCTCCTCCTTATTACCAACACCCAAATCCACCACCACAACATCCTCACGCTTCGCCACCTCCAAAATCTCCGCAGCCGTCGTCTTACCTAAAACATTACGCAAATCATCCGCGCTCAGCTTAGTTATGCATTTTTCAAATTTCTTCATGTAATTCCTAGCCCAATAGCCCACTTTCCCAGTTTTCTCATCCATGTTCTCCCTCTCAAGCTCCAACAACACATTATCCTTCAAGAAACAACGCAATTTCTCAGCATCACCGCAGTCTCGCCACTTGCCCTCATAAATCACAGTCTCCAAAGCCGCACGAATAGGATTCCGCTCAATCATAGAGCTCTGATAATACCCAAAATAATCCATAACCGAACACAAATAATCTACAACCACATCATCCTCCAAACCAAGATCCGCAACCTCATACCTACACTTGAAATAAGGGGCATAATCAGAGCCTTTCCAATCAAAAATCAACACCTTATAACCCGCAGCACGAATAAACGGAATAATCTCATACCGCGTCAACAGTGACTTCCCAGCACCCGTAGAAGCAAAAACCCCCATATGATAGCAGATATAATTCGGGTTAATCGGCACCCTCCAACTCGGATGATCCTTATAATACCCAATCGTACTCCCCGTATCCCCCAAAATGCTCATAGGATTATCGTGCTCCTCGAAAATCTCCACCTCCGACGAAGGCGCAATCAGCATCTTATTCTCCTTCAAAACACCCTCAGAAGCATCACCAATAACGCTTAAACCAAAAGCATAGAACTCCTTAGCATTCGAAGGATGACGACCCACACGCGCATAAGCCACACCGGGCGAATAATTACTCGTCCTCAAATTCTCATTACTACCCAAACCACCACGACAAACAGCCATAATCCGATTCCCATTCCTGTTCCTAATCAAAACCAAATCCTCAGCCTTCACATTCCGCTCCTCACCCCCAGCAAGAATTACACCCGCATCCAAAACCGTCGAACCACTAGACACAATACCAACTCTACGCAAACCAAACTCACCAAAATAACATAATACAAACTCGTCCTATAAATAACAAAACCTGGGAATAATGAACGAGGGCATGCGCACAAAAAGCGAATTGAATAACTGCTTCGCCAACCAATTATTGCTATCAGGCAAATGTGCGGTCAATCTTAACTAACCTTTCGTTTTTATAAACCATTGGTTAGCTACCTCGCCCTATTGGAACTAAATGCCATTTTTTGGTTCTATATAGGTAACCTATTTAAATACTGCCAATTACCGATATGCGGGTAACTGCCAAAATAAAAAGGGCTTATGAAATTTTTCCTCGCTTTTTATAAAGAACCTGAAAGCATCTTGCCCAACTATGTGTAAACGGGCCGCCACTAGATTGTCATAATCACGCCAATACTTAGCGAGTTAATCCGCCAAAATTCTGAAATGTGCTTTCCCAGAATGGGAATGTGGAAAACACCAGCACATCATAGCTTAACTACTATAATATTATAGTAATACTAATATAGTATAGTATTAGCATTACTATGATACGGTGGTTGAGCTAGAAAAACAGACCCGAGGAAAAACACAATGGATACGTCTTCACTCCGGATAATGGATGCACTATCATCTAGCCTAGGCGACTCTTTATCCATTAATCAATTGACTGAGCGCATCAAAGATACATATGGATCTGCTTTTTACGCAAATATTTACAACAAGTTGCAGATTCTAAAAAAGGAAGGCTTGCTCAATATAGAACCTATAGGAAGATCATCTAACATAAAACTAAACTTTCAAAACTATCTTTTAATCGACACCTTGGCAGAAATGGAAATAGAGAAAAAAAAGAACTTCCTAACAGAAAGAAACGACCTGTTTTCTTTTATAGCTGAAATGGACAAAGCCCTCTTAGGCTCCTGTGCAATAGATTCAATCATTTCAATAAATCCATTAAGAAACATTAAACTCAACCGAATAGAACTGCTTTTTCTCCTCAGAGACACGCCAAACTATCACGAAGAGACTATTAACATCCACAAAGAAACGCTAAAGCTGCAAAACAAACACAACTTGAAAATAAACAGTCTAGTCACAGACAAAAAGGACTTTGCTGACCTAAGCACATCAGATGAAATCAATCCGCTTAGAGAAGCCTTAAGCAAAAAAATCACTTTCTTCTGCCCTCAAGCGTTCTGGAACGCAATCAAAGAGATAATTGAAAAAACTGAAATCCGCACAATCAGACTGGAAACAAAGCCTGCAAATATTCCCGATTCAGACATAGCCTATAATCTCAACAGGTTTGGATACAAAGAATTCGGCCTTCGCATTACACAAGGCAGAAAGTTCTGCATTGAGTACATAACAATCGCAATACTGCTCCAAGAAGACGCGAGACTAACAGAAGCGATACCAATAATCCTCGCAAAAAACAACTTCAAAAGCAACCTGCTAGCATTCCTAAGCCAAAAATACGAAACAGCAGGAAAACTAGTAAGCCTACTCAAAATATTGAACACTATCAAACCAAAACAAGAAACCACTGAAGCAATAGCCATTTTAGAAACATACAACCCAAAAGAAATACCAGCCGACGAAGAAAGCATACTACAAAAAATGAGGCTATACAATGCCCTGTGACAAAAAACTGCTACTGGAATTCTTAGAAGCCCTAAACCAGGACCTAACAAGAAAAATAACCCTTGTAGCTGCAGGCGGAACAGCAATGACCCTCCTCAAACTAAAACCATCAACCATCGACATTGACTTCACAATTCCAAGCAGTGACTTGCCAGAATTTGAACGAGCCCTAAAAAATAATCCACCAGGCTTCAAAGTCGACCGATGGCCGGACGGCCAAGTTTTCTGCCAATCATTACCTAATGACTACTTGGACAAAAGCATCAAAATAAAAGAATACACGCACATACTGCTAAAAGCCCTACACCCAATCGACATAGTCGTAACAAAAATCGGAAGACTAAACCAAAGAGACATCCAAGACATCGGAAAATGCATCCGCAAATTCAAACTTTCAAAAAAAGAAATAACATCAAGAGCCGCTCTCGTAAGCCCGACATACGTTCCCAAAGAGGAAGATTACCTTTATCACCTAAATTGGGTAATAGATAAATTCTACTAACCAACAGCCAGCAATCCAAATAGAGCCTGCTCCTTTAAAAAATAGATGTTTTACAGCATTGTTCCCACATTATGCGCCCAAATCATAGCGCCTCAAATTAAAAAGAAAAAATGGGGTAGAAGCTGCGGAGAAAAGCTCACCATTGGTGAAATCTACTTATTTCTGAAGTCCAAACCCGGCCCTCGGCACATTAAAGCTTAAAACAAGCTCTTATAGCCTGTCTGGATCAAGTTCATCAATGCAATTTAACATGAAGCTACGACAAGTTGAGCGTTCCGCACCAGACTTTATATCTTAATTTAGCAAAATTGGCTTATGCCACATAGGACTGGATTGGGCGCTGAGCATCCTCTTAATGACACGGCTCAAGCTGTGTTCTTAGCCGCGTTCTTGGTGGTTTGGGGTCTCGACTCCTTTGTGTTTAGATTTTCAACGGTGCTTGCTGGATTGGTTCCTCTTCTGATTCGTCTGTTCTTTGGTGTTTTTTCATTCAGTGTGGGCCTTTATTTTGTGGCTAAATCTGAAGCAGCGGTTTTCGGTAAGACTTTGGTTGGCAGGATTGGTGAGCCCAAGTTCATTGCATCGGGGGTTTACGCTCGGGTTAGGCATCCAATGTACTTGGGATCTCTCTTGTTTCTTCTAGGGTTCTTCTTGGCGACGCTTTCAGTCCTATCGCTGTTAGTGTGGGTTGGTTTTTTAATCTTTTTTGACAAGATGGCAACTTATGAGGAGCGAGATCTTGTCAGAATTCTCGGCGAACAATACCTTAACTATCAGAGGCAGGTCCCGAAATGGCTCCCTCGTATGAGAAAAAATTAGTTCGTGAAATACCTATAAAAACGATAGTGTGAAGCTATCCTTCAATACCTTCCACGCTTTTTCGGGGCGCGCTTGCATTTGCATCGAAAGCACCAAAGTTTAGCTACTCTTTTATTTCAGCGTGCCCAATTTCCTTTAGACAACCAGTGAGCGGTTACTCATTGAAAAACAAGAAACTCCTGCTGTGTCTATCAGCAATAATTCTTCCAAGCTTCCTCATACCATTCGCCTTATTGAATTTCACAGATAACTCAGCGCCTTTCCCTGAAGACTTCTACTTGGGCGTAACAGCAAGCGGCAGCGTAACAGAAGCGTTCAGATTAATCGACAAAGTCAAAGATTTCACGAACCTGATTGTAATCACCGAATTGGAGGTCACAACGAACAAAACCAGCCTTGACGCAGTCGCCGACTACGCCTACAAGGCTGGACTAAACTTTTTCGTTTACATGATTTACCCCTCGCCCAACACGCAGTTCAATTACGACCCGTTCAAGTGGGCTGCTGAAGCCAAAAGCAAATACGGCGACCAGTTCATGGGCTACTACCTCTGGGATGAGCCAGGCGGACACCAGCTGGACCTTGGCAACTTCAGGCAGTTCGATACCACAACTATGCCCAGCAATTACAGAGACGCCGCCAACACTTTCGTCTACTATCTTTACATCCAAATGAGAGATTTCATCAAAATCGACAAACTCGCCACCTCAGACTACGGGCTTTACTGGTACGACTACGAAGCAGGATACGACGTTGTCTTCTGCCACTTTGCTTGGAACCACTCCCGAGAAGTACATATAGCCTTATGCAGAGGCGCTGCGGAAATGCACAACAAGACATGGGGCGCAATAATAACGTGGACATACGAGGATCCACCCTACATCGAGTCACCCGCCAAGGTCTACGAGGACATGGTCACCGCTTATCAGGCTGGCGCCAAATATGTCATAATCTTTAACTACCCGCAAACCGGACCATACGGGTTACTAACCGAAGAATACTTCGATGTCATCAAAGAATTCAAAAAATACGTCTCCCAAAACCCGCAAAACGCAACATCTAACACAGCGAAAATCGCCTACGTTGTTCCAGACAACTACGGCTGGGGCTTCCGAAGCCCGAACGACAAAATATGGGGCGTATGGAACGCAGACGACAAATCACAAACCATATGGAACGACATCAGCAACCTCACGCAGACGTACGGCTGCAACTTCGACATAATTTACGGTTCCCCTTGGACTCGCCTTTTCAGCAAATTCCACTATGACAACCTGATTTGGTGGGACGAAAACCAAAGCGCACTCAAACCCCACCCGTAATCATCCAAATGCACAGAGACAGATTCTTCTGAAAAATCGCAGAAACAAAAAAGAAAGGATAGTGAAAGAGAGCTACAGCCCTAAAATGCCCAACAAGTTGTACTGCACAATCAAAGCGGCGAACAATGAAGCAACCAGCGACATAACCGTAATCATCGTGTTCAACGAAGGACCAGCAGTATCCTTGAACGGGTCACCAACAGTATCGCCTACCACCGCTGCCTTGTGCGCTTCGGAACCTTTTCCGCCAAACTTGCCTGTTTCAATCAGTTTCTTAGCGTTATCCCAGAGACCGCCCGCGTTCGACATTAACAACGCCAACAGCAAACTTGACAGTATTGCTCCAGCTAAGAATCCACCGAGCGCGTTGATTCCTCCAATGAAACCCACGAGAAGCGTAGCCACGATTATGACGACGCTGGCTGGCATCAACTCTCGGATTGCACCAACGGTAGCAATGTCAACGCATTTCGCATAGTCCGGTTTAACTCCCGGTTTGCCTTCGCGGAGACCTGGAATTTCACTGAACTGTCTCCTGATTTCGGCAATCATACGCTCAGCGTTTCTTCCAACGCCCAGCATCAGCATAGCCGAGAACACCGCAGGAATCGCAACGCCAATAAGTGCGCCCATCAAGACTAACGGGTCCATAATATCAAACACAGCATTGTGACCAGCCTTTGCAGCGATTTCTTGGAATGCAGCCAACAGCGAAATCACAGTCAGCCCGGCCGCTCCGATGGCAAAGCCTTTCGTTATCGCCTTAGCTGTGTTGCCTGCAGCATCAAGTTCGTCAGTTATGGCTATGACTTCTTCGCTGAGACCTGACTGTTCAGCCACACCTTTAGCGTTGTCAACGATGGGACCGTAAGCATCGTTAGAAACCGTTAGCCCGACGATTGAGAGCATGCCTACTGCAGCCATCGAAATTCCAAAAACGCCATATTTGACAATGTAATCCGCTGGCAAAAGCAGTTCCTTAGCTATTGGTGAAACAAGCATGTAGGCAACAACCGCAGCGACTCCAATGCCGATCAAAGGCAGAATTATGCTTCGTAAACCGTACGAGAAGCCAGTAATTATGTTGATGGCAGGACCACTTTTCGATGCTTCTGCTGTCTTAATCACAGGCGCCTTGTCTTCTGACGTAAAGTAGTCGGTTGTCACTCCGATTATGACCCCTGCAATCAAACCGACGAACGCTGCTCCCCAGACTCGCCAATCATAACCAAAATAGTAAGTTCCGACTGCAGTTAGGACGCCGAAGATAGCACAAGTTATATACGTACCCATGTTTAGTGCACTGCCAGGATTGCCGTTTTTCCTTACTCTAACGGTTAAAGACCCGATTATGGACGCGAATATGCCGATGCCGGCAAATACCAGCGGGATTTGTATGAACTGAGCATTGCCACTTAGGGAAAGCGCTGCGCCAAGTATCATCACGGCTACTATGCTTGCAACGTAAGAATCAAACAGGTCTGCGCCCATGCCTGCAACATCGCCTACGTTATCGCCTACGTTGTCGGCTATGACCGCGGGGTTTCTCGGGTCGTCCTCAGGTAAGTCAAGTTCCACTTTGCCTACTAGGTCTGCACTGATGTCCGCGGTTTTTGTGTAGATTCCGCCGCCTGCCTTGGCGAAGAGCGCTAGAGCGCTGGCACCGAAACTGAAACCTAACACTATCTCAGGGTCGCCTGTTAAGAAATAGACGATACTTATCCCCAGCAATCCGATGCCGACTACGGAGAAACCCATTACTGCGCCACCTCGGAAACCAACTGGGAAAGCCCTGTTCAAACCTTGTTGTGCGCAGTTGGCGACTTTGGCGTTTGCTTTGGTTGCGATGGTTAATCCTAGAAAGCCAGCGAGAGCGGAGAACGATGAGCCAAAAATGTACGCCAGCATTAACGAGACGTTGTCCAACGGGTTGCCTGCCCAGATTGGTGTTGGGAGAAAGATTAGCAGTAGGGCGGAGATGACGCCCACGAACATGAACAGTACTGTGTATTCTCTTCTCAGGAAAGCACGAGCGCCAGTTTTAATAGCGTCGGAGATCTCCCTCATTCTGTCGGTTCCGCTGTCCTGTTTCTCGACGTAACGGTAGAAGTAGAGTCCAACCACGATTGAAATTAACGCAGCTATTGGTGCTATGTACCATGGTTCAAACATCTCTTTTCAACCTTGCCTTGTTGTTTTCTTTAAGCTGAGTTGGGATTTCTGTGTGAACTTGTTTATTAGCCTTTGTTTTTGTGTGTTACAAATGGAAAATGTTATTAATGATTCTTCTCGACATAAGAGAGCTATCATAAATGTCCTGTCGAGGGGAGCGAATACGTCTAAGTCTTGGCATGCTGAGGCAGTAGATGATGTCCTGCGTGACTTCAATGTTACGCATGAAGGATTAACCACGCAGGAAGCTCAAGAACGACTTAAGAAACACGGCTACAACGAGCTTGTGGCTAAGAAGCGAAAGTCTGCGTTGAGCATGTTTCTTGGCGAGTTTAAGGACATTTTCATCATCCTTTTAATTGTGGCCACAATTCTTTCTGCGATTATTGGGTATTATGAGGTAATTACTGGCGCAGAGGAAGGATTTTTGGAGGCGATGGCTGACGCGATAATTATCGGTGCCATTGTCATTTTGGTCGCTATAACTGGTTTCGTGCAGGAATATCGTGCTGAGAAGGCAATTGAAGCCATGAAGAAGTTGACGGCGCCTAAGGCGCGGGTTATACGTGATGGGCAAGAGGTGATTATTCCTGCGCGGGATATTGTGCCAGGTGATATTCTTGTCTTAGAGTCAGGCGACCATGTTCCCGCTGACGCGCGCGTTATTGAGGCTATTGAGCTAAAGGCTGATGAGGCGATTTTGACAGGTGAATCGACGCCTGTAAACAAGGATGTTGCGCCTGTCAAGGCAGATGCTGGAGTTGCTGAGCGTCGTGATATGTTGTTTACAGCGACGCATGTTGTTTATGGACGCGGCAAAGCTGTTGTCACCGCCACGGGCATGAATACCGAATTTGGCAAAATCGCTGAGATGGTTCAGACTGCGGAGGAAGAGGAGACGCCTTTGCAGAAGAAACTGGACAAGTTTGCGGGTAAAATCGCTAAGGTTGTGGTGGCGGTTTGTGTGATTATTTTTGCGCTTGAGGCGTTTGATGTTGTGGCTTCGGGCGTTTTGAACATTGAAGGGTTTATCACGGCGTTTATGTCTTCGATTAGTTTGGCTATTTCTGCTGTTCCTGAGGGTTTGCCTGCTATTGTGACTGTGGCTTTGGCTCTTGGTGCGCGCGAGTTTGCGAAGCGGAATGCGCTTGTGCGTAAGTTGTCTTCAGCTGAAAGTTTAGGCGCTGTGACGGTGATTTGTTCAGATAAAACTGGGACTGTTACGAAGGGTGAGATGACGGTTCGTCAGTTGCTGGTTGATGGGCAGTTTGTAGAAGTTACCGGCGTAGGTTACGAGCCTAAAGGCGAGTTTAAGCTGGACGGCGGTGTGACGAAGCCTGAGGGTGTTGCGGAGTTGCTGCTTAGAATCGGCGCGTTGTGCAGTAATGCGCAGTTGCGGCGGAAAGAGAATGCGGATTGCTGGGAGATTTTCGGTGACCCTACGGAGGGAGCGTTGATTGTGGTTGCTGAGAAGGCGGGTTTCAGCAGGCAAGCGTGGGATTCAGCTTATCCGCGTATTCGCGAGGTACCTTTCACTTCGGAAAGGAAACGCATGACCACTGTGCATAAGACGCCGCAGGGTGAGTTGGTTGCGTATATGAAGGGTGCGCCTGAAACGGTTCTAGAGCGGTGTTCGCATATTGTTGAGTCGGGTAAAGAGGTAAAGTTGACTGCTGCTAAGAGCAAGGCGGTTTTGCAGGCGAATGAGCAGTTGGCTGGTGATGCGTTGCGTGTGTTGGCGATGGCTTATAAGCGGTTGCCTGCTGACGCTGAGAAGCTTGGGGATGATGAACTTGAGAAGAATTTGGTGTTTGTTGGTTTGCAGGGGATGATCGATCCGCCGCGTGAAGAAGCTATCAAAGCGAATAAGACTTGTCAGAAGGCGGGTATACGTGCTGTTATGATTACGGGTGACCATAAGTTGACTGCTGTTGCTGTGGCTAAGGAGGTCGGCATTTTCAGGGAAGGCGATTTGGTGTTGACTGGGGCTGAATTGGAGAAGATTAGTGATGCAGATTTTGATCAGATGGTGGAGAAGGTCAGTGTGTACGCGAGGATGTCGCCTGAGCTCAAGTTGCGGATTGTGAATGCTTGGAAGAAGCGTGGGCATATTGTTGCGATGACTGGAGACGGCGTGAATGATGCTCCTGCGGTGAAGGCGGCTGATGTGGGTGTTTCGATGGGTATTACGGGCACGGATGTTACTAAAGAAGCTTCTGACGTGATTCTTACTGATGACAACTTTGCGACGATAGTTAAGGCTGTGGAGCAGGGCAGGGTTATCTATGACAACGTTCGTAAGTACGCGCGTTTCTTAATTTCGTGCAACTTTGATGAGCTGTTGGTTATAGGCACATTTGCCATTCTGGGTGGGCTTTTCAGTCCTGACCTGTTTCCGTTGCCGTTGTTGCCTGCGATGATTTTATGGATTAATTTGGTTACTGATGGTGCACCTGCTGTGGCGCTTGCTACGGATCCGCCTGATGTGGATGTGATGGATAGACCGCCTAGGAAGCCTGATGAGGGAATACTGCATGGAATGGGGAGGTTCATTATGTTGTCGTTTATTCTGCAGTCTATCGGGACGATTTTAGTGTTCTGTTTGGAGTATTACGTGTGGCCTTCGCATCCGTGGATGGTTAATGGTGTTATTGATGAGGTTGCGCGTGAGTTGACTTATCGTGAGGCGACGACTGTGGCGTTTGTGCAAGCAGCGGTGTTTGAGTTGCTGGTGGTGTGGAATTGCCGTTCGGAGAAGCGTAGCGTTTGGAGAATGGGCAAAGACGCGTTCAAGAACAAGTTCTTTGTAATAGCGGAGATTGTGTCGATAGCTTTAACGCTTGGAATTACCTATATTCCGATTACGCAGCAGTTGTTCCATTTGGTGCCGCTTAGCCTGACTGATTTAGCTTATGTGATAGCTGTGGCTGGTTTGGCTTTGTTTGTGTTGCCTGAGTTCACGATGAATAGAAAACTGTGGAAGTGGCATTGACGCGTAGAAAAGCTTAATACGTAAAAGCTGGGAAGAAAGCAGACTTCAATGATTGAAGGCGTGGAATTTATGAGTGAGAAATTAGCGAATCCTGCTCCGCTTGGCTTGTTAGGCTTCGGGTTAACCACGGTGCTGCTCAATTTGCATAACGCGGGTTTGTTTCCGTTGGATACGATGATTTTGGCAATGGGATTGGCTTACGGTGGACTCGCGCAAGTTATCGTGGGTATCATGGAGTTCAAGAAAGGCAACACTTTCGGCACTGTGGCTTTCACCAGCTATGGATTGTTCTGGTGGTCTCTGGTGCTGCTGCTGTTGCTGCCGAAGACTTCACTGCTCAGCGGTTTAGCGGCTCCGACCGATGTTGCTATGGCTGCGTACTTCTTCATGTGGGGCTTGTTCACGTTTGCGATGTTTTTTGGGACATTACGCAAGAACCGCGCGTTGCAGTTTGTCTTCATGAGTCTGGCAATTCTGTTTTTCCTGCTGGTAATAAGAGAGTTAACGGGCAACCCAACGCTGTTCAGCAGCTTTACGTTTAACAACCTTGTCGGCATCGAAGGCGTCATCTGCGGTTTAAGCGCTGTTTACCTTGCAGTAGCCGAAATATTGAACGAAGCGCACGGGAAAACGGTGTTGCCCATCTGCCTCGTAGGTTAGAAGACAATCAACAACTCCCCTTTTTCTATTTATTTAAAGTTAACATGTCTTAGACAGAGAAAGCCTCTCTGTCTGGCATTAAAGCAGTTGTGTGGTTCAGCGCGTATGGACGCTTGATTGTAGGGAATGTTCTGAGCGTTCTTTCGCCATGCTTGGTCGAAGGGTTTAAATGGGATAAGTTTAAGTATAGAAGAGAACAAGGCATACGAAGGGTTCAAAAATGAGCGAGATGACAACCGAAATCCTTGAACAAAACTTGGGCAAAATAGTGCTTGTACGTTTAAAAGGTGGCAAAAGCCTACGGGGAAGACTGAAAGGCTTTGATCAGCATCTAAATCTTGTTTTGGAAGAGACAGAGGACACCACCAACACGGAGAACATGCGAAAGCTAGGTCTAATAATTGTTCGCGGAGACAACGTAGTGCTTATTTCGCCGCCCCCTAGGTGACAATATTGGGTAAGGGTACTCCGTCCTTCGGTAAACACCAAGGAAAAACCGTGCATATCCGCTGCCGACGCTGCGGAAGACACGCTTATCACGTGCGGAAGAAAAGATGCGCAGCATGCGGCTACGGGGAAACTGCAACTATCAGAGAGTATGCTTGGCAAACGAAGACGCTGCAGAGACAGCGATTAAGCTAAAGCTTATTTTTGTTGTTCTGTATTGTAGCGTGCATTTGCAGTTGTTAGGCTGTTACAAGAAGTGCACTGCTGTCCAGTTTATTGATTTCGCCAGTGAAAAAGGTATCATGTTTTAAGGGTTTTCTGGGTTATAGTATCCCTTGTCGATTTTGACAAAGATTAACGGTCCCTTGCTTTGCGCCATGTCCCGCGCTTTTCTCAATGCATTGTTAACCACATTCAAGATGCGCTCCTTATCTTTGAGGTGCTGCACTCGCTTGTCGCCTAGTTCAAGTTTCAGCAGGTTTTCTGAGAGAATTTCGGTGCCGCAGATTTCTCCGTTTTTTATCAAAGTGGCAGCTATGACTTCACGGATTTCCTGTTTGTGCTCGAGTTGTTTCCACAGCGGCTCCGCGTTGCTAAGTGTCTTAGAGGCACGATTCCAACTGTTGGCGTTTTGGTCGCCTATGAGCAGTTTGACGCGTTCTTTCCATTTCTTGAACCAGTTACCAGTCCACATGGCAAGAAACTCTTCCAGTTCCGCAGGGTTTTCTTTGAAGAATTGTTCCAGCCTCTCGACGATTTCGCATTGGTTTGCTTCTGTCGCGACGAGGTTCCAATGGTATTTTAAGTAGTTTGTAAGGTCTTCGCAGGCGACTTGGAGGACTTTGCGGTCTGAACCTGTCACGTCGAGGGCTGGATCCGCGTCCTTAAGCGTTTCCGCTAATATTATTTCTATGAAGTTCATTTCCCTTTCCGCTCTGAAGCCTTCTCCATTACTTATCTACTGAGGAGGGTTATTTAACCTTATTTTCATCTGGCGGTTATAAGTGGTTTAGGCGGTTTTCAGCAATATTACGCCTTTAGAAATATGATTAGGCGCCAGTTTGCCTACTCAATGAAGCTGGGCAGCTTAGTGGCGTCTTCCAGAATCAAGTCAGGGTGCAGCGTGGCAAGCTCCAGCCGCGAATAGAGTCCGGAGGTGACTGCTGCAGTTTTGGCGCCTGCTGCCTTCCCTGCTTTAATGTCAATTACGCTGTCTCCTGCAATTAGGCAATCGCAAGTTTTCACATTCAGCGCTTGCAGTGCTTTCATGAGCGCTTCAGGTGACGGTTTGGGCTTAGTCGTGTCTCTGGCAGTTACTATGTGTGGAAAGTACTGTGCCAAGTTGAAGTTTTGCAGTTCCTTCGCGATTGCGGTGCTTGGTGTATTGCGCATCGTGACAAGAGCTAACTTTGCCTTCTGCTGCAGCGCTTCCAACGCAGCGTGAATGTTGGGTATGGGCTTAGTTGCCAAATGCGCTATGCGATAGAAAGTTTTAAGGTAAATCTCAAGAAACTGAGCGGTGTCACCGCCTGTAAGGTCATCTATAGACTGGTTCTGTTCCAGCCTTTTGGGAATCTGCAGCGCCATCAATGGTTCAAGCGGAGGTTGCCCCAACGCTTGAAGTGCAATTCGCGCCGCTTCCAAATAAGCAAATCTTGAATCCACTATTGTACCGTCTAAGTCAAGCAATATGGCTTTGACTTTCAACTTCACGTTGCTCATGTCCAAATAGTTCCGTGCCCTGTCAAGTTTGAATGCGCAGTTTCTGCTCATAAACCTTTTCGACTTTGTTTGTTCTGAACGTTACGCCGCATATGCAGTGGTGAAAAAAGCGCTTCGCATGGCGCAGTTGCGTTCATAGTTACAGCCTATAGTGTCTTTTCAATAGGTTTTAAATCGCCAAACTCGCCATTTCCCTATTGAACGAGCATGAGCGAGAAGAAGCGGATAATCTTCCATTTGGATATGGATCATTTTTATACGGCGGTGGAGGAGCGGGAGCATCCAGAGTATGCGGGTAAACCTGTTGTGGTGGGCGCTGACCCAAAGCAGGGTAAAGGCAGAGGCGTCGTGAGTACCAGCAATTATGAAGCCCGCAAAGTCGGTGTCAAGTCAGGTATGCCTATTTCTCGAGCTTGGCGGCTTTGTCCTGAAGCTGTTTTTCTTCAGCCTAATTTTCCGCTTTACATCAGGGTATCTAATGAAATCATGGCGATAGTGAGGAAATACGCGGACAAGTTTGAGCAATGGGGTATTGATGAGGCTTTCTTAGATGTAACCGCAAGGGTGAAGGATTACGCTGAAGCTGAAGCGTTGGCTAAAAAGATAAAACGTGAAATCAGCGAGAAAGAAAGGTTAACCTGCTCAATCGGGGTTGGTCCCAACAAGTTGACGGCTAAAATTGCCAGCGACTTCCAGAAACCTAACGGTTTGACCTTAGTCAAAGGCTCGGAAGTGCAGCAGTTTCTGGAGCCTTTGCCGGTTCGCAAGCTCCTATGGGTTGGACGCAAAACAGAAGAGAAACTCAAGACCTTAAGCATAAGCACTATAGGTGAACTGGCGCGTTACGACCCAAGCGTGTTAACTGAGGTTTTCGGTGCAATGGGCATGCAGATGTTTTTGAATGCGCACGGAATTGACCGGAGCGAAGTGGAACCGAGAACCGAAGTTAAAAGCATCAGTCACGAAACCACTTTTCAGGAAGACACAGCGGAAGCGGACATCGTTCTGGAAGCTATGGATGTGCTTTGTGAAGAGGTCTGTAAAGAAGCGTTGAATCAGCGGCTTTTCTTCAAAACTGTTGCCATTAAAGTGCGTTATGACAACTTTGAGACTCACACGCGCAGCAAAACTTTACCATTTATGACTGCCCGTGCGCGGGACTTGAAAAAGTCGGCAAAGGGGCTCATTCAGGTTTACTTGCAAAGCCGCAGAAAAATCAGGCTAATAGGCGTGCGCGTTTCAGCTTTTGTTAAGAGCGAAAAACAGAAAACCCTCTGCTAGGGCGCGGGATACTTTTCTTTTATTTTTGCATCCGCGATTTTGGCAATCATGCCGTTAGAAATCAGCACGTATTTAACTCCTGTGAGCTCCGCTAACTCGGCAGGTTTCTGGTCTTGTGTCACAAGAAGCAAATTGTGTTTGCCCGCGTACTCAACCACGGCTTTGTCTTTTGCGCTTTTCAATCCTGCTTCCTGCGCAGTGAGCACTTCGTAGCCTAAGGTTTCAAAGTACTCTTTCAAGCCCGCGTACATTTCATCCAGCAGAATCTTCATAATGACCCTTTCTTTCTGGCTTAGTGTTGGGTGTTCGCTTATTTAGGCGTTTTTCGGTTGCTTGCCATTGTTTCTTCTTGCCATGTAAAGGCTGACGAAAACCAGCGCGGCGCCGACTATTTGAATTGCGGTCATGTTCTCGGATAGTAGAATCCAAGCGGAAGCCACAGCGAAGACAGTAACGAGGTTCTCGTAAAGCGCGGTTCGCGAAGTGCCAATGCGGTTCACGCCGATGTACCATGCTACGTAGCCGATGGATATGGCGAAAACAGCGGAAAACGCAAGGCTCAGCCAAGAATTAATGGAAATTGCTGTCCAGTTTTCTGTGCTTAACGAGGGTGTGGCGACGAGGATTAGGGGTACGGTGCCTATTGCCATGGTGATCGCTGTCAATTTAAGCGGTGAATACTCTTTGAGCATGGGTTTTGAAAGCACCGTGTAGCTACCCCAGCAGATTGGGTTCGCTATGGTCAGCAAATCGCCTATCCAGCTTTGTTCTGTGAAGCTTAACGGTTTGCCTGAGCCTAGAATAATCATGACTATGCCTGCGAAAGACAGGATTACGCCTTGCACGATGCGGCTAGTTATTTTCTCTACATGCAAAGCGGCGCTGAAGAGAACTATGAAAATCGGCGTTGTGGCAATAATCAGCGAAGAATTAGTGGCGGTTGTGAACGAGATGCCGTTAATGAAGAACAATTGGTAAGCTGTGTTTCCAATTAAACCAAGCATGATGAAGTAGCCCAAATGCTTCTTCTTGATACCTAAATTGCGTTCACGAAGCCACAGAAAACTGAGCAAAATCAAGGAAGCACTGCTGAAGCGCACGGCGTTGAAGCTTAAGGGCGAGAAATCAATCAGTGCGCCTTTTATAACGGAGAAGTTTATGCCCCAAATAAAGCTCATGATAACAAGCAGCAAATCTACTGCAGAGAACTTGGATTTCGCAATAGGCTCAGCAGTGGTCGCCGTCATGCTCTCTTACGTCTTTGCAACATTTTTCTCCGCCGCTGCGGAATTGTAAACCACTGCGCGTCGATTACATTAAAACTTTTGCGCCCAGTTTATTGTTTTAAAGACAAGTAAAAAAGCAGGCGATTCGGGCAGCCTAATCAATCAAAAGTAAAGCGAAAGACTCGGGATTTTTCTCAAACGGAAATTTTACTGCGATGCCAGCATTCTTCGCGGTTTTCTTCACGTTCACCCCGACTGCATCTTCAGAGTACCGAGCCATAGTTGGATGCACACAAATTCCACTCTGCACATTACATTTTTCGCATAATTCGCACGCTCCAGAAATGAAGCCAACCGCCAGAGTGTACCCCTTCCCCACAGCCGCCTTTTCAAGGTCAACAACTGCAGAAAGCATTTTTCGTTTATCCTCTTTCCAATCAGCCCAAAACTTACGCGCCTTCTCTTTCAGGTCCTGCGGAACCGCTGGGTCAGTTTCAGCCTTCGAAAGTACCTTCGCCAGTTCTGGGTCAGCCGCTGCTTGCGATCTAAATTTCATGAACAAAGCATAACTGTATTCGCTTACGATTTTTCGAAACTCAGCCGCTGTAGGAGTGTAAGGTGGGCAAGTCAATGTTTTTCCGTAATTGGGGCAGCCGACCTTGCATTTGAGCACAACTCTGTCTTCTACTACTACCTTGTCTGCGGAAATGACTTTGGCTTCTGCGGCGCCCAACTCCAAGGCTAGTTTTCTCAGGAAATCAAACTTTTCTAATTCACTCTGCGAAGTCATCAGTGTCCACCGTATTCCTGTTTGAGAAGGTTCTATTCGATATAAACATTTGGCAGATTCGTGCAAAAAAACAGTAACGCTGAAAGCAAAAAAGAAAGGAGAAAAAGGGGCTATTTGAGTTTGATTTCTTTTGAGGACTGCCACAACCCGTGAATGTTGCAGTACGAGACTGCCATGAGGGTTCCTGCCTTACTGGTCTTCAACCACGCCGCCACCGCAGGCTGAGTATATACGGAACTGGTGTTTGGACCTTGAACTGAACCGCCATGTGCAGCAAACTCAAAGTGACCTATTTGATACGGGAATTTTTCTCCCTCTGGATGGAAATAAAGCGTTATCCAACTGATATGGTGCTCAGTTGTGTTCGGGTGAGCGATTTCTTTGCCTACGGAAACTTTAACTTCGAAAAGTTCGCCCGCGTTGACTGCATCTGCGCATTCGATTACTGGCACATGTTTCTCAAGCTTCCAGTCTGCCTCTTGGAATACTTCACTAATTTTCTTCAATTTGCATCTCCGCACAGTACTGAACCAAGCAATACAATTTATAAATTTCTGTTAAGCCACGCCTTTGACGCAGCAAGGCGGGATTAGCTGTTTTCAGCTGAAAGTGCTCCATCAACTTTGGTGAACTGAACTTAGAGTGATGCTGGTAATGAAAACAGAATAATGTCTCTTAGTTCTTGAAGCACAAGAATAATATAGATAGTCTCAAAATCTCTTGTAGCAGTGAGGTGCATTGGCATCAAAGACAAAATCAGTTGCATAGGCTACGTCAACAAAATCCGAGATAACCTCCTCAGCATCAGACGAAAAAACCTTCTTCCCCTATTTGAAGAATTGAAAGCCGCTGACTGCGTTATCTGCGGAGGCTCAGGCAGGTCGCTGTACTCGCTTAACGCCGCTATGAGCCAAATCGCCCTAAGCCAAGTAGGTTGGCGAAACAAAGTCGTACTAACACCCGATGACCCTGGTTTTCCAGGCAAGAACATGTACGATGCCGCGGCTGACCTTGAACGCCGCTACAAAAAGACGCTGCTGTTGATGAACTCTGGAAGTGGCTACTCAGATGACCCATTAATGATGGCGCAGGATTTGGCGCGGTACATCGAGGAAAAGAAAACTTCCAGATTTTCCATGGGGCTTATGACGTCCAGTTTAGAGTCGCCTCTGGCGCAGATAACCAGCCAGCATGGGCACGTGGTTTTGCTCAAGGGACGCGGGCAATCGAAGCCCTCGTTTGAGTACAGCGAGACAGGAATGATGGGCGACATCTTCGAGTTGGGCAGTCTGCTGCTGCTATGCATGATGATTGAAGCAATTTTTCGGAATTTAGAAGTAGACGACGTGTTTAAACTCTGCAAAGAAGAGTTCGAGAAAATTGGCGCTTTAATAGACGCCAACGTGTGCTCAGACACTTATACTCAGCTTGTTGACATACTGGAGAGAAGAACAGACGTGTTCCTAGGCGGAAAAGGCACTGCCAACGAAATTGCCAAAATGACAGGTGTGAGACTTTTCCACATTAAGCACTTCCTAGGTGACAACGTGTACGTAACCAGAGGCGTCAATACTCCACATCCGAGAGCCGGTGACCTTGAAATTCTCATATCTTCTTCTGGCGAAACCAAACCCGTCATACTCTGGTGTGACGTAATGAAAAAGTTCAACGGAACGGTTCTGGCGATAACTGGCGCGAAAGACTCAACCTTAGCTAAGAAAGCAGACTTGAAAATAATCTTGGAGGAAGATTCCAAGTCAGGCACACCGCGACGGTTTTACACAAGAGCTGCCTACGTTCTAAGCCCGTTACCCGTGAAAATAGCTGAACGACTGGCGCAAAGGGGACTAAAGTTGCCTGAGTACATACTCAGCTGGTACCACTCAGTCACGCAATAGCTTCCCCACTCACCCGCTGTCTAAGCTCAGAGATGCCTTGTGCTCTCAGCACATTCTCTGCCCACCAGCACGCAAATTAGCAAGTTCAACAAACTACTACCCACAACTCAACCCGTTTGACGAGAAACGGCGGCTCCCACATGGACATAACACAAACAACAATACTGGGTCTGATTCAGGGCATAACAGAGTGGCTGCCCATATCCAGCACTGGACACTTGCGGTTAACAGAACACTTTCTTGGCATAGATGTGCCCATACTTTTTGATGGCTCGCTCCACATAGGCACACTCCTCGTGACGCTTCTATTCTTCCGCAAAGACATAAAAAACATCCTTGCTGCTTTGGCGAAGCTTGACTTTAAGACGGAAAACGGCAAACTGATACCTCTAATCATTGTCGGCACAATGCCCACAGTGCTCATAGGATTCCTCTTCGGCAATACCCTTGAGGCGTTCTTCAGCGACCTGCTTCCAATAGCCGGCGCTTTTGCAGCATGCGGCGTCGTTCTTTATAGTTCAAGGATTGGAAGCGAAAACAAAGACGGCGTCGGGTACTTGGACGCATTAGTAATAGGCGCAGCCCAAGGCTTGGCGTTGATTCCAGGGTTATCGCGAAGTGGCTTAACAATAGCCGTGGCGCTTCTGCTGGGAATAAGACGCGAGAAAGCCTTCAAGTTTTCCTTCTTGCTTTCTGTTCCAGCCATAATCGGCGCTTTGGCTTTGACTTTTTTCACGCAGCATGACGTGTTGGCTCTTTCGGGTGTAAGTTGGGCAGAAATTCTCGTTGGCGTAGCAGTTTCCATGGTTATCGGCTATTTTGCGCTGCGGCTTCTTAGAAGAATCGTGGCTGATAAGAAATTCCATTTGTTCGCCTTTTACTGTTGGTTACTCAGTATAGTGCTTGTCGCTTTGGGTTTTGTTTAGTGCAGCGCTAGAGTCGAAGTGTATTCATGACTTTCTCGATTATCCTCAGGAAGAAGTTTATTGGGCGGCGGAGAGGTCCCAGTCCACCGAGCATGCTGCGGAGGTTCTCTATGTCTGATTTGCCAATTGCCTTGGTTAGCAGAATGGCAAGCATGAAAGCGGCGAGGAAGATTATTGCGCCTACAATTAGCGATGCCCAGTTACTGAGGGCTATATATGTGATTGCCGCGTAGGTTATTGCTGACGCCGCGGCTGCAGAAAGGAGAATCTTCGCGGAGGACGCCCAATCCACGGTTACGCCGTAATTCCTCTTTGCCCAAATCAGCGCAATTATGAGGCTGGGGATGCCTGCTACTATTGCGGTGCCGATGAGTCCGATGATGCCGAACTGGGAAATAAGCACCACGCTTAAGGGGAACCCTATCGCTGAGGTGAGCAGTGCTAGTTTCAAGTTGAATCTGGTTTGGCCTTGGCTGTTTATGAGGTTACCTACGCTTAGGTTCCCCGCTGCTGTGAGAAAGTGGCTTATCGCCAGCAAAGCGAGAAATAGCGGCGCTTCAGGGTAGTTGGGGAACAATACACCGATTCCAGGTTTTGATAGCACCATTACGATGGCTGCAACGGGGACTACGAGGAGTGAGGCGTATTTTACGGAGAATTGGAAGACGTTCTTGAGTGTTTCGCAGTCTTTTTGAGCGTCAAGTTTTGAGAAAGCGGGGAAAAGTATGGTGGTTATGGGTGAAGCGAAGAATGTGATTAGGACGACGAATGTGTTAGCGATGCCGTAGTTGCCCATTAGCTGGGTTGAAACGTATATGGGTACTATGAAGTTGTAGAATTGTGTTTGGAATCCGCCTACGATTGTGGCTATTGACAGGGGCATTCCGTAGTTAAACATAGTCTTTATTGTGCTCTTGATTTCCAGTTTGTTGTTGGCGGGTTTGGGCAGTTTCCTGTAGAGTGTCCACATGAGGAGTATGCCGATTATTCCTGCCATCAGGAATGCTATCGTGTAACCGAGGACAGCCCCAAGTGGGCCAAAGCCAGCTAAGACCAGCAGTAGGATTACGGCGGTTTTGATTATGGATTGAAAAATAATGGTTATGCTGTTTAATTCTAGCCTTTCTAAACCTACGAATGCGGACTGGGCAGTGGTAAGAAGCGCACCTGTCAGGATTGTGAAAGAGGCAATTTGAATCAGGGGCGGCAATTCAGGCTCGTTATACAGTGTAGCCAAAAAGCCTGAGAGCAGAAAGGCGACTACGGTTAGCAGCAAGCCGAGTGCTACTTCGAAGATTATTCCTGCGGCGAATATGCTTCGTATTTTGTCGCATTTGTTTTCAGCGTTGTACTGCGCTGAGTACTTGATCATGGCAGTGTTCATGCCCCAGTCTCTGAAAGTTGCGATTAAGTTGGGCGCGACCATGGCTATTGTGTATAATCCGTATCTAGTGTCGCCCAGAAGATTGCCGATGAATATTGTGCCGATTGAAGAGATGACTGTTGAGGCTACTAATCCCCATAAAAGGTGGAATCCGCCTTTGGCTGAAGTTTTAGCCATCTCTGCTGCTTTGCTCATTTGGTTCCCAACGTTAGTTTGCTATGCGTGAGTTAACAGATGTAAAGTGTGGAAGCGTTTATCGCTTTCGGTAGCAAGCGCGTGCAAAATACGATTTTGCATGTGGCGCGATAGTTTCTGTAGCTGTCCTATTCAGCTGCAGCGTCGAGCCAGAGCGGTTTGCCTCTGAGAAAACTGGTTAGAAACGCTGCGAAGTCTTCGTTGCCGCTGTAAACTTTGGCAATTTCAGTGTTGACTAGGACGCTGATTTTTTCTTTGAGAGCTTGAGCTATTATTTTAGCCACGCCTGTGTTTTTGCCGCCTTCCTTCAACTTTTCGGCTAAGAGGCTAACAACGTCGGTGTATCTCCGTTTTAGTTCCACCGTCCATCGTCCATCTTCAATGCACGGTCCAGAAATCACGTTGCTGTTGCCTTGGGCGTATTTCGCCAAAAAATTGGTGCATTCATTTTCATGCGTGAGCGGTGGTCCAAGATGCTTTTTAACGCTTGGCAGAAAGCGTTGCTCAAGTTCAAAAATGAAGATGCTGAGGGTTTTTTCGTCGCTCCAGACTGCGTTTCTGAGGACTCTGAAGTCGTTGAGTTCCAGAAGTTTCCGCAAAGACCGTTGCGTCCTGTAAAGTTGCCCCCATAAAACATCGGGGACGGCTTCGTCAATGGCGCACAATAGGAATACGTAGGCTGCTCCGCAGTTGTCTAATTGCTGTTGTAAAGCGTTGAGGGGTAGCGCCTTTGTCTTCGGCGGATAAAAAAACTCTGTGCTCGGTGATTTTAGGAATTCACGGGCTGCACCGATGAAGGTGTAAAGTTTTTCTGACTGGACTGCGGAAGCTACGTTTCTGGCTTTGTCTACTGGGTCAATAATCACCAAGGGCTCATTGAATAGCAACTGGAGCCCATTCTGTCTGCCGCTGTAGTAGTTCTCGATGTCTATGATTATCCGCTGTGTGTACTGTGCAAAGGTTTTCAGCGTTTCAGTGAAGGATTCGTAGTGTAGTACCAGCAGTTCGCAGAGGTAGCCGCTGAAGCCACCTGTTTTGATTTCTGCGCCGTAGACTCCGATGCCCTGCATGAACTTCTTCAGCAAGCGAACCTCGCTGCGCAACTGCTGATTGAGGTGTTTCTTGGCGTAGTCGGTGTGGAAGGGTGTCCTGTCGGTGGCGCTTAACCATTCTCCCTGCTTAACGGCGTAGCATGGCACAATGTTAACTCTGACGTTGTCAACGAATGCTTCCAAATATGGGTGTTCCGCGAAGCGTTCAACTTGCCTTGAGCCTTCGGTGGCTTCACGGGCGATTTCTAGGCTGATTTTGCCAAGCGTTTTCCTGTCTATTGAAGCAGGTAAACGCATGAATACGTCAATGTCGGGGTCTTCGTTTAGCCATGTGTCCTTGGCAACTGAGCCTTCAGCTCGTACCGTGGCTTTGACGCCGCGTTTCGTGCACGCTGCAGCTACTTTGCGTTCAAGCTTTCTGACTAGCGCTTCTATTTTCGCTTTTTTCTCTTTTGTCGGCGTGATTTTTTCTAGAATTTCTGAACATATGGCGGCTATGTCTTTCGGCATTTCTTTAGCTTTCCCTTTTGTTTTGCGTTGGGCAATGCTCTTTCAGTGTTGAGTATATTGGGCCTCTTGGCGTTAAATCGCTTTTCTTCAGTCGCAGGCACTCTGCTTTGATTGTTCCGAAGTTGTATTCTGTGTTTTTTGACACGAAGTCTGCTAGTTGCGTTTTGTTTCTTCCTGATTTTACGCGGGCAATTGTCAAGTGCGGGCTAAAACCTTTCGGGTCGGGTGTGAAGCCTAAACTGCGCAGGCGAGGTTCCAGTTGGTTGAAAACGGTTTTCAGTTGGTCTGCGCCTTCGGTTATTCCTGCCCACACGACTCTTGGGTAGCGCAGGTCGGGGAAGGCGCCTAAACCTTTTATTTGCACGTTGAACGGGGTGAACTGGGTTTTTTGCATTTCGGCGAAGACTTTTTCAGTCATCGCAGGGGTGATGTCGCCGAGGAAGCGGATGGTTATGTGAATGTTTTGGGTTTCCACAAGTTTCAAATCTGCTCCTGTCTGCGCCAACTGACTTTGTGCTGATACCAATTTCTTCCTAACTGCTTCGCTTTCGATGTCGAAGGCTAGGAAGCTTCTTATGGACTCAGGCATTCTGCTATTCCCTCAGATAGTTTTCTACAGTTTCCAAGCATAAATGCTTTTAACTGCTGGAAGTGGCGAATTCTCCCGCGCTAACCTTCCCTCTTTTTTTTGCACGTGCATAACGGAGCAAAAGCGCTGTTTTGATTGCCACTTCTGGCGCGGCTTATGCGTTAAGGGTAAACGTTGCCGCGTAGCCAGCGACGCCGCATGTGACCAGTTCAAGCCTAAGGCAACTGCTTTTCCCGCTTGTCTAGACTTTCCGAGGCTTGTTTGTTTTCAAGGAAAACCTTATAACGGATAACGGTTTATTATATCTACTTGGTGTAGAAAGTAAACCGAGTGTGAAGCGTTTAATCATGGCTAGACCCAGAAAACAGGACACGCCGCTAAGGCAATACTGGAGAGAACAAAAACAGAAGAGGCTAAGAAAATGACCACGGTTAAAGTGACACATACAACATTGACGCGGTACAAAAACAAAGGTGTTAACGTAGC
>JAOZHU010000029.1 GCA_026014705.1 Candidatus Bathyarchaeota archaeon | reverse complement strand
CCGTTGGATGCGTTGATGCAGCGGATGTTTGGTCCACGCCACATGGGCTGAGTGATTGAGTGTTCGCCTGTGAGCGTGTAGATTTTTCCGTCAGCTAAGCCGAATATGTTGATGGGGTAGTTGCCGTAGGGAGATTCGAAACCGACGTTTGTAGCGTTGTAGGTCCACTGGATTTTTCCTGTCTTTATGTCATAGGCGATTACTCTTCCGCCATAGCCAGTAGTAAGGAGTAATCCATTGTAGTAGTTTATCTGTGTGCTGTAATAGTTCATGTCCGGTTCAGGTTCGCTCTCCCACAGTTTTTGCCCTGTGGAGAGACTGATGCCATATCTTTTCAGCAGCTTTGTACTGGAATAGACGATGACGTCATCGTCGGGATAAACACCTACCAAACTCATTGTTGCGTTGTTTGCTGAGGATGGTGGCGTAAACGTCAGGTCCCAAAGTTTTGCGCCTTCTTGCCCTCGTTTCAGGCTAACTGCCATCATCCAGCCTGGGGCAATGCCAAGCTCGTTGTTTTGGCCTGCGGTACCAATGATTACGTATTCGCCTTCACGCACTGCTTGGATGCTTCCCGTTTGATTTAGGATTGAATTTCTCGGACCCAGTATGCTCGGTATTGACACGTTCAGAGAGAAGAAGACGTTTCCATCATGTACGTAGTTGTAAGCAAGACCTCCGAGGTATGCATCTGTCCCGCCGAAAGTGCCGCCTGACGGTCTCCACTGCCAAGCTCCTGTTCCCAGTTGGCTCGAAACCATCGTTCCGTGCGAAGAGTTCCACACTTGTAGATAATAGTTGGGGTTTGCAGTTGTACCGAGGTTGACAACGTTGTAGCGCAGTATGCTTCCGTCTTTGCCGTAAACAGCGGTGCCTCCAGAAGTCACGTTTGCTATATAGCATACAGTCTTGAATGTGTATGCGTCAATCATTTCCCAAACGGTTCCAGTGGATATCGGAGTGGCTGTTCTGTTTATGGTCTGTACAGCGGCTATCCTGACTGGCAATTGTCTGACATCGGCGTTAGGTTTCACCCGAGGTACCTGAACTACTTCGGGCAAGGTAACACCTGAAGTTCTCCACAGATACGCATAGCCTCCGTGCTGGTTGCCCGAGTCATAGTTGTATATCTGGCCAAAAGACGGCATGGTTGCGTTAATGAAAGATAACGTTTCGCCTGTATACAAGTCAACGCAAAGTATGCCTTGTGTTCCATGTGCGTCGGAGCGTGGAGAGTAGTAGATTTTTCCGTTGATGATTATAGCCGACCAACTCATGCCTTGATAGTGCCCTGTCTGATAGCCAGTTTCGCCAAAGCGTTCTTCCATTAGACCTCCAAGATAATACGGTTTAGCCCACAGAACGTGAGCGCTTTCAGCACCTTTACCGCCGATTAAACGAGTAGATACACCGCCTGCAGCGCCTGCTGGTTGTTCATGGGCGCCGCCAAGCCAGTTGCCTGCGAGCACATACCAGTCTCTGTTTGCATTGTTGATTGGGCGCGTCCAGTAGCCATCGGGAAGTGGACTTTCAGCCCAGGCTTGCACTTGTTCCTCGGTCACAGTGAAGTACACTTTTGCGCTAGCTGCGGCGGTATAGAAGTTTTGAGTTGTAGTTGTGTTTTTCCATGTTGCAGGGAAAAAGCATTGGGCATAGTGAGTTCCAACCGAGTCAGGTGTGAAGGTAATATAGCCTCCTCCCACAGGGTCGGTTTTGTCAATGGTGAAGCTTTGAGTGGTTCCATCAGGTTTCGTGACGTTAATCACTATGTTGTACCATGCTTGTCTTCCGCCGGCTACTTGGCCTGTCTGTTCGCCAATGTCGGGGGGAACATCTGCAGTCCACATGACAATTACCAACGGTTGATTAACACCGATAGTTTCGCGGGTTAGGGCGATGTACACGTACGAATTATACCTGTTAACAGCAGCATTTGCAGTTGGCAGCCAAGTTACGAGTGAAGCAGCGATAGAGAGTGTTAGAAATACAGCAATCAAAGTGGTTGTTTTGGTTTTGGAAGTTCTCATTAGTTTTCCTTTTCTCCTATTTATCTTTTCCTGCGCAGTTGTTTAGCGCAAGATTAAAGTGTAATAATGAAATTATTTGGATATAAGACTTTTGAATTATGATGCCAAATTCGGTAAAATTCCTTAATGGACCGAGCCCGCAGCATTGCGGATTTCTGCAAAACAGAGGAAAAAGCAGGGTACATGGGAAAGTGAGCATACCCTTGTTAAATCAGTCCTGAGAGACTATCGATAAATCATTACCTCTCCTAAGAGGCATTCATGAAAAAAAGAGGAAAGGTTTTGGTTTTGCTGCAACTTTTACCGTTTCTTCAGCATCATCGTTGCCACTGCAACGGATACTACTACGGCGATGATTATGGCTATTGTGGCGTACACTATGGTCATCGTGGGGTCGATTGGTTGCGGGTACTCTGGTGGCGGCGATGCTGGCGGCGCCTCGTCAACTTGTATGTAAGTCTGGGCGAAGGAGCTACCATAGGATTTAGAGCCTGCGAACGTGGCGATTATCTGGTAGGGTCCTGGAACTTCAGGTGTGAACGCCAAAGCGAAGGTGCCAGTTATGTCGCTGCAAGCCGTGCCGATGTGCACAAAGTTGCCGTTAGGATCAAGCGCGTCTAACGTCACATCAACGCCTTTAGCGTTTCCTGGGCAAGGTCGTTGCTGGAACAGGTACTGCATCCAGGCGCTCATGTCTTCGTCGCTTATCGCGGGAGTGCCCTTCAGGACGAAGTCGACTCCGCCATTAGTGTTGTGCCTGCCAGAAGGCGTTTGATCCGTGACTGTGCCTTCTATCATGACGCTGTTGCCGTGCACTGAAACCTTGGGCGAAGCTGTCACAGTGGTAGCGCTGGGTCCTTTGCCGAAGCAGTAGATTTGGTTGTCATACGCATTTAATGCCAAGAGTTTGCCGTCTGCAATGGCGAAGTTGCTTCCAGCGTTGCCGGAAGGCTGCGATACACCGTAGACTGGGAAGTTCCACAACAAGGCACCGTTTGACACGTTGATGCATTGCAGGACATTGCCGCGGTACAAGGGCTGGGTCGGCGAGTGCTCGCCAGTGCCAATGTACGCCTTGCCGTCAGCAATAACACCGACGTTCATTGGGTAAGTGCCATAAGGCGACTCGAAACCTTCAGTCTTAGCCGTGTAGTTCCACAAGATTTTGCCGGTCTTTATGTCGTAGGCTTGCAGTACTCCGCCGTAGCCGCATGCGAGAATCTTGCCATCGTAGATGTATTCAGACATGCCATAGTAGTTGCCGTCTGGCTCTTTAGTGCCTGTCCAAAGCAGTTGTCCTGTGTCTAGGCTGTAGCCCCATCTTAGCAGGCGGTTTCTGTCTTCAAACAGGAAAACGCCATATTCGGGGTAGACGCCTGTTAAGCTAACAGTGGTGTTGCCAGCGCTGGATGGCGGCGTGAAAGTTATGTTCCACATCAAAGTTCCCACCTGTCCTGGTTTCAGGCTTAAGCACCAGAAGTGCCCTTGGGTAATGCCTTGCTCGTTATTGCTTCCTGTAGCTCCGCCAATTATGTACTCATCTTGGCGAATAGCGCGAATCGTTGTGCTGTGGGTCAAGGGTGTTGACACGTTCAGTGACCAGCCATTGTTGCCGTCGAACGTATAGTTAAGGTAGGGTCGCCACATCCAATAGGTGTTAGCAGCGATTTTTGAGTAGTCTTTCCACCAGATGGCATGTGTTGTGTTCCAAACGCGCAGGTAGTACTTGGGATTTGCTGTGGTGCCATAGTTTTGTAAGCTGTAGTAGAGTATACTTCCATCTTTGCCGTAAACGTTTGTGCCAGTAGCGGACACGTTGGCTATGCTGCAGATGTAGTCACCGCTGAAACCATCATACATGTCCCACTTGTTAGTAACGCCTGTCGATGTGACCCACAAGTACGGGAAGCCGCCGTGCTGGTTAGGCAAATCCATCTTCAGCACCTGACCAAACGCCAGTCGCCCTACTGCCAATTCGCCATGCGGGTCAAAGCCTGTGTGAGCAGCATTATAGCCCGATATTGGACCTGTAGTGTTTCGAAAATACAGCGTGTCACCTGTGTACAAGTCAACGCAGTACCAGCCGAATTCAGGATTGTATGGCTTAGTGTAGTAGAATTTTCCGTTGAGAATTATCGGCGGACTGAAGTAAAGGCCCTCATAGTGATACGTCTGATAGCCGTAGGCGCCAAAGCGGTAATCTTCTATGCCGCCTTCCCAAATCGACCGCGTCCACAGAACATGTGCACTTTCAGGGCCTGGACCATAGGCGTAATTTGTTGTTGTGCCGCCTGCACCGCCTAAGGGCCATTGCTGGGCAGCACCAGCCAACCAGTTGCCTGTGACTTGCCACCAGTCCCTGTTCAGAGTGCTAATTGGACGAGTCCAGTAGCCATCGGGAAGCGGGGTCTCAGCATAAGAAGCCCTTGGAGTTTCGGTTACGACTAGCGTCACTGGGTCGCTTGTGCTGGCTCTGATTGTGTCGTTGACGTAAGCGGCGTTAACGATGCCTGTCGGCGGCGCAGGTTGACCAGTGTACTTGTGACCCGGGAATCTAGCTACAATCGAATAAGTGCCAACTTGAGTTGGGGTATAGGAAGCGTAGCCTCCTCCAATGGGGTCAGAAGTTATTGGTCCCAGCGTTTCTTTGGTGCCGTCAGGCTTCGTGATGTCTACATAAAAGGTCCACCTATCGCCGTAGGCGCCCTGTGCGGTAGTTGGATAAACGTTTGTCCAAAAGACGATGAGCACTTGCTGGTTGATGCCTACGCTATCTGGCGAAATCATGATGTAGCACCATGAAGGAATGTCCCATGGTGGATCGTGCGCTCTGACTGCAGGCAAAGCTATTGAGGCAGTAACGGTCAGTATGAGAATCAAAGTCATTGCAGTTGCTATTTTTTGGTTTCGGGGAAATTGCATCTCGATTTTTTTCTCCTATAAGTTTTTTCGCGAACATCAACTTTGAGAGACTGCACTAATAAACTTTTTCCAAAATCACTATAAAGCAACTTAGCATCGAGGCAAACGGTGCTATGCGCTGTTTTTGCTTAATGCGCGTTTTAAGGCAGAGGTGACGTTCGGTTTTCCCATGACAAGTATGTACGGTCCCAGCCGCGGACCTTGCGGTGCACCCAGCAAGATCAGGTAAAGTGTTTTGAAAAAGCTGCTCGGTGATAAGCCGCTGGTTTTGGCGAGGTTGAAAATGGCGTTCTGTATCTTTTCAGGCTCATTCTCAGCTTCCAAGACGCTAATCAGTCCTGCAATAGCGTTCTTTTCTTCCTTTGAAAGGGTCACTGTGCTCTCGCGGATTTCTTCAAAATCGCGAATCCAATTGAAAGCGTACTCTATACGCATAGTCAAATCAGCATCAAGCTGCTGGTTCTTCTGCAGATAACCGTAGCTTTGAAGTTTTTCAGTTATGAACGCGCTTGGGCATTCTTTCGGCGCCATCTTCGCTAGAAAAGTCAACAAATTATACGGCACATGAACGCTTGGCTTAACAGGCGGCTTCAGCACCCAGCAATACTCGTATAATCCGCGAGCCTTCGTAAGTTCCTTTTCGTCTTTTGCCGCTTTCTTGCCAAAATATACATCTTCAAGGTGATCCAACTCGTTCATGTACACTGGGATATCTGAAACATCCAGCGTGCGCGTACCTACGAACCGTTTCAGCATAAGCAAGAGCAGTGCTTGAGGTGAGCCATAACGGAACCAGACCTGTGGGGTGAAAACGTTGCCTGAGGACTTGCTGATTTTCTTTCCGCCCTTGTCTAAGAACATTTCATACCTTGCATGGGACGGCGGCTCGAAACAGAGGATTTCGCGGCATATGCGGTCGTTTATCCGCACTGAATCGGCGATATCTTTGCCGTAGGCTTCAAACCGTATGTCCAAAGCTTTCCAACGTGCCGCAAACTCGCTCTTCCAGCTTAGTTTGCCCTCGCCTCGGGCGATGTCGGCTTCGCCTTTGTGTCCACAACCAGCGATGAGTTTGCCTCGGATTTCTAAGCCTTCACAGGAGTAGAGCACTTTATCCGTTTTTGGAAAATACTCTAAAGCTTTGGTGGTGTAGATGCGCCCGCATTTTTCGCAAACTGGAAAGAACGGCAGCACCTCAGTATAGCGTTCTTGACCTACTTCTTCTTTGACGATTTCGCCCACTTTCTGAGCGTTCGCAAGTATCGTTCTAACCTCGTTCAGCAACATGCCTTTCTCGTAAACTTCTTTGGCAGACAAATAGTGATACTGGATGCCGCATTCGTCTAAAGCCTCCAGCAACAGCGAACTCATATGTTTGCCGTAGCTTTCGTGACAGCCAAAAGGGTCAGGAATGCTGGACACGGGAAACCCCAAATACTTCTCCAACGTTTTCGGCAGCCCCGCAGGAACCTTCCGCAACCCGTCTTTGTCATCGCAGAAGGCAACCAATTCAGAGTTGAAGCCCATGTCCTTCAGGGCTAAAGTAACCGCGTAGGAGCGGGCAGCGTCGCCGAGGCTTCCAATGTGCGGAAAACCAGATGCGCCAAGCCCCATCTCGGTTCTCACCTTGTCAAGACTGCGCCCAAGCTTCCGCTCGCGTGTGATTACTTTTTGAGCCATCATATCGTACCATGTGCCGCGACCGATTGACTTCTCGCTCATCGCAGATCTAGCTCTGCCACAGCATAAACTCGAATATAAATAAAAACGTTACAGAAAATTCCAAAATAAAAAAGGAAAGGAAATTACAGTTTGGCGCCGCAGTTCGGACAGAACTTGGCTCCTGCCTGAACTTCAGCGCCGCAGGCGGGGCACTTAGCCGTCACCTGCAGCGGATTGCCACAGTTTGAACAAAACTTTGCGCTTGCAGTGTTTGCTGTATTACACTTCGGGCAAGTTATACCTCCCTGCGGTTGGGGCGCTTGCAGTGCTGTGCCGCAGTTTCCGCAGAACTTAGTTGTCTGTGGATTCTGGAAACCACACTTAGGGCATAGCACCATTACCTGTGCTGCTTGAGCTGCTGGCTGCTGGAACATTTGTGGAAGCACTACCGCTCCTGCGCCTACTGCCGCTCCTGAACTTTTAGACAAGCTTTCAGTAGATTTTTGCACAGTTTCCATCCTGAGAACTTCTGCGCCGCTGACTCCAGTTTTAATGTAGAACAGCCTGTCACGCCACTCGGGAGTTGTGTCGATTCCTTCAAATTTCATGTCTATAAGTTCAAGTCCAATCCGCGAAAAAGCATCAAACAGCACGTTCTTCGAAAGCAAACTCGTCTCGTCAAGCTTACCGTAAACTTCCGAGAGCGAATATTGGCTTAAAGTGTCAATGAGCCTCTCGTTTAAGTAGCCTCTGAGAAAATTTTGCAGCCCATCAGTTGTGAACGCGCCTTGTCCGCCTACCACTTCATTGACGAAGAGGTTTGGCTCCTCAACTCTGAACCAGAATCCCCCGAAGAACTTCAAAGGTGCAAGCTCTTTTGTTTGCCCTTGAGCGCCAAATTTTCCTTGGAACTGCTTAAGTGAAACAAACACGACGGTTGCTGTGAACGGATTTTTATCGAATCCTGCAATCTTCGAGAAAATTTTCGTCAGCAATGGCAAATTCGCCGTTGTCAACGCGTGACGACCTGCTCTGAACACATCGTAAGCTTTGCCGTCTCTGAAGAAAACCGCCGCTTCGTATTCGTGAACGACTAGGTTGTCGCCCCACGCTATTTCCTGATTAGGGTATTTCCAAACTATATCGCTTTCTCTGGCTCCGACCCACTCAATGACTTTCGGCATTTTACGCTTCACCTCCAAGTCCCCTTAAAAGGCTTGTCCGTTCGTCAACCAGCCTATCAAGCTCCTCGACCATGGATATCAGTGCATCCATCGCTGTTCGCCACTCGTCTGTTGCGGGAACGATGCTGTTAGCCTTTTCAACAGCCGTTTTTACTGCCTCTGCCTTTTCTATCACGTTCACATCGTGCTGAATAACGGAGTCAAGCTTGTCTTCTTTAACTTTGACAGCGTCGAACATGCCAGCATACCCCGCGACTGCCCTGTCTATGCGCTGAGTAACTCTCTCGAGCCTAGCGTTGAACGTATCAAACCTGTAGACATCGTCACTTGAAAGCTTCTGAACAGCGGAGGGATTAGCGAAGGTTCTTCGGAAAGCGGTTTTGGCGGCTTTAAGCTTGTTCACAGCTTCCATTCTAACTAGCCGGTCGCTTTCTCTTCTCAGTTCTTTTTCCTTGTAGCCTCTGTATCCCGGAACGTAGCCCATGATTTTTTCAAGAAGGCTTCTTTCGCCCTTGACTTTTCCTAAATAGTCTTTTCCACCCATTTTTTACTCCTCTGGTATGCAATAATACCTATGATGGCTATGACGATTGCCAGAATGCCCAATATAACGAATGGGCTAACCGCAGCATAAAGCGCGGATATCATGGCAACAGCAAACAGCACGCTGCCCCAAACCAAATAGTAAGTTGAACCCTTTCTCGCTATGAACGAGTACGCTAACGTGTAGACGCCGAGGGGACCAAAAAGCCAAGTGGGAAAACTGAATAAATTGAAGGCAAGAAGCGACAAACCGTAAACTACTGCGGCGGCACCAATGGATACAACAAGAACTATGAGCGCGCCTACGCCATACGGCATGGCAGTAGAAGAAATATTCTCGCTGTTTGCCATTGCATCCCTCAAGCGCGCACGCTGATTTTAGTATGGAGTTGAGTCTCTCTTTTAAGATTTTACCTAAAATATTCCGAAGCCTTTTTGCGGTATTTCGCCTTTTACAACTGTGCCTGTGGCACCGTCTATTAACAACTGGTAACATTTATTCCTGTAATCAAATTTTATAAACCACAAGGGCGCGTGCAAATACACCGCTTGTTTCACACTAAAGGCATTATTGACTTCTATGAGTTTATCTACTTCTTTCTGCAGGAGAAAGCGGTGATGCGCTTCAATTTGCTGCTTCGCCAAAGTAACCGCTCCGTCTTCGCTGATTTCGTTGTTCAAAATCTTTGCGAATCTCTCGATTTTCCTAAAGTCGTAAGGAATTTTTCCTTCTAAAGGAACGCGGTATTCTCTCGTTGGAAAATCAGTTGCAATTCTTGCCAGCACAAGCCAGTTGTACTCTTTCTCAAGTGTTCCCTCTTTCATCACGGGCGGTGTTATACGTTCAAATATGCCCTTATAAACGGTTTTAGCTAGCAGAGAAACCACCCAGAAAGGCAAATAAACCAGATTCTTCTCCGTGATCTTTGATTTCTTGGCAAGGTCAGGCGGCTTCAAAAAACCTGAGTTCATCCAATCGCGTATGGGCGTTTCGATTTGCGTTTCATCAAACTTGTTCAGCAACAGCGAATGCTCAAAAGTGAAAACTTGCCCAGTCTCCACGACAGTTGTAAAGCCGCAATATTTGCAAGTAGCAGTTATCTCGCCAGAAGTAAACTCCACAGGTGCCCCGCAATGCGAGCATTTTATGGCATGCGCTATAACCATTGGGCTATGCCTTCAGTTTTTCTCTTTTCATAATTTCTCTGGCCACTATCACGCCCGAGGCGGACGCTTGAATTAAGCCGCGAGTGACGCCGGCGCCGTCACCTATTGTAAACATGTTACGAATCCGAGTTTCCAAGACATTGTTCAATTCTAGGTGCGAGGAGTAAAACTTCACTTCTATTCCGTAGAGTAGCGTATCTCTCGAGTGAACCCCAGGCGCGATGGTATCCAAGGCTTGAAGCATCTCACGTATGTCCGCCAAGTATCGGTAGGGCAGAACGAAGCTTAAGTCGCCGGGCGTAGCGTTCTTCAATGTTGGCGTGACCACGCTTCGTGCGAGGCGTTCTGGTGTTGAGCGTCGTCCAGACACTAGGTCGCCTAGGCGCTGCACCATAACTCCGCCGCTGAGCAGATTTGAAAGGCGGGCAACATATTTCCCGTAAGCTATTGGTTCCCTAAAGGGCTCTGTAAACGACGTGCTTACAAGAATGGCGAAGTTTGTGTTTTTTGTTTTTCTCTCCGCATAGCTTTGCCCGTTAACGGTCAAGACGCCATCGTAAGATTCTGTTGTAACCTCGCCGTAGGGTGAAACACAGAAGGTGCGAACTTGATCATCAAACGCCTTTGAATAATACACAAGTTTAGGCTCGTAAAGCGCCTTGGTAAGTTCTTCCATCACGGAGGCTAAAACTTCCACTCTTACGCCTACATCGACAGGGTTATTCACAGTTCTCAAGCCGTGGAGTTGGGCTTCTGTTTGAAGCCATTCAGCGCCGCCTCTTCCGGGAGCGATTATAACGTATTTGCCTGTGTATTTTTCGCCACTGGCGGTTTCCACGCCTTTAACCATGTGATTCTCTGTGATTAGGTTTTTCACATCGGTTTTGGTTTGAAACGTGATTTTGCTGTTGAGTTCTCGGCGCATGCGCCGCAGGGTTTCAGCACATTTCTCTGTGCCCATATGACGGATTCTCTGTCTGACTAGTTTCAACCCTGCCAACGAAGCCTTGCGTTCGATTTCATCTACTTTCTCAGCATCTCCGCCATAGACATGCTCGTCTGCGCCGTATTCTAGGTAAACGCCGTCAACATATTTAATGAGCGCCTCAAGTTCGTTGTGCGAAACGTACTGGTTCAGCCACCCGCCTACTTCAGTGGATAATGTTAGTTTGCCGTCACTGTAGGCGCCTGCGCCGCCCCAACCTGAGAGAACAGAGCAGGGCTCGCAGTGTTGGCAGTCGAATCCGCGGCTTGAGGGGCATTTGCGTTGGTCTATGTCTAAGCCCCTATCAAGCAGTAATACGCTTAGGTGATTCTTTTCTGTTAGTTCTAATGCTGAGAATATGCCGGCTGGACCTGCGCCAACGATTATTACATCGTACTTCAAAGGGCATTACCCCCGTGGAACCCAGAGTTAGATGTAACCACTAGGATATATTTGTTAGTGAAAAATTCCACGATACAATGATATAAATCACTTCTTGACGCAGGGTATGAGACAGAGGAACTTTAGAGTTTCTTTGCTGTTGTTCTTGAACTGGTGTTGCTCACCCGAGGGCACGAAGACAACGTCACCTGCTTTGATTGCCGTTGCTATTTCGCCGTCAAAAACTTGTCCTTCACCTTCGAGTATGAAAACTTCGTGCTCCCAAGGATGCGTGTGCAGCGGGCTGTAGCCACCGGCTTCAATTTCGAAGAGACGCATCGCAAAGTTCTCAGCGACTAATTCTTTGGTGATGAGCCAACGTACAGCTACTTTTGATGTGCCTTCGCCTGCATCTTTTGCTTGAACCGTATTGTAGTTGAATATTTTCATTTGTAGTTTCACTTTCCAACTTGTTTGCTATTTGTTGCGCGTGTTTGCTAATAAGCTTATGATTAATTATCTGTTTTTGAGCGATGCGCTGTACTGAAGCAGAGACAAGTGTCGCTTGAAGATATATCTCAAAAACATTTATAACGCTATGCCGCGGTAAGCCTCTGCTTGGATAAGACATGACCGCGGAAAGCCTCCACGAGCTGGTTTCAGATTTCTCACGCTTCTACATACTCACAATTCTTTACGAAGGACCTGCACACGGCTACCGAATACTCAGCCGCTTCAAGAAAAGAGTGAAAAAAGAAGTAAGCCCAAGCTTAGTCTACCCATTTCTGCAACAGTTAGAAGAGAAAGGCTTAGTGAAGCATACGGTAAAACCTGTAGGCGAAAAGGAGAAAAAAGTGTTTGAACTAACGGGGGAAGGCAGAGAACTCTGCATCGGGCTTTTCAAACGCTTTGCCGAGCTAGTCGCAATTGCCATTGAACCCAGCCTCGACGTGTGCGCTCACTGCGGCTGCAAGGTCTACGAAGGCGCCTACCGAGAAAGCATAGACGGAAAAGAAACCGCCTTCTGCTGTAAGCATTGTGCACGGTCATATAAAGAAACAAAGAGACTCGCGGAAAAAGCAGTTAAAATGGGAAACAAAAATAAACGCTGCCCCAGCCACATGAATTGAAACTCCCATCAGACAGAACAAAAGCAAGCATATAGGATACACGAATCAGGCTCTTAGAGAAATAACTGGCACTTCACAAAGCCACAATATGTGCGCTTATCATTTAAGATGCTGCAACAACAGCCGTTTGGACTTCACTGTCAGGGAAGCAGCTTTCGGCACAAGAATTCTAACTGCGCTTATTGCGAGCGGCAGAAGAACAAGTATGACGATTATGCGGGTTGTCAAATAGAGATAGAATGGGAGACCATCAGTGAAGTAAATTGTGGTGTCCCAGAAGACGTAGCTACGTAGGACATAGCTGGTAAAGGGTTCCAGAAGGTAAATGAAAATGCTTGTAGCGGCGATTGTTTTGACTAAACGATTATGGGGAAATTGCAGTTTTCGCAGCAGAAAGAGAGCGAGCAAGACCGCGGACAACCCAAGGAGAACGCTTCGCCCATTCGAATAAAGCAGAGACTTTAACGCTTCTGCCGTGTTGCTGAAAGTGAATAAGCCGGAGAAATTTAGTGAAGACAAAGTGAAAACTGGAGCGGCGACCCCGGCAGTTGCGGAATGTGTTATTCGGTCATATGCGTTGAGTTTGTTAACCCAAAAACCTACTGCGAAAATCAGGAAGTATTGACTAAACACTTGACCGAACTGAAGTGGTGGATTGTATACCCAAGTCAGAATAGTGCTGAACCAAAAGACGGAACCAGCCAAGATTTGGTATTTTGAGTTGCAGATGTATTTCTCAAGTAGCACCAAAATCAGCATGAAAGCTAACAGGTAGGGAATAAACCAGAGTGATCCCCAATTATAAACGGAGTTGAATTCGTCAAAAATGTTAAGCATCGAAAGTTGGGATAATAAACGTAGCGGATCCAAGCCGACACCGCCAATAGTTATTTCCAAAGCAAAATAGAACACGGAGGCAGCCATGAAAGGAAAGTACAGCGTCAACATTTTGGATTTGAAGAACCCGCGAACGCTGGCTTCGCGTTTGTGGAACGAAGTGAAAGTTAAGAAGCCGCCGACAAAGAAAAAGCAACTCAGCAGAAAACATTGAACTGACTGGATAATTTCTGGAAAGGCAAAATATAGATCGCTATGAACAAAAATCAGCAACAACAGTGCAAATATCTTCAGCCAATCGAATTCAGCGGTCAAGCGCGTCTGCGACACGACTAAAAACCGCCCCTACTCTTGGGGGCGCGCATCTTCACTCAGCGGGTCACCTTTTGGCGAGCACACTTGCGCAAGACACTAATAATGCTTGCGGCAGAGAGAAAACAAAAAGCATGTTAAACACAACATGAACAAAATAGGGCAGAGGCAACGGTTTCATTAAGCCGCGCCAGGTTTTAACCCTTTACGACAAGCACTAATCTTTTATGGCTTCAATGGAAACTACGTGACGAAATGTACCGGAAAACCCTTTTTTCTTATTTGCTACCAATTCTCTTAGAGGTTTTGCTTGGGACAGGATAGATTCAGGTAATTTTTTGTCTGAAGAACAAAAACACACTTTAATGAATATTCTTGATGAGAGCAAAAGATGCAGAAAAAACCTTGAAAAGGGCAATCAGGGAAGCCGAGGACTGCTATATAATCAGCAGATCACAGATTGCCTTACAGAATGAAATCGGAGGTATTCCTGCGAAAGAGGCTTTCCAGAATGAGCTTGCACGTTCCATTAAAGAAAAAAGCAATCTGCAAATTATAATAGTAAAAGCGCTCAAAGAGATTAGCATCGCAAGACACAAAATAATTATTAACTTCTAAATATCTAGCCAGCAGACGAAAAGTAACTGCACGACTGGAGGAGCCTCTGATAATTTTATGAGCCCCCCTCAATTTTAGTGGCGCAAAACATTATTTGATTTCATAAAAAGCGAAATGATAGAATTGACAAAATGTACAATGGGCGAAGAATATTCCGAATAGGTTTAGATTGCCAACCTTAAAAAGGGTACAGCACTTAATGGGTAGAACAACAACAGTTGGGAAAAATATGTGTCGTTGTTCTTTCGATTTCAGAAGCAGTAAGAGAAGTTTGCTGCAGGGGAATTTCTTCTTCTACCACTTAGCACTCGCTTCCCAACTCGGACTTGAGTGAAAGAAGAGCAACAATTTCCGCAGAAAACTCACTGCTTGTCTTGTTTCCAAGAGAGTGTTGCTTATGGTTGTAGGTCAGCGATGGGGCAACCTGAAAATGACGAGGCAGTATTCAGAAAAAATTATTCGGACAATCCAAAAGCCAGATGGGGCATCCTATAGAGTTATGCACCCGCGTAAGGGAAAATTGGATTATTATAGTGGTGACCTTGCGTTTTTGAGCGTTTCTCTAAGGCAAGCCCGAACGTTTCGGAGGATCTTTTTACTGTTAAAATCGCATCTTCATTGGTTGTAGTCAATAACAAGTTATGCGGCAGCAATATATCTGTGAATACTCTATAAGGTTTTCAAAGGAGCTGCTGGCGAAGTAGTTTCATCATGTTAACAAAGGCACACAAACTCGTTTACACGACTATTTCAGAAGAAAAAAGAGGGACATGTAATGTCTGAAAGAATATGTGATATCTGCCGAATACGACCTGCAACAACACAGGTCAGCATCATCAGAAATGGCGAAAAAAGAGTAATGCACGTTTGCCAACAAGACCTCATTAGGCTCAGACAACAATCTGCCTCACCATTCGATCGTATGTTTGGAGGCGGAGATATTTTTGGGGATCTATTTTCGGGTTTTAACGACTTCGATGAATTCTCTTCTAGGTTGGGGTACCCTCTACCTCGTCACCGTGAAGCCATTGACATAGACCAATACCTGTCGGAACATACTAAAGAGCTGATTCAAGATGCTGCAAAGTTTGCTTTGAAACTAAATCGTAAAGAGGTGGACACCGAACATCTTCTTTACGCTATATCAAATAGTGACGTAATTAAAGAAATTTACAAACAGTTCAAGATAGATCCTGAGGAAATAAAGGGTTACATCGAATATAATGCTCCCAAAGGGGGAACGGAAATTGAAGAAGGCGAAAAAGTTGAATTAAGTATTTCGCCAAGAATAAAGAATGTCTTCGAAATTGCTTTTCAAGCATCCCAGGAACTTGGTCACGGCTACATAGGACCTGAGCACCTGCTTATCGGGTTGATCGAGGAAGAAGGGATGGCCAATGAACTTCTAACCAAGTATGGTTTAACCCCTCAAGCGTTACGACAAAAAATCGTTAAGGTGGTCGGTAAAGGGGCTCAAGAAGGCCGCGTTGAAAACCAAAGTGAGACACCTAATCTCGACAAATACTCCAGAGATCTATCAAAGTTAGCAAAAGAGTGCAAACTTGACCCTGTTATTGGTCGCGCCAACGAGATTGAGACAACCATAGAGATTTTATCTCGAAGGACAAAAAGCAATCCAGTGTTAATAGGCGAACCCGGCGTTGGCAAAACTGCAATTGTTGAAGGTCTTGCTCAACGAATAATACAAGGAGAGGTCCCCGAAGTACTTCAGGGTAAACGTGTTGTAGAATTAAATATAAATTCACTGGTTGCAGGCTCAAAGTATCGAGGTGAATTTGAAGAACGGATCAAGAAAGTAATTGATGAGATCTTGAGCCATAAAGAGGAGATAATTATTTTCGTTGATGAATTGCATGTTATCATGAAAGCTGGTGGCACAGGTGAAGAAGGCGGTTTAGATGTTTCACAAATTATTAAGCCTCACTTGGCACGCGGAGAATTACATCTTATTGGCGCCACCACACTAAATGAATATCAAAAGCACATCGAAAAGGATGCAGCACTTGCAAGACGATTCCAACCCGTGTTTATTTCTGAACCTACTGTACCGCAGACCATTGAAATATTGAGAGGTTTACGCGACCGCTATGAAGCCCATCATAAGGTGAAGATTACAGACGACGCCATAGTTGCAGCCGCAGAGTTGTCCGACCGATATATTTCCAACCGTTTCCTTCCAGATAAAGCAATAGATCTAATTGACCAAGCCGCCGCCCGCGTAAGGATTGGGCTAACTTCTCACCCTCCAGAACTAAAAGAGCTCGAAAAACAAATTAATGCACTGAAACGAGAACTCGAATTTGCAACGCAGCACAAAAAATATGAAAAAGCAAAATCTTTGGAAACGCAGATTAAGAAATTGGAGACAAAACATGATGAAATGCGAACGAAATGGCTTAAAGAAAAGGGAATCACTACCTCTGAAGTCAAACGGCAGCACATTGCCGAAGTTGTATCTAAGATAACAGGAATACCTGTGACCGAGCTGACTAAGGAAGAAAAGGAAAAGTTGTTAAAACTAAAAGAGCGCTTGCATGAACGAATTGTGGGCCAAGAAGAAGCAGTGCAAGCCGTTTCTGACGCTATTTTACGTAGCCGAGCAGGTCTTACAGAAGCTAAGCGCCCCATAGCTGTTTTCATGTTTCTCGGTCCAACTGGTGTTGGCAAAACTGAATTAGCGAAATCTTTGGCATGGGTAATGTTTGGCGATGAAAACTCCATGATCAGAATCGATATGTCTGAGTACATGGAACGCCACGCGGTTAGCAAGTTAATAGGAGCCCCTCCAGGTTACGTTGGCTACGAGGAAGGAGGTCAACTTACCGAAGCAGTCCGCAGGAAACCGTACTCGGTCATCTTGCTTGATGAAATCGAAAAAGCCCATCCAGATGTTCATAACATTTTACTGCAAGTTTTTGATGATGGTCGGCTAACAGATGGAAAAGGTCGAGTTGTCGACTTTACTAACACGATCATAATAGCAACCAGCAACGTAGGCTCAGAGCTCATTCAAAACAATTTAACTGCATCGAAACCAAAGCAGTATTCAGAACTTAAAGATCAACTGATGAATATAATTCGCCAGTACTTTAAACCCGAGTTCTTAAATCGTATTGACGACATTATCGTATTTCATGCTTTAACTAAGGACCAGATAAAGCTAATTATTGTGCTTCAACTGGAACGAGTTAAACGCACTGCACGGGGGCAAAGAATCGAGTTAAAGTTTACAAATGCTGTAATAGATAAGCTCGCAGATATCGGTTATTTGCCAGAATTTGGTGCCCGGGAATTGAAGCGAAAGATACAAAGTGAAATCGAAACACCACTCGCAGCTGAGATTCTTTCAGGGCGAATAGCAGCTGGAGACTTGGTTCAAGTAGATTATGACCAAAAGAATATGAAAATGATCTTCACCAAGCAATATGTTAAAGCAGATAAATAGATATGTGATTTTCGTTTGAAGAAAGGTCAACTGGGGCGTCCTATAGAAGTGGCATATAACAAGGATGCAGAATTGCATGAGTAGGAAGACTATCTACTTTCACCATAGTTTCTTATTGTTCGCGGTTTTGCTGTCTATCCTGCTTTTTATAATAGGTCTTCTTTTCGTCGGGGTCATCGGAATAGCTTTTGCAAAAATTGGGTTAAGTGCATCAACTACCTCGATGATATTAATTGGCACGTTCTTGGGAAGCTTCATTAATATTCCATTGTTAAAAATTAAAACTACAATTCCCATTATCAAAGAAAAGTTCATAAACTTTTTTGGGATGCTTTATCGCGTTCCTCAAGTAGAATATGATGAAGTAAGAACCATCGTGGCAGTCAACTTAGGAGGTGCATTAATACCTACTGCTGTTTCTATATATCTTCTATCTCAGTCCTCGCTGCAAGTGATCGCTAAGAGTATGGTAGGGGTAGTTATGGTTGCTCTCATTACTCGTGCTGTTGCGAGGCCTGTGAAAGGCGTGGGCATAATTACGCCTGCTTTCATTCCGCCACTGGCAGCAGCTTTTATAGCGCTTGTTATTTCTCCAAGGTCAGCCCAAATAGTTGCATACGTCGCAGGAGTCATCGGTACACTGGTAGGAGCTGATTTGGCAAATCTAAAGGTAATTCCTAAACTTGGTGCACCAGTAGTCAGCATAGGCGGCGCAGGTACCTTTGATGGTGTATTTTTGAGCGGAATAATAGCTGTTCTTCTTACGGCATGATGACAAATTGCTTGCCAAAAAATGTTTGCATTTTAGATTACATTAGAGAATAAATCTTCTGAATATACTGTACTTTCACCTTAAAAATGATCAATTTTATAATTATTTCTAAATTGACTTTAATGTATAATGTAAAAAACATGATCCTGTATATTTGAAAAACATGAATAATTTAATACTAACATAAACCCAAGTTTGGGTGCTCTTTTTTTATTTTTTCGAGAATTTTTCTAACTTGCGATTCTCTAAAGTTCAATGTTTGTGATATTTCATCTACATCCTTGATTTGTTCATCTAGGATGAAATGCAGGATTCTGCGTTCCTCTTGAGTTATTTTTTCTGTTTCCAATGCTTCGCTGACTTGTTTCATTGCGAGATTTCTAAGGTATAAGAGTACTGCTTTTTCGTCTTCGATACTTGCCATTTTTTTGTTAATATCAGAAATTAAATCTGCTAACGGCTCAAGGGAGTTATGGGGGTTCTTGTATTTTATTTCGTCGATTCTACCAAGGAAGGCGATTGCATCTTTGGATAATTTGTCAGTTATTGTTTCAAATGTGATGTATTTCTCATCGTAGAGATGTGGTCCAAAAGTTACAGTCAAATATGCAGATTGGGTCAAAAAATAAATCCTTCGTTTTGGTCCGACTGGACTTGTTTCCATCCTCGATTTTACAACTCCAGCACGTTCCATCATTGCAAGATGGGCTACAACCAGTTGCTGACCTGCACCTATTTCTTTAGCTATCTCCAGCGGATAGCTTGGCTGCTGACTGAGGCGTCTTATTATCTTTCGTCTTATAGGGTTCTCCAGTATAGTTAACATTACGTCTAGTTTTGATTTTTCACTCATCGTTATTCACCATGTACAAAAAAGAAAAAGAAGGGGAGTTATTCATCTACTTGAGTTCGACCTTACGAGGTTTTTCTTCTGGTTTAGGTTCTTTCTTTGGAACCTTTAGCTCCAGCACACCGTCTTTCATTGAACCTTCAGCTTTGTCTGGGGCTGCTTCTTCTGGGAATGCTATGTAGCGTCGCATTGACGAGTAGGTTCTTTCTCGGTGAAGGTAGTTTTTGCGTTTCTCTTCCTTTTCTTCTTTGCATTCAGCGTTGATGGAAACGCCTTCTTTGGTAATTTGCACGTCTACTTGGTCTTTGCTAAATCCTGGAAGCTCGGCGGTTACGGTGTAGGAGTCGCCGTTGTCTACGAGGTCGACTGGAGCGTACCTTGTCGGTAGTGTCATGGCTTGCTCTATGTCGGTGGTCCACGGCCAGAATGGTCGCATGAGATCATCGAAGGATCGGCGGAACTCATCGAATATGCTGTCGATTCCTCTGGCTAAACCTAATGGCTCTGTGCGCCTTGCTAAAGATGTGCCAGATGATGCTGGAGACACAGTTGCTTTCTTTTTCGTTTTTTCTTCTGCCATAGTAAACCACCTCTACTATACATGCTTATGTTGTATACTTTAACACAACTACCTAAAAAACTTTTCGGAACAAATTTAGATGAAAGTATGCGACTACCAATCAAATGCAAATCACATCTTCGCTGATGAAAACAAGAATAACTAATCACCAGCAAAAGGCATATATAATTGGCAAAAAGGTCATAATCTGCAAAGCGATGATCGCTTTCTGCATCATTCAACTCCTCGTTAATGGAAAGCATCCCGAGCCTTCCTCAAGCGGTAATAGCTCTTTTCATAATAGTAGATCCGCTGGGAAATATCCCGATATTCATCAATTTGACAGGAGTTTCCTACAAAACACGAAAAAGCATAGCGTTTAAACTTCAAACCCACGGCTGAAAGAAATAGGTTTGCACACTTTCCGCCACTGTAAAGCTCAATGGAATATCACAAGACCAAAGGCATCCTGCACGTCTAGCAACTTCTCGACCACAGAGACCTCAGAAACACACTGATCTACACCAACCTGGAAAAAGCCCTGTTCCAGAACGCAGACGACGAATTCCACGTGAAAGTTGCGCATAACTTGGATGAAGCCTGCAAACTGCTGGGAGTTGGCTTTGAATACATTGCAGAAATAGATGGAGCAAGAGTGTTCAGGAAGCGAAAGTAGTCTTATATGCTCCCAGTTAATCTTTTATGGCTTCTATGAAGCTCATGACGTTCCACAGTTTAACCCGCGTGTACGGCGGCATATTCGGATCCTGCAAAATCTCATCCAAAAGCGATATGGCGTTTGAGGCTCTTACGGCGGGCGTGTACTCGCCTGTTTGCAAAGCGTTCATGGCGTCTTTCGCGGCGCGCCGGATATTCCGTGGCGTAGTGCTGTCTTCTGAAACTTCTCCAAGCACAGTCAGCGCTTGCTTGATTCGTTCCTCATATTCCTCAGCTTTTTTCTTCCGCACCATAAACAACCACCTAACCAATAGCGCAGTAACCAAGTTATATAAGCTTTGATACGTATTTACTTTGGGGTTACCATGCAGGAAAAACCTGGGGATGCATCCATTAAGCGCATGGCTGACTTGCTGCGGCAGGGCACCACGTTGACTGAGTTGGCGTGTCCAGTTTGCGTTTCGCCGCTTTTCAGGCTAAAAGACGGAACCTTGTGGTGCGCGAAATGCGAAAAGAAAGTCGTCATAGTGAAAGAGGGCGAGGAAGCAGAGAAATCCGCGGGCGCAGCGATGGATAAGCTTGAAGCCACGCTCTTGGCGAAAGTGCAGGAGATGCAGAGCAAGATTGAGCAGACTGAGGATGTGGATGAGTTGCAGAAGTTGAGCGCTGCGCTTTCCGAACTTTTGAGTAACCTTGAAAAGGTTAAGAAGATGAAGAAGAATTGAATGGGAAAGCGGTCGAAAATGCGTGGGTTTTACGAAAATTTTCCTGTGGGTGTTCACAGAACCGAAAACTTCACAGTAACTCTTTCAACCAAGAAACTCCAGCAAAAGCTAATCCAAGTGCTCAACGAAGTGAATCGCAGAACTTTCAGTTTCGAAGAAGTGGCTAATCCAAGCGTGCCTCAATGCACAATAATTTTTGAGTTAGGCATAGCCGACGCGGAAAGCTTCAGCTACATCAACGACGAAGAAGCAGAAAAGACGCTGGAAGCGTTAGATAGGGAACCGTTTCGGGTGATGGATTTTTTCTGCGCTGTACGCTATTATAAGGTTGAAAACAAAAGAAAAACACCTTTGAAGTTTGATTATTTTATGATCCGCTTTGTCTTCGGCAAAGACGCTGTGGAACTACGGGTTTTCCACGAGAGAGGCCCACGATACATTTCACCAGAAGACATAACCATTCTCTTAGTTAACCAAATCAACAGAACATCAACGAAAAAACTTTTGAAGCCAGTCGAATCCGATTAGCATTGCACTTTGAGGAAATTCAGCACAGCCGCAAGCAGAGCAGCCGCAACCTCGGTCTTTGGTCTGTTGCCGTCTACACGCACAAGAGCGCCTTTCTCTACGAATCTGAGGTATACCTCGCGAACTTTCTGCTGAGTCTCCAAGTTTTCCATCACCGATCTCGTGCGTTTCAGTCGCTGCATGACAAGTCGTGGATCAACATCAATGAAGACCGCGAAGTCCGCGGGAAGAGCGTGTTCATTTATTTTTTCTATCCAGTCCAAACTGAGACCCGCGGCACCCTGATAAGCCAAAGAGGAGTAAACGTAACGGTCGGAAATCACCAGTCTCCCTTGCCGCAGAGCAGGAAGCACCTCGTTCTCCACATGTTCCAAACGGTCTGCAGCGAAAAGCAAGGCTTCGATCATGCTTGAAAGGCGTTTTTCGCCGTATAGATAGCGTTTTCGGATGAAAGTGCCAATTTTGCCGCAGCTCGGTTCAGCCGTGTAAACAGCATTATAGCGTTTCCGCAATTTCAGCGCAAGCAGCTTTGCCTGAGTAGTTTTTCCGCATCCATCTAGTCCCTCGATGCAGATGAAATAGCCTTTCTTGTTCACTCTCTCAACCCGACGAGTTTAGGTTACACATTATTAAGGAGACACCTAAATATAACTTAACAAAAAGGGAGCGGCTTGAAGTGCCAAGAACCCATTGGGGCGAAATTAAGGACCCAGTGCACGGGTACGTGTACATAACTGAGAACGAAAAGGCAATTATCGATTCGTATCCGATGCAGCGGTTGAGGCGGCTGCGGCAACTGGCAGGTTCAGAATACGTTTATCCAGGCGCAAACCACACGCGCTTTGAACACTGCGTCGGAGTAATGTTTTTGGCGGGCAAAGTTGCGGAGAACCCGAATGTTTCCTGCATCATTAACGAGGAAGAAGCTGATGTAGTTAGAATTGCAGGGTTGCTTCATGACGTTGGGCATGGTCCTTTCTCGCATGTTTTTGAGCAGTTGCTGATTAAGGATTTAGACAAGACGCATGAAGACATTACTTCATGGATTATTGAAAAGAGCGAGTTAAGCGACAAAATCGCCGCTATGGGGTACGCGCCTGCGGAAATATCGAAGCTTGCGGTGGGCAAACTCCGCAAGCAAGGAAGAGCGTTTTTGGATCAGGTTATCAGCAGCGCGGTGGATGTGGATAAGCAGGATTTCATTGTGCGAGACACGTTTCACACAGGCGCAGAATACGGGTTTATCGATGTGTTCAGGTTGATTCACGCGCTGGATGTGTTGGATGAGAATTTTGCGGTAGAGCTTGGTGCACTCTCAGCGCTTGAATCGTTCATCATAGCCCGCATCGAATCGTTCAAGAGCATTTATTTTCACCGTGTGGGCAGAGCCGCGCAGATTATGCTTGCAATTGCCATGGAGAAAGCAAACGAGGAGTTGGGGTTAACGGAATTCGAAACGCCTGAAGACTATTTGGCCATGGATGATTACACGGTTTGGACAGCGCTAAGGAACTGTGATAAGTCGCGGCAGATAATTTGGAACTTGGAGCGGCGGAAGATGCTGAAATGTGCTTATGAACGTACCTTTTACGAGAAAGACACGATGATTTCCAACATTTTCGGACGCGAAGCTTACAGGCGGCAAGTGCAAACGGAAATAGCGCGCGAAGCGGGCGTAGAGGTGGACGCAGTGGTGATTGATGTGCCCACGGTGCCCTCAGTGCCATATCATCATTCGGCGTTGATGGAATCTATGGAGATTCCCGTGTTCAGCAAGACGCAGGCAGGCGCGAAAACGCTTTACCGGTTAAGCGAGATTTCGAAGATTTTCGAAACCTTGAAAGGCTTCATTAACATACTGCGCGTTTACACAGATGCGGAGAACCGCGAAAAAGTTGAGAAAGCCACAGCAAAAATTTTGGGCAAAATTCCCTCAACCGCCAAGATTTCTTACTGAAAATTTTTTAGCGGAGTCAAGTTTAAAACAGGGAAAACTATAGAGTGAAATGGTGCAGCTTTTCGAGGGAGCGCAGTATGGAGAAAGACGCAAAAGATGCTGCTGAAGACAAGAAAATAATTAAAGTAAGAATCCAGAAGAACCCAGAGCCAGCAATGACGCTGTTTTCTCAAGACGACATAACAAAATTTGTGAAGGAGTTCATTTCTGCATGGATACGCGGCGACATAACCATCCGCTTCCCCACAGCCGCCGAATTGAGCAAGAAAACACCGCTGAGCATAGCGTTTCCAGTGGACCCCTCAGTGAATGCAGAGTTGAAAATCAAAGAGCATTACGTGGATTTACTGTCGATTTGCACGGGAACAAAACAAGCAACAGCCAGAGAACAGGAGAAGGCCGTTGCTGAAGTTTTCAGGATGCTACTCATGTTCCGCTCTGCAAACAGAATAGAAGGCAAAATCCTCTCCAGCGACCTAGAAAAAAGGATTACTCAACTGGAAAAAACAGCGGAGTCAACCAGCAAGCTTGTGGAACAGATAACGGCGTTTTTATTCAAAGAGAAAAAGAAGCCCCGCAAGCAGGTTTTGCCCAGTAAGAAAGGGTAAGGTTTATTCGAGTGAAAAAGCATCTTGCACTGTGCTCCAAAGAAGCGAAGCTCCGGTAGTATAGTCCGGTCAAGTATTCCGGCCTTTCGAGCCGAAGACCCGGGTCCGAATCCCGGCCGGAGCACCACAACTCACGTTATTTTTCGGGAAACAGCTGATTAACAAGCTTTTTCTACTGGCGAATTCTATAATAAATGCACATAATTGTCAAAGTGGGATTTTGCTTATGCTGAAAACTGGAAAGAAAAAACTGAAACCTCTGATTGAGCTTGTTTCTTTGCGTGGAAAAACAGCGTTAATCACTGGCGCAGCATCAGGAATCGGCAAAGCGATGGCGTACAGGTTCGCGGAAGCAGGAGCAGACTTGGAGCTTGTGGATATAAATGAGGCGAAGCTAGACGCTGCCCGCGATGAGCTTTCAGAATTGAACGTGAAAATAGGCACCTACAAGGTGGATTTGGGCAAAAAACCAGAAATAGAGCAACTTTGGAACAAACTGAAGGAAAAAGAACCAGATATTCTCGTGAACAACGCGGGCATATACCCAATGAAGGATTTTTTGGAGATAGATGCAGCGTTCTTACAGAAAGTCATGGACATCAACTTGAACTCGACCATATGGATGTGCCAGAACATGATAAAAGCCCGCGCCAAGCAGGGCGGCGTGATAATTAACGTGGGCTCCGTTGAGGCAGTGATGCCGTTTAAAGAGGACTTGGTGCCCTACGGCTTAAGCAAAGTAGGCGTCATCATACTAACCCGCGCATTAGCCGCGGAATACGGCAGGCGAGGCTTCAGAATAAACGCTCTGGTACCTGGTGGCGTTTTTACTCCTGGCACTAAAAAACTCGCGAAGGAAGTGCTCAAATTCAACGTCGGCATTATCCAGTCAGGCCTAGAATACAGGCAGCGGCTGCCGATGGGCAGGCTGGGTAAACCAGATGAGATTGCCCGCATGGCGCTGGTTCTCGCAAGCGACCTGTCAAGCTACGTGCAAGGTGCACTTATCGCTGTTGACGGCGGATTCCTCTCAGCTTAAAAACTCGGAAAACAAGTGACTGACACTTTCGGTACTTATTCATAAAGATTAAACCTTTATGCGTAAAATCGGCTATACCTCGAACCGAGGTGTTTGAATGGTTGCAAAACACGGTGCACTTATAGCAATGGAGCATCTCGTGGAGCAACGTGCCGGACAAACGATAGCAGCAAAAGTAATGGCTGGCAGCGAGCAGATAACAGAGAAAACTGACAAAAGAAAAACTGCTGAATGGGTTAAGAATGCAATGGAGAAATTGGATGCGTTAGTTGACGAAAAAACCAGAGTGCAAATCATGCAGAACTGCGGTTACAATTGCGCCAAGAAGAACAGCAAAGGAATAGAAAGGGCGGTGGCGAGACACAAGAAATACGCGAGCATAGGCGAATTTCTAGAAGCAGAACAACAAAAGCCAATGAAAGGAACCAAGATTGTCCGAGAAGGAAATATCCTCTACCAATTCTACATGCCCCAAGCATTCACGAGACCTATGAGATGCTACTGCGGCTTACTGAGGGGTCTCCCAAACGAAAAGCCTGTATCAAAGACCTACTGCAACTGCGCTAGAGGGTTTGTGGAGAAATATTGGGAAAACGTTCTCGGAAAACCAGTAAAAGTCGACCTCTTGCAATCGTTATATCTGGAGACAAAGAGTGCAAGTTCGCAGTTCACCTATGAAGCACGGCAACAATTTCCAGCCGAAAACAGGAAATAACCTGCTTAACCCAAATATAAAGTTTATAAAAGGGGGCTATAACTTTCACACAGCACACAGATGCACTCTTCGGCAAAACCATAAATAAACACAGCTAACACACAAAATACTCAAAGGCGACAAATAATGTCTACCAACGTGAATTCAGCTTACAGGAAACTTTTAGCCAAAACAAAAGACCTTTTGGTGCTTCAATCCGCTGAAGGCATAGTCCACTGGGATATGGAAACAATGATGCCACCCCGAGCAGTTCAACTGCGCAGCGAACAACTCGCACTGTTAAGCCGCATACAGCACAAAATGAGCACAGATAAAGAAATAGGAAAACTCTTAAAAGCCATACTTGAAAGTCCACAATACGAGAAATTAAACGTCATAGAAAAGCGCAATGTGCAGCTCATCAAAAAGAATTATGACGAGCAAACAGCGCTACCGGAAAAACTTGTGGCAGAAACCGCCAAACAACAAGCTATAACCGTGAACACGTGGAAAAAAGCCAAAGCCGCAAGAAACTATGCCTTGCTGAAGCCTGAACTTGAAAAACTCGTGGGCCTCAACCGAAAAGCAGCAGAGATACTCATGAAGGTCAAACAAACAGCCACACCTTACGACGCGCTTATAGACATTTTTGAACCAAAAATGACCACAGCAACCCTCACTACAGTGTTTGACAAACTGCAAAAAGGACTTACAGCACTCTTAGAGAAAATTCGAAACGCACCTAAACAACCAGACACAGGCATACTCCGCATCAACGTGCCTGTGGAAACACAACGCCAAATCGCGAAAACCCTGGTAGAAGTAATCGGCTACGACATCGCTTCGCCGAATGCCGCTGGAAGAATCGACGAAACCGAACACCCGTTCACCTCAGGATACTATGACGACGTACGCATAACCACACATTATTACGCCGACAACTTCGCCAGCTCAATCTTCTCAGTACTCCACGAAGCAGGTCACGCTTTGTATGAACAAGGGCTACCGCAAGAATGGAAATACCAGCCAGTAGGCTCACCATGCTCCTACGGCATCCACGAATCCCAGTCACGCTTCCTAGAAAACATCATCGGACGCTCCCGAGAATTCTGGAGCAATACGCTGCCCAAACTCCAAAAAACCGCGCCAGCCCTGTCAAATCTCGAACTAGACCCGTTCGTTCACGCCATAAACGAAGTTAAACCTTCAAAAATCCGCATAGAAGCCGACGAAGTCACCTACTGCATCCACATAATAATACGCTTCCACATCGAAAGCAAACTCTTCGCAAACGAAATCGAAGTCAACCAACTGCCAGAAGTGTGGAACCAAAAATACAAGGAACTTTTAGGCGTAAACATTGAAAATGACACCGAAGGCGTAATGCAAGACACACATTGGGCAAGCGGCTACTACGGCTATTTCCCAAGCTACGCACTAGGCAATATCTACAGCGGCCAAATGCTGGAGGGAATAAAAAATGACATAACGGACTGGCGAAACCAACTTGCGCAAGGCAACTTGAAAAGCATTCAGCATTGGATGACTGAAAACGTCCACAACCAAGGAAACTTGCACGACCCAACTGAACTTATCAAAAAAATAACTGGAAAGAAATTGGACGCTGAACCCCTCCTAGCGTACCTCAACGAAAAATACAGCACACTCTATGGATTCTGAAAAGTTACCTTCGCGTCAACTCAGAGTAAATGTACCAAATCAGAAAAGCCAAAACCGCTCCGAGAAAGAGGAAAACACCAGCCCAACCTACAACAGCATCATAATAATTAGCCCCATACAAGAAAAGCACAACGCCCAAGACCGCCAAAGCTAAACACAACCAAGTATTCCACGGCATTCAGACACCCACCACGGTTAAATGCTCACTTCTAATGTGCTTAAAATATATAGAGCTACCTATGAAAACACACAAAAAACTTGATAAACCGCTCGTCAACTCATCCCGAGCACACGGAGCCAGAATCTAAACGACACTCCAAACAAAAAAAACAATCAACCCGAACAAACAAAAAATTGTTCACCCGACACTCTTATATACCAGATGTCACACAGAGAACGCAGAGGCGACAAAATGTCGGGCAGAGACGCTAAAAAACCTGAAACAAGAGAAGAGTTCATAAAAATCTTGATAGAAAACGCTAAAAAAGCAGCAGAAACTAAAGCACACGTGAAGCCTAAGCCGACAAAACCGACAATATCTGCATTAGCCAAAACACTAAACATTCACAGAGACACGCTGTACACGTGGTTGAAGGAGTTTAATGTCGACTTCAAAGAAGTCCTGAATCAAATGCCGACATTTAATACAGTTGAGGCAGCAGAAGAAGGACCAACATATCTAATCGGCGAAGCACTGCTAGGAGAAGGCAACGAAGTTGCCCACATAGATCTACTTATAGGCGACAAAGACGGACCAGTTGGAAAAGCCTTTGCCATGGGCATGACAAATCTTTCCGCTGGGCACACACCCTTACTAGCGGTTATAAGACCAAATCTTCCACCTAAACCCCACACATTATTGGTGCCCAAAGTCACTGTTAAGAACATGGAAGACACGGGGAAAATTTTTGGTCCAGCCCAAGCAGCAGTCGCAAAAGCCGTTGCGGATTGCGTGGAAGAAGAGATAATCCCGAAAGACAAAGCCGATGACTGGGTAATAGTGTGTAGCGTGTTCATTCACCCTCAAGCGAGCGATTTCCGCAAAATATACCAATACAACTACGGAGCAACAAAACTGGCGCTGCAAAGAGCATTGAAGAAGTACCCATCTATTGAGAAAATCCTGTACGACAAGGACCGATCAAAACACCCCATAATGGGCTTCAAAGTACCAAGGTTATGGAGACCACCATACCTGCAGATCTCACTGGACGCACCAGAACTGGAAAAAACAAAGAAAGTGATTGCACAAATCCCGGGAAGCGACAGGATAATCATAGAAGTTGGAACACCACTGATTAAGCGCTACGGAACAAGAGTTATCAACGAATTGAGGCAAACTGCCAAAGACGCCTTCATGGTTGCAGACCTGAAGACGCTGGATGTAGGCAAAGTCGAAGTAGACATAGCGTACGAAGACACAGCAGATGCCGTGGTTGCCGCAGGATTAGCACCACCTGAAACATTAGACGCTTTCGTACACGAAGCAAAAAGACTGGGAATCTACGGTGTCGTGGACATGTTGAACGTTGATGACCCCGTAGGCAAACTCAAACAGTTGAAAGAGTTCCCTGACATGGTCATACTGCACAGAGGGATAGATCAAGAAACTGGACGAAGTTCAGGGTTGGAACGCATACAACTGTTGAGGCAAACGTTTCCCGACAAGCGGTTCCTAATCGCAGTTGCAGGCGGCATCGTTCCAGAAACCGCGAAAGAAGCGTTAGAGAAAGGTGCTGACGTAATAATCGTAGGCAGATACGTGACACAATCGAAGGATATAGAGCGCGCAGTGCGAGACTTCCTTGAGTTGACACCGAAGATGCGCGAAGATATCGACCTCTTCAGAGTCCATGTGGAATAAACTGCACAGGTATTTCCCTTCTTTTTCTTTTTCGCAAACGTTGCTCACTGACTCAAAAACTCACACGGCGCATGCGCCACTGCTTTTAATAAGTCGTTAACCGTGTCCACCAGCAACTCTCTTTTCCAAACGCTAATTATAAGAAAACTGTGGTTGCGAATCAATGATCTTTCGTTAAGAGAAAATCCTAAAGATAATGTAAGCCGCAAAAAAGAGGACACTTGCAGCTACAAACTGGAAAAGAAAACCGAGTGTTTGTGCAAGCAAAGGTCCTATAAAGGAGCCGCATGCGCCTCCGATATTCACGAGAACGTCGAACACGCCTGTTTTTCCCGCTGGTATAAGCTCCATTGAAAGAGAAAGTGTGAAAACGTAATAAAGTGCGTAGGCGAAGCCCATTAGAATCAAGATTGCAGCTGCGGTTATTGTTGGATATACTGCAAGTTGGACAAGCACAGTCAGCAGTAAGATGAGCACGCTTCGGAAAAGTACAATTTGCCGCACACGCGTTTTCTCTTCGGCACGCTTTGTTCTCGCAGAAACAAAGTAGCCTGCAACTGCGCCGCTTGAGTTTAACATGTAAATCATGAAAACCATGCTTGCAGGCAAGGCGAGCTGTTGAGAGAAGAATATTGGAAGAGGCGTGAAGAACATGCTTGAAGCTAATGCAAACAGCAACAGGCCAGCACCGAAGACGCGGAAGTTTTCGCCTTTGAGTTTTTCGCGCAGCGGCAGACCCGCCAGAACCTTCGAGGCAACCCATGCGTTTTGGGAAGCGTGATCTATCTTTTTCTCTATGCTTACCAGCCTCCGCTCAAAAATCAACAGCGGATCAGCCACGAGGAAAACTGAAAAGACAAAAGCCAACAAGTTTAAGCCACTGCATAAAAACAACACGAAATTCGAATTGAAACCTAAAGCGGACACGAGAAATCCGAGAAGCAAACCGAGAAGCCAACCTATTTCTGTGAAGCCCTCATAAAACGCGTAGGATTTTTCCCACTCTTCGCGAGAGTAATGCTCTGCTATGAGAACGTTCTTGGGCGCTTCATGTGCCACATGCAAAACAGACATGACCGCGTAAAGAGCAATGAACATGTGTACACTCGCGGTCAAGGTAAACAAGTAAAGCAGAACGGCTACAGATATAAACGAGAGGAGAATGTAGCGCCTGTAGCGTCTGGTTCTGTCGCAGACATAGCCCCAAAAGAGCGAAGAAGGTATCGCAGCAAACAAGGCTATCGACGCCATTATGCCTATGTCTACTAGGGTTCCACCGAGCGTTACCACGTACAATGGGACGAATACTGAGAGCAAACCGAACGCAGTTTCGTGGAAGAAGAATCCCAGTCGCCACATGACTTCAAAAGCGACGGTGACGGGGAATTAAAATGTTTACCTGCAAAAAGCCGAGTTTCATTCTAGACTGCGCCATTTGCCCATAAATCCTTATTAGGTAGCCCAGAGGGGTCTCACTTATAATCTCGCTTTTTTTGAGGTGTACTGATAACTATAAAGTTTGGCGCTGCCAAAAGAGGTCGCTACTGCCGACAGTTATACTGAAAAATCGCTATTTGTAGACCTATTTTTTGGAATTGGTTACGCTGTGTGAGCGAGCAAACCAAGTAAATTCAACGCTTATTGGGGGCAAAATCATGAACGCCACAAATACACCCTGAGAAAATAATAAGGCTACTATAAATTAGAATATAGAATTCACCGTAAATCAGTTAAACTCAAAGTTTTGTATACTTCGCTGGCGATTAACCTTGCACCGGCACTATTAACATGTACTCCATCGCTATAGTAATCAAAGTGCCCAGCAAAGACTGTGTACAAATCAATGATTGGCACATTTGTTATATTAGCTGCTTGCTCAATGTTGGGAATTATGGTGTTCGCAAAATATTCAGGGTCAATTCTGCCGGGTCCTGATTGATTGCTCAAAACCGGTGGGGGCAGCATAACCCATATCTTGGGTTTACTTGGGAGAGCTTGGAAAGCGGTAATAAGTTTTACGTAGTCAGCGACAAAACTTGCATTGTATGGTTCTAGATTTGGTTGGGCGTCGTTGGTTCCCAGCATTATGAGTATTATGTTGGGCTGGAAGTCTAGAGCGCTTTGGAATATGCTTGTGTTCATATACGGCGTCTCCGTATTAAGGAGAACCGTTGTTGAACCTGCACCAAAGTTACCGACGGCAAAACGTGTTCCATTGTGCAAGACACCATTATCGTTTTTAGGGGTTACGCTGTAGTTGCCCACCGTATATTGTGCACTACTACCAAGGAGCTTCCAAAGTTCGTAGGGGTATCCAGAGGATTGGGTGAGGCTATCACCGACACATGCTATGCGGAGTGTATTGGATAAGAAGGAATGTTGGTTCTGAGATGCGAAAATGGAAAAGTATACTGTTGCCGACGCTATGAACAGGATGGCTAAACCCGCTGCCACTAGTCCTGCGTCCTTTTTATTCATTCTCGAACTCAACCAACCAACTTACTTAAATAGGGTACTTTTTTGAGTAGAAGAACTATTCCTAGAGTAGCAAAGAGAACGATTACTGTTTTTAGTGGAATCTCTATTATCGGGTTCAAGATATTTCGGTTGAGTGCAAAACCAAAGTAGCCATTCTGAATGGATTCAAGCACTATTACATGTAAGAAGAATATAGGCAAAGTGTTTGCACTGATAACTTTAATTAGAGTACTGCCTTTGGAAGGGTTAATTTCCTGCTGCGCTGGCGGCTTAACTGTAAGTAAAAGTAGAAACATCATGACTGCTGCTAAAATAACAGTTGGGCTAATGTACTCTTGAAAGAAGTACATATTCTCCCATCCCCCAGTGGCAGCCAGCACGTAAGTGCCAAATGCTGTCAAAGCTACCCCAAGAAGTAAAAAGAACCCAATAATTGACCGCCGCAACTTTACCGTCGTAAGATAGGTGCCCAAGACAAAGAAGCCTACGTAACCGCCAACTGCAAAAACGTTACTGTTCAATCTGAAAGGACTTAGCAAACCTAAAAAGGGGAGGATGGCTACACCCATAACCCACAATGTTACAAAGTATTTCATGAGCGCTCTATCTGCGTTAGCCAAAAGGGCACGTAGAAGGGGGGTCAAAAGGTAGAGACCTACAAGTACGTAAATGTACCAAAACTGTGTGTAAGCGCCATTGAGTAATCCCTGAAATATGACATCTGCAGAAAACGGTATTTTTTGAACGAAAAAATCCCAGATAAAATAGACAGCAGCCCAAAAGAAGAATGGCAAACCTATACGAGCCCATCGTTTCTTGAAAAATACTCTGAGGCTCTCATCCTTTTTTTGAGGTTGAAGCAAAAGCGCGCCAGTTAACATTAGAAATATTGGAACCGAAATCACTCCGACTGCTTGGTAAATATCAACGACAGCCCAACAAGTAATTTCCAGTGGATTTAGCTGATTAAATTCTTGGCTGGTTATTAACCATTGACCCGCAGCATGAAACAGAATAACCCCCACCATCGCTGTTGTCCTGATCAAGTCAACATGCAGGTCTCGACTTCTCAACCGGTTAAGGTCGTCCAAGTTAACCTCCAGCCTGCCCACCAATTAACATCTGGTTTTCTAACCTAATATATTTTAAGAACAAGGCGAGTTTTCAATGTTCAGTGATATATTCGCTAAAAAAACGACCGCCGTTATTTAGCACGAAAAGTGAACAAGGTACTCGTAGATTTCAGAAGCTATGACTTGTGATCCTTCGGTGTTTGGATGGACACCATCTGGGAAGTATTCGGGATTATCAAGTAGGGGAGTGTGCACATCAATCGTCGGTAGTTCTAGGTCGGCTGCAATTTGACTGACCAGCGGTCTTACCTCATTGTCAATAACTTCGGCAGGAAGCCCCATGGTATTGTTAAAAACTGGGGGCGGAACAACTATATAGATTTCAGGTGTGGACGAGAGAGCTTGGAACGAAGCGATCAACGTTTTGTAGTCATTCATAAGATTGCTGCGTTGTTCTTGACTGAGGTAGGCATCATTAGTTCCAAGCAAAATAACCACGACATCAGGGTTAAAGCTCTGTGCATCCTTGAATGCTTGTTGTTTCATATATGGCTTCTCGAATTGAAGAGAAACCGTGGTTCTACCGACCCCAAAATCTCTCACGGTATAGTTGGCTCCAAGCATAGCGGCCAATATCTCGGGGTAGTCGGTGTCTCGTGTAATGCTGTCTCCAACGCAAGCGACACGGACAGTATTCGCAGCTACACTTTGAGTCTCAAAGAAAAGAGCGGTTAAGCCAGCCATCAACAGTACTGTGAATAGTGCAGCGACAAACTGCTTCAATGAGGTTTTCATCCTCCTATCAATCGACTATAATTCCTATAAGTCTTTCGTAGTCTAATTCTCTGTATTTTGATGCGCATAAAATAATTCAAGAGTTATCTATCGTAGTAAACTCTGCTCTAGTCATTCAGAGAAAATACTCGGCCACAAAAGCATTCAGAACGTTATGAAATAAGTCCACACGAGTTCACAGAAGACGACTTAAAAAGACAGCCGCCACACCTCATGGCGAGACAAGGCAACTGTGCAAAGCCAGCTGGCAGAGTATGGCGAAATGACAGTAAATGGAACATAGAAGCATTTACACCGAGAGTCTAAGAAGGTTTGGAGGTTAAAAAGTTCTTACATAAATTAATTTTCTCATGGATAAATCCTTAATAGAGAGATGCTTAATTTCTTACTGCGCTGGAGAGTTAACTGTCAAATGGCGAAGTTCAAGGTAATCGTGTCTGATCCTGAAACAGGAACTTCCAAAGTGGTTGAGCTTGAAGAATCACGTGCCACGCCGCTTATCGGGAGAAAAATTGGTGAAGTGATAGACGGCGCGATACTGGAGTTGCCTGCTCATAAAGTGCAAATAGTTGGTGGTTCAGATAAAGACGGTGTCCCTATGCGCCCCAGCGTCCACGGCGGCGTACGCAGAAACGTCGTATTAAGCGGCGGAGTAGGGTTTAACCCCAAAAAAGAAGGCGAGAGGAAACGGAAAACAGTGCGAGGGAACGTAATAACAGACGAAATTGTTCAGGTTAACGCGAAAATCATTGAAAAGCCGAAAAAGGCTGCTGAAAGCAAAACCGAACCGCCCAAGCAGCAAGCATAGTCACAAAAGCGCCTTTTTACGAACACGCAAATTATAAGAGTAACTTAGAAAAGTACACGTGCGACTGTGTGTATATCATCGTTGGTAGAAAGGTTTAAATAATGTATCACGTTCACGTTCTTGTTTTTCGAGAGGGGTATGCGTTTGCAGAGATTGGGCAAGGTCATCAATGTAACGCCATCCCGGAACGTTATTGTAAAAATCGCTGAACCGCCAAAAATGAGTTCTGCTGTTGTTGACGAAGGCTTGAATGCTGTTGGCAGAGTTTTTGACATAATTGGTCCTGTGGCTTCGCCGTATGCAGTGGTGAAACCAACAATCAAAGCGCCGGAAAAACTAGTCAATAAGCAGCTGTATCTGCTTCTCTCGAAAAGGGAGCGTAGCAAAAGAGCATGAGTGGAAACAGCGAACTGCGTGGAGACGTAGCCTCTCCTGCCTCAACGCAGCGTGTTGAACCGTTCAAAGTTCAATCCTGTCCTGAGTGCGGCAGCACCAGAATCATGCGTGATTACGAATGCGCCGAAATAGTCTGCATGGACTGCGGCTTCGTTGTAGCAGCGAAGATAGCTGACAGAGGACCTGAATGGCGTGCTTTTGATGATGAGCAGCGGTCGAAGCGTACGCGAGTTGGCGCCCCGTTAACGTACACTATACATGATAAGGGCTTGTCGACGACTATTGATTGGCATGACCGTGACATCTATGGCAAAAGCCTTTCGCCTGGGCAGAAGGCGCAGGTGTACAGGCTTAGGAAATGGCAGCGGCGCATAAGAGTTTCCGATGCGACGGAGCGGAATTTGGCTTTTGCCTTGTCTGAGATTACGAAAATCTCTAACAATTTGACTCTTCCCAAGAACATTCTGGAAACTGCTTCGGTGATTTACCGCAAAGCCGTTAAAGAGCGGCTGATTCGTGGGCGTTCGATTCAGGGTGTGACTTCCGCGGCGATTTATTTGGCGTGTAGGCAATGTGGGTTGCCGAGGACGTTGGATGAGATCGCTCAGTCGTCTACTGTGAATAAGAAAGAAGTGGGTCGCAGTTACCGTTTTCTGATTAAGGAGTTGAATTATTCTATTCCGCCGCTTAGACCCAGCCAGTACATAACCAAGTTTTCTAATCAGCTTACGATGCAGGGGAAAGTGGAGGAGATTGCGCATAAGATTTTGGCGGCTGCGAAGGAGCTTAAGCTTACTTCAGGTCGTGGTCCCACAGGCATTGCTGCGGCTGCAAGTTATATCGCGTCGGTTTTGACTGGTGAACGGAAAACGCAACGGGAAATAGCCGAGATAGCGCAGGTGACTGAAGTTACCATCCGCAACAGGTACAAGGAACTTGTTGAAAGGTTAATGTTTCAAATAAGCATTTAACACTCTTTTTCTATTTCTATTTTTGGCGTTGAGTTTATACCAGCCGATTACGCTAAAATTTTGTGTTTTCACGATTTGAAGAATACAGTAAGTCTTAAGTGCAAATTTCCTCAATTATATATGGCGAGTTGGAGGAGGCTTTTGGGCGGGTGGCAGTTTGCCCAAACTGTGGAGCAGAAGTCCCTGTTGCCGTTAAAAGCTGGCATGTTCGATTCAGAAAAGGGAAGGCACATAGGGCTTCACCCGATTTCTATTTTGGGATTTTTGAGTGTCCTGCTTGCAGGGCAAGATTTAGGTCACGGGTCGAAGACTCAACAAAACCAGCGGGGGCAACATGCGCTAAGAGTGTTATTGAAAGAATCGGCGCGGTTCAAGCGGGGTTAACGCGTACTTTGAGGATTTTGCGTGAGAGAATGAGGATTTTGGAGACTGAGCGCGCGGGTTTGATTATGGAAATTGAGGAATTAAAGAAGGGGGCGGAATTGCGGGTTGATGCATTGGAGGGTGAAGTGAAACAGTTGCGTGAAGAGCTGCTCGCGTTGAAGGAGCTTTTAGGTGCAGTTGAGCAGGCAACCTAATTTTCCTTTGGCGCTTACTAGACGGGAAGCAACGGTATTCTTTTAAGTGTGAATAGTTATTTTTTGGTTTATGCCCTATAGGTTTACTTTCGATTTGTCGGAGGTACCGCGGTTCTTCTTCGCCGAATTAGCTAGAGTAAGCTATCAGAAGGGCATGCATAAGTCACTGCTTGAAACGTTGCAGCGAATCATCAGGAAGTTTAGGATACAAGAAGCCACAGGGTTGAATTTTTCAGACGCCATTGTCCTCATCCAAGACCTCGTTGATTTGCAGGCTGTAAACCTTATTGAAAGAAAAAAGTTTCTGCAGACGAAAAAGCGAGCCTTGCTGTTGCCGCATTGCGCCAGAAAATACATGGATAACCGCTGCAAAGCGGTTTTTGAGCCAAACATCCCCTCTTATTCCTGTATGCATTGTTCTCCGGACTGTTTGGTTAATAAGGCAGATTGTCTGGCAAAGAAAAAAGGGTATGACGTTTACGTTTTGCCAGGTGGTTCATGTGTTCCCAAAATCTTGAAAACTGCAAGGTACGAGGGCGTTGTGGGCGTGGCGTGCGGCGAGGAAATTAGGCTGTCTGAAACTATTTTAAGCGGTAATGCTGTGGCTGCACAGGCGGTTCCTTTGATAAAGAACGGCTGCGCTAACACGATTTTCAACATGGAAACTCTAATGAATACCCTTTAATCTCGAATATCAATTTTGCGAGCATGCGTTTCTTCTTACGAAAGTTCTTGCCGCGGTACTTTTGGCACTTAGTTGCAGGCTAAGCGTACCGTGCAACGTAATCCATTCAGTGGTTAATGAGCAACTAAACCTTCTGTGCAATCGACTTCTTCAAAGAATCCAATATTGGCGGATTTGCATTCACCGTAAGGAATTTTGAGGAGTTGAACTGAGCGTTTTGTAAAGGGTTGTTCAGTCTATCCCTCCCCTCTTTTTCACTGTCTTTTGTTAACATGAAGTTTTCACTTTTTCACGCAGGTTTCCAAGAAGATTGTACCTGCATCTATAGAGACTCAACCCAAACTATCGCCTGAACCAACAACATACCCACGGCAAATTGGCGTCATCAACGCAAAAATGTCTCATTCCAAACTCAACAAGGCACTTTAAATAGGGGGGGCATAAGAAAAAATTCGCAGCCAGCGCTATGCCATGCAGAAAACGCATCAGTTTACTACATCCTACACAATCAACACCACAACCCCGAAAAGCAACCTGCAACAACTCCCGGCAATCGCTAACAGACAAGAACCAACACAGGAAAACAAACAAAAGAAATTACTTTACGAGTTCGCGTTTCTTCCATCGCAAGTTCTTGCTTCTGCATTTCCTGCATTTCGTGGCTGTCCCAGCGTTTCTGGCTCCGCAGTCCCTGCAGATTTTCATGTACAGCCTATGCTGCTGCGCTATAGTTTTCTTAACAGGATCTAGTATCGGCATCGAGTGTTTCCTCAGTTTTAGTTATGACTCAGATAGCTCTCTGACAAATATACTTTTTCGTTTTATTTGATGACTTCTATGGTGACGTATGACCGTGTGTCTTGGATGCCCTCTATGGCGTAGAGTTTCTTGAGGATCTCATCCAAATTTTCTCTCTCAACAATTATCAACGCGTCTACTTCTCCCGCTATCCTGAAAGCCCTTGTCACAGCAATTTCCTTTATCTGGTTGTAAACTTGGATGCGTTTGATAGGTGAAACTTTGAGCAGAATAAAAGCAGGCGTTGTAGATACACCGAGCGCACTTAAGCCCTTTTCGGTAACATCAAGGAAGCCTCGTCCAGTGCGTATATAACCAGCGTTCTTTAATTTTCTCAAATGAACGTTCAACGCCTGTCTGCTTATGCTTAACTGGTCAGACAACTCGTCTTGCTTAACGCGTAAAGTGTAAGTGCTTGTTGACCTGCCCTTCTCATAGAGCATTTTTAGAAGTTTAACTGAACGTTTTGTAAGAGGTTCCAAACTGGTCACTGTCAACTAGTTTGTTAAGTTAAAGGTTTACAATTATCGCGTTATTTAAGACTTTACCTGATAAAAACCCCAATCACAGATGTCTACGCAAGATTAACAGTAAACTCTGCCAATTTGAGGAAAACAAAAGTGTTCCTAAGCGGTGAGTCCCAGTAAAAAACAAAAAAGAAAGGAGGGAAAGTTATTTGCCCATAACTTTTTTTGCGGCGATTTCTATGTCTTCCGCCTTAATGGTTTTCCTTCCAGCATGCATGGCGAAATCCAAGGCTTCTCTAGCGATTTTAACGCCAATTTCCTCTAACGCCTTAGCCAGCTCTTTCGCTGCAGATTCACTCACTCTGTCAGCGCCAGCTTTCTTGCATAATCTGTGCATGGGAGCTACAGCTATTTCTAAATCTGTCATAAAGACACTCCGCAGCTTCTTTTTCTTTTTAAAGCTGTATTTAACCTTTTTTGTTCTAGTCCACTTTAAATCGCCGTTCAACATCAAAACATTTCACTTTAAAAAGAAAAATTATAAAAACACACAACCCACCATAAAAAGCAACTAAGGGCTAAAGAATGAAACTGGTTGACGCGCACATCCACCTCTCAGACAAAGAATACGCCGAACACACAGAAGAACTCATCGCAGACGCCAAAAACGCAAATGTTGCGGCGTTAGTCTCAAACTCGATGGATTTGGAAACAAGCATAGACAGCCTGCGGCTGGCAGAAAAATACCCCGACGTAGTTTACCCTGCGTTAGGCATTCACCCATGGAACGTAAACGTGCTTAAAGAAAACGAGCTCGAGGAAACACTAAGACTAATCTCTGAACAACACGAGAAAAAACGCGTAGCCGCAATAGGCGAAATCGGCTTAGACTACAAATACGAAACCATTTGGGCAAAGCAGCTAATGGTCTTCGACAAAATGCTACACCTAGCCGAACAACTGACACTTCCAGTCATAATCCACTCACGAGGAACAACCACCCAAATCGTGGAAATGCTGCCATCCTACAACGTTAAACGCGTCTTGCTCCATTGGTTCAGCCACCCCATGAACGCATTATACAAAGCAATAGACCACGACTACTTCATCACTGACGGCCCACCAGCAGCCTACTCCAACGGCATCCGCGAAGTCGTCAAAAAAGTGCCGCTTACAAACTTTTTGACTGAAACCGATGGCCCTGTAATCTACAGGAAACCCCCGTTCAATGGTCAGTTAACCAAACCCTCGTTCATACGAACCGTAATCGAAGCAGTAGCCGAAGTAAAGCAGATAACTGTTCATGATGTGGCGGAACAAATCGCAAAAAATTTTGAACACTTTTTCAACATAAAACTCGCGTAAGACGTGAGCAGTTACAGGCTAAACTTACCAAATTAGCCGCAAACTTAAATTAAGCCTACTCGCCTATTGAGGTACACTACGCCATCAAAGCGTTAAAAAACAGAGAATCAACAACATTCAAGAGGAACAAAGCACTTGGGAAAAGTCAAAACCGAACAAATCAAACGAATAGCCAACGAATTATTATCACGTTTTCCAAATAAATTTTCCAACAATTTTGAAGAAAACAAACGCGCTGTAGACGCCCTCACGCATGGAGCAACAACGAGAGTGAGGAACCAAATCGCAGGATACATCACGCACACGTTGTCGTTGGAAGCAGCAGAAGCTTCAAACGAAAGCACTGAAGAAGCGGAAATGCAAGCTTAGTCGTAAAGAGGAAAGATTTCATGATGGATGATTACAGAAGGGGATGGGCATTAAGATACTTGCGCGAGGCAAAAGCCGAGCTGGAGGCAGCGCGGAAAATGCCTTACATGGCGCCCAGCCTGCTGTTGGAAGCCATTAGAAAAGCCAGAAACGCCATATACTACAGCTTGGGTGAACCCGCATTCATAGAGCTGCTAATACGCGGCGAAGCAGGGAAACCTAAACCCACAGATGACGCGGTTCTACGTTTTCTCGTGGAAATCGAAGAAGTAGTGCAACAGTTGTCGCAGTTGGAGGAAGTGAACGACGAAGCAATGATGCGGCAAGCTGACACGCTGGTTCAGATAGCCACCGACATCGTTGAGACTTTGACTGAAGACGCCACAGAAACATAAAACGCGCATGCACTGAATTGCACAGTTGTTCGATTTTCAAACCGCCATTTTATGAGAATCAGTGTTAATGATATATCTACGGGTTGCTATTCTATATATCCCTGAAAGCTGATGCACAAATGGCAATAACTGTCAAGTTCATCGGTTCTCTGCGTCATGATTCAGGCGCAAACGAACTGGCATTAAACTGCAGAGGCAACATTTCTGTAATAGAGTTAATCAATCAAATTGCCAAAGAGGTGCCTGCGGTGGCGCGCAGCCTCATCGATCAGCAACTCGAAGACCCTAGACCGAACGTGCTGATACTTGTTAACGGCAGAGAAATCAGCGTCTTAGACGGTTTAGACACGGTGGTGCAAGAGGGCGATGAAGTTGTGCTTGTGCCAGTGGTGCATGGAGGCTGACCGATGCCGAAAATAGTCACGTTGACCACAGATTTCGGGTTAAGGGATCCTTACGTGGCTGAGATGAAAGCCGCAATCTTGAGCATAAGCCCTGACGCTGCAATAGTCGACGTGACGCACGAAGTAGCCCAGTTCAACATACGCATGGGCGCTTACGTGTTGGCTTCTGCTGCCCCGTACTTTCCTAAAGGAGCGATTCATGTGGCAGTCGTTGACCCAGGAGTGGGCACCAGAAGGCGCCCCATACTGATACAGACAAGCCACAGTTTCTTTGTCGGTCCAGATAATGGCTTGTTAGTCTTGGCCGCGGAGCAGCAGGGCATAAAATGCGTCCGCGAGATAGGCAATATCTGGTTGGTGTTGCCGCGTATCTCTGATACTTTTCACGGGCGAGACGTTTTTGCGCCTGTTGCAGCGCATTTAGCCAATGGAATTGCGCCAGAGGAGTTTGGGTCTGAAATTCATGATTTTATAAAGCCTGAGTTTGCAGAGGTTACGCTAAGCAATGGTGCGATTTCGGGCGAGGTTTTGCATGTGGACAATTTTGGCAACATAATTACGAATGTACGTGCGAATGAATTAGCGGGAATCGGCAGGGCAAACGTGGTTGATGTTGAGTTGTCTGACCGAAAGCTGCGGCTGAAATTCTGTCGTGTTTACGGCGAAGCTGAACTTCAGGAGCCTTTGGCTCTTTTTGGGAGTCACGGTTACTTTGAAATAGCCGTAAACCAAGGTAATGCTGCTGAAAGATTTAGGGTAAAGCCCGGAGACAAGATTCGGTTATCTTGAAATCGCAAGTTTCTTTAAATCTACCTTGCATCATAATTCAACGAACGGGTTCGGTGGGGCGGTTTGCAGCTTCAAGACATTGTTGAGTGGATGCGGAGTTTTGCGCTTCAGTATGGGTATTTGGGGATATTTCTAATCAGCCTGCTTGGTGCGTTGTCAATTTTCATCCCGATTCCTTACACGGTTGTCATTTTCACTTTGGGTGGTCTCAGAATTGGAGGCGACTGGGCTTTTGACCCGTTGTGGATTGCGGTTGCAGCGGGCACGGGTGCAGCGGTCGGCGAATTTTCGGGATACTTGATAGGCTTCGGCGGCAGGAGAGTCATCGGTGAAAAGTACAAGAAGAAAATGGATTTCTTAACGAAATTGTTTAAAAAGTTTGGTCCCGTGGTGATTTTTGTTTTTGCTCTGACGCCGTTGCCTGATGACTTGTTGTTTATTCCGCTGGGAATCATGCGTTACAGTTTGCTTCAAGCGTTTATTCCTGCCTTGCTGGGCAAGTTTGTTTCTAACTTGATAATTGCGTACAGCGGGCGGTTATCGCTGCAGATAATTAGGGATCTTTTCGGCGTGGAAGGTGAAGGAATGTCTGCTTTAATCGGCATAGTTCTTGCGTTGGTCTTGTTAGTGGTTGTGTTTGTTATCATGTTCAAGGTAGACTGGGAAAACCGTTTCGCAAAATACGTAAACGAGCCTGAAGACAATATCTGCAAATCCTCGGAAGGCAAGTTGACTGGTGAAGAGACGCGACAGTGGATACGAAAGCTTATGGAGACTCTTGCAAAGTGGACAGGGAAACTGAAAGCCGAAAGAGTCTGATGGCTTCTGCCGTTTAGTTTCTTTTTTGTTGGGTGAAACTGGTGGTGGGCTGCGGGTTTTCAGCGGTTGAGCGGAAGGTGAACCGTTCTGTACCAAAAAATGGCACAATTTGTTCCAGTGCATAGTTCTATATAGAATGTTCAACCTACTTGAAGCTGGGTGAAAAATGTTGGTGCATAAGAAAATTTCGGCGGCGTTGACCTTTGTGGTCGTCTTGGCTGTTGTTGGCGGAGTAAGCTGGGCGTTAATCAGTTCTCAGCAAGCTCCTCAGTTTTCAATTCAAGAAAGGGTGCGTGACGAAGTTATGGCGTACATTAAGATTAATCATCCAGAAACAGCGCAGTTCATGAATGATTTGGCTTGGGCAGGTGGAAGAGCAACTCCTCAGGATATTCTGGGCGCAGAAACATTTGCTTACTATAGCCAAGGCTGGAACGTGACGATCAGCTACGCTGTGATTGCGAATCCTGCTTACGCTGTCGCTGTAGATTATTTAGTTCCAACGGAGAATGGTGTTTCGATACCGTACAGGGTGATGTGGCAGGGCACTTGGGAAAACTGCGTAATCACCGAGACAAGCTACACCTTCGCCCAGTAAGCCACAATTTTTTTCCTTTCAAAGATTAGGCTAACAATGGCTGCTTGTGAAAGTTTTTAAGCGAAGCGTAATCTACTACGAGCAACGTACGTTGATATGGCAGTTGAGAACAGACTGGGGGATGCCGTTAAAAATCAGAGTGTTTGCTGACTTGCACATTCATGGGCGCTACAGCCGAGCCACTAGCCAACAGATGAGCCTTAGGGAAATCGCGCGTTATGCGAAGATTAAAGGCTTAAACCTTGTTGGTACAGGAGACTTTACGCATCCGAAGTGGCTTGAGGAAATACGTGAAAGCGTAATGGCGGAGCAAGATTCGGGCGTTTACAAGGTTGCCGGGAGTCCTGAATTGCCGGTGCATTTCATGTTGACGACGGAAGTGTGCACGATTTTTGATGCGGCAAATGAGGCGAAAAAGGTTCATCATGTTATCTTGACGCCCAGCTTTGATGTGGCTGTTCAGATTAACGAGGCACTGGGGAAATATGGCGATTTAACTGCTGATGGCAGACCGATGCTGAATATGACGGCGGCGCATTTGGTAGAAGAAGTCATGCAGACTTCGAAAGATAACATTGTCTTTCCGGCGCATGCGTGGACGCCTTGGTTCAGCGTGTTCGGCGCCTTCAGTGGTTTTGACAGCATTGAAGAATGCTACGGGGACATGACGAAACATATCCATGCTTTGGAAACGGGTTTGTCCTCTGATCCGCCGATGAACTGGCGGTTGAGCAAGCTTGACAGGTTTGCGTTGGTTTCGAACAGTGACAGCCACAGTTTTTGGCCGTGGCGAATTGGGAGAGAAGCTAACGTCTTTGAGCTTGAAGAAGTCAGCTACTCCGCAGTGGTAGACGCCATTTGCAGTAAAGATCCTGCGCGGTTCCTGTTCACTGTGGAAACTGACCCTGCTTATGGCAAATATCATTGGACGGGGCACCGCAACTGCAATGTGTCGCTCTCGCCGCAGGAAGCGCAGAAATTAGGCAATGTCTGCCCAGTTTGCCGCAGGAAACTCACCAAGGGCGTGGAGCAACGCGTAGAAGAGCTTGCTGATCGCCCTGCCAGTTTTAAGCCTTCTAACGCGCCGGGATTCACGAGGTTGCTTCCGCTTTCAGAAATTATAGCCACTGTTTTGGATTCAGGTTCGCCTTCCACTCAGGCTGTGTGGAAAATCTACAACGCGCTTATCGGCAGATTCGGAGATGAATACACTGTGCTCATTAGCGCGTCCAAGGAAGCAGTGAGTGAGATTGTTGATGTGCAGATTGCTGAGGCTATTGTAAAGGTTAGGACTGGTTCAGTCAGTGTTGTTCCTGGATACGACGGTGTGTATGGCAAACTTGTTCTGGAGGCGCTTGCTTCTGGGGGGAAGCTTCGCCGTGGAAGTGTTCAACAGAAGAATCTTGCTGATTTTTGGTGACCATGGTCTTTTATGGTGTTTGACGCGTTTCTGTGTTTAACAGTTCATCAACAAGACTTATTAAGTCGCAATTGCTGGGACTGTTCGGAGAACACTATGGCAGCACTGTCTAGGGAAAAAGAGAACCGAGTTTTCGAAGTCATAGACCGTGTTTTGAAGCAAGTGTTCGGCAAAGAAGCCACACGTTTGATGTATCAGGATTTAGAGCGGCGCTTTTGCTGGAGCCAAGTGGATTTCTCTGAGAGAATTGATACATTCGCGAAGTGTATGGAAGAGTTTCTGAGTTCAGGGGCTTATGTGATTGAAGGCAAAATCTTGGATAACATCGCTGGCTGCGAGGCAGACTGCAAGGTGGAAATGGCGAGCTTCGAGGATTGGGATTTTGCCAGTAAAATAAGAACCGCCATTCAAGGCGCATAAATTTTCCTGTTTTCAATTATAGTTCCGAACTTTACCAGCTTTTGCTCTTGATGGAAACAAAACGGTTTTATCCCTTCACCAATACTCATATACCCAATTCGGAATGGAAAAGGTACGATTACTCTTGATTGATGTTTTGAAAAAGTTAAGCGATGCAGCAGTTCAGAATTTTGGAGCCGAATACGCTGAACTTCGAGCGCAAAGGCTCAATAAAACGATGCTCACCGTGAAAGAAAACCGCGTCGAAGCTGCCAAGCAAGGCATAGAAGAAGGAATAGCACTTCGTGTGCTGGTAGATGGCACGTGGGGTTTCGCTTCAGTCGGTTCTATAGACACTGCAGCGTTAACAAGGGCTGTTTCTGATGCGTGCAGAATGGCGAAGGCAACAAGTTCACGGCTTAAGGCACCCATAAAGCTTGCAGAGACTAAAACTATCGAAGACTGCGTACAAATAAAACCTAAAGAGAACCCATCAGAAATCAATTTAGAAGACAAAATAGGCGCTGCGTTGTCTCTGAGCAAGGTGATTTTGGGAGTTGACAAACGAGTTAAAAGTTGCACGGTTGATTACTTGGATTTAACAGGCACCAATTATTTAGTGACCAGTGAGGGGACACGCATAACACAGGACAAGCTCTACGTGTGGTCAAGAGTAACATCTTCCGCTGTAAGTAAAGGCGTGTTCACGTTCAGCAGGGAGGAAATCGGCTCCACTGCAGGTTACGAATTGTTTGACGCCGAAACGCTTGAGCGCATCGGCGAGAAAGTAGCTAAACGGGCAGTTGAACAGTTAAGGGCTAAACCGCCTAAAGGCGGCGTGTTCCCCGTGGTTTTAGGGTCAAATGTAGTGGGCGTTTTTGTGCACGAAGCGTTTGGGCATTTAGCAGAAGCTGATTTGGCGCTGTCGGGCGGCGTGCTGGCAAATAATCTCGGCAAAAAAATCGCTTCAGACAAAGTAACATTCTATGATGATGGAACAGCTAAAGACGCCTTCGGCTCGTTCAAGTATGATGACGAAGGAGTACCAACGCAGAAAACGCTTCTGATTAAAGATGGTATTGTGGCTGGTTTGATGCATAATCGTGAAACTGCAGCAAAATTCAATGTGGAGCCTACTGGAAACGCGCGAGCTGAAGATTTCCGTGTGGAACCTATCATTCGCATGCGCAACACGTACATGGCGCCGAGGGACCATTCATTTGAGGAGCTTCTGGAGGGTATACGCGAAGGCTATTACTTTAAAAGCTTCCGCGGAGGACAAGCCAACATAGACGGCACTTTCCAAGTAGGCATTCAAGAAGCCTATGAAATAGTCAAAGGCGAAGTCGGCGAACCTGTGCGCAACGCATCAATAAGCGGCAACACTTTGGAAACGCTGTTCAAGGTGGATGCGGCGGGAAAAGATTTCCAACTGTGGCCTGGTCGATGCGGAAAAGGGCAAACTGCCTTTGTGTGCGACGGCGGACCACATATTCGGGTCAGAGGGGTGACTGTCGGTGGCAATGCTTGAGAAAGACGTTATGTTAACCTTGGCCGAAAAAACTGTTGAAACCGCTTTAATCAAAGGAGCGGCTGAAGCTGAAGCTTACGTTTACGAGGGGCAAGCTACAAGCGTGGGTATAGAACGTGGGCAAATCACCAAAAGCAATAGGATAACTGACCGCGGGTTAGGCATAAGAGTTGCAGTTAACAGGGCAGTAGGGTTTGCGTACACCAACATCTTAGACAGCCAAAGCGCAGTGGAAAAAGCCGTCATCAACGCTTTGAGCGCTGCGCGAGCAAGTAAACCTGATGCGGATTGGAACGGGCTACCTGAAAAGAGAGGCTACGCAACTGCGGAAAAAACTTTTGACGCCCGAATCGCAGAACTGCATCCTGAAGAATTGGTGAATTTAGCCGCGGTTATGCTAGATGCCGCAACAAACGCGGATAAACGCGTGCTTCCCGTGGAAGGCGGAGCCGCTGCAGGTTACGTAACCAACGCAATAGTCAACTCGAACGGTATCAGCGGTTTTGACAAAGGCACGATGAGCGAGTGCAGTTTAGCTGCCGTAGCAAAAGAAGGCAACAGAGTTACACCTATATGCTTCGAATTCAACGCTGAAAGAAGCTTCAACCTTGATGCAGAATGGGTTGGCAAAGAAACAGCGCGACTTGCAGCCTCAGCTCTGAAAACGGAACCAATCGAAACAAAAAACACTAAACTAATTTTAACCCAGTTCGCGCTACAGGAGTTACTCTACTACACTTTAATCAACGCCGTCAAAGCCGACAATGTGCAACGCGGGCAATCAGCATTTAAAGGCAAAATCGGAGCCCAAGTTGCCTCCGAAAACATCACAATTATAGACGACGGACTATTCGCCGGCGGACTACGCACGGCAACATTTGACGGCGAAGGCACCCCACGCCAAAAAAACCTTCTCATAGAAAAGGGTATCCTCCGCAGTTTCTTGTACGACAACTACGCCGCAAAGAAAGAAGGCAAAGCAAGCACAGGAAACGCCGCCAGAGCCGGATACTTGTCAACTCCTTCCATCGAAACCACAAATTTTCACCTATCGCCCAGCCCCACAGCAACAGAGGAGCTCCTGAGCGAAGTGGACGATGGCTTACTAGTTTACTACCTGCAAGGCGCACATAGCAGCAACCCCGTCAGCGGCGAATTCTCCGTAGTCGCCACTCCAGCTTGGAAAATCAGAAAAGGCGAAATAGCACATTGCAGCCGCGGCGTGATGCTGGCTGGGAACATCTTCGAAGCAATAAAAAACGTAACCGCTGTAGCTGGAAACGAACGAAAAATGGGGCAACTAATCGCCCCATGGATATTGGTCGAAAACGTCAAAGTAATAGGAAAATAGTCTACCACCCCACTTCCAATAAATAGTTTATAAAAGGGGGCTATAGACAAAAAATTGCAAGCAACTAGCCACAATAAAAAATAGCCAATTCACCTCTCACAACAACCAAATAACCCCGCATCGAAACAGTTTATATCTAAACACGCGAATAATACTAAACCCGAATTTACCAGTGGTAATGCTCAAATGAAGGCTGTGATTCTTGCAGGCGGATTCGCCACCAGACTGAGACCCTTAAGCTGCACCAGACCCAAAACCCTCTTCCCAATCGTCAACAAGCCACTCCTCCAACACATCTACGAGAAACTCGCAAAAGACGGCATCACAGAAGTCATACTCGCAGTGAACCAACAAACCGCCCTATCCATAAGGCAACAACGCATACCAAAACACGGCTTAACCGTAAAATACTCATACGACCCACCGAAAAAACCCCTTGGAACAGCAGGACCAATAAAAAAAGCTGAAAAACTAATCGGAAACACTGAGCCTTTCCTAGTCATAAACGGCGACATACTAACCAACTTCAGCTACACAGAACTAATCGAAAAACACAAACAAACAAACGCCACAGCCACCATCGCCCTCACAAAAGTCGACGACCCAAGCAGATACGGCGTAGCACAAATCACCAAAGACACCCGCATAACACAATTCATAGAAAAACCACCCAAAGAAACAGCCCCAACAAACCTCATAAACGCAGGAATATACGCGCTGAACCCAAAAATCTTCCAGTACATCCCCCGTGGAAAAGCAGTTTCAATGGAACGCGAAATCTTCCCCAAACTCGTCACCGAAGGCACACTTTACGGGCACATCACCAGCGACTTATGGATTGACATCGGCAAACCAGAGGAATACCTGCAAACAAACAAACTCCTCCTCGACATCGCCGGCAGCAAACAAAAAACCCCACGTAAATACCAACTAAACAACCCCGCAGCAATAGACAAAAAAGTAAAAATAGGCGACCAATCAACCATCGGACCATACGCTGTAATAGGCAGAAACGTAACCATAGGCAAAAACACCCGCATAAACAACACCATAATCTTCCCCCACACGCAAATAGACGACAACACAACAATAACCCACGCAATAATCGGCGAAAACGCCAAAATAGGCAAAAACGTCACAATCAACAAAAACTGCATAATCGCCGACCACGCACGCATAAAAGACAATACCACACTCCCAGAAAACACGTCAATCTGCCCAGCCAAAGAAATCACCCCTCAAAACATATTAAAAACCAAAAACACCTGTTAAACACCCAGAAGGAACAAACATGAGCACAAACAAACTCTTCGGAACAAACGGCATCCGAGGAACCGTCAACAAAGAACTCACCCCACAAATGGCAATAAAGATAGCCACAGCAATCGGCACATTCTTCGGAAAAGAAACAAACCTGCTAATAGGCTACGACGCCAGAACAAGCGGACCACTATTCGCACGAGCAGTAACCGCAGGATTAACAGCCACAGGCTGCAACGTATACAACGCAGCCATGGCACCTACGCCTGCACTGCAGTACGCAGTGAAAAACCACAAAATGCACGGCGGCATAATAATTTCCGCATCCCACAACCCACCAGAATACAACGGAATAAAAGTCATCTGGAACGACGGCATAGAAATCTCACACCAACAAGAAACAATCATAGAACAAATCTACTTTCAAGACACCGCGACACTCGCCGAATGGAACAAACTTGGAAAAACCCGCGAACTACCCAGCGTGAACGACGAATACGTTGAAGCCATAAAAAAACATGTAAACACCGCCAAAATAGCCCAAAAAAGTTTCCATGTGGTGGTTGACGCAGCCAACAGCGTAGCAGGCTTAACCACACCGCACTTGCTGCGTGACCTAGGCTGCAAAGTCACAAGCATAAACGCCAACATTGACGGCACCTTTCCAGGAAGACTGCCTGAACCGAGACCAGAAAACCTAGCGGAACTATCCCAAACCGTAAAAGCAGTAGGCGCAGATTTAGGCGTAGCTTTTGACGGTGACGCAGACCGTTCCATATTCGTGGGTGAAGACGGAGAAATTTACTGGGGCGACAAAACCTTCGCCCTCATAGCCAAGCGTTTCTTAGAGAAAAACCCACGTTCGAAAATAGTCACACCCGTAAGCTCTTCAACGCTCATTAAAGACACCGCAGACGCTTACAAAGGCGAAATCGTGTGGACCAAAGTCGGAAGTGTAACCGTTTCACATAAAATGAAAGAAACAGACGCTGAACTTGGTGGAGAAGAAAACGGCGGAGTTTTTTACGGTCCACACCAAGCAGTCCGCGATGGCGCCATGACAACCGCACTAATCCTAGAAATAATGGCTGATACAGGAAAAAAACTTTCAGAACTCATCGCGGAGCAGCCGCAATACTACATCGAAAAGGGAAAGGTTGAATGCCCCGAAAACAAAAAAGCAAGAGTCCTGGAGAAATTGGCTGAACAAATGAAAAGGGCGAACATAAGTACGATCGATGGCGTAAAAATCTGGTTTGAAGACAAAAGCGCGCTTCTTGTGAGACCCAGCGGAACAGAACCTGTTTACAGATTGTATGCAGAGGCAAAGAACCCTGACAAAGCATTAAAGCTCATAAGAGACTACGGGTTGAAGCTCGAAAAAATCATCGAAACGATCTAAACGTGCGAAGAGCCACTAGGAAACAAATCGGAGAATATTTACCGTGCCATCTATCCTAAATTTGAAACCAGAAGATGTAGATACAGCGGAGAAACGCGGAAAATACACTGTAAGCATTATAGGCTGTGGAGAAAGCGGCATTATTTCTGCGGTTGCCTTTGCCGAAGCAGGTTATAAAGTCATATGTGCAGACGCAGATCAAAGCGTGGTCAAGCAGTTGGCAAGAGGGAAAACGCCGTTTTTCAACCGTGACATAGAAACTAAATTGAAGGGTTACACACGGACTGGACAATTGAACACAACCAGCGAAATCAAAAAATCAGTTGCCCAAAGCGACATAATCATAATCGCCATCACCGCGAAAATAGACGACAAAAAAACTCCAGATTACTCTGAAGTTGAAAACAGTTGCAAACAAGTCGGGACAGCGCTTCGCCGAGAAACGTTGGTGATTTACAGCGGCACCGCAAGCTTCGGTTTCACTGAAGGTGCCCTAAAGGAGATTCTGCAAAATACCTCAGGCTTTAAGGCAGGAGAAGATTTCGGCTTAGCCTACATTCCTATTCACATGACAGATGCGCAGACCGCAGAATCGATTAGCAATAAAGAGTTAACAGTTGCTGCGGATGACAAAACCAGTCTAAATTCAGCTGCGAGTGTTTTGCGAACGGTCGTTAACAAAGAAGTTCACTTAGTACTAGATGTGAAAACGGCCGAGTTAGCTGCGTTGTTCGCGGTTGCATGGCGGGATGCAAACGCCGCTTTGGCTAATGAACTAGCGATACTGTGTGAGAGGGCTGGGGTGAATTATTTTGAAACGTGCAAAGTCTCAGCCTCAAGCACCAAAGTATGTACGCCAACGGTGGCGGCGGAAGAGGAAATGAACGAAGTGTATTTGCTGCTTGAGAGTGCGGAAAATTTGAATACGAAGCTTAGGGTTACGGCGCTTGCTCGGCAAGTGAACGAAAGCATGGTCAAGCATGCGGTTGATTTGGTTCAAGAGACATTGCGCAGTTGTGGAAAAGCGTTGAGACGTTCTAAAGTTGCTGTTGTGGGTAATGGTGGAAGGCGGGTTGTGGCTGAAGAGTTTGTTAAACTGTTAGAAATTAAGGGTGCTAAAGTGAGCATTTATGATCCGTTCTTCGCTAAGAATGACCTGGTAGAGATTGCTCGTGTGTTTAAGAGAAGTTTCAACGAAGCTTTGGAAGGTGCAGACTGTCTGGTAATATCGACTGCGAATGAAATGTTTAAGAACTTTAATTTGAAGAAGCTGCGTACAGTGATGAAGATGCCAGCGGCAATTGTTGACTTAACAGGGACGGTTGAGTTGCCAAAAGTTGAAAAGGAAGGTTTTACATATCGTGGTTTAGGGCGAGGAGTTGGTAAGAAATGAAAGAGCTAGGTGTCGCGGTTGTGGGCACAGGGTTCTGGGGGAAAAACCATGCAAGAGTTTACAAGGAACTGCAGTCCACTGAACTCATTGCCGTTTGCGATGCAAACGCGGAGCGCGCGAAAAATGTAGCTGCTCAATTTGGTGTAAAAGCCTACACTAGCAGCTCACGGATGTTGAGGAATGAGGAAATTGAGGCTGTAAGCATATGCACTTGGTCAACTAGTCTCGCTAAAGAAGCGTTTAAGGCTTTGAATGCTGGGAAGCATGTTCTTGTTGAAAAACCCATGGCTACTCATGTTAATCAGGCAGAAAGACTTGTGGAAGCGGCTGAGAAAAACGGTTTGTATTTGACGGTGGGTTTCTTGATGCGGTTTATTCCCGGGTTGCAGCATATCCGAGAGGCTGTTGTAAACAAGAGAATCGGGGAGCTTGTGTGTGTTACCGCGAAGAGGGTTTCTCAATGGCCTGAACGGATAGGCGATGTTGGTGTGGTGAAGGATACAGCAATTCATGATATAGATGTTATGCGTTATGTGTCGAATGAGGATCCGATTGCTGTTTACGCGAAGACAGGTAGTATGCGGCATAAGAAGTTTGAGGATTACGCGCAGATTATGCTTACTTTTGAAGATGGGAAAACCGCGTTTATTGAGTCTAATTGGTTGACGCCTTATAAAACTAGGACTTTGACGGTAACTGGGAGTGAAGCTATAATGCGGTTGGATTATATTACGCAGGAGTTGTGGATTGAAAGTGCAAAAGAAACTTTGCAGCCGAGGCTTCCGTGGCAAGAGCCTTTGAAGCTTGAGCTGCAGCATTTCGTTGATTGCGTGTCTGAAAGAGCAAAGCCGTTGATAAAAGCATCTGATGGCGTTAAAGCTTTGCAGGCTGCTGAGGCGGCTTTGCAGTCTTCGGTGAAAAACAGAGCGGTGAAACTCAGGTAGCGTTCTGCGCGGTTATCTAATGCGTTAAATTGAAGGGTTTGCCTTCTTTTACTATTTTTTCTGGTATTTGGTTTTTCCATTTTTTCAGAAAAGGCAGGTCCTCGTTTTCTTTTCGCAGTTCGTCAGGCAGCATTTCTGGGATTTCTTCGCGGATGGGGTACCAGCGTTGGCACTTTGGGCAGATGATTAAGCCTTCTGTTATTTCGTCTTTTTCTTCGAAAACGTGCAGTTCCAGCGGGTGGTACTTGTCGATTGGGCAAGCGAGAATTTCCATGAGTTTCGGTCTCATCGCGGGTTTCCTCGGAAAATGGTTAGGGTTGTTCAGTCTATTAAAATTTGCCTATGCCAGTATCTCTGCGCTGCTATCGCTCGGGGAAATCTATAGCCCCCTTATTTATACTATAAATGTGAACTATTCGCCGCAGGGCACTTGCTTTCGCAGTGCCTTGACAAATGTACTGCGCGGTTGGGCTGTTATTTTGTCGGGGCAGTTTATTTCGTGCTAAGTTTAATGGTTTTTCTAAAAGTAAATAAGTGTGGGGACTAGTAAAATAGAGAAATTGAAGCGGGGGAATTTAAGTGGAGAGGTTTGCGGTGGTTTTTGTTGCTGGTCTTCTTTTGTCACTCTGCTTCTTGTCTTTTTTTGGGTTCACCAGCATGGTTTTGGCTGAAGGAGCTGACTACAGTATTCACCATGTTGATCATCAGGTTGAGGTCATGTATTCAGGGCATGTGGTTGTGCATGACATCGTGCGCGCTTCTGGGCAAGCTTCAGATGGTTTTTTGGTTGGTTTTCCGTACGAGTATGGTGCCTATGTTCTTAAGGTTGTGGCTTATTCGGATGGTGGCAGTTTGCCTGTTAGTCTTGGTGTGCCTTTCGAGGGCAGAAGCGGTTTTTATGGTGTGAAAATCGGTTTTCCGCAGGGGTTTCCGCAGGGGTTTCCGCAGGTTTTCACCGTGGTCTTTGTGTTTTCGAACGACCTTGTTGGTTATGATCCAGCTATCCAACGTTTTACTGTTGACTTTCCAGTTTATCCCAGTTTTGCTAAAGAGGTTAACCGCGTTAATGTCACTCTTTTGGTTCCCGGTGGGGCTGCAGAGGTAACGGTCAAAAAAGATGATGGCGCCGTGGACAAGACAAATTTTGCGAAGAACAATTTAGCTGCGTTTACCTATGCACCTGCAACTGCCGTTTTTCTTCCAAGAAGTTCTCTTCACATACTCGACATAACCACACTGAACCGCAGAATCACAATAAACGCAGCAGCAGATGTAACATCTTTGGACAGTTACCGTATTATTAACAAATCGCCAAGCATCCTTGCTTCTCTCGAATTAAGTCTGCCTATCGCCGCTTCGGATATCATCAGCAGAGATGAATTCGGCAGAGCTTTAACGACTCGAGTCTCAAGCAGTAGCGCCCTCGCCAAGGTCATAAACGTTAATTTTACTTCGAGTCTAAACAGCGGCGAATCCACAACGGTGACAACCGAGTATAAATTGCCTAAAATTTCGGCGACAGACGCCACCTGCTTTGCCATTAATTTTGACCTCTTTCCTCCTTTGAACTGTTACGTTAATGAAGCATTCGTTACCATTGTTCCTCCCGAAGGCGCACATTTTATAGCCCCAACGCTTCCCGCAGTAGACCACTCAGTAAGTATAAGTAGAGAAATCTTCCAAGAAACACTGTCGATAACCAGAAAAGGCGTCACTTACATAGACAATTCTTCTCCCTCAGAAACCGTTGGGCAAGTAGCGTATGATTATGATCCGCTTTGGCTGTCTTTTCGACCGACAATATGGATATGGGTTTTAGCCGTTACTGGATGCATTGTTGTTGCCTTTCTATGGAGACCTAAAACTCCAGAGCCTTCGCCAGTTATACCGCCAAGATTGTCGATTGGCATCACAAGAGATAATGTGAAAGCTTTCACTGAAGCTTACAATGAAAAGAATCGCTTGACCTCTGATTTGAAGCTTCTCGACGCAAGGGCACAGAAGGGAAAAATTCCAAGGCGACATTATAAAGTGCAAAGAAGGAACATGGAGAATCGTATAGATTCACTCTCCAAGAGCATCGCGGAGTTGAAAGCACTTTTCCGACGCGCAGGCGGGAATTACGCGGCGTTGACCCGTCAACTTGAAGTTGCAGAGGCTGAACTCAGCGAAACTGCGACAAGCAGTAGAAACATTGAAGGAAGATTCAAAAGAGGCGCACTATCATTGGAGGACTACAAAAAGTTACTTGCTGATTGCCAACGGCGAAAAGAAAAAGCTGAAGCGACAATTAACGGAATACTCCTGCGACTACGTGAAGAAGCGCCTTAACAAACCTAAACACTTTTATTCCTCTGCTTTACTTTTTCAATAAAACCCACAAGAGGTATGAAATATGGTAAAAATAGTGGTTGATAACGATAAGTGTACTGGATGCGAAACATGCGCAAACACCTGCCCCGTAGGCGTCTACGAAATTAAAGACGGCAAGTCCGTTCCAACAAAAGTAGACGAGTGCCTAGTCTGTAGAGCTTGCGAAGCACAGTGCCCTACAGGCGCCATTCAGGTAATCGAGTAAGCGGAAACCGCGACCCCCGCTTCTTGTTGCTTGCGCGCTTTTCACATCAATAGTTATCTTAGAATTTATTCCTCCTTTTATTCGACTCGTTTAGTCTTGCGTGCTTTAGCGCTATTTGTCGCTGTGCCATTTCTCTCTTTTTTTACACAGTGGAATAGAACGAGTCTTCTGCGGTATTCGGTTTTCTTAAGTCTACGGTTTACTGCAGGTTTTGGTTAGGCTGTTACCGTGAACTCAGTTAGAGCAATTTTAAATTTATTTCTCGCCTGCAGCGTCGTTTTCTCTGAGAAACAGAGTATCTATGTATTCTCTTATTGTTTGTTTGTGGTTTTTTGCAATTTTTTTGAGCGCACCGTTCACCCCTGTAGAATATTGCACTGCCTTCTTAGGTTTCTCGGTTATCGATGGGGGCAAACCCATTTTTTTGGCTACGTTCCTCAGAATAAGCTTTCGCTGGGAAACTGTTTTCTTCTCGAGTTTCAGTTCTATTGGCAAGCGTATTGCGAACTCCGCAATTCTATACGAGGCAAATGGCAAACGCAGCTCTATATTCTGGCAATTACAAATTTTAACATCCCTTTCGATATTGCTCTCAGGAAGCCTAATTACGTCATCAAACATCTTTTTTCTCACGGTTTCTTCTCCGTGGCGTAGATAATCATTGATGTAGCGTTGGTATCCTCCGAAAAGCTCATCAGCACCTTGCCCAGCCAACAATACCTTCAAGCCTAATTCTGCCGTCGTTTCTGCCGTCCAGTAAAATGGCACGCCAATTGCTGCTTTAACTGGGTCTGGCTCTTCGATAATCTGCACAACTTTCGCGACCACCTTTTCAATATAATCCTCTCCGAAAAGACGAACATGGAGTGGCAGCCCAAGTTGTTCAGCGGCTGCTTTCGCAGTCTCAATTTCAATCTGATTCTTCAAGCTCACGTGAATGAGATGAACGCCAATGCCGAGTTTCTTGACCAGAAACGCAATCACACTGCTGTCTAATCCACCGGAAAACGCCACTGCCACTTCTTTCAACCCCTGAACGCGTTTGCGAACAGAGCCCTCTAGCAGCTTCTGCAGTGTTGCCGCCGCTTCCTGCATGTTTATCGGTTTCGGCTCAACGTAGACAAGCGTCTTGACAGGCTTGAATTTGCAGCCGCTGCAGGTGATAAATGCCAAATTTCCCGGCGGAAACGACTGCGGCTTTTCTATGTCCATTGCCCACAGGGCTTCCCGGTTGGTGGCAATAGCCGCGACGCTACTGTTGTCTCCATAGTAAAGCGGTTGTACGCCCATTGGGTCTCTTCCAGCGATCAGCCTGTTTGGCTCTGTTATGATGAATCCGAAGTCACCCTCGACTTGGTCTAAGAATGCCTCCGCTGCCTTGAAGGGGTCTTTTCGTAGTTTGTTGGCGACGAATCCTGTCGCCGAAACCGTTCGAGCTGGGGAATATATTCTTCCAGCAAACACGAGCATTGAGTTATCTAACTTTGCAGGTTGCGTCTCGTCTTCCGCGGGAGTCTTCGGTATAGTGTAGCCTACAGCTGTTTTCGATTTCGCGCATTGGCTCTGCGAGGCATCAGCCTCTTTTTCTCCGCAGGGAGTAGGTGTTGCAATACCGTAACTGTCTGAAGGCTCTCCAAGTAATGCCTTAAGTGAACTAACAACAACGTCAATAGCGTTTTCGCCTGTTTTGTTCAACACGGATATTAGCGTTCTCATACTCATTGCGCTCCTCCGAACACTTGCTGTTCGGTCATTGTTTAATAAGGCATTTATCTTTAATCAGCGTATCCTTTTGCTGAGGGAACAACGAATTGCCAATACTACCCATAGACACAGGCAGATACGGAACAGCCGAGATGCGCCGAGTCTTCGAGGAAGAAAACCGCGTCCAAAAAATGCTTGATGTTGAAGCGGCTTTGGCTTACGCTCACGCTGAGGTTGGCAACATACCGCGTAAAGACGCGGAAAAAATCGCAGCGGCAGCATCTCTAAAGCACATCAAATTAACCCGCATAAAAGCGATTGAGAAAGAAATTAAGCATGACGTTGCCGCGTTAGTTCGCGCCTTAGCGGAAGTCTGCGGCACAAGCGGCGCCTACGTACATCTTGGAGCCACAAGCTACGACATCGTTGACACAGCTAACGCGTTGCAGCTAAGAGACGCAATAGACATCATTGAGAAAAAACTATCCTGTTTCCAAAACATCCTGCAGGAGAAAACTTCACTGCATAAGAGCACAGTGATGATTGGCCGCACTCATGGGCAACACGCATTGCCCATTACCCTAGGCTTCAAATTCGCAGTTTGGACAAGCGAAATCTCTCGACATAAGCAGCGGCTAAACGATTGCAGAAAACGCGTCTTAGTGGGAAAAATGAGCGGCGCCGTGGGCACACAAGCAGGTCTAGGCGAACACGCCCAGCACATTCAAGAACTCGTTATGCAACAGTTAGGAATCAGCGCCGCCGACATTTCCACGCAAATCGTACAGCGAGACCGCTACGCCGAACTCATTTGCCTACTAGCCCTAATCGCTTCTTCACTGGAGAACTTCGCCACGGAAATCCGCGAGCTGCAGAGACCCGAAATTGCCGAAGTTTTTGAATCTTTTGAGACAGAGAAGCAAGTCGGCAGCTCCACCATGCCACACAAGCGTAACCCTGAAACTTGCGAGCGCGTTTGCGGTTTAGCCCGCATAGTTAGAAGCCTCGTTGTTCCAGCGCTTGAGAACATTGTTACTTGGCACGAGCGAGATCTGACGCAGTCTTCTGCTGAACGCTTCATTTTTCCAGAAGCGTGCATCTTGACGGATTACCTGCTGAATCTAATGATTAATATCGTAGCTAACTTGCGGGTCGATGAACAACGCATGTTGCGGAACATGGATTGGACTCAAGGACGCAGCATGTCCGAAGCAGTCATGATGGCGCTGACACGGAAAGGCATGAATAGGCAAGAAGCACACGAGCTGCTCAGAAAGTTGACGGTGAAAAGCGAGGTTGAAAAGCGACATTTCCGCGATGTTCTCCTTGAAGATAAGCTCGTACGCAGTAAACTAAGTGAACAAGAAATAGATGTAGCGTTAAACCCGAAAAACTATTTGGGCACGGCTGAAGTGCAAGCAGCAGCATTCGGAAAACGCTAAGCGTCAAACTCTGTCAGCGCTTTCTGTTTCCATTCTTCACCTTTTTCCAGTTTTTCCCACGCGTCTTTTTTCACGAAGCCGCCAACTTGCTCTTTTATTTTCTTAGCTAACCGGGGACCTATCAAAGGCAGATTAGTTAAGCTATCCAGTGGCGCGTGTTTTATGTCCTCTATTGTTTTGTAACCTGCGTTGAATATTATGCGTCCGCGCACGCGTCCAACGCCTTCCAACTTGACGATTGGCAGAAGCTCTTTCTTTATGCCTTTTGCTACGCGTTCCACAAGTTCAAACGACAAGCGCGGAATCTCTTTGTCTCCAAGCAGCGTGGCTAATTCATGCGTGGCGTAAAGCATCCATTTCGCGCTCTCAATTATCCTGTATAAATCGCCTGGTTGTACCCTGAAACGTTCTATCAGCGCGTCTTCGCTTACTTCTTCAATCCAGTTTTTCAGAACCATGGCAGTTTTAATTTCGCCCAAAAACTCTTCATAGGCTATTCGGTCTTCCCATTCGCTGGGCGTTTCTGTGAAGAACTCTTCCTTATGCTCTTCCATGAGCATTGCCATTTCGTCGTATTCCTGCGAGTAAGGTCGCATTATTGGACCCATATCCGGCGTATGCGCAATCAAATGTAACAAGCTCAAATCCGTCAAGTAAGCAGGCTTCTGCTTAAGTGCGTCACGGATCACCACTGCCGAAGCAGGGTCAATGTAGAGTTCGCTTACGCGTTTTCCGAGTTTTGTGGCGTAAATATTTTCGCCGTCAACTTCAAGCATTTCTTGGTCGTAGAGGTACTTCAGGATTTTCGCTATTATGCTTCTGATTGCTTTCACGTCGTACTGGTACGCATAGAAGGTTTTTGCGAAAAACTCGTAGATGCCGTTTTCCGTGTGTGCAAAGTCTGAGGCTACTGTGGCGAGAACATGGGTACGTATTATTTTTTCTACAGCGAGGCGTGACCAGATTCTCTCTGGTTTCGCGAGAATGTAGCTGCCCATCAAGTAGTCTGCTTCATCAGCCGTTTTGGCGATAAGCACTGCTTCTCCTGCCTTGTCATATTTTGGTCTTCCTGCTCTTCCAGCCATCTGCTTATACTCCAAAACGGCGATGGGGTAATAGCCGTAACCAGCTTCATAGCGCCTGTAATCCTGAATTATAACAATGCGCGCAGGCAAGTTAACGCCAAAGGCTAATGTTGGAGTGGCGGCTAACACCTTGATTTTTCCCTGCCGGAATAAATCCTCAATTAACCTGCGATGTGCACCCGCTAAGCCAGCGTGGTGGAATGCCGTACCGCATTTGATGAGTTCAGCAAGTGCTTCGCTGATGCGTGTTCTTTCGCCTGTGGAAAGGATTTTTTCTGCTTCATGCTCCAAAGTCCGTTTGATTGGTCTCGACAATGCTTCGCCCATGTAGTCTGCGATGTTTTTCGCCAGCGTCGCAGAGTTTTTTCTTGTAGACGCGAAAACCAGTGCTTGCCCGCCAGTTTTCACCGTATTTAACGCTAGGTTTATGACTGCGTTTTTGGTTTTTTTCTCGATTTTTTTTGCGTCGCCGTCTTTGTATTGTATTTCATCGTGTAGGAGTACGCCTTCTTTCAGTGTGACTGGGCGCCATTCTGTCACGACGTATTGGGCTTTGAGCCATCCTGCGATTTCTTCGACGTTGCCTATTGTGGCGCTTAACGCGAGAATCTGTGTCTCTGGATTAATCTGCATGAGTCGTGCCAAAACTACTTCTAATGTTGGTCCGCGTTCAGCTTCATTGAGCAGGTGAACTTCGTCGGCGACCACCAGCGAAATCGAGTCCATCCATTTGGCTCTGTGCCTCAAAAGCGAGTCTGCTTTTTCGTTTGTGGTTACTATTATGTCGTAGTTTTCGAGCCATGGGTCGCTACTGTCGAAGTCGCCTGTGCTGATGCCTATGTTCACGCGTTTGCCGTTGGGCTTGGTGAGCACAGTGTACTTTTGGAATTCATCAAATTTCTCGTTCGCTAGAGCCCTTAAGGGTGCCAAGTAGATTACTTTGCCGTTTTTTTCCAAAACGTGCTTGATGCCGCATAATTCGCTTACCAAGGTTTTTCCCGAGGCGGTTGGGCTAGCTAATACGAGGTTTTTGCCTTCCAGCACTCCAGCTAGTATGGCTTCTTGTTGAGGTGGATACAATTCTGCGATGCCTGACTGAAGCGTTAACGCCTTTAGCGGTTCAGGCAAGGGTAGCTCTGTTACTTTCACTTGAATGCGCCATCACTGAGTTTGTTACAGCAACATATGTGAAAGGCAGCTTTATAGTGTTATCCGCGTTGTTCTGCGCAATTTCAGATGGCATTTTCGGTTATGCTCAGAAAAAACAATACCCCCTATATAAAGCAGGCATA
>JAOZHU010000039.1 GCA_026014705.1 Candidatus Bathyarchaeota archaeon | reverse complement strand
CATGAGTTGGCGCATCATGTTCTTCAGGATTTGCGTACATTGAAAGGTGAAGATCAGGCTGCTGCTTGGATTCAATATATCTTTGATAAGAGTGAGGAAGAGGGTTTTTGCGAGTTTTTTGCGTTTAAAACAGCGGAGGAGGGCTCTATAATACCGCGAAACGCTGAATTAGCCCTCCTTGATGATCCAGAGAGTCATAGTTTAAAGGGGGTTTTGAGGCGAATTGCGCTTGAGTATCTTTATTATTATTTTAAGCGGCAAAGCGACCCTATTTATCAGCCGAAGATCAGGCCACAGATGATAGCTGGATATGAGCCGTTGTGGAGTGATTTGTGGCGTAGCCATAGGGATGGAAATGTTGTTTTGAAAGCGCCGACTGAAGTTTATGAAAGAATCCGTTATGTACTGTAGTGAATTTTCAGGGATGTAGTTGTCTTATTTGCGCTGGATTGGCGACTGTTTTAGATTGCTGCTGCGCTTTGCTGCTTTATGTTTTGATGTAGCAGTTGCCTTTTTGGAGCTTTAGTGCAATAGACTCTTGGCTTCAAAAGTCTTAAATAGAAAACGCCGCCAGAATAAACACCACCTTCTTGCGTGAATTAATCAATCACGTAAGAAATGCGTTGGAGAAAAGATAAAATGAGAAAACTTGGCAACAAAGCAACGATAATTTCTTTAATTCTAGCCTTTGCCGTTGCGACTTCATTAACTTTGCCTTCTGTCATAGCACATACTCCTCCATGGACTCTCAATACTTACTGCTATATTGCTACTTCACCGCAAACTGTAGGCGTCAATCAGGAAGTAATAATTTCAGTTTGGCTAAACGCCGTACCACCAACCGCTGTAGGAGGCTACGGCGACCGATGGACCTTCTACGTAGATATTACTTTGCCTGATGGCTCAAATGAAACATTGGGACCGATAAAATCCGACCCAGTAGGTGGAAGCTACACAATATACGTCCCTACACAAGTTGGAACCTATACCCTTGTGGGAAGATTTCCAGGTCATACCTTGACAGGAATGCCCACATCTAGCGGTCAACCGTCAACCGATGTTAATGTCAACGATACATTTACAGCCAGTACAAGCAAAAAAACCACCATTATTGTACAGGAAGACCAAATCCCACGCTATACAGAAACCCCGCTGCCAACTGGTTACTGGACTCGTCCAATATACGACACAAACAGAGGTTGGGGATCAACCGTAATGGGACAGTGGCTAGGCGGAGCTTACTATGAGAACCTCCGCACGCAAGGAATTCCATACACTACTGCACCAGAGAGCAGCCACATACTATGGACACGCTCAATGTGGAGCGGCGGCATAATGGGAGGACAAAGCGGCGACATTGCGTACTACAATGGAATAGCCTATGAAGGGTTTGCCAGCCCACTCGTAGTTCTGGAAGGAAAAGCATACTATCCCATCCAGACGGTTCCTCGATACGGCTGGTACTGCATCGACCTTTACACTGGCGAAACCATCTATTACGAGAATAACACAGACGGCGCAACTACCGTGCCAACTCTGGGTCAAGTACTAGACATCGAAAATCCTAACCAATACGGCGGATTCCCATACCTGTGGCGGACATCTGGTGTCGGCACTAACACGTGGGAGATGCTTGATGGGTTCACAGGAAAGGCAATTTGCAAAATCGCAAACGTATCCACCAGCGGCACGCAATTCAGAGACAGCATTGGAAGCATATGTTATGTCAATTTTGTCAACTTAGGAACAACTGCGAATCCAAATTATTACATGCAGGTTTGGAATACAACTGAAGCTATCTGGTGGAGACAGCAATACGGGGTTTACCCGCCCAAAACACTTCTCAACGGATCTACTATACCTGCAACGACAACTTCAAACGACGCTTGGTATTGGAGACCAGGCGCAACAATAGTTGGAATGAGCAGTCAAGGTTATACAACATATGATGGTAGGAACGGCTACTCGATGAACGTCTCTGTAGCGAGTATACTAGGTCCGAGGAACACAGTGGTTAACCAAACAGGCACTATTCGCGAGGTTATCCCCGATGAGTACGTCGTCGTGGGAACAGCAGGGCAAAACGACGCACGTGGAAATGCTCCAGGCTTCCTTAGGGCTTACAGCTTGAAAAGACCCAACTGGGGACAGATACTATGGGACATAACATTCACAGCGCCCAGAGCAACTGATGAATTTCCCAACAACACTTATAGCGGCGGCGTATCATTTGGCGGTTTATCCTCAAAGGACAATGTCTTCTGGTTCACGGAGCGCGTCACGGGAAAAATATGGGTTTACAGCATTGCCACAGGGCAGCAATTATGGACGTACACGATCAATGACCAATGGTACTATTACGGCACATCGCTGACAGTTAATAATGGAAAAGCCTACACGATCAGCACCACGGGAGTTTTAAACTGTTTCAACGCTACGACAGGCGCGTTTCTATGGAACTGGACTGCGCCCTCAATAGGATACCTTGAGACCGAGGGTTTAACCTATACGCCATTGAGTCTAGCTTTCTTCATCGATGACCCTCTTACAGGGCGCCAAAAAGTCTACCTTCACGGATCTACAGGCTGGGCGGGTCAAACATCACCTATTAGACGCGATGGAGCAATATTCTGTGTAGACACAACCACTGGAGAGATGCTCTGGAGGCTCACAGCCTACCCATCATACGCCAACAATGCCTTATCAAGGGTTATAGTATCTGAAGGGCGCATAATATACCTCGATAACCACGACAACCAAATCTACTGCCTAGGTAAAGGTCCAAGCGCCACAACAGTCACAGCACCACAAAATGTTCCGTTCCTTGGCTCCAGCGTAATGATTACCGGCACCGTAACTGACCAATCACCCTCAGGCAGACGTAATATCAACGGCAATCTAGACTTCACGCTTAAAGGCACACCCGCCATAGCTGATGAGTACATGGACGCTTGGATGGAATACATGTTCCATCAAAGACCGATTCCAGCAAATGCCAAAGGAGTTGAAGTAAGCTTAGACGCTCTTGACCCCAACAGCAACTTTATCCACATAGGCACAGTGGTGTCAGATATAAACGGCAACTACGGTTGCGTTTTCACTCCAGAAGTTCCCGGCACATATAAGATCATCGCCACCTTTGCAGGCTCTGCATCCTACGGAGCTTCTTCAGCAACAACTTACTTAGCAGTCGATGAAGCACCACCAGCAACAGCACCGCCAGAATACCCGCAACCGATTGACTATACACTGCACTTCGTAGTTACTGGAATCGCAATTATAATTGCTATAATCGTCGTTGGACTATGGACAAAGAAGAAGTAGCTACAGCCCACCGCTACAATTAACTCCCCTCTTTTTCTTTAAAGAAGCTGAAAAAAAGGCTAAATGAATATTTCCCAGAAACGTGAATTTACACAGAGAAAAATTGTCAGAAACCAAAGGCTCGACCAAAGTTTTCCGCAAGAATAAGGGAAACCATAACTCCGAGGTTTTCTCTGGAGTGACGAAATATTCATGCGAAAGAAACGGAAAAAACGCGTAATAGCTCAGCTTAACAAACTCGAAACATTAAAACCTTGGTTGGTGGGCTCTTAACCAAAAACTGCAAACTTGAGAGTTAACAGTTTTCCGGAGCGCACTCAAGATCCAGATCATCCGCGATGCGTCTTCGGGGCCAGAGTCGTCATCGCCCACCAAGCAGAAATAGGCTTGTTAATCATTAAAGCTTTCCATGGAAGCCAAGCAGCGTGCATTTGTTCGTTAACTACGTACATGCTGTTTGCGCAGTGTAACACGGTTAAAAGTTTTTTAGTTCAATCGGCTCTTAGTTTTCTGCAGAGCGGGTGGGCATTTGGAGAATTCGTACGTTGTCGTTATGGTTACAACTGCCAGCAGGGAGGAAGCGGAAGTCATAGTACAGCGGTTGCTTGAGGCTAAGCTTATCGCGTGCGCCAACATTGTTGGTTCTGTTCAGTCGCGGTTTATTTGGGCTGGAAAGCTCGATAGCGCAGAAGAGTGTTTGGTGTTAATGAAGTCGCGTAGGGATTTGTTTGCGGAGCTTGTGGAGACTGTTGAGGGTTTGCATAGTTATGAGGTTCCTGAGGTAATTGCGTTTCCTGTGGTTGAAGGGTCGAAGAGTTATTTGGATTGGTTGGGCAGTTGCTTGCGGTGACAGCCCAGCATAAATGTACGTTTTTGTACTGAAAAGCCTTAAATAAGGCGTGTAGGTAAGCTTCAGAACTTAAGGAGTAGCTACAACATGGGGTATCGTCTTTGGCTCCGAAACAGCAACTACGCACGCGCTGACTGAAGAGAAACCTAAACTACACTTTAAAAGGCTCTCTTTTGCGCAATCGCCCCTCGAAATCTTCTCAAAACTCTATAAGCACACTGAAAACACTTACCTTCTCGAATCGATAGAAGGACCAGAAAAACTGGCACAATACTCCTTCATAGGACTCTACCCTAAAGTAACCATCCAGATAAAGAATGGCACAGCAACAACTCGCAACGAAAGAACAGGGGAAGAAAACAAGGAAAAAACCAGTGACCCCCTGCCTATAATCAAACGTTTCGTTGAAAACCAAGCAGTTCGCAACAACAAATTCAGGCTTATCGGCGGAGCAGTAGGTTACATCGCTTATGACGCAGTTCGCTACTGGGAAAAACTCCCAAACACGGCAAAAGACACGTTGAACTTTCCCGATGTGCAACTTGGAATCTACGATGAAGGCATAGTCTTCGACCACAAACAAAAACGCGCATTCTATTATTACTCAAACGACAACCGCTTCGCCGAAATCGAAAGGCTAATGAGAAAAACCAGCAAGTCTGAACCGTTATCGCACACGCAGCCTGAAGTTAACGTCACAAAAGAATATTTCGAGCGTGCAGTGGAGAAAGCCAAAGAATACGTGGCGTGCGGCGACGCCTTTCAAGTTGTCCTTTCAAAACGCTACGAGTTCAGTGTTAACGGTGACTTAACCGAGTTTTACCGTTCACTGCGGGAAATCAACCCGTCTCCTTACATGTATTTTCTCAAAGCAGGCAGTAGGCAAATCGTCGGTTCCAGCCCAGAAATGCTCGTTAGAGTCGACAACAGGCGAGTGGAAACTTTTCCGATAGCTGGAACAAGACCATGCAAGGTTGAACCAAGCGAAAACGAGCGCTTGGCTAAAGAGCTGCTGGCAGACCCGAAAGAGCGCGCTGAACACGTAATGCTCGTTGACTTAGCAAGAAACGATTTGGGGAAAATCTCCAAGTTCGGCAGTGTCCGCGTCCCAGAATTCATGAAAGTCCACCAGTACAGCCACGTGCAGCACATTGTCTCACAAGTAGTAGGCGACCTCAGAGAAAACTGCGAATGTTACGAGGCTTTACGAGCCGTCTTTCCAGCGGGCACAGTTTCAGGAGCCCCAAAAGTCAGAGCAATGGAAATCATCGAGGAACTGGAACCAACAAGAAGAGGACCATACGCAGGGGCAGTGGGGTATTTCTCCTACAACGGCAACGCAGATTTCGCCATAACCATACGCACATTATTCGCTGACGACGACAAAGCGTACATTCAAGCAGGAGCAGGCATAGTCGCAGATTCAGTTCCAGAAAAAGAATGGTTTGAAACCGAACACAAAGCAGGAGCCCTAATGAAAGCGCTCCAAATGTCAGGAGAAGGAACAATATGAAAGTCTTAGTCATCGACAATTATGACTCCTTCGTCTACAACCTCGTCCAATACATCGGAGAACTAGGCGCAGACACCCTAGTCTACAGAAACGACCAACTAACCCTGAAACAGGTTAAAGAGCTAAAACCAGACCGCATAGTAATCTCACCAGGACCAGGCACGCCAGAAGACACACGATACTTCGGCGTCTGCACAGAAATCCTCCGACACATAAGCCGAACTGTCCCAACCTTGGGCGTGTGCCTTGGGCATCAGGGAATAATATACGCCTTCGGCGGCAAAGTAATCTCTGCCAAAAAACTAATGCATGGCAAAACAAGCAGGATAAAACACGACGGCGAAGGCATTTTCAAAGGCGTCCGCAATCCCTTCACAGCAACGCGGTATCATTCGCTTGCAGGCGAAAAACCCTCAATACCACCATGCCTCAAAGTAACCGCTGAAACCCTTGACGACGGAGAAGTCATGGGTGTCCGACACACCGAATACCCTATCCACGGCGTCCAGTTCCATCCTGAATCCATACTATGCGAAGACGGAAAACTCATCATCAAGAACTTTCTAGAAGGCACATGACAATGATCAGAGACAGCATACAGAAACTAGTTGAACATGCAAACTTGACCCTTGAAGAATCGCGGGAAGCCATGCAGGAAATAATGCAGGGACAAGCCACAAGCGCGCAAATAGCCGCTTTTCTAACTGCGTTACGGATGAAAGGCGAAACAGTTGAAGAAGTAACAGCCTTGGCAGAAATCATGAAAAAATGCTCCAGCAGAATTCAGCCCAACGTGAACGGACGTTTGCTTGACACTTGCGGAACGGGCGGAGACAAAATAAAAACCTTCAACGTAAGCACAGCCGCAGCCTTTGTGGTCGCCGGCGCAGGTGTCACCATAGCAAAACATGGCAACCGCTCAGTAACAAGCCAAAGCGGCAGCGCCGACGTGCTGGAGAAACTCGGCTTCAATCTTAACATGCCCGTTGGGGCGGTTCAAAGCAGCATTGAACAGTTAGGCATAGGTTTCATGTTTGCCCCAACCTTTCACCCTGCAATGAAACACGCAATTGCCCCCCGAAGAGAAATAGGCATCCGAACAATATTCAACATTCTCGGACCATTAACTAATCCAGCATCTGCTAACGCCCAAGTGCTCGGCGTCTACGACCAGAAACTAACACAGCCATTAGCCCACGCGTTGCAGAGGCTGGGATGCGAGGAAGCAATGGTTGTTCACGGCTTAGATGGACTTGACGAGATATCCACGGTAGGCAAAACAACAATCGCCTGGCTGAGAAAAAACCAAATAAAAACTGTAGAAACCACTCCTAAGAACTTCAATGTCAAACAAGCTACAGAAGCCGACATAAGGGGAACGACACCTGATGAAAACGCAGAGGTCCTCTTCAAAATCCTCAACGGCAAAGACTCCGCCGACGCTGCCAAGCGGGATATCGTGCTCGTCAACGCCGCGGCAGGCGTTATTGTAGGTGGAAAATCTGATGACTTCGGCTATGGAATGGAATTGAGCCGCAGGACAATCGACAGCGGTGCTGCCTACGAGAAACTAAAAGCCTTAATCAAGGCATCCAAAGGCGACTTATCAAAACTTGAGGAGTTGGAAGCAAAATATGGGTGACTTTCTTGACGTGCTTGCCCGTGATGCAAGAAAAACAATAAACAGCGGCTACTATGAAACAGCAACCCACACAGTTTCAACCCGCGTCAGTTTGAAAGAGGCAATTCTTGAAAGCCAAGATAGCCCAGTCATCGCTGAAATCAAAGCAGCCTCGCCGTCCGCGGGCGTTCTACGACGAGAATTAGAAGCAGCAGAAATGGCAAAGGCTATGGAGAAAGGCGGAGCCGTGGGCATATCGGTTCTCACAGAACCCACGCATTTCCAAGGCGCTCTAAACTCGCTTGCTGACGCACGAAAAGCCGTTAAATTGCCTATTCTCATGAAAGACATAATCTTGAGTTCTGTCCAGCTAATAGCCGCTTCAAAGATGGGCGCCAACGATGTCCTTCTCATCCAAGCCCTTTTCGACAGAGGGCACAGCGAATGCAGCATCAAAGAAATGATAGAGGAAGCACATTCAAGAAAACTTGAAGTACTATTGGAAACTCATAATCAACACGAATTCCGCTCCGCCATAAACAGCGAAGCCGACTTAATAGGAATCAACAACCGAGACCTCGGAACATTAAACGTAGACTTGAACGTAACGAGGCGCGTTCTGCAAAACTGCAATTCAAAGGGGAAAATCATCGTGAGCGAAAGCGGAATCAACACTCCCGCAGACATCCGTTTTCTCTCTTCATGCGGCGCACACGCATTCCTAGTCGGCTCTGCAGTCATGAGAGCGAGCAATATTGAAGAAAAAATCAGAGAGCTTGTGCAAAGCCTATGAGTGCAATAAGAGTGAAAATTTGCGGAATAACCCGAAAAGAAGACCTGGACGCTGCGGTGAAGGCGGGAACAGACGCCGTCGGTTTCGTAGTCGGTGTAGCCTCTTCACCGAGAAACCTTTCAATGGGAAAAGCTGCAAAATTGTTTAGGCAAGTGCCTCCATTCGTGAAAAGCGTGTTGGTAACCGTTCCAACGAGCATTGAAGAGCTAGTGGAGACATGCAGAAAACTGAATCCAGACGCCGTTCAAATTCACAGAAATGACCCAAATGATGCGGCTCTCCTCAGAGAGACGCTACCAAACACGGCGCTCATAGGCGCTGTCAACGCAAATTCGCCTGACGCACTGGAGACTGCCGCAACAACATCAAAAATATTCGACGCCGTCCTAATTGACTCCCTCGCAGACGGGCAATATGGCGGAACAGGCACAGTTCACGATTGGAAAATGAGCCAACTCATCAAACGCGTCATTCACCCGACACCGCTGATTCTGGCTGGCGGACTGAACCCAGCAAACGTCGCTGAAGCAATACGTGTGGTTCAACCCTACGCTGTGGATGTCTCCAGCGGCGTCGAACATCAACCAGGAATTAAAGACAACCAAAAAATAATTGAATTCGTTAAAAACGCAAAGAACGTGAAAACATGAAAAAACTCACAGACTACCCCATCAAAGGCAAATTCGGCAAATACGGCGGAACCTATGTCCCAGAAACACTGATGGCGGCAATCAGCGAACTAGAAAAAGCGTACCTACAAGCTAAAAGAGACACGACTTTCCGAAAAGAACTGCAACGCTACTTGTCAGACTACGCGGGAAGACCCACACCACTGTACTACGCAGCAAATTTAACACGAAAAATGGGTGGAGCAAAAATCTACCTGAAACGCGAAGACCTAGCCCACGGCGGCGCCCACAAAATCAACAACACCCTCGGACAAGCGTTGCTAGCGAAGCGAATGGGCAAAAAACGCGTCATAGCTGAAACAGGCGCTGGACAACACGGCGTTGCAACCGCCATAGCCTGCGCCACACTAGGCTTGAAAGCAGAAGTTTACATGGGCGAAGAAGACATGAAACGGCAAAGACTAAACGTATTCAGAATGAAACTGTTAGACGCCGAGGTGCACCCCGTGAAATCAGGCTCAAAAACGCTGAAAGACTCCATAAACGAGGCATTACGAGACTGGGTAACCAACATCGAAACCACCTATTATCTCATAGGCTCAGTTGTGGGACCACACCCGTACCCGATGATGGTCAGGGATTTCCAAAGCGTCATCGGCAAAGAACTCAAAAAACAAATCATGCATAAAGAGGAACGCCTCCCAGACGCGCTCGTCGCCTGCGTGGGCGGCGGCAGCAACGCCATCGGCACATTCTACCCCTTCGAAGACTACGCCACCGTAAAGCTATATGGCGTAGAAGCCGCAGGCGAAGGCATAGCTACGGGCAAGCATGCTGCATCGCTTGGCGCAGGAGCGGAAGGCGTTTTCCACGGCATGCTAACCTACGTGCTCCAAGACAACGACGGACAAATCCAGAACACCCACAGCCTCTCCGCAGGGCTGGATTACCCCGGCGTCGGACCCGAACACTCATTCCTGAAAGCCTTCCGAAGAGCCGAATACGTTTCCGCCACAGACAAAGAAGCCGCAGACGCGTTTCTCACGTTATCAAAAGAAGAAGGTATCCTGCCAGCGCTAGAATCAGCGCATGCACTTGCGTACGCCATGAAGCTAGCAACCCAGATGCGGAAAGATGAAACAATAGTGGTGACTCTTTCAGGACGCGGAGACAAAGACGTGGAAACCATAGCAGAATACCTAAAGGTGAAAATATGACGCGAATAACTGAAACCTTCCAAAAACTAAAAACCCATCGAGAAGCAGCGCTCATCGGCTACGTTACCGCAGGCGACCCCGAACCGCAAAGCACGCCGAAAATCGCTGAGGCGTTAATCGAAGGCGGCGTCGACATTTTAGAGCTTGGGTTGCCATTCTCCGACCCAATAGCTGACGGACCGACAATTCAGGCAGCCAGCGGACGCGCTTTGGACGCAGGAACCACGCCGCGGAAAGTACTGGAGACATCACGGAAAATTCGGCAAGCACACGACACCCCACTCGTAATCATGACCTACTATAACCCAGTGTTCAGAATGGGTCTCAACCGCTTTTTCCGTTTAGCTAAAGAATGCCTAATTGACGGCATAATCGTACCCGACTTGCCAGTTGAAGAGGGAGGTGACTATACACAAGCCGCCAGTGCAAGCGGCATAGACACGATTTTTCTCGCGGCGCCCTCCACTTCCACGCAACGGCTACGCAAAATAGTCAAATGCTCTTCAGGCTTTCTCTATCTGGTTTCCCACTTCGGCGTCACAGGCGCCAAAGCCCAAGTAGAACAGTCAACAATCCAACTCATCAAAAAAGTGCTACCTCACACGAGAGCACATGTGCCTTTGGCGGTTGGTTTCGGAGTCTCCAAACCCGAACACGCGCGATGCATAATCGAGGCAGGGGCAGACGGCGTCATAGTAGGCTCTACTTTCGTCAACATCATCGCCAAAAACCGAAATAACATGAACAAAATGCTTGAAGAACTCAGCGAAACAGCACATAAAATCAAAACAGCTACACTACGTGCAGACAGCTAAAGCGCGAAATCGTCAAAATTCACTGGAAACATTTTATAGTGCAGAATGTGCTTGGTATAACTGGCGGTGGGTCTCAGGCGGGGGGGTAGGGGTCCCTTGCACCATAAACCCTCTACACGATGGGCTGACAGCTGCGGATGAGGCGTCAAAGGCCGCTTAGACCTTCCTTTCCGAAACATTGACTATCCGTCCCTTGGGGCTGGCGGTCAATGAGCAACTTCCGTAGGGAAGTCGTCTTCACGGTTCATCAGGCGAACCCGGCCAGGCTCGGGAGAGAGCAACCTAAGTCTGGACGTGCAGCGCTCAAGGGGACGCGGGTAAGAGCGTAGGGCTTGAAGGCGCTACGCGGAGTATAGGCGTCGAACCGCAGTGATCCACCGCTACTTTTGCAGAGCATTTGCACCGGAAAACAAGATATTTAAGGGGGTTTGCTGAGGGCTCTGGGCGGGCGGAACTATAGGAGAAAGAGAGAAAACGCAACTTTCGCGAAACAAGCTTTGCTGCGTTAGTTGCTTTTTCCGCTCAGAGTCCCTTTCAGCCCCATTTCGTTCCGTTACGCTTATAGGCGACTAAAAAAGGGGGAAATGTTGTGTGGTTCTGCAATGCGGCTATTTCCTCCTGAGCAACAGCAACCCAACGAGAAGTATTGCAATCAACAGCACTATACCCATGCCTATGATAGTCCATGTATGGTCGATTGGTTGCGGATACTCTGGCGGCGGCGATGCAGGCGGCGCTTCCACCACGCCCACGTATGTTGTAGCGGTTGAGCTGCCGTAGGACTTTGAGCCTGCAAACGTAGCGATAACCATGTATTTCCCTGGAACTTCTGGTTCCCATAAGTAGCCAAAGTTGCCGCTCGTGTCAGTCGTAGCTGTACCAATGTGAACAAAGTTGCCGTTTGGGTCAAGCGTATCTAAGGACACTTCTACGCCTTTCACGTCTGCTGGGCATGGATGCTGCATGTGCAAGTATTCCATCCATGCGCTCATGCTTTCGTCGGAGACGCAGGCTGTGCCTTTCTGCGCTGGCGACTGGTCTGTGACTGAGCCTGTTAGCATTATGCTTTGTCCGCGTGTTATGGCTGTCAATGGCGCTGAAACTGTAGTGGCGCTTGGTCCTTTGCCGAAGCAGTATAGTTGGTTGTCGTAGCCGTTGAGCCCTACGAAGTAGCCGTCTGCAACTACGTTGCCGTGGGATATGAACCAGCCTGTAATGTTCCATAGGGGTTGTCCTGTCGTGGCGTTGATGACGTGGAGTTTTTCTCCTCGCCACAGCGGTGTGCTTGGAGAGTGTTCCCCTGTTGATGCGAAGATTTTGCCGTCTGCTATGAGTAAGCCGCTGTAGAATGGCCATGTGCCATAGGGTGTTTCAAGTCCTGAGTTGCCTGTGGAGTATTCCCATAGGAATTTGCCTGTCTTGAGGTCGTAGCAGTACACTTTTCCTGAGTATCCTGTTAGATAGTATTTGCCGTAGGCGGTGACTTGACCCGCTGGGAAGAAGCCCCATGGGTCTTTGAGTGGTTCGGTTACCCAAAGTTGTTCACCTGTCTTGAGGTCAAAGCCGTAGGATCTCATGCTGTCTCTTGCATGGTAGACGTAAATGTCGGCGTCTTTGTCTCCGGTGAGGCTGTAGTCAAGCATTTGCCATACAAGTTCGGTTTCGGATTGCATTGTTCGGTTCTTAACCCACAGTTGCCGACCAGTTTTTGCGTCGAAACCAATGTTTAAGAACTCTTGTGTTCCGGAGCTATAAATCTGCGGCGACATTATATAGCCGTAGGCAAGGATTACGTCAGGGTCTGTTATTGATGCCTGAATTGACAAGCTCGACATCGGCGGCAAAGGCAATGCTGGGAATGACACATTCCATTCGATTCCGCGTTTCCAATCAATCGTACCCTTAGTCCATGGTCGCCATTGCCAAGCTTCAGAGCCTGCTGCGCCTGCTGGACCGATGCATTTGCTTGAGTTCCACAGGGTTAGACAGTTTACAGGTGCTCCCTGAAGAGTATACGTAAGCAAGGAGCCGTCAGAGCCAAATCTAGCTGTGCCAGAAGTCACGTTTGCAATTGTTAGTATTTGCTTTCCTGTGAACGCATCGAACATCTTGTACGTTGTTGAACCTAGACTCCATAGATATGCTTGACCGCCATGCTGATTGGGCGACTCATAATCGTATATTTGCCCAATGTCCAATCGTTCATTCTCATTGCGCCACAACTCTTCTCCAGTACGTAAATCGAGCACAGCATAACCTTGACCTTGCCCTGCAGGGAACAAGTTGTAGTAGTATCGCCCGTTTATTACCAGCATTCCCGTTAGTTTCATTTCATACGACATCCCTGTGTAGTAGGCGGTGGAGGCATATTCTCCTCCGATGAGTCCTCCATCAGTTATCGGACGTGTCCACATAATATGAGCACTGTCTGGTGCGGCGTTGTATGGAGCAAAGGCACTGCCTTGGTCAAAGAATCTAAACGTGGTATCGTACGCTGCCATAAGCCAATTGCCTGAAATAGACCACCAGTTTCTGTTTGTACCGTATATTGGGCGAGTCCAATAGTCAGTCGGAAGCGGCGGGTCAGGCCATTCAGTTATCCAGTCCTCCTGCACTGTTAGCTCGTATATGTTGCTGACACTGCTAGTGTAGTAGTTTCCAGTGGTGCTCGTTTGTCCTGGCCAGTAAAACTGGAAAGTGTATTTTCCAATCGATGTTGGAGTATATCTCATCTGGTACATTCCCACAGGATCGGAGGAAAATGGTCCCAAGGTTTCTTTGGAACCATCTGGCTTGGTGACGTTTACTCTGAAATTCTGCCACCTTTCACCTTGAGCACCGGCTGCGGTTGGAGGGGGCATAGACACCCACATTGTAATCAGCGCAGATTGCCCAGCTCCCACAGGATTAGGCGAAACAGTGATGATGGCGTAGGTTGTGATGTCTCGGGCGCTAGCTGTTGGTAAGGCTGCAAGCGAAGCGACGGTCAGCAGAAGAACCAAAGCTGTAGCTATACCAATCGTTTTTAGGGGTTTCATTCTTTCTACCTTCTTCTTTCTTGGAGACTTTTGTCTCTACTGGCTTTATGGCAGCCATGTGCATATAAATTTTGCTAAATATTTCCTAAAACGCCAGAAAAATACAAAAAAAGCATGTTTATGACAAAAAATCGTGAGTGTTAGTTCCACGGCATCTTGCCACAACACAGAAGCCTTAAGCTGAAGCAATATTAATTTGAACGCCACAAGCTTATTATGACAATTAACATAAGAGGAAAAGACGTGGAAGAACAAGAAAGAGTAAAAAGAATCACAGCAATCAACCAGCAGCTTGACGCTTTAAAAGAACAGGTCAACAAAGCACACGCTGAAGTGAAAACGCATGCTGAGAAAAGAGATAAACTCAACGAACAATTCAGAAAAATTCGCCAAGAAACCCAAGAACTCGCAGATGAACGCAACCGCCTAAATGAGAAAGTCCGAACCCTAAAGTTGCAGCGCGACGAGGCACGAGCAAATATTCAAGAAAAAATCGAAGAAATAAAAGCACTACGGAAGAAGATTGCAGAGCTAAAAAAGAAAACACCTAAAAGGAGCTACCAAGAGCTACAGGAGGAATTCGAAAAAATCGAATGGAAAATCCAAACTACATCAATGGATTTGCCAGAAGAAAAAAAACTAATAGAAGGAGTCAAGCAACTGGAGATACAGATAAACGTTTACAAAAAAATAATGCAGCACAACCAGAAAATCAACGAATTACAGAAAGAACTTGACTCGCTGGAAACAGAAAAAAATTCAGCCCATAAAGAACTAACAGAGACAGCCCAAAAAAGCCAAGAAATCCACGAAAAAATAGTCTCTAAAATTAATGAGTCAAAAAACATCAAAAACTCAGCCGATGAAGCACACAGCGCGTATTTGAAGGCAAAAGAACAAACCAGACCTCTGAATGACAAAATAAAGGAACTAACTGAACGGAGGACACAGCTGCAAAAGACCTTACGTGAAGAAAGCGAGGAAAAAAAGAAAATAGCTGAAAGCAACCTAAGAGAAAAACTCGAATCACAAGCGAGAGAAAAACTGCAGCGCGGCGAAAAATTAAGCTGGAACGAATTCCAGCTACTCGCAGGAGACGAGCCAGAAACACAAGATTAAAGTTACCCTTGCCATAATTAAGAAAAGAGAATATAGATGACAGAAAAAGGAGCAGCGCAACAGCAAAAGCCAAAACGTATTCTAATTTTATGTGTCGATAGAGATGGCGATTTAGAAACAAAAGCAGGCATTAAAACCCCCCTTATGGGAAGAACCGCGAACATTGACGCCGCAGTTTCTCTAGCGCTTCACGACCCAGAAGAGCCAGACGCCAACGCCATGTTCGAAGCAGTACGCATAACCGACCGCCTGCAAAACGAAAAACAACCTGACGAAAGCTTCGAGATTGCAACGATATCAGGCTCAGAACTGGGAGGAGTGAGCGCTGACAGGAAACTTGTTGCCGAACTGAACACGGTGCTGTCTTCTTTCAGCGCAAACGAGGTTATTCTGGTTTCAGATGGCTACTCAGACGAAGCCATATTGCCGCTGGTGGAGTCCAGAGTTCCCGTTTCATCTGTTCGGCGAATAGTCATAAAGCACAGCGAATCCATCGAGGAGACAGCTGCGCTTTTCTCCAAATACATACGCCTTTTGTTTAACGACCCGCGGTACTCTCGAATTGCTTTAGGTCTGCCAGGTCTGTTTTTTTTGATTTTTGGAATCCTTTACATATTCCCAGGATATCTTAACTACTATTTCATCGTGATAGTTCTCATTTTGGGCATTTTCATGCTTGGAAAAGGCTTCGGAGTTGACAGGGCCGCTAAGAATTTCTACAAGTGGGCAAAAGAATACAATCCGCCGCCACTTCCCATTCAAATTTCGAATTACACCGCAATTGTGGGAATATTATGCATAGCAATAAGCGTGTACTTGGGCATAACCAGCGTGGTGAATAACATGCCACCGATTCCCATAGAGTTGCCAAGCGTGATTAGTGCTCTTCCAACAATGACTAGCTGGTTCCTAAGAGGCATAATGGACCTCATGGTTGTAGGCATAGGCACAATACTATTCGGAAGAAGCATACGGTTGTACTTTGAGAGAGACGCGCGCATGCTGCGAAATGCAGCGCTCATCGTATTAATCGGTTGGTCTAGGTGGATTCTCAAGGAGACCGCGGACATACTTCTAAGCCCGGGAATACGATATGATAATCTGGTTTTTTCGATAGTCGTGGGCATTCTAATAGGCATAGCCTCAGTTCTCGTCATATTCATCATCCACAGATCCGCAAAAGACTTCTTTGACAAGTCAAAAGAGAAAGTCGATGAATTTGGAGAAGGCTAATTTACCATAATTGGAGAATATCAAATGGAGCAAGCTTTAATTGAAACCTCGGTGGCTGTAATTCTTTCGGACAGAGAAAACCTGCGCTGCTGTGCATTCGAAGAGTCGAGGTTCACGTAATGGTCCTCAAGAAGCTTCTCTCAATTATCGGCGTTTACAAAGCTTACGAGAAATGGTTGTGGCACCAAGTTAAGAATGGAGAAAAACTGGAGCACATAGCCATAATCTTGGATGGCAACAGGCGGTGGGCTTCTGAAAATGACCTGAACCCTTGGCTGGGACATCGAAAGGGCGCTGAGAAAGTAGAGCAGCTTTTGGAATGGTGCGACAAGCTTGACGTTAAATTTGTGACCTTATACACGTTTTCCACTGAGAACTTCAGGCGTTCACCCGAAGAAGTTGCAGAGATTATGCGGCTAGCAGAGGAAAAGTTTCGCATCCTGCTCACCAACGAACGCATACACCGAAACAAGGTGCATGTTAAAGTCCTTGGGCGCGTGAGTCTTTTGCCCGAGAGCTTGCAGAAGCTCATTGCAGATGTCGAGAAAACCACGGCAAACTATGATAAACAATTTTTAAATTTTGCCTTCGCGTACGGCGGCAGAGCCGAAATAGTAGACGCGGCTAAGACCATTGCTGAAAAAGTGAAGAACGGCGAATTGAGCCTTGATGCGGTTGACGAAGATACGTTTGAGAAATACCTGTATACTTCCCACATGGCTAAGCAAGAACCAGACTTGATTATTCGGACATCAGGTGAGGAAAGACTAAGCGGTTTTCTCCTTTGGCAGTCTGCCTACAGTGAACTTGCATTCTTGGATGTTTACTGGCCTGACTTCCGCCTAATAGACCTTTTGCGCGCAATGCGAACCTTCCAGAACCGCAAACGACGCTATGGCGCTTGAAAGGCTTAAGCGCGCTTTTTTGCACTTACAATTGAGATAACATCTCTGTCTTTCAAAATAGCGTCTTCGCCTATCCGCTTTTTCCCTCGCGCGTCTACCGCGTAGAGGAAGCTTTCGCCAAGTTCTGTATGAATAAGATACGCAAACTGATGTGCGGTTGTTCCGTAGGGTACAAGATAAGCATCAGGCAGCACTTGACCTTTATGGTTAGTCAAATGCTCCACATCCTCCACTGGGTAGACCGTTATCATACTCAGAAGTTTAAAGTACGCCGTGTTTATAGCTTCCTGAACGCCTGTGGAGCCGCTCTTTAGGAGAATCTTTCTGATGGTCTCCAACGCATTTATTTGGCTACTGGAGAGTTTTTCTGGATGTGTAATTTTGAAGTTGCAATCCCCCGGTTTATAGTCGATTAAATTTTTTTCCGCTGCGCGTCTAAGCGCTAACTCGGCTTCTGCGCAGCAGGGGATAACGATGTAACCAAGTTTCATCAATTTTTCCAAATTCGCTTGTGCGGTCGGCAAGTCAATTTTGTTGGCTACTATAAGCATAGGCTTTGCGATGCGCCTCAAGGAATCAACAAACTTTACAAAGTCATCTTCGCTCCAACCAGTTGGCTTGTCAACATTCAACCCTGTTGTCTTGGCTGCTTCAAAAATGTGGCCGCGCTTTATGCCTAAACCGCTTAAACGCTCCTCCATCATTGCGTAGAGGTCTTTCGATTCAGCTTCAGCTGTTCGTGCAAGTTTCGGCCAGTCCTTCTTGAGAATGGTCGCCATCCACATTGTTATTTCTCGCTCCAGAAAGCGCACATCTTCCACTGGGTCATGTTCGCCCAGCTTGCATAAGCGCCCTTCGCAGTCTGTTCCGCCTGAAGCGTCAACAACGTGAATCAACGCGTCTGCCCGACGTATCTCATCCAGAAACTGGTTGCCCAGCCCGCGTCCTTCCCATGCGCCGGGAACTATGCCTGCAACGTCAATTAACTCCACAGGGATGAGTCTCACGCCGTCAATGCATAGAGAGTTATTTGGGTTGTCTTGGACTTGAAACTCCGCGTGAACACAGGGTGTCCGCACGTAGCCGACGCCACGGTTGGGTTTTATAGTTGTGAATGGATAATTGGCGATTTCGGCTGGCGCGAGGGTTGCAGCGCTGAAAAACGTTGATTTGCCAGTGTTGGGTTTTCCGATTACGCCCAGTAGACGCGAGTATGATCGTTGCATAAAGCTCAGTAGTATTCTGTGTCCATGATGCTATATCATTTGCGCTTTTCATATTCGCTCCGTGATGTCTAAGTATGCTGGATGCAGGTAATCCGGCGAAAAAGGCTGCCGCTAAGGCGCGTCTACTGCCTGCTGAAGTGACGTTTCCTTTTCTGCGAGGCATCGAAAAAATTGGGTGAGGTTAACGGCGTTATTCTTCCATCATTATCAATGTCAGCGTTGATCTGACTTTGCTGAGCGCTCGGATTTTGTGGGTCACTAAGTCCTTGAGATGCTCCATGGTGTCGGCTTTGATTTTCGTAATTAAATCGTATACTCCGTAGGAAAAGTAGGATTCTTCTACGCCTTCGATTTTTTTCAGTTCTTTTAGGACTTCGTCTTCGGAACCTGACTCTACGTTTATTAAAACAAAAGCTCGTGGCATTTCAATTCGCCTCAAACATTTCAAAGGTGCGTGGTAATTAAAATATTTTGCTACGCCACATGTGTTCAAAAAGTGTTCTCACAGAGCTGGAGTTCCGCTTGATCTTCAGCGGTGCAGTGAACTATCACGGGCATTTTATGGCAGATGCACCTGAAAGAGCCGCTGACGTTAGGCGATGGGTTGGTCTCTTTGCTGAGACAATTGGGCAGAGAAAATGCGGTGCGATGCACAGTTTTTCAGTGCAGCACACAAAAGAGTTATATTAATTCTTGCTGAAAAGGGTAGTTCATTGCGGGGGAAAACGGGTATGGTCAAGTACGTTTTTGTAACTGGCGGCGTGTTAAGCTCGGTTGGCAAGGGAATTTTAACTTCATCCATAGGCAAAATGCTTCAGACCCGCGGGCTGAAAGTTACAGTAATAAAAATTGACCCTTACGTGAACGTAGACGCGGGCACAATGAACCCGTACATGCACGGCGAAGTCTTCGTCACCGACGACGGCGGCGAAACCGATTTAGATTTAGGCTGGTACGAACGCTTTTTGGATTTAAGCTTAAAACAAGAAAACAACCTCACCACGGGACTCGTATACAAAAACGTGATTGAAAAGGAGCGGCGTGGCGATTTCTTGGGGCGCTGTGTCCAAATAGTTCCGCATGTTACTAACGAGATCAAACATCGCATTAAAAATGTGGGCAAAACCGTTAATGCAGATGTTGTCTTAACCGAGGTAGGCGGCACCGTAGGTGACATTGAAGGGTTGCCGTTTCTAGAAGCCATACGCCAAATGCGCCTGGAAGAAGGCTTCGAGAACACATTGTATGTGCACGTTGCGTTGGTTCCAGTTTTGGATGTCACGAGCGAATTCAAAACAAAGCCCCTTCAGCACAGCGTCAACGAACTGCGGCGCATCGGCATTCAACCAGACATCATAGTCGCCAGAAGCCCTTACATGATAGACGCTGAAGCCCTCCGGAAAATAGCCCTGTTCGGCACCATCCCAGAAAGTGCAGTATTCTGCTCTTATAACGCGGAAACAGTGTATCAAGTGCCGCTTATTCTTGACAAGCAAGGCATGGGCGATTTCATATGCAAAAGGTTTAGCTACACTTGTTCAACGCAAGATTTGCATGATTGGCAGCAAATTGTAAATGCTATAATAAAGCCAGACCATGAAGTTAGAGTGGCGCTGGTGGGCAAGTACGCTGGGTTAACCGACAGCTACGTAAGCATGAGCGAGGCACTGAGGCACGGAGGGGCAGCTTGCAAAACGCGTGTATGCATCACGTATTTAGAAGCAGAGAAG
>JAOZHU010000032.1 GCA_026014705.1 Candidatus Bathyarchaeota archaeon | reverse complement strand
TGTGTAAGGTGAGCCATCACCCCAATCGAACCTGTATTTTATGTTGTGGCCATAGCTGTCTATTGAAGCGGTGCTGAATTGATAGGAGGTACTGGCATAGCCTGTTGTGGGGCCGCTGACGAAAGGCACTGTCACAATGTCAGATGGCTGGAAGTTCTTTAGGTGTATGTTACTGTTGCCGTAAACCGCTAGCGTACTATGATATCCTATTTCCTCAGTTCCTGCTTCGTAATTGCCGTCTCCATCTTTATCCATTGGCCATACAGCGGCAAATCCAGAACCCTGTAGCGGACTATTAGCGAAGCTAGTACATCCATCCCAGTTCACTTGCTGTGATGCATAGTCGAGAGCAGCTTTCACTGATACGTCAAAATTCAATGCATAGTAAAAGAAATGAAAAACCCAATCGCACCAATAAGGGCCACTCCCATACTGTTGGTTGTAGTTTATATGTTGATTTAAAGCTGCTGAACCATATGGGAAACCAATGTAACATTGCGGAAAATTATCGGGGTAGTTATAACCATCAAAGCTCATTGCTGTTCCAATCGGAGGATATTGAGAGCTTACCTGGCGATGAGTAAAAGCGAACGGTAATCCCTCGGCTGTTCCGTTTGCGTTAAGCCCACCACCATATACAAGCGGGTATCCTGGCACTACCGCGGTCGAGTAAATTCTTGCTGACATACACGCACTAATGAATGCAAAGTGAACTTTGGCTGGAGGAAACACGTTGTATATGTCTTTGTCATACACTCCATGGTCCACACTTGTGGTTCCTGGCGGAGAACCTACAACTGTGCCCCAATCGTCTTCGAACATGTAATGAAACTCGCCTGGGCTTAAGACATTGCCAACGCCGTGGTCGAAATCAACAATCGCTACATAGTCATAATTACTGCTAAAGTAGCTGGCTTGAGAAAGAATAGCATCCTTATTCGACCTATCATTATTGAAGCCAGTATAACCGTTTGCCGCACTAAAGCAATTGGATGCAATGTAACTGGAAGCATTCCACTGTCTAGTGATTTCCTCGTCCTGTTTGCGCCAACTGTGATGTGGAGGATTAGGTGCGCCTGTGCTTCTTGAACCCCAAACATTACCTGCCCGTGTCGTCGCATTAGCGGCTGCAATTAAAGGCGAGAACATGGCTAACAATATCAGAAAACCTAACAGTATTCCGCACGTTTTCGGGAAGCGCGTCTTCAGCCGACTTAAAGCTCTTGGGTTCTTCACCTTAAACAGCCCGGCCGTGACAGCGTCTGTAATGCTTATAGTAGTCGCTGAAAGCATAACCCCCAATATAATATTCAACTCAGCTCCTTTAGCAACGGCTAAACTTGTACCGGTGTTCGCAGTACTATTCTCGAACAAAAGTGCAGCCAACTGTGAATATTCTTCTTTTACACTTCTGACTTCTTTTATGTCCGCCCAAATGTCCACTTCGATGCCGTAAAGCTCTCCATAGACTTTGTTTAAGACAAGACCAACG
>JAOZHU010000033.1 GCA_026014705.1 Candidatus Bathyarchaeota archaeon | reverse complement strand
CTCTGCCGACATCGCGTTGTCTTGCATCTCCTACGCGTAATTGAATTTCACTCAACCAGAATCCTCCTTGCTGTGTGACTTTAAGCGTGTTGAAACAGGGGTATTTTCCTATATAAACTTTAAAGCGTAATTGGGAAGACTGATATGTTGAAGGTTTTGTGTTGGTGTGTTGTTCGGGTAGTTTGTGACTGGTGGTTTTTTGTATTTTTGTTGTGCGGAGGGTTGAGAGAGCAGATGGGGAGCTTTTGATTACGAGAAGTTGCTGGGTCTGTTTTGTGGTCGTTTTTTGTGATTTTTGACCTATACCCCCTCTATAAATAGAAGGCATAAATATAAGTGGAGCAGCGGAGCGGTGTTCTGTTTGTCTGATTGGGGAGCTTGGATTAGTGAGTTGCAGTTTTGGTTCAGGTTCTTGGTTGGGTATCCTTTTTCAATTTTTTATGTGCCTTTTCAAAGAGTGTAAAATTTTCTAGAGCTTATGTGCAAGGGTCAAAAATCTTTTATTGGCAACTAAAGGAAAGTTAACCATTTGTGGTTATGCATTCATGTACGGAGATACGGAGATATTTCTTGCAGACAGAGCATTTTTAAGCTTGCTTCTGTCTTCAGTTGAAGTTTACAAAAGAGAATGTCATGGTATTTTACTTGGATTCAAGACGACAAGGCGCATAATAGTTGAATATGCCATTCCTTTCCAAACAGCGGAACGTAAGTTTAATGAGGTTATTCCAAACTGGAAAAAAGAACTTAAAGTGAAGACTGTGCTGCCGAACTTGGTGCATTTGCAGATACTTGGTGGGTTTCATTCGCATCCACAGTTTGGCAAAAAGAGAGGCGAAGCAAAACTGAGTTCCACTGACAAGAGCTATCTGGAGGAAGGCAATATAGAAATTGTGATTGCAATAAATGACGAAAAGAAAACTTGCCCGTGGGCTGAAACAGGAAACGGATTAGCTGGCACGATAGGAGGATACCATATTGCCCTTGCTGGATTCTACAAACGAGCCAAAGACCAGAAAATAGCCAATTATAGAATTGTTTGCCCTTACGCAGTTGGCTTTGATTATGCACTCAAAAAATAGGGGTTCGCCACGAAATTTGGTCGATTTTCGCCAAAAACATTTGGGAAAATGTTCCTGATTATTACAAATTCGGAGAAAATACCAAGAATGCGATATATGTATCTATAATTTCAGCCCAAAAGGGGGGAACCGCCTGTTCTTTCTAATAACGAAGTAATCAAGTTTCCACAGAAAAGAAGCCCTGTAGTTTTTTCCCGAGGTCTTGGAAGATAACAGCACTTTTCCAAAGCCCCTTGTTGTCTATTGCCCCACCACGATTTTGTAATACCTGTTGTTGCTGTTGTGGTTGATGTTTTTGCAGAGCAAACGATAAATGCGAGTTTTGGTCAACGTGAATGCAAGGCGAAGTGTTATGGTTACTCGCGGCTTATACGTCGGCAGGTTCCAACCCTTCCACCTCGGACACCTAAACGCCATCAAAGAAGTCCTACAAGAAGTAGACGAACTCGTCATAGTCATCGGCAGCGCACAATACAGCCACAACGCAACTAACCCGTTCACCGCAGGCGAACGCCTCGTCATGATCCGCCGCGCACTCCAAGAAGCAGAAGTTGACCTTTCACGCGTGTGGATAGTCCCCGTGCCCGACGTGCATCTGCACATGCTCTGGGTTTCGGCGCTGGAAGGCTACACGCCACGCTTCAATGTAGTCTACTCCAACGAGCCGTTAACACGGAGACTCTTCATGGAAGCAGGCTACAAAGTCAAAAGTATACAATTCTTTGAACGCAACGTTTACACCTCAACCACAGTTCGAGAACGCATGCGCAGAGACGAAAGCTGGACCACCCTCGTCCCAAAAAGCGTAGCAGACTTCATAAACGATATCGACGGAGTGAACAGGCTCCGCGACCTCAACCGCACCGACAAAATTTAACTAGAAACCAGCCTTCACCGGTTCACGTGGCTTCATCAACTCTCTGAGAAGCACGGTGGCGTAGGAGCCCCGAAGCAACATAAAATCCACGGCAACACGGCACTCTCTGGACTTATCCGTAGCCTGCACAATATCCAGAATTCTAAAATTCCTGACTGGCGCAACCACCGCCCGCAACTCACCCCTCCCGCTAAGCTCAGGCAACGCGTCAATTTTGAAATTTTCCGCTTTCACGCCCTCCGCCTCCAGTATACGCCGCTGCTTCTCACCCATGACACCTTGTGAAAACCGCTGTTTGACACCCACAAGCGGCAAAGCCACCCGCATCTTCCCAGCTTTAATAGCCGCATTAACCTCGCCGACAGCCGCAGCATCAACCGTTTTCCCTGTTTTGACCACAGGCAAACCCGACCGCTCAACCTGTACCACGTAATCCCCAATCTCAGCCCTATCCAACGCCAAACCGCTAAGCAATCTCTCGCTCAGGAAACGGTTAAACAAATACGACTGATAAGCCTGAACAAAAAGCACCTGAAGTTTGACAGGCAACCGCTTAAAAGCTCCAACAAAATCACGGGGATTCTCAACCAAATAACCCAGCATCAACCGCTCATACCGCAACTGCTTGGGAAATCCCTCAAACGCCCGTTTGAAATCGCCTGTCGCCTGCAACTCGCTGCGCGCCAGCCGAGACGCAGGATGCTCGTAACAGCTAGGCTCCGCCAAAAACCGCATAGCCGCCTCCTCAAAATCACCCTTAACCAGGGCTTTACCCACAACATGAGTAATCGGACGAGCCGTGCCGAAACGCTGATGCCCAAAAAAATTCGGAATCCCGCCCGCAACCTCAAGCTCCCGCATCGCAGCAGCCACGCGCCGCGCAACCGTAGCTGCCTTAAGCTTAACAGCCCTGATTACGATGCGGAAACTGTTCCCCAACGTGTAATACGGCGACAATTTATCGCGAAAATAGCCTACGGGACGAACCTCAACATCCTTTATGCTGATTCCAGCCGCAGCCTCCATTGCGCCGCGCTCAATCGTGATGTGCTGAGCCGTAACCGCCTTAGCATCCTTGATGCCTGCGATGCCGATGCGCTCAGGACTCACGCCTAACTGCCGCGCAATATTTTTAAGGGCTAGGAAAGTGTCCCAGTCCCGCTTAACCAGAACACACAATAAAAAACCCTGCCTGTCCAGCGAAGCCCCCAAAGCATGGCTTTCCATGCCATGCTCAATCCTTGCTCTGGAACCGTCAACAAGCACCTCTTCAACCGCAAAATCCTCCACAATACTGCGGATGACGCCGCCTATGCCTAAAGCACTCGTGGCGTAAACCTCAATGCCCAAAGCCCTGTCAATCTCGGGAACACGCAAAATCTCAAACGCCCACTTCTACAACAACGACAGCTTACCCGTCAGCCTATCCACTAACTCGGCAGGCGCAGGACCAATCCCCAGACAAGTCACCGTGCCCTCAGGAATCTGCGTCAAACCACGGTCAACAACCAACGCGCAAGGCAAGCCTAAATCCTTAGCCTGCTCCTCAAGCACCAAAAGCTCCTTTTCACTGGGCACTTTAACCGCGATTTTACATTGCCCCTCAAAGAGCCATGTCTCCCACCACTTCTTGTGCCGCACATATGCATCTTGAGCCGCTGACACCGCCGCATGCCCCGCCTGTGCGGCTATCTTGCCTTTCCCCAACTTCAGGTCGGAACGAAAAACGATAACTTGCTTAAACTCAAACTCGCCCATCAGCCAGCGCCCTCGCCAACGCTTACACTGCACGCCCCAACATTTTAAGCATTCGCAGCCAAATACAACGCAAAAAAGTAAGCCAACGTCGCCCACACAACAGGCTTCCGCAACACCTCAAGCAGCATCCGCCCCTGAAAATCAATCTCCTCAACATCCAGCAACGCGTCAGCCACGCCTAACCGCGCGCAGAAACGCAAAGCAGAATCCAACTGCACATCAGAAACAGCATCAAGAAACCTACGCAACCGAAGCATCACGTTAACGTCAAACCCAACCGCATCCTCACAACGCTCCTGATACAACCGCAGAAAACCCGCAGACACATCACCCCGCCGCAACGCTTCACTGGCAACTTCAGCCGCAATCCCCGCACACGTCAACCCAAAAACCACCCCGCCACCCGTGGTAGGCTTAACCTGCCCCGCCGCGTCACCAACCGCCAAAAAACCATCTGCAAAAACCCTGCGGACTAGTCCGCCAAGCGGAATCGAATGAAACGCCACCCGCGCAACCCGTGCATGCCTAAACATCTTCGAAGCCACAGGATGCCTACGCATAAACCGCTCCAAAAACACCCGCGGATTCCCCGCTCTGACAGCCAAGCCAACCTTAGCCGTGCCGTCAAGCCGCGGAATAACCCACGCATAGAAGCCTGGCGCATAATTCCGCCCCAAAAAAACTCCAACCGCATCCAACTGCACATCACAAACATTCTCCACATCCGCCTCAACCGCACAAACAACACCGCCGCGGCGAAACCCCGCCAAACCAGCTTGCCTCAGCAAGTTGCAAGAGACACCCTCTGCGTCGACAACCACACCAGCCGAAACATCCTCGCAAACGCCGCCACGTTCAATGCGCACACCCTTCACAACACCAGCGTCAACCAGCAACCCGCGGACACGCGAACCCAAACAGTACCGCGCACCCGCAGCCTCAGCCTTCCCAGCCAAAAACCTATCAAACAAAACCCTGTTAACCGCGCATGTCACGGGATGAGCAAGCTGCACCGAAAAATCAGCGCCCAACGGCGAAAAAAAATCCGCCCTGTGAAACGTGTTTTCAACAATTCCGCCGCCAAGCGGAAACAAACCTAACCCGCGCAAACCGCGAATGCTCAAGTGTCCCGCACAATGCGTCGGAACACCGATTTCACTATGCTCCTCAAAAACCGCCACTTTAACGCCGCGCCGCGCAAGCTGCTCAGCCGCAAAAGAACCCGCAGGTCCACCGCCTACAATCACGGCGTCCAACAAAGCCCTCAACCGACTAAACGTTGAACTCCAAAGCAAAAAGCCTACTGAATAAGTTCAATTCGCCGCTTTCCACGAGCCATCGAAGAAGACCGAATCTTTCCAGCAACTTCCAACCGCAACAACAACTCATTAAAGTCCCTAAAACCTAAATCCTCATACTCCTCATGCAACGCTTCAAACAAGTCATCATCAGCCATGTCGCCCTTCTTGCCTAGTATCTCTAACAAAACAAAATGGGCAGGACGCGTCTTCCAAGTCTTAACCGCAGGCACGCCTCTCATCCTCCTTAAGCCACAGGCGTCGCCGGCTTCTGCACTTGCCGCACCTGCTGCATGAAACTCTTATACCACTTCTCCATGTCAGGCGTCACCGACGGACCAACCTCCTTCAGCGCATCCTGAAAATCCCGCATCGTAACCTCAGAAGCCTTTACATCTCTCCGCAACGCATGCATCGCTGCTTCGCGGCATAATGACTCAATATCGGCACCTGAATAGTACTTCGTCGCAGCAGCCAACTGATTCAAATCCACATCCTTGCTCAACGGCATGTCCTTCGTGTAAAGCTTGAAAATCTGAAGCCTACTCTGTTCATCAGGCTCAGGCACATAAATCAACCTGTCAAACCTGCCAGGACGCATCACCGCCGGGTCAATCAAGTTCGGCCTGTTAGTTGCCGCAATGACCACGATGTCATGCAACGTTAGGATGCCATCCATTTCCGTAAGCAATTGACTAATCACGCGTTCAGTCACTCCGCTATCACCCATCCCTGAACCACGCGTGGGCGTAAGCGAATCCATCTCATCGAAGAATATCACTGTAGGCGCCGCCATCCTCGCCTTCCTAAACACCTCGCGTATGGCTTTCTCTGATTCACCCACCCACTTTGAAAAAACTTCAGGACCCTTCACAGATATGAAATTCGCCTCACTTTCAGTCGCCACCGCACGAGCCAGCAACGTCTTTCCACAGCCAGGCGGACCATACAGAAGAATACCTTTCGGAGGCTTAATCCCCAGACGCTTGAAAATCTCCGGCTGCTTCATAGGCCACTCAACCGCCTCTTTCAAATGCTGCTTGACGCTATCTAAACCGCCGATGTCGCTCCAGTGCACCGTGGCAACCTCAATGTAAACCTCCCGCATCGCAGTCGGCGTGACTTCTTTGTAAGCATCAACGAAATCGTTCATTTGAATCTCCATCTTCTCCAGCACCGCAGGAGGGATACGTTCTTCTTCAAGGTTAATCTGCGGCAGATACCGACGCAAAGCCTTCATAGCAGTTTCCCTGCACAAAGCCGACAAGTCAGCGCCTGTGTAACCGTGAGTCATGTCAGCCAACCGTTCAAGGTTAACGCCTTGGTTCTCCTTATTCTCGGCAACCAATGGCGCCAAAGGCATGCCACGGGTGTGTATCTGCAAAACTTCCAGCCTGCCTTTCTTGTCTGGAACGCCGATTTCGATTTCTCTGTCAAACCTGCCGGGGCGCCTCAGCGCTGGGTCAAGCGCGCCAGGCCTGTTGGTGGCACCTATGACTATGACGTTGCCTCTTCCCGACAACCCATCCATCAAAGCGAGAAGCTGAGCTACGACGCGTCTCTCCACTTCGCCTGTGACCTCCTCGCGTTTAGGTGCTATAGCGTCCAATTCATCGATGAATATTATGCTCGGCGCGTTCTGCTGGGCTTGCTGGAAAATCTCGCGCAACCGCGCTTCGGATTCGCCGTAGAACTTGCTCATAATTTCAGGGCCATTTATTGAGTAGAAGTTGGCTTCTGACTCGTTAGCCACTGCGCGGGCTAACAGCGTTTTCCCGCAGCCAGGCGGACCATGCAGCAGCACACCTTTAGGCGGTTCTATGCCCAAGCGTTGGAAAAGTTCAGGGTGTCTGAGTGGTAATTCAACCATTTCTCTTACGCGTTGGATCTCCTCGTGGAGTCCTCCGATGTCCTCGTAGGTGGTTCTTGGCAAGCCTTTGGCTTCTGGGGCGGGCTCGTTTAGTATGGTGAGTTTGGTTTCTGATGTGACTTTCACTATGCCGTGCGGGCGGGTTTTTGACACTGTGAATGGTATGGCGTGTCCAAGCATCATAACCAGCGTAGTATCACCTTCCACGAGCGTTCGCTCCATGAGGCGGTTTCTGACGAAGTTTGTGAAGTCTTCGTCCACGTTCAGGCGCATGTCGACTGGTGCGAGCGTTAGGCTCAGTGCGGTTTTGACTTTTGCAGGTTTTATGACTACGTACTCGTTTATGGCTGCGCCGGCGTTTTTGCGTGTGAAGCCGTCTATGCGGATTATGTCGCGGTTTTGGTCTTCGCTGTACGCGGGCCATGCTATGGCTGATGTGGTGCGTTTGTTGACGATTTCTATTACGTCGCCTGCGCTTATGCCTAGTTTTTGCATGGCTCGTTGGTCTATGCGGGCGATGCCTCTGCCGACATCGCGTTGTCTTGCATCTCCTACGCGTAATTGAATTTCACTCAACCAGAATCCTCCTTGCTGTGTGACTTTAAGCGTGTTGAAACAGGGGTATTTTCCTATATAAACTTTAAAGCGTAATTGGGAAGACTGATATG
>JAOZHU010000027.1 GCA_026014705.1 Candidatus Bathyarchaeota archaeon | reverse complement strand
GGCGTAGCTTACGATTCGGGCAAGGGCGAAATCTACATAACCAATTGGGGAGCTAATACTGTCTCAGTTATATCAGACAGCAATCACACCGTCATTGCAACAATACCCGTGGGAAACAACCCGAGGGGAGTAACATATGATTCTGCCAAAGGAGAGATATACGTGGCTAATTCAGATTCCAGCGGCAACGGCACAATCTCCATAATCTCAGATAGCACGCATACAATCGTCGCAACTGTGACTGTAGGAAGTGGCCCCTTGAACTTAGCCTATGATGCCCGTAAAGGCGAGATATTCGTAACCCATGGCGGCACAGTCTCAGTAATCTCGGATAGCACTCACAATGTTGTTGCAACCCTAAGCGTACATGCTGGAGGACCAGGCATAGCCTATGATTCGGCAAAAGGTTTAATCTTCTTCAGCGGAACCAACGGACACAATGCGACAGTCTTGGCTATCTCTGACAGCGCTTACAACATCGTTGCAAACCTGACCCTTCCCGGGCGAGGCAGTTCTTATGACGTAGTTTGTAATCCCGCTAGAGGCGAATTATATGTACCCGATGGCGTCGGTGCGGTCTATGTGATATCAACTGCTTCTCTCCAATCGGTGCCTGTATTCATATTCGCAGCAATTTTGATTTTGGCAACAGCAACATGCATGGTCTTGATAGTCTTCAGAAAAAAACTGTTGCAGATGTTAACGCGACCAAAGCAAGGCGCCCCTGCTTCCTAATGGAAAAGTAAATTAGGGCAACGGAACACGTTAAGAGTGCTCTTAACTGGAGTGACACTTATGGCAGTTGACGAAGAATCCGTCATGTGGGTGGAAAAATACCGCCCGAAGAAACTAGACGAAGTCGTGGACCTACGCGACATCGTAGACAGCCTCAAAGCATTCATGAAAAAACCAAAATCAATGCCTCATCTACTCTTAGCAGGCATACCGGGCACTGGAAAAACCACAGTCGCCCTCTGCATTGCACGCGAACTGTTCGGCGAGAACTGGAGAACCTTCACGCTGGAGCTGAACGCATCCGACGAAAGGGGAATCGACACGGTGCGCGAAAGAGTCAAAGACTTCTCGCGTTACAGCCGAGCAGCATTCGGCAATGTGCCCTTTGCACTGATTATCCTTGACGAGAGCGACCAGATGACTGGCCCCGCACAGACGGCGCTTAGGCGGATAATGGAAACCAGTTCTCGCACAAGCCGATTCATCCTCATATGCAATTACTCATCAAAAATTATCGAACCCATTCAAAGCCGCTGCGCCATATTTCGCTTTTCGAAACTTGACAAAAAAGCGATGGTAGAGCATCTTGAGTTTATCGCTAAAAAAGAGAACGTAACCATTTCGCCTAAAGCCGCAGAGATGATTGTGGATTACTCAGAAGGTGACCTCCGTCACGCTATTAATGCTTTGCAGACGGCTGCCGTGTTCCGAAGCGGCATAATAGACGAAAAAACAGTTCTCCAAGTCATCGGCGAAGCCAGCCCGCAGCAAGTTCAGCTCATGCTGAACAAAGCGTTAAACGGCGACTTCATCGAAGCGAGAAAAATAATGTATGATCTGATTGGCTCTTACGGTTTTTCCGGCTCGGAAATAATCCGCCAAATGCAGAGGGAACTGCTCAAGCTTTCTTACATTTCCCCAGAGGAAAAAGCCGAGTTAACGGACATAATCGGCGAGTACGATTTCCGCCTCACCCAAGGGGCAAACGGCGACATTCAACTGAGCGCGTTGCTGGCGCAATTCGCCAAAGTCGGAAAAGCAAAAGGGGAAACTAATTGAGAAATGACGTGCTATGGGTTGAAAAGTACCGTCCCAAAAGAATAGATGACGTAATAGGAAACGAAGAAGCCAAAGCTACTTTTCTCGAATGGCTGAAAAGCAAGCGCCGCGGCAAAAAAGCAGTGCTGCTTTATGGACCACCAGGCGTGGGAAAAACAGCGCTGGTCAACGCCGCTGCAAACGAGTTCGGCTTCAAAATCATCGAGATGAACGCAAGTGACACCAGAACGGAAAAGACAATAAACAAGGTTGCTCAACCCGCCACATCCTTTGTAGGCTTAGACACGTTCGCCGCTGGAGGCAAAGGCAATCTCCTGTTTCTCGACGAGGTCGACGGCGTGGCGGGCAAAGAAGACAGAGGTGGCATAGGCGCAATAGTGAAGATAGTTGAGGCAGCGCGGGTTCCCGTTATAATGGCTGCGAACGACCCTGACCTGCAGAAAATCCGACCTCTAAAGAAGGTTTGCGTGCTGATAAGGTTTCATCAAGTGCGCATTCCGTTGATAATTGAAGCCCTGCGCAGAATTTGCCGAATGGAGCAGGTTGAAGCCGAGTTCGAAGCGCTGGAGAGAATTGCCCAAAACAGCGGAGGCGATGTGCGGTCAGCCATAAACGACCTGCAAAGCCTCTCAGAATTAGGCAAAGTGCTTACGCTTCAGGACACCGTGGCGTTGAAGTCCAGAAACAAGGACATAGGCATGGAAGAGACGCTTAGAGGCTTCTTTTCGGTTAAGTCTCTGGCGGAAGCCGAGAACTTGCTTAGGCGCTCCAGCGTGGACCACGATGATTTCCTGATGGCGGTGAGCGATAATCTTCCGCGGCGCTACCTTGAGGCTGAGGAGCTTGCGGAAGCCTACGACTTTGTCTCGCGTGCAGACATGCTTAGAGGCAGAGTTGGAACGGAAAACTGGCATCTTCTCAGGTACTTCTACAATTTTTTAGCTGAAGCCGCAGCGGTTTCGCCTGAATCGTACAAGCCGTTCGAGTTCATCTCTCCGCCCATCAGAATAATGACGCTATTCTGGACGAAAGGCAAAAGAGACATGCTGGAAGCCATCTGCGCCAAAATAGCCATGCGATGCCACGTTTCGCGGTTAAGCGCCAAAAACGATTTTGTGCCTTTCCTCAAAGCCATGCTGGAGAAACGCAAATCGAACCCCATTGCCTCGTGGTTAAAGTTGGAGCCCGAAGAAGTTGATTACTTGGTTAAAATGAGAAAACTCTAACTGCGGAGTGACGAAAAGTGACTGCCCTGAACAAGAAAGCTTTCAAGCTTCCGCGTGTTGAAAAGGACACGTTCATTATGCTCCTGAGGCTGGGTTTAGAGTACAACCGTGAACGAGGTGTATTCTCAATCAGCAGCTACAACAACATCGAAAAACTCGTTGACTTGCTCTCAGGCATTCTGAACGTGGACAGAGTGACGTTTCTCCAAAGCTGCATCATTTGCGGCGGCGATTTCCCCTGTCAAGACTGCAAGTACTACGAACATTGCCCTACAAGAGACCTGCCGTTTCACTGTGTGTGCCCGCGGTGCCTGAAAGAAGGAAAGAACTCACAGAAAAGCCCGAAGGCAGCAGGACAAGGAACGCTAGACCTGTTCGGTTGAGAATTTGGTGGATGGTTAGGATAACTTTTTGCGCAGGTTTACGGCTATACGTTGACGGCTACATATGTTTCATTTATTTCACATAATTCCCCTTTTTCGCATATGAATGATGTTGAATAGCATTAAATAGACAGATGCGCAAATTCACCGCTCAAAGTACCATAAAAAATATTCAAATGCACATAAGGAGACGCTAAAATGAGTGAACGTGTACATAAAAACAGCTCTTACTTAAATGGAAAATCAACTGTAGGCACAACGACGCGTGTTAAAGACACCAGCACAGTAAGCGGCATGTGCCCCATATGCATACACGACTGCCCCGTCCTATGCGAAATCAGTCTTTCAGCTTTCAGAGGACGCGAAGCGCTTTATCCAGAGCCAGCGCAATTCGGCACCAGCACCGCCGCAGCACTCAAAGACTACGGTCTAGATTGGTCGCACTTTAACATTCAAGCAGGACTCTTTGAGGCCAAAGGAATCCAAGAAAACTCAGAATCAGCCATATTCCCAAACGTTAACGTGGAAACAAAAGTAGGCGGCATACCGCTGAAACTTCCCATCCTCACGGGAGCCTTCGGCTCAACAGACGTTGCCCGCATCCAATGGGAAGGCTTAGCCACAGGCGCGGCGCTTTCAGGTGTATCCATAACCGTTGGCGAAAACGTCGTCGGTATGGACGTGGACGCCAAAATAGAAAATGGAAAAGTAACCTATTCTAAAGAACTGAAACGCCGAGTTGACGCATTCAGGAAATTCTGGGATGGAAAATACGGCGACATCATAATCCAAACCAACGTGGAAGACCAGAAACTGGGCATAGACGTTTACGCTTTATCAAAGCTTGAAGTCAACGTGATAGAACGCAAATGGGGGCAAGGAGCCAAAGCCATCGGCGGCGAAGTCCGTATAAGAAACCTCGAAAAAGCCATCTTGCTGAAGAAACGAGGTTACATAGTAATCCCAGACCCAGAAGACCCAACTGTTCAGCAAGCGTTCAAGGAAGGAGTATTCAACACTTTCGAAAGGCACAGCAGGGTAGGCATACCCAAAGAAAAACCGTTCATCGAAGACATAGAGTGGCTGAGGAAACAAGGTGCAAAGCGCGTATTCCTCAAAACAGGTGCCTACCGCCCCTCAGCAGTGGCTTACACCATGAAGTTCGCTTCAGAAGCCAAAATCGATGCCTTATCATTCGACGGCGCAGGCGGCGGAACAGGAATGAGCCCCGTACCAATGATGGACGAAATGAGTATCCCAACCGTTTACCTAGAAGCTATAGTGCTCAAGTGCGCACAGATACTGAAGAAGAAAGGACGCCACGTTCCAGACTTGGTGATGGCAGGCGGCTTCATCGAAGAAACCTCAATCTTCAAAACCATCGCAATCAGCAACTTCGGGAAGGAACCCTTCGTAAAAGCCGTGCTCATGGGACGCTCACCCATAACTGCAGTCATGAAAGCCAGCTACTTCAAGAAACTAGCCCAAGAGGCGAAACTGCCCAAAACGTTCGCTGACCGCTATGGCACCACGCCGGACAAATTCTTCATAGCCACACCCGAGCTGAAAGCAAAATACGGCAAGCGCTTCAGCGAAATCCCCGTGGAAGCCATAGGCTTGTACACTTACCTGACTGACAGAGTAGGTGTAGGACTGAAACAACTAATGGCAGGCGCGAGAAAATGGAAACTGGAACTGCTCGACAGAAACGACCTCATGAGCCTATCTGAAAGAGCGGCAAGGGTCACAGGCATCCCCATGGCAGACGAAGTGGAAAAAGACGCTGTAGAAAAAATCCTAGAATAGTCCCACAATTTTTCTTTCCCCTTTCTTTTAAAGGTATACAGTTGAATAGGCTGCTGGTCGCCTAACGCTGTGCTATTCTGAAGAAAAACGAAGATACTGAGTGACGCTTGTGGATAGCGGGCATCTCTTCATTCGTTCAATTATCTTTATCTGTGATTTTTTCTTGCGCTAAACAAAATGAACGTGGTATAGAGGTTTTGGTTTAAGATGAAATGCTTTCAGAACTTCGTGCGAACCGCGGAGAAAATAAGGGGTTTTCGCAGGAGCCTACTCCGAATCAATAATGTATGCTGCCCGTCAAACTGACGGGAAAATGAGGATGGTTTAATTGTTGCAGTTTTCTGAGACTGCGGGTTCAGGTTTTTCAGCAGGGTTTCCTCGGTAAAGCGTGTTTCTTCAGATTTGAATGAGCGGTTTAGATAAGGGCGCAACAAGGTTTCTTGGGCGGTCATGTGGGAATATCACGTGTCAATTTTTTTGGTTTTTAAAGTGAAACGGGTTTGCGGGAAGTTTCCTTTTTTTGGGTGTTGTTTTTTTGCTGCGATTTTTGTGAGGGAATGTTGTGAATTTGTGTTCGACAGATCTCCTAGTAATATATATTAAGAAGTAATATTCAATATTCAGGTGTGGTCACTATGGAAAAAGAAAAAAAAGTGACCCGCGCGGCAATAACAAAAACCCCAAACATTGAAAAAGAGCGCATCGACTTCAAAAAGCTGATTCTAAAAAACCCGAACTATTTCAACACGTTTCCTGAGCTTAAAATCAAACCCGTTACACCTATGAAGTCAAACACTAAATATGAAGAACTCACATGCATCGGCTTCTACCCTGAAACAGACCTGCTCGAAGCCATAATCCAGATAAAACTCCCATACGGCTACAACGGCGACCTTTGCTCCGCAGGCTCTTTCGAGTACGTTCGTTTCTTCATTGATTGGAACGGCAACGGAAACTTCGAAGCATCCGAAGACGCAGGAATCGCAAGTGTGAACGTCCACGATATTCCTGACAGCGGCTACACTTGCTTGGACAAAACTAAGCCAATATCGTACGCTTTAACGCTGAAAATTGACTCAAAGAAGAAACCCTGCACTCTTCCGAACTTGGTCAAGGTTAGGGCTATACTCTCATGGAATTTGCCTCCACCCACTGGAAACCCCGATTTTACCCCGCCTTGGGGAAACATCGTCGAAAAATGGATTCAGATAAAGCCAGTCAAACTGCTCCTCAAAGACGTTATCAAGGCTGTTGAACTGGAGAAACTTAAACTCACTCCAGCGATGCTTGACCTTGACATAGAAGTTACAAAGGCGCCTAAGCTATCCGTGACAGAACTGAAAAAACTTTACGCAGGCGAAAACATCCCTGAGCATCGCTTCAACATTGAAGAAATTTCGCAGAGCGCCGAAAAGATCAAACAAAACCCCGCCTTAATGGTGCAGTACAAACTTAACCCAAGCCTTAGCCAGTTCATAGAGAGCGTAGAGGCGGTCCTTGCCGAAAAACCCAACGTAAAATTTGAGGAACTGCGTTGCGTAGGCTTAAACTATGATTTAGACACATTAGTCGCTACCTTAGTGGTGAAGCTCCCATGCGGCTACAGCGGAGGACTCTGCACCCAAGGAAGTTACGAATACGTCGCTTTCTGGGCGTACGTCTATGACCAAATTGAACAAATGTGTTACTGGCGGTATCTCGGGACATCAAGCGTGAACGTGCATGACATCAAAAATTTACCCAAAGACGGATTGCAGTATGCAGTTAGTCTTCCCTACGACTTTTCGAACTACAAAAACAAATGCAGCAAACCCAAAGTGCTTAAAATACGCGCAATACTGTCGTGGAACACACCTCCGCCAACCAGCAACCCCAACTACAGCCCCGTGTGGGGAAACACAGTTGACGCACTTATTCAGTTGAAACCGTTGTCAGTGGATCAAGATCAGCAAGTACCGTTCATCAGCGTGGTTGGAGGCATGGCGGTTGAAAGCATTTCAGGCAACACGCTCAGCGTCGTACCAAGCAGCCTCGGAGACGGCTATGCAAATGGACCAAGCGTCTATGGCGGTTTCAGCGCCTTGGAAAGCCCGTTCGGCGGAGTCATAGCAATATGCGGACACATTTCAAACCCACCAAACGACCCCGCACCCGCAGGTAAACTGAAGTATAAAGTTCAGTTCAAAAAAACAGGTCAGCCAAACTGGCAGGACATAACCAACACATTCAAAATCTGGATAAGCCAATGGAACGGTCTATTCTGGAGTATGAGCAGTCAGAATCAAATCGCCACGGGAGGATACTACACTTACGAAGAAGACCTAACGCCGCCAAACCAACGCTTCGTGGAGGGCGACGTTCTGGCTCAGTGGCACACCCCTGTCGCAGAGGGAGACGGCTTGTACGAAATCCGAATGCTGCTCTACAAGCCCGGTGCGCCTGCTGCCCCTGGCGTCCCAGCTGACCATGTCGCCAGCAACATCGTAAAAGTGCGAGTAGACAACACTAGACCTAACGCAGCAGTCTCATTGGACATTGGACCGTGCGCAAAAATAACAATAGGCGAGACCATTACTGGAACGTTTACAGCAACAGACCCACACATAGCTAACTACTCGATTTCAATAGAGCCCGCAACGGCTAATCCTCCAACTTTCCTGACGCCGAGCCCGGAAAGCTACCCAGCGATGCCTGCGCCGGGCAGAACTGACTGGCCGTTTGAGATACAAACCACTGCTGCCACTACTCCGTGTGGTTATGTAATAAAAGTGCACGTTTGGGACAGAGCTATCATAAACAATAGCCGCCCGGGAAACTACAATAGCGCCAGCGTTGGGCTGTGCCTGCTGGAAACAAAGAAGTGAAATTGCGCCCGAGTTGCTTGTGAAGCAGCTTGTGGCTTCCTCCCTTTTTTAGCAAAAACTTTCCTGGAGGTTACAATTGTCAGCATCACGTGAAGTTGAAAAATGCTGCAGAAAAGATCTGAAGCACACCTGCTTTTCCGTTTTTTCTTCTTTCAGAAAAACCACGGGTGGCTCGCAGAGCATGGAATCGACGCGATGTCAAATGTGCACGAGAAAAGCATGAGGCGCGCTGCAAAGGGCGGTCGCTTTCCAACGCCAAAACACTTTTAAAGGTTTAAGGTAAATTCAGCCAGAGACTGCTTCTTGTGTAATGGTTTAAGTTTACAAACCAACAAAGAGAATAGATTGAAGTATAACGAATTGACGAAACACCCAAAAAAAAGGGAAGGTTAAGGCGGGGGCGGAGGAGCCTCGTATCTGGAAGGATTCCAAGTTAACCCGAGTATGCCGCCGATTAAGCCTAACAGGAAACCTATGAAGATGCCGCCCGCTGCGCCAACCCAGCTCAGTATCGAAAAAATCAGCACCAGAATGGAACCTGTTCGCACCTTGCTTTTGTCCTCACTGTTCATCATGATCGCCCCAATGAGCACTAATACGCCCCACACGATGCCTAGAAAACCCAGGATTGTTATTAATCCGCCGAGTCCTCCGAAGCCGATGAAGTCGAATACGCCGCCGATGATGCTGAAAACAACCGCGTAGACTAAACCGCCAATTATGATGAAGATTGCGCCCAGAAGAGACAGCACGAACGCTGCTGTTGGTTTCTCATCCATTCTTAAACACCTTGAAAAGCCTATGTGGATTCACGATACTAATATATTTTTTTCATACGCCCAAAAACCCAAACCGCGGAAAACCGACAAGCGTTCACAGAGGAAAAGTCCAGCTAACAGCAGCTAATAATAAGCAGAATGTCAGCTTGTTTTTTATATAGCCCTGTCTGCGTTGTTGCGGCACGTAGCATTGCGTTGCAGTCGCTCTTTAAGACTGTTTGTAAAGGAAAATTTGGAAATCAATGCAAGTAAGGCTTCAGATTATCCATTGCGTTTTTTCAAGTAAACAAGCACGCAGAGAAAGGCAACGGCTGCTGGCGCTACGGCAGCAGCGACAAGCACTGTTGGGAAAGGCGCTGCAACGCTAAATGTTGTTGTTTTGGAAGCGGTGTTTCCATGAGCGTCTGATACGTAAACAGTGAAATTGTGCTTGCCGGCAGGTAGGTTGGTGAGAGTCACATTTCCAGTTAATGCAATGTTTTCTTTTCCGTCTAAGCTGTACTCCATTCGTGAAGGCGACTCGCTTACTATGAGATTTAAGTGGGCACCCGTGGGGTCAGATGTATTGCTTTCCATAGACAGAAATAATATTGTTGGAGGTGTAGTATCCACAGTGAAGTAAATCATTTCCGATGAGCTATTAATAGACACCGCGTGATGCCAAAGTCCATGTGCTTCCAAAATCCATCCCTTAGAGTACGCATAAATTTTCAAGGTATGCTCTCCATCGCCCAGATTTGTTAGATTAACAGAATAAGCAAAAGGAGAATCTAGGTTACTGTTAACAGAAATTGAGTCACAAAACTTCCCATCCAACTGATAGCAAGCAGAGAGAAGCATTTGTTGTTCTCCATATCCACCGTGGATGAGCCAATTTGGTGGTTTTGTCACAGTGAAGTTTAATAGAACATTACTGGCAGAAAACGTGTCGTTGCACAGTGGCGAATGTATTGAAATACGTGGGGGGTCCGTCCACTCCCATTCACCTATGGGATTAGCATGTCCAAACCTGACAAACTTTGCTCCAGCTACCGCTGAAAACAAGAGCACAAAAATGAAAGCCGCAGCAGATAATGTTTTCCTCATCTCTGCCCAACTAAACATGAGGTTTCTTTTCCTTAACCCTTGATATATTGTGCTGTTTCTGTGATAAAAGGATTCTCGTCAAGATTTTTTGACAAAACACACTTTTTCCCAGTCAAGATTTCTTGACAAACAAACACGGCCATTTTTTTCCGAGCGCGCGTCTGTCTTATAATGTGCATCATGTTCAGTAGATTTCCGCTGATTTGTAGCATTATACTTGAGTAGAAAAAGGAGGGGAGTTCATTTTTGGTTGCCGTTAGGCTATTGTTGCGGCTGATAGTAAGCTGTTGTGTAGGTGTCCATTAAGGAAACTTGTATGTATTCGGGGTTGCTGTTTCCAGGGTTGAACCACCAGAAGTAGTCGTAACATTGGAGATAGTCATTCCAGACACAGTTGTCTACTTGGACATAATGCCAGCCGTCCTGCACCCAGACATATACGGGCGTTGTTCCGACCCATTGGCCATCCACGTATACGTTGGGATTAAGCGGATACCCCGACGGGTCATCCGCAGCCGTTACTGATAGCCAATGATGAGTTGGCGGTGGTAGAATACGCAAGTGTATGTTTGCATTACCATAAACAGCCATGGTACAACCCGGCATGGTTTCATTTTCATGTTTAGTGTTCCACCAGTAGCAAGTGAAGCCTTCCCAGAGTGGGCAAGAACCGAATGGGTACCCATAAAATACGAGCGAGGCATGATCCAAAGCATCATGTACCGACATATCGGTCATCAAAGCGTAGTAAAAGAAGTACTCTACCCAACTGCAGTAGAAATTACCGTAGTCGTATGGTATGCGTTGCATCAGAGAAGCGGAACCTGAAGGAAAACCTATGTAACACTGAGCGCCATCGTCTGGAACATGATAGCCATATCTGCTTATGTCAGTTACAACATTGAACCCTGGACCAGGATCCCTTACATAGCGGTGTGTCCAAGCCAGCGGCAATCCAATTACACCGTAAGTCCCTGTACCCTGGTGAGTAATGTCAGCCGACAAACAGGTATTAATGAACGCGAAGGAGATTTTGCCTGAAGCAATCCGCGTATGTACGTCTATGTCGTAGACACCGTTCTCAGGGTGCCAAGCAAAGTTTTCCATGGTGGGGCCGACCGCTGTGCCTATGTTGTCTTCAAACAGGTAATGGAGTTCCTCTGGTGCAGCTGGATAGTCGTTTCGGTAAACGCCATGGTCAAAATCAACCACTGCCGCATAATCATAGTAGTAATTCAAGTAAGTGATGTCGTTGAGAATCTGGGACTTCCACGAACCAAGACTCCCTTGATGGTTGACACTGTCATAGCCAGCTTGAGCGAAATACGAAGCGATATTGCTGGCTTTAACCTGTTGTAGGAAAATTTCCGTTTGGTGCTTACGCCAACTCTGACCCGTACTGGGATCAATTGCACCAGAACTTTCGGAGCCCCAAACACGAGCACCCGCTTGCGTTGCGTTAACAAGCGCTATTGCCCCCATGAGACTCATGAACAATAAAGTGCAAAGCAGCATTCCGACGGTTTTAAGAAAACGCGGTCTCAAAAGCTTGCAGTAGTTCAAGTTTCTCCTGCTGTTTGCCCAAAAGAAGATAGCCACTGCCACGGCGCAAGCAACTATCGGAAGCGTAATCCATGTGAAACCAGTCGAGGCTTCGACTGTTCTAATGTCTGCGTTGGGTATTTCTTCTGGCGGAGGCATAGTTGACCACGCTTCTTGGACGTACCTTATTTCTTTAGTGTCTGCCCAGATATCGACCTCTATTCCGTAGAGTTGGCCGTACCATTTGTCCAAAGCTACGCCAACGCGCCAAACAGGATACAGCATTAATTGGTCTTCGTTGCGCGTCTTATTTGCCCATAGCGAGCAGTCGAAAAGCAAAGTTGCCCAGTGCACATTCGACTCGTTAAAACTCTCTGCCTTAAACGTGTCATCGTTCAGTTTCAAACTCCAAGTGTAAGTCTTAGCCGTCTCCAACGCGATGGCTTTAGCTTCCTTTTCCGAAAGGTTCACGTTTGTGCTGCCAATCTTGTAAAGCTGCCAATTGTCCACAAAATAAGTCAAGAAACCATTATTGAAGCCCAATGACATGAACTTGGATGGGGCTTTGATACCGTTGAACGTGTATGTCCACTTGAACGTCGTGTAACCATCGGCAAACGAAACTTCAAGCCATGTATTCCCTGATGTTTTGGTGATATTTTCATTTGCTTCCACATTATCAAGCGTGGACTCCAATTCGCCGTACAGCGCATCAGCAGTGTACGATTGATAGCTCTTAAGGAAAGCTTTGGCCATTTCAACAGCGTTAGCGCCCCTTGCTATTTTGTTCAGGTTTGGCTGCCCCTCACTTTCCAGCACATGTATCATCTGCAATCGCCCGTTTACAAACGTACAAAGCGTTTTCAGCCTGCTTCCGCTGGACATTAACTCAAAGCACACGTCATCCTGAGGAACGACACCAACACATGCAGTTTGGCTCTCCTTCTGAATCTCTTCAGTAGCCACTCCGTACCTTGCCAAATCAAGACCAACCACGTTGCTGAGGATTGAGAGTCCTTTCTCTCGAGCGGTCACTTCTGCCGCGTTGACACTACCTATTAACGATGCACAAGCAGTAGAACACAGCAGTACCATAAAGAAAACCGTTATGAACAGCAACCTGTGTTTAGAATTTTTAGCCATTTTTCTTCATTCTCCCTTTTCTTTACTTGGGAAAGCCGCGTTCTTTCCCAATGTGCGTATAGTGGCTCCCCTTTATCAGTCTTGTTTCGCAAGAAAACCGACAAAACCAAAAAAAACTCAACAAGCATCACGAAAATTTAACAAGACACGGCAAAGACGACACCTACCTTTTGGAGGATGAACAATATATCAACAAACATGCAAATTTCATTCAAATATCCACTCTCACTTTGTCTGATTAATGAAAATACCACAGCAAGCGCCAAAAAATCCTCATCAGAGCATCAGCCAAGCCGTTCACAACAAACAAAAACACTGGAGAAGCGGGTCAACCTGAAAAAGCTTCTTAAACCCAGCACGCAACACATAGCAATGTACAGAAGGGACACCGCATGAGGCAAGAACACACGGCATTAACCGTAGCGCAAGAACAACTCAGAATAGCCGCTGAAAAACTCGAACTCGACCCAGGACTACACGCAATGTTGAGCAAACCCAAACGCACAATCACAGTCTCAGTCACCATAAAAATGGACAACTGCACCATAGGCGTCTTCGACGGCTGCCGCGTACAACACTGGGACGCACTGGGACCATTCAAAGGCGGCATCCGATACCACCCAAACCTAACGCTGGACGACGTAACCGCACTGGCGATGTGGATGACGTGGAAATGCGCCATCATCGGCTTACCCTACGGCGGAGCCAAAGGCGGAATAAACTGCAAGCCAAAAACCATGTCGCAAGGCGAGCTGGAACGGTTAACAAGACGCTACGTCAGCCTAATCGCTGAATACCTTGGACCACACCGCGATGTACCTGCACCAGACGTTTACACAAACGCGCAAACCATGGCGTGGATAATGGACACTTACAGCCAGCTCAAAGGCTACAGCATACCCGAAAGCGTCACCGGCAAACCAGTGGAAATCGGCGGCTCAGAAGGACGCGTATGCGCAACGGCGTTGGGCGTAGCGTTCTGCACGAGAGAAGCCGCCAAGGCTTTGAAACTGAAGCTGAAAGGCGCAACAGTAGCAGTGCAGGGCTACGGCAACGTGGGCTACAACGCAGCCAGCATACTGCAGGACATGGGCTGCAAGATCGTGGCGGTCAGCGACTCTTCCGGCGGCGTATACTGTCCAGAGGGCGTGAACCCCGCGGCTGTGCGCGTGCACAAGTCAAAGACAGGTTCAGTTTTAAACTATAAGGGTTGCAGGAACATCAGCAACTCAGAGTTGTTGGAGACTGAATGCGATATTCTTGTGCCGGCGGCTTTGGAAAACCAGATACGCGGAGACAACGCGGACAAAGTGAAAGCGAAGATTGTGGTGGAGGGCGCGAATGGTCCGACTACTCCTGAGGCTGACTCGGCGCTTTACGAGAAGGGCGTGTGCTTGGTTCCGGACATTTTGGCTAATTCGGGCGGGGTGACCGTGAGCTATTTCGAGTGGGTGCAGAATTTGACCCGTGAGCATTGGACGCTGGAGACGGTGAACGGTAAGCTGGAGGATAAGATGGTGAAGGCATTTGGTGATGTGCAGAAGTTGGCGCGGAAGGAGGAGAGCAACCTGCGGACGGCGGCGTTGATGCTGGGTGTGGGCAGAGTCGCGCATGCGGTGAAGACTCTGGGGCTTTGGCCATAACAGTAGACAGCACAGCGGCTTTGGCGCTTTGAGGAGTGTTGTTTTTCTGTCTAAAAGTTTAAAGTGTGCTTCTTATATTTGTGCCAGCGCATAATAAGCTCGTTTGCAGCGTGGGGAGAGTGCGTGGAAGAGTGCCTTTGAAGATTCGGAGTTTGGATTTCCGTTTTGAGAATTCGCTTGTGAAGATTGTGGCTGACAGGAATCACCCTGAAATTAAGCTTGTGGGCTTAAGTGTGGGTCCTTTTCAGGAAGGCAACGAGTACGAGGTTTATTGTTGGGTTGCGCAGGAGCTTGCGGCTGCAGGCATAGGGCATTTCCGCGAGGAAGACTGCTTGGGCGCCACGGAGATTTATAAGGTTCAGTGGAAGGAGCGCGTGCAGGTGGCGGGGCAGATTTCGGAGTTGCCTGAGGATTTTTACCCGAAGCTGCGCAGGTATTTGGCTTGTTTGAAGAAGGAGATTGCGCTGCAGCCTGAGAAGGTGCATGAGTACGAGAAGGCGAAGCATTTGGCGTGGGACATTGTGAATGCGCGGTTGAAGAAGATCATCGCGTTGTCTGCTGGTCCTGCGCAGACGGATCAGGTTTTGAAGAAGTTTACAGGTGAGGAGAGGCTGATTTATGAGCAGGTCGGTAAGATTGTTGGGGAGTGGCGCGCTGAGATATTGGAGCTTGAGAACGGCAGCGGAGAGTGAGCGGGTTGGCTAAGGAGTTGGAGATGGTTGATCCGCAGGAGCGGTTTCTCGAGTTCTTTAAGAAGGAGAAGTATCGCCAGCGGATTTCGCAGATGGCTATTTCTGGTAGAGAATCGTTCACTGTGGATTTTGAGGATTTGTTTGCTTTTGACCAGCGGTTGGCTGAGCGGTTGTTGGAGAAGCCTGATGATTTTCTGGCGCACGCGGACAGCGCTGCTTATGCTCAGTTGGGGATTGAGGATGCGGAGTACGCTGGGAAAATCGAGCGGGTCACCGTGCGGGTTGTGCAGTTGCTGGGTAAGGAGCAGTTGCGCAGGCTCGGTTCGAAGCAGATGGGTAAGCTGGTTATGGTTGAGGGTATCGTTGTGCGCGCTACGCCTGTGCGCCCGATGGTTATGCGCGCCGTGTTTAAGTGCAAGCGGTGCGGGACGCCTACGCCTGTGGAGCAGACAGGCGCGTTTCTGAGGGCGCCTTTCGAGTGCAGTGACCCGGCGTGTAGGCAGAAGGGTCCGTTTGAGTTTGTTCAGGATGAGTCCACGTTTATTGATTCGCAGGATCTTCGTTTGCAGGAGCGTCCTGAGGATTTGCCGCCGGGGCAGTTGCCGCGGACGTTGAATGTGAAGTTGGTTGGCACTGAGATTGTGGATTTGGCGCGTCCGGGTGACCACGTGTCTATTGTTGGTGTGGTGCGTGCGGTTGCGCCTTCGCGTCCGGGGATTGGGAAGTTGCGTACGTTTATTTTGCATTTGGATGCGAATTCGTTGGAGGTTTTGGGTAAGGAGCCTGAGGCTACGTTGCTTTCAGCTGAGGAGGAGGAGCAGATTCTGAAGTTGTCGAAGGA
>JAOZHU010000025.1 GCA_026014705.1 Candidatus Bathyarchaeota archaeon | reverse complement strand
GCCTTAACCCTCCTCACCAAAGCAGGACTAAACGACGCATTCATCTTTTTACGCACTTACGCGGAACTCAGCGACGGACAAAAACACCGATACCAAATCGCACGCCTCACAGAAACACCAGCACAATGGTGGATACTCGACGAATTCTGCAGCAAACTAGACCGCGACACAGCACGCATCGTCGCCTACAACCTCCAAAAACAAGCACGCCAACACGGCAAAGCCGTAATAGCAGCAACCACACACAACGACTTAACCGCAGACTTAGCCCCAAACGTACACATACACAAAAACTACGGCAAACAAATCACCATACACTATTATCGCCGTAAACCACCAACACAATGCACCCTAACACGCCAAATCACCATAGAACAAGGCACAATCGCAGACTACAAAGCACTAAGCCAATTCCACTACCGCAACAGCAACTGCCCAGCACCACGCAAAATATTCACCCTAAAACGCAAAAACGAACTTTGCGGCGTAATCGTCTACAGCCACCCACCACCAACCTGCTTCGGACGCAGCAAAGTCTGGAAAGGCACCATCCAGCAACTACAACACGACATAAGCACAATCACACGCGTAATAATCCACCCAAAATACCGAAGCATCGGCTTAGCCGCAAAACTAGTCCGCGAAACACTACCACAAGCAGGAACACCACACGTAGAAACCATCGCAGCCATGGCACGCATAAACCCATTCTTCCAAAAAGCAGGCATGCAACACATAACAGAAAGCAAACCACACCCAGCAATAACCGAAACACTACAAAAACTCGAACAAACAGGCTGCAACACAGCGCTGCTGGCTAACCTAAACTACTGCGAACAAACAATCAACAAAATCACCCAAGAAACCACACTAAAACTACTCACCGAACTCTCACAAAAAAACCCAAACATCCGCAGACGCCTAACCACCCTGCCAAACATCTACCCAAAACACACAGAGTTCACAGCAAAAATCACACAACAAAACACCAAGCAACTCGCCAAAACACTCAAACGCCTAAGCTTCCTAGCCCAACCCAAAACCTACCTATACTGGACCAAACAAAACACCCAACAACAAACCCACACAGCTACAATTGCCTGTTCCGCCTAAACAACAAAGGCAACCCAACAAGCGGCAAAGACATCGCCCACAAATCCAAATTATGCCCCAACATCCACGCATACCACGTACCCCAACCCCCCACAGCGCCAAGATAAATATACATGAAATAATGAACCGCAAAATACAAACCCACAAACGTCACAACAACACCCACCTTATGCAAATCAACCTCACCCAAAGACTCAGCCCCAAACGACCGCCACGAAAAATACGCCGCATACAAACCCAACGCCAACAACCCAACAACAGTAAAAAGAAAACTAAACAAATTAGCCGGATAAAGCGTAACATACTCCCAACCCTTACCACCCAAAGCCGCAACCCAATTACCCGTATTATTCAACCAAAAAACAAAAACATAAAACGTACCAGCAATCAACCCCCACTTAATCACACCCCTCAAAGGCTTATTCGGATTCAAAACAAAAAACAACTTCAACAAAACAGCCACCAAACCAACAGACTGCACAAAACAAGGCAAAGTATTCTCAAAAAACATCTCCCAAGACCCACCCAAAAGCCCAGACCCACTAAAAAACGGCGCCAAACCCATCACACCCGACATAAAAAAACTCAAAAACCAATAACCAGCCTCAAACAACACAATAAGCCGAACAGCCATAAACGCCTCAACTCTGGAAAGATCACGCCCAACCACATAAAACAACATAACCACCACAGCCACAAAACCAGCCCCAACACGCGAAGCCATACCAATACAACCAGGCACATCAGTCACAAGAATCCAAAAAACCGTAAGAGGACCACGATTAATCACACCATTCGCCAACTCATAAAGCATATACGAAAACAAAGAAACCGAAACCAAAAACAACCCAACCCTCAACGGCCAATCAACCTTACCAGCCAACATCAAACACACCAACCCAGAATACCACTCACCTAACACAAAGTAAAAATATATCATTTGCGGTAAACCCAACCCCGCCAAAAAAACATCGATACAACAAACTTATAAACACAGAAACCCAAACAAAACAAGAGGCAAAAACAAAATGAAAACAAACAACCTAAACTGGCTCGTGCTTCTAACTCAAGCCACAGGCGCAACCGCCTTCGCCATATTCATAGCCTCTTACGCACTTGCACTGCCAACAAACCAAGTGCTCCACGGCGAACCCATATTCAGAATACCCCTCCAAATATTCGGCGGCATATTCCTAATCCTAACAATCACCACACTAATAGCATCATTCATAACCAAACCAAAAAAACAAGCACAAAACGCCCCTGCAGCTACACCTCGTTGCGCCTAAGCCACTCATCATACTTCTCAAGCAAACCGCGAATCTGCTGCTCAACAAAGTCGTCAGCACTCTCGAAAACAGAATTCGGCATGTTCCGCACCGCTTGCTGCAACTTGTCATAATCCTCCTTCGCAACCTCAATGCACTCGTACTTCTGCTTCAACGCGTTTAGCCTGAAGCGAATAGCGTCACGAATAAGCTCCTCACGCGTCGTGTAACCCAGATGCCTGTTCGCCTCGATGAACGCTTCTATTTCATTGAGCAGTTCAGGCGGCAGAATCACGCTTTGCGACAGTAGGCTCTCGATGGCGTCAGTATAAGTTTGCATCTTCATGGTTTGGGCTGTGATTTCGCCGAGCAAAGCGGTTAGTTTCTGGTGCGCATCGTCGCTTATGCGTAGGGTTTTCATTGTTTTTGCCTCGTTGTGTATTTTTAGCAGTAAAGCTAATAAAGCTTTTCTGTATACTAAATATACACGGCGTAAAGAGGCTACACGCATGAAGCACCACGTAACCCTGACCATGGATCAACAACTATTCCGCGAAATAGAAAACGCACGCGGAAGAGAAAAACGCAGCACCTTCATCGAACACCTGATATGCACAGGGTTACAAGCCTACAAAAATAAAAAAGAGGAGAACGCAGCCAGCGCTCGCAAGGCACCAGCCGCGCTTCTTGTGCCAGTTGAACGGTGAAGCCTACTCGATTTTCCACTTTTTTGCAACTTTCACAATGATGAAGACCACGAAGGCAACGATTACGAAGGTTATCAATGCGCCAATGAAGTGTCCTATCATGAAAGGTCCTACAGCGTATAGATCCCACTGTACGCCTGGCATGGCAAGAGTGATTATTGGCATAACTAAATCCGAAACGAGCGCTTGCACCAGTTGCCCAAGATATACACCGAGAATGAACGCCACGGCAAGTCCGAGCACTTTGTACGTTGATAGGAAGGCAATGAATTCAGCCCACAAGCCCTTAGGCTTGGGCGGTGCTGGTGGAGCAGGTTTTGGCTCCAGCAGGGCACGGATTTTTTTGAGTTCCTCTAATACTTCGTCGTCCTTGACCAAAACATTCACCAATATATCACTTGGGCTGTGTTTGTTTATAAGATTTTAGGGTTCAAGAGGTGGGCCGAGCCGGATTCGAACCGGCGACCTTTCGGTTATCAGCCGAACGCTCCAGCCGTGCTGAGCTACCGGCCCTTTGTTTGCGGTAACAAGAGTTAATACTATGTTGATTAATAAGAATTTTCGTAGGCACCTTAAATAGCTCATGGTGTGTTTAATGCGGGGGTTGGGCCCGTAGCCTAGCACGGATTAAGGTGTCGGCCTTCGGAGCCGGAGATCTTGGGTTCAAATCCCAACGGGCCCGCTTGTTTTTTGTAATTTGGGTCTTTAGGGTAGCGTGGTGTTGTTGTGTGTGTTTTTGTGTTGCGGTGTGTGCGTGTTTGGGTTGGGTTGTGGTGTGTGGGTTTTTGTTGTTGGCGGTTTGGTTGTTGGCTTCTTTTTGATGTTTGGTTAGTGCTTTTTTTGTTTGGTGTTTTGTTTGATGGAATTTTTTTAATAGTTGAGGTTTGTTTGGTGTTGTTTGTTGGTTGGCGGTTGGTTTGGAGGAGTTTGTGGTTCAGGTTTATGCTGATGGGAGGGTTACGGTTCCTTTGCAGTTGCGGCGGCGGTTTGATATTAGGGATGGGGATTATGTTCGGTTGGTTTTGGTTGAGGTTTTCAGGGAGAACGGTGCTGGCGAGTGGGTTAAGAGGAAGGTGGATTAGGCTGAGCGCTTTGAAGCATGGCTTGTTTAGTGTGGCTTTCCTGTTGTGCGACAGGTGCTTAAATAATGCTGTTTGCGAGCAGTTTACACCGAGGGGGCGCTGTCAGATTGAGCGGGAAGCGTTTGATAAGGTTGTCGCGGGGTTGATGGAAGAGTTTGAAATGGATAGCCTTGCCGATAGGATTCTGGTTGAGCGTGTAGCCATGTATTTGATTCGTATTATGCGGGCTGAGGCGTATGATGCATCGGCGGGTGTGACTGAGAAAACTGCGTTCTGGGGGTATTACGTTACTAGGTTGGATAAAATGCTGCGCGGGTTGTTTGCGGACTTGGCGATTGGCAGGGGAAAGCGGAAGCAACTCGAAAAGGGCGAAGCGATGCTGGTTGGCATAGATGAGGTTATTAAGAAATTTACGAGAGCCGCGCAAACGCAAGTTGATGAAGTGGCAGCTGTGAACGGTGACATGGCATGTGATGATAATGTTGGAAAGATGCGGCGAGCCATTTACGTAAGGTGGAAACGTGAGTATCCGAAACTCAGGGCGACGCTTAGAAGATGGAAAAATGCCGCGTAAAACACGACGTAAACTGCCCCGAATTGCCATTGAAGACCTAACGGAAACCTGCAGCCAAATGAGCAAATTCAGCGGGAAACCAGCGCAGGAAATCTTTAAGCGGTATCTGCAACTGATAGATAAATACGACTACTACTTTTTCAGTGAACCTTGGCCTGCCAAATATGATTTCACGCAGGCGACAACTTTCACAGAAGAAGACATGCAGTTTTTGGTAGGCACAGAAGAAGAAACATTGAACATATCGGAGGCATGCGATAGGTTTGATGTTATCTGCCTAAAGAAGAGCATCAGCTTAGAAGGGTCGCCTGGGTTCTGGGGAATTTTCTGGGCACATCATGCTTTAGTGAAAAAACTTGAAGAAAACTCCAATTATCGCCAAGCGCTCAAGGAAAGCAAAGACAAAAACACTTAGTCGTCGGTTCAGTTCCTCTGCAGGTTCTCCATTCGCCGTGCAGGGCACTATTCCTTGGCTTCAACTTTTGTTGCTTTGGGGATGATCAACCAATTTGTTTATTTCAGTTTGATTTCTTAAAAGCGCCCACTTTCTTTATAAGCGACTGTACAGTTCAGAAGTGGCGTAGAACTGAAGTGAAAAAAGAAGCGCCTCTGTCGAAGTATTTGTTAATTGTGTATTCTTATCATCACAACAACACTCAAAAAGTAGCTGAAGCGATGGCAAAAGTGCTTGATGCAGAAATTAGAACTCCCCAACAGGCTAACCCAGAAGAGCTTCGCAATTATGACTTAGTAGGTTTTGGCGCAGGAATAGATAGTGGAAAACATTACAAGGTTTTGCTTGATTTCGCTGACAAACTGCCACAGATGAATAACAAGAAAGCGTTTATTTTTTCAACCGCTGGATTATCTGGGGACAAAAAACGAGAAAAAGACCACTCGGCACTTAGGCAAAAGCTGAGCTCTAAGGGTTACGTAATTGTTGATGAATTTCAATGCAAAGGGTTCAATACAAACAGCTTTCTCAAGTATTTTGGTGGGATAAACAAAGGCAGACCTAATGAAGAAGACCTAAAACTTGCAGAAGAGTTCGCCCAGAACCTGAAAAGAAGCGAAAATTGACACATGAATTCCAGTCTAATAGCGGGCTAGTTACACGGTCGCTGATCCTTTTCCTCCAGAATTGCCACTAGTCAGAACATTTTTCGTGCTTTGCGAACATACAACCGTAATACCAGCGAGTACACTGCAAAAATCAGGTGAGCGATAAAGAGCAGAATTAGGAACACTAGAGCGATTTCATTGGAAATCCACTGCACCAGAAATCTGAGGACATCTGGCAATGCGTCTGCAAAATGGGCGAATTCAAAGGGAAAAATCACAATGAGCCAACCAAAAGCGAAAGTCGCAAAAAAGAGCCCGCCAAAAGAATCTAGGTCACGCGAAGGGTTCCTTTGACCTATTAATATCAAAACTGATGTAACTATCCAATAAACAAAAATCCCATAAAGCATGACAATCTCGAACGCGCTGAACCTTGGCGTAAAAAAGCCCGTAGAAACCGTCTGATGGGCAATAAAGTACAACCCAAACAAGCCATTAACCACTATCAGGAAAACAGACGCCACTTTATCATCAGCTTCGATTTCATCACCCAGTTCTTTCCGTGCGGTTTTGGAGAAACGATTCTTAATCGATTCTAATCTTGATACCCTGCCGCCACAATTTTCATTTACTTTATTTCCCAAACCCAACACCGATTTTATGTTCTCAAATCTAAGAAGCCACTCAAAAAGAGCGTCCTTGAGTCTTGATAGGCTAAGCTCCAATTTCCTGCGATACCATAATGGCTAATGGAATAACGTAGCATAACGACACAAATATGAATGCCGATAGCATTCCGTATTGAAGAGCAGGATTCATTGAACCTTGCGGATAAATAACCTGCAACACCACTCTAGTAATCCACAAAATACTTGTCGCAGCAAGCATCACGATTATTGAATAGCTATTCGCTTTATCTCCATAAACAAGCAGTATATTCACTATTCCAAACAACACCAAAGACAAAGAAAAAAACACATTGATAGCTCTAATAGCCACCACTAACTCTGTTGCATGGGAATCAATATACGAATACCACTGCCATATTTCTGGCACAAAAAAATGCCAAATCCCAAAACCAATAGAACCGCCACTACCAATTATCACCAAAACCTTAACAATCAAGTCCAAAGATAAACCGCCCAGCCATCTGGCTTAGTACTTTCTCATACTCCTTAATCACATCTAACCCAGTTTTCATATTACTGGAGTCTAGTTATAAAGCTTTAGAAAAGTTCTGCTTTCACAGAGAAGACCTTAAACCTGCTAAAGCCTCCGCAGAGAATTACACGGTGATAGCTTCACAGTGCTGTCATTCACAGTGTTCAGTGATTCTTCACGGGTGTTGACGCGCCTTTTCCAGTTTTGCGGTTTAATGCATTTTAGTAAAAAAGTTGTTTTGCAGCAACTCTAAAAATCTTTAGACACACCGTTGTTCATCGACAAAAACATTAGCCACCGCATAAAAAACTTTATATGTTAGCTACGTAGCATGTGTTTGTGCTCTTAAAAAAAGTGGAGACCCTTTTTCGAGTTGGACCCTGATCCAACATCGGAGGAAATTGAAAGTTTGAGAAAAACCCGCATTACAAAAAACCGTAACTACGCTTCGAAACTTAAATGTGCGGGAGAATGGTAAAATTGAATGAAAATTACATTTCAAAAGAAGACACACGCCTTTTGCTGAAGACCTTCTTCAGTGACAAAGGCTTAGTTCGACAACACTTGGATTCCTACAACGAATTCATCGACCACGGCTTGCAGGAAGTTGTAGACGAAGTCGCCGAAATCCCCATCGAAGTCCCCGAAAGCCCCTACAAAGTAAAACTTGGGCAAATCTGGGTAATCGACCCGCAGTCGAGAATAACAGGACCCTACGTCACAGAAGTAGACGGCACAAAACATGAAATCTACCCGATGGAAGCCCGCCTCAGAAACTTGGCTTACGCAGCGCCCATCGCGCTGGAGATGACGCCCGTAATCGACGGCAGAGAACAAGACACCGAACTAGTCTACATCGGAAACATACCCGTAATGCTCAAATCAAAACTCTGCTTCCTGTCGCAACTGTCGAAAGAAGAACTGATCGCCGCGGGAGAAGACCCCGACGACGCAGGCGGATACTTCGTCGTGAACGGCTCCGAACGCGTCATCGTAGCAATGGAAGACCTAGCACCCAACCGAGTAATAGTCGACATGGACGAAAAAGGCACTTCACCAGTCTACCAAGCCAAAATATTCTCCACAACCGTAGGCTTCAGAGCAAGAATCGAGCTGAAACTAAAGCCAGACGACGCCATCTACGTCACCATGCCCGGCGTGCCAACAGAAATCCCCTTCGTAGTCATAATGCGCGCACTAAACTTGGAAAAAGACAAAGACATAGCCGAAGCCGTGTCCCTGGACAAAACCGTCCAAAGCGCGCTGTCACCCTCATTCGAAAAAGCCATAGGCGTAGACACCCCGAAAGACGCCATACTATTCATAGGCAACCGCGTAGCCCACGGACAAGTTGAAGAATACCGCGTGCAGAAAGCTGAAGCCGCACTTGACAAGAACTTCCTGCCGCACCTAGGCAGAAGCGACAAAAACCGAAAAGACAAAGCCATATTCCTCGGCGAAATGGCATACCGCGTTATCCAACTGAAGCTTGGAAGAAGACAGCAAGACGACAAAGACCATTTCAAAAACAAACGTCTGCGTCTCGCGGGTCCACTGCTAGCAGACCTGTTCCGCGTCGCCTTCAGAAACCTAACCCGCGACATAAAATACCAACTTGAACGCATAGGCGTGAAAGGACCAATAATAAACGTGTCCGCCGCAGTTCGCCCCGGCATAATCACTGAACGCTTCCAGCACGCGCTTGCTACAGGCAACTGGGGAAGAGGCAGAGTCGGCATAACCCAGCTTCTGGACAGAACAAACTACATATCCACGCTCAGCCACCTAAGACGGCTTCAGTCACCGTTAAGCAGGAGCCAACCGAACTTCGAAGCCCGAGACTTGCACCCGACGCATTGGGGGCGCCTATGCCCCAACGAGACGCCAGAAGGCTCAAACTGCGGTCTCGTCAAGAACTTGGCTCTGTCCGCGTCAATCTCCGTGGGCATGAACCCTGATAAAATCAAACAGTTGCTCTTCGAGATGGGCACGGTTCCAGCTTACGAAGCAAATGAAACTTTGAAAACCGTTGGAGCCAAAGTCTTCGTCGACGGCAACATCATCGGTTACTGCAACGCTGCACAGGAAATGGTTAAATCCTTCAGAGAAAAAAGGAGAGCAGGCGAAATCTCAACCGAAGCCAACATCACCTATTTCTCGAAGTCGCAAACCGAAACCGAAGAAGTGCACGCAAACTGCGACGAAGGCAGAGTAAGGCGCCCTCTCATAATAATCGAAAAAGGCGTTTCAAAACTTCAGCCTAACCATTTAGAAAAAATAGCCCTAGGCGAATGGACGTGGGAAGACCTCGTCAAGAACGGCTTGATCGAATACTTGGACGCTGAAGAAGAAGAAAACGCCTACGTAGCCATCACTCCTGAAGAAGTCACACCACAGCACACGCACATGGAAATCGCAACGTACACGATCTTGGGAATATGCGCCTCAACAATACCGTATCCAGAGCACAATCAGTCACCACGCAACTCGTACCAAGCCGCCATGGCAAAGCAAGCGCTAGGCGTTTACGGAACAAACTTCCACCACCGCGTAGACTCACGCTCACACATACTTCATTATCCGCAGATGCCGCTGGTGGAAACTGAACTGATGGAAGTCATGGGCTACAAACAACGCCCCACAGGACAAAACTGCGTCGTCGCCGTGCTCAGCTTTGAAGGCTACAACATGGAAGACGCCTTAATCTTCAACAAAGCCTCAATCGAACGCGGCTTAGCGCGCTCTACATTCTACAGGATCTATGAAGCCGAATGCCGCCAGTACCTAGGCGGATTAAAAGACAAGTTCACCGTTCCAGAACCAGGCACCCGCGGATACCGCGGAGAACAATACTACAGGCTTCTCGAACCCGACGGCATAATCGGTCTAGAATCCGCAGTCGTAGGCGGAGACGTTCTCATCGGAAGAATCAGCCCGCCCAGGTTCCTCGAAGAATACAAAGAGTTCGAAGTCAAAGGTCCCTCCATGCGCGATACTTCCGTGGACATGCGCCCTTCAGAAACAGGAATCGTTGACGGCATATTCATAACCGAATCAGGCGAAGGCAGCAAACTCGTAAAGGTCAGAGTCCGCGACCAACGTGTTCCTGAACTAGGCGACAAATTTGCTTCTCGCCACGGGCAGAAAGGCGTAATAGGCTTGATTATGCCGCAGGAAGACATGCCCTTCACAGACGAAGGCGTAGTGCCCGACATAGTGATTAATCCTCATGCCATACCTTCAAGAATGACCATCGGGCAGTTCATCGAGTCACTCGCGGGAAAAGCTGCCGCTGCACGGGGAAAACCAGCGAACGGTACACCATTCTCAAATGAAGGCCCAGACGAAATCAGGAAAAACCTCGTAAAGCTGGGTTTCAGCCACACGGGCAGCGAAGTCTTCTATAACGGCACCACAGGCGAGAAATTCGTTGCTGACATTTTCGTCGGCATAGTCTACTACCAGAAGCTACACCACATGGTCGCTGACAAAATCCACGCCAGAGCCCGCGGACAAGTGCAGATGCTAACGCGGCAGCCGACTGAAGGCAGAGCCCGAGGCGGCGGCTTACGATTCGGCGAAATGGAACGAGACTGCCTAATTGGACACGGCGCCGCCATGCTGCTCAGAGACAGGCTGCTGGAGGAATCAGACAAGTACACTTTGTTTATCTGCGAAAACTGCGGTCAAATCGCTTACTACGACATGAAACAGCGAAGATACACTTGCAAGATTTGTGACGAAAAAGCCAAAATCTCACCCGTCATCGTCTCTTACGCGTTTAAGCTCCTGTTGCAAGAGCTTCAAAGTTTGTGTATAACTCCAAAGTTGAAACTTAAGGAGAAGGCGTAGAATATGGCTCCAGAAGAAATAATTCACAAAGTCGTTGACGAAATCTCTTTCGGTTTAATCTCGCCCAAAGACCTGCGCAAGCAGTCAGTGGTGGAAATCCAAACGCCTGACACGTATGATGAAGACGGCGCGCCGATAACCACGGGTCTGATGGACGGCAGGCTCGGCACCCTTGAACCAAGACAACGCTGCAAAACCTGCGGTAACACGGCAACCCGCTGTCCAGGACACTTTGGACACATTGAATTAGCCGTGCCAATAGTGCACATAGAATTCACCAAGATAATCTTTGACCTCCTAAGGTCTACTTGCCGCAACTGTGGACGCGTGCTTCTGTCAGACGACACCGCGAAAAAAGTCCGAAGCAAAATTGAAAAATTCAACTCCCTTTTAGGCGTAGTTCCTGATGAAGTTTACAAGGGCATAATGCAGGACATAAAGACGAAACAGTGTCCCCACTGTGCGACTACGCAGTACAAGATTACTTTTGAGAAACCCACCAAATTCATAGAGCAAACCGAAGCCGGTTCGGAGCCGTTAACGCCCAGCATGATTCGTGAAAGGCTGGAGCGCATCTCAGACGACGACTTGGAAGTCTTGGGATTAAACCCGAATGTCGCTAGACCCGAATGGATGGTTCTGCAGGTTCTGCCTGTTCCACCCGTTTACGTTCGACCATCCATAACCTTGGAGTCAGGAATTCGCTCTGAAGATGACTTAACGCACAAACTTGTGGACATCATCCGCATCAACCAGCGGCTTAAAGAAAACATGGAAGCAGGCGCGCCTACCCTCATTATTCAAGACTTGTCTGAGCTTCTGCAGTATCACGTAACGACGTACTTCAACAACGAGGCTTCAGGAATCCCCCCTGCGCGGCACCGTTCAGGCAGAGCTTTGAAAACCATCTCGCAGAGGCTTAAAGGCAAAGAAGGGCGCTTCAGAAGCAACCTTTCAGGCAAGAGAGTTGACTTTTCCGCGCGCACCGTGATTTCTCCTGACCCGAACTTGGACATAAACGAGGTCGGCGTTCCAAACGATGTCGCCATGCGGCTTTCAGTTCCTGAAAAAGTAACCGCGTGGAACATCCAAGAGATGAAAGCCTTAGTTGTGAACGGTCCAGAGAAATACCCTGGCGCGCTTTACATCATTAGACCCGACGGCAAACGCATAAGGCTGGAGTTCGTTGTGGACAGAGAAAAAATCGCGGAAGCCGTGGAGCCTGGCTTCATAGTTGAGCGGCATCTTAAAAACGGCGACATAGCCATCTTCAACCGTCAACCTTCGCTTCACCGCATGTCCATCATGGCGCATTACGTGAGGGTTCTGCCCTACAAGACTTTCCGTTTGCATCTGTGTGTTTGCCCGCCTTACAACGCGGACTTTGACGGTGACGAAATGAACTTGCATGTGCCTCAGAGTGAGGAAGCCCGAACAGAAGCCCTGTTGCTGATGCAGGTTCAAGACCAGATACTGTCGCCTAGGTTCGGGGGTCCCATAATAGGTGCAATCCGAGATTTCATCACGGGCGCGTATTTCTTTACTAAGAAATCAAATTACCTGTCAAAAGGCGAGGTCACTAGGCTGCTTACGGCTACAGGCTACACTGGGCCGTTGCCTGAGCCTGCAAAGAAAGACCCGCCCCAATGGTCTGGCAAGCAAATCTTTAGTCTATTTTTACCGAAAACGTTGAATTATGTTTTGAAAGCAAACATCTGCCAAGGTTGCGCTAAATGTGAAGAGGAAGAGTGCAAGTATGACGCTTACGTCGTGGTTAAAAACGGTCAGCTCGTGTCGGGAATTATAGACCGTCGTTCTATAGGCGCTGAGCAGTCTGAAAGTCTTTTGCATCGTATAATCAAGGATTACGGCACTCAAGCAGGGCGCGAGTTTCTCAATAAAATAACGCGGATGCTGAAGCTTTTCATAACTATGCGTGGTTTCAGCTACACCTATGATCAATTGGTGCTGTCGCCGAAGGCTACGTCAAGAATGAACAAGACTATGGAACGCATCCAGAAGAAAATCGATGAATTAATCGAAAGCAAGAATAACGGAACATTACCGCGGCTTCCAGGTCAAACTCTTGAAGAATCTTTTGAAATCTATGTGATGCATGAGCTAGCTACAGCCAGAGATGAGTCAGGTAAGATTGCTGACCAAGACTTCACGTTGGAAAACGCGGGTATCGTCATGACGCGGACAGGCGCCAGAGGCTCAAGTCTAAACATTGGGCAGATGGCGGCGTGTGTGGGGCAGCAGTCGGTTCGAGGCAAACGCATTATGAGAGGTTACGCTGGGCGCGCTTTGCCGCACTTTGTTGACGGTGACCCCAGTCCGAGGGCGCGAGGTTTTGTTTACTCGTCTTACCAGAGTGGGTTGGACGCCATTGAGTTTTTCTTCCACGCTATGGGTGGCAGAGAAGGTTTGGTGGACACTGCGGTCAGGACGCAGCAGAGTGGTTACATGCAGCGTAGACTCATCAACGCGTTGGAGCATATTCGCTTGGAGTACGACGGCACCGTCCGTGATTCCGCTGGCGACATCATTCAGTTTCTTTACGGTGAAGACGGTGTTGACCCAGCTAAAAGTGACCATGGCAAAGCCGTGAACGTTAGTCGGCTTATGGATCAGATAAAGATTGGTGAAGAGAAAGGCGAGCCTGCGTCAGCGGATTACATCCAGAAATGTTTGGAGAAAGTTGAAGGGCAAATAACGCCGATACTGTTGGAGCAGCTTAAGCAGAATTTGGCTAAAGCTCAGTTTACCGAGAAAGGCGTGGACAAGGCTGTTACTTTGACTGCGGAGCAGTACAAGCGGGCGTTGATGGAGCCAGGCGAAGCCGTGGGTATACTTGCGGCTCAGTCAATAGGTGAGCCTGGTACGCAGATGACGCTTCGAACTTTCCACTATGCAGGTGTCAAAGAACAGAACGTTACTCTGGGTTTGCCACGTTTGATCGAGATTGTGGATGCCAGGAGGATTCCGTCTACGCCGATTATGACGATATACTTGGCGGGTAAGTACAGGAAAAGCAAGGAAGGCGCTGTGGAAATCGCGCGTAACATAATTTACACCACTCTGGAAGATTTGGCTTCAGCGATTTACGTGGATCCCATGCAGGAAGAGATAGTGGTGGAAGTTAACAGGACTATGATGGAAGACCGAGCGATAACGATGGAGGAGCTTGAAACTAGGCTTCAACTGCAGAACGCTACGGTGCAAGCGAAGGACGATACGTTGTTCATAAAGCCTAAGAAGGCTGACATGCTGAAGAAGATGCATAGCAAGATTTCAGCGTTGCACGTTAAAGGCGTGGCGGACATCAAACGTGTGCTGGTGACGCAGGAAGATAACGGCGAATGGGTCATAAGAACTGACGGTTCCAACCTGTCTAAAGTTCTGGAGATTCCGGGCGTGGACACTTCGCGGACGACAACGAACAACATCCACGAGATTGCTAAGACTCTTGGGATAGAAGCTGCAAGAAACGCTTTGATTCACGAGGCGAAAGGCGTGTTAGAGGAGCAGGGTTTAGACGTGGATGTGCGGCACGTTATGTTGGTGGCTGACATGATGACTTCCACTGGCGAGGTGCAGCAGATTGGCAGGCACGGCATCAGCGGCAAAAAAGCAAGTGTGTTGGCACGCGCTGCGTTTGAGATTACGGTTCCGAACATTGTTGAAGCTGCCGTGAAGGGTCAGAGCGACCCATTGGCGGGTGTGACCGAAAACGTTATTGTTGGGCAATCTATTCCAATTGGCACTGGATTAGTTGAATTGTATATGTCAACGTTTGAGAAACAAGATAAAGAGGGAGGAAAGACTGAAGCATGATAGATGTGAATAAGGCGATTGCGTCAGCGGTTAAAACTGGGAAGGTTTCTTTCGGAGCGAACGCGGCGTTGCAGAATGCGAAGACTGGCAAGGCTAAGATGATTATTTTGGCGGCTAATTGTCCAAAAGACATAAAAGACGAGATAGAATACAACTGTAAACTCTCTAATGTTCCTGTAATGATGTTTAAAGGTGCTTCGATGGATTTAGCTACTGTGTGCAACAAAACCTTCGTTATTTCAGCATTAAGTATAAGAGAGGCTGGCGACTCAGACATCCTCAAGATAACAGAGAGCAGTGAGATGGAAGAATAACTGGAGGAAATGGGACGAGCGGCATAAAAATTACGGCTGACGAAATGCGCTACATCGCGTTGTTTGAGAACATAAGCGGCGCCAGCGTCAAAGACTGCATAATCGACGAAGAGCAAGGACGCGCAATATTCATCGTGAACCAAGGGCAAGTAGGCGTTGCCATAGGTAAAGGCGGCAGAAACATACACACCTTGGAACGGATGACAGGCAAAAAACACGAAATAATCGAGTATTCCGAAGACCCAGTGCAGTTCATCAAGAACGCTTTGAAACCCGCAGCAGTCAGGGAAGTGCGCGTGACTGAGCGAACGGACGGCAAAACAATGGCTGTTGTGACTGTTAACCCGAAGGACAAGGGTGTCGCCATAGGCAAAAACGGCAAGAATGCAGAGCGACTGCGCTTTTTAGCAAAACGGTACTTTGACATTCAAAACGTCAGCATCACCTAAGCCTGCAGTTAAGCGGCTAGGCGATGACGCGCTTCCGGCGCTTATTTTATTATCTGCGTTTTATAGGTCTGCAGCAGTTCCCTTCGCTGTTATGTCCTTGAGGACCTTCGTGCTTTTTCTTTCCGTGCGTTTTTTGGTTTTCAAGTCAACTTCATATAAGCCGAATTTCATGCCGAAACCCTTCGCCCACTCATAATTGTCCGTTAGCGCCCAGTGAAAATAGCCTCTAACGTCTATTTTATTCATGTTTATGGCTTTTTCTAGAACCTTTAAGTGGTCGATTATGAATTTAGCTCTCAGCATGTCTTTTGCGTCTGCTAAGCCGTTTTCCATCACGTACAATGGTCGCCCGTAAGGCTGCATAATCTTTAAGGCGTCAAGCAAGCCTTCGGGGTAGATTTCCCATCCGAAATCGGATGTTGGCCTGCCGTCAGCCGAAGTGCCGTTAGGCTTGCAAACAAAGCCGTAATTAGCAGCCATGTCTGGGACTGCCGCCATTCCAGCGAATAATCGGGCTAACAGCGACTTTTTCCCCCTTACCACCGTGCGTGCATAGTAGTTTACGCCAAGCCAGTCCAGTCTGTTCCCGATGTGTTCTTTAATCTCGCCTTTGTCCCTCGTTCCGTTTAGGTTTGAGTCTACCCATCCGCTGCATGCTGCTTGGGGCAAGAAGTGATTGTGCATGCGGTTCAGGAAGTCAGCCGCCTTAACATCCAACGTATCATCAGCTTTGAAGGGCACCGCAGGAATAACATTATGAATCACGCCAACATCAGCGGCGCTTGCGCTGTCCTCATCAGCTTTCACAGCGTCAGCTTTTTTTATGGCGTCGTAGGCGCGTGCGTGCGCTACAAGCAAATTAAACGCCACCTTCCGTGAAACTCTGAAGTTGTTCAGTGCAGGCGGAAACCCCGACTGGATGATGAGGTAGCCTGTTTCGGGGATAACCATGGGCTCGTTGAAGGTTGCCCACTCATCAACGACATCGCCGATTTTCCAAGCCACGTACGCAGCATACTTGGCGAACTCGACTATTGCCTGCTGGTCAGCCCAGCCTCTTGGTCCCTGTCGTAGCTTGGTGTCTCGGACAGCGATGGGGTTGTGAATCCACAGTGGCACCGTAAAATGGTTTAGGCAGACGAAGACTCGGAAGCCTTTACTGCGCAGGTCTTCTATCACGGTGCGGTAATGGTTAACCGCGGTTTTGTCGGCAGCATCGTCAAGGCGCTTCAGTGCAGCGTTGCCAACCTCTATTTTTGCAAAGTTGCCATCCGCGGCTTTCTCCCATTCCGCTTCAATGGCGACTGTGGATTTCGGGAAGATTCTGCTCCATTCAATGCCTACGCGGTACGCGTTCAAACCAAGCTCACGGGCAAGGTTGTGGTCTTCCTCATATAGGCTCCAGTAGTCTACGCCGTTCTCTGGCAGGTCACCGCTGACCACGCCTTTCTGGATGTTGGCATTGTCGCGAACCCACAGGTACCAGTCGCTGCCAGCATCAACATTCACACCAGCAGCATCACCCATCTCGAATTGGAATCCGCTGTTGGACGCGCCCCACAAGAACTTCTCGGGAAAAACCATAAGCTTTCACCCAGCGGCACGATAAACAATCATGCACATGCACCTATAAGTAACTGTTGCGGATCCCTACTCTCAGCATATCCGTTTGACTGCTGCTTTGTGCTATTTTGCTGTTGAGCGAACGCAAAAGCAGCCGTCAGATTTGGCACCTAATAGCCAAGCTATCCATCGAAAAAAATTAATACGGCTTTCAAGAGAGAGTAGCTGAGACTGAAAATGCGAAAACTTCGAGTCGCTATTTTTCTTTTCTCAGTCTTCTTTACGTCGCTTGCTGCGGTTTTCTTGGCGATTTATCTTTTGCCTTCGCCTTATTTCAACGAACGTGCCTATTCCTTTCCCGAGACATTTTGGTCATTCGACATAGAATTATTGGGCGGAAACCAAATTGGTCCGGCTCTAAACGCCACCGACGTTCCTCTTGACACAGCAGTCTTCATAGACCTCATGAGAGCGGATCATCTGGAAAGAATGCAGCTACATATGTCACCTGAGGCACCAATTCAACGCCAAATAAACAAGTATTTTCTCGCTGGAGGCAGCGCAACTTTCGTTTTCGCTGAGCCACTCAAGCCCGATACAACTTACAATGTCACCATCATTTGGGGTAGCTTTTCGATAACTTGGAATTTTACGACAACAGCCGAATCGTTCTATCCCCGATACGAGGCAACTCCCAATCAACTTGGGCAACTATTAACCCTCGGAGCGGCTACCGTGACAACATGCTTCGTAGGCGTGGCAGTTTGGAAAAGGAAAAAAGAATGGTTGACTAAATCTTAACGCAACGTTGCTATTGGACTGAAAAGTTGGTTCAGAAAGCCAAACTATGCAGAAAACAAGAGGTACGGTGTAGCTACTGGTTGAAAACGCGCAAAAAACATGCAGAAAACGCCCGAATATTTGCAGCCTATTAGCAGTTCTATGCAGGAACCAGTAGAGGGTCTATAGTCGTGCTGCCTTTCACTCGCCGTCTTTGTCTTCGACTTCTTCGCTTTCTTCTTCAGCGGGCAGTGTCGTCTGTTTTTCGCTGCTGAGCAGCAAATCTATCAACGCTTTCTCGTCCACTTCCGCGCGTGTTCGCCAGTCCAGATACAACTGTTCCTTGTCGTCTTGCTGCAAGTAGCCATAACGGATATAGCGGTCAATGTTTAAGCCGACTTTCCAGTTTGGCAGCTTCTCGCCAAGCAGTTTTTCTACCTCTTTGCGTGGCGCTTGCCCCTTCTTGCTGATTACGTACGCAATTGCAACGGCTAAGCCTGCCAAGTCGTCGATGCGCCAGCCTATCATTTTGGCTTCTTTCGGTGTCAAATCGCCGCGTAACGTAATGTAGAACCGTGCTTTGTCCAGTTCTTCCAGCGAAGGCTTCGCGGCAGGCGCTTTTTCCTCTTCGAAAACGGTTTTAACCTGCAAGTCCAAACTCTTCAAGTAATCATCCAGTATATCTAGCACTTTCGGGTAATCTGCGCCTAACGCTTTATGCAGTTCCCAGCCTTTGACGCCGGGTTTCTGGTGTCTGCGGTAAAACAGCATGTGCGTTGCGCGTTTCATTTTGCTTGCGTAAACGCCTTTTCTCTTGCCCACGCTCACTGCATTTCGCCTCGTTTCCACTTTTGCCAATTCTCAACTGTGACTGCTATGGGCACGGAAACAGACTGCTGCGCAGCAATTTTCGCAACTGGCTCATCGAAGGGTTTGATGAAAATCTCCTCTTCCAACGGGTAAATCTCCAATGTCGCATAACCATAAGTTATCAGGAAACTGGCTAAGAACGCTCGTTGCACCGTGTCCTCGTAAGTTTCAGCGCCCACGAAATCCCAATAGCGCATCCTGCCTCCTTGCCCTTTCGCCTGCACTTGCTGTTTCAGTTCTCGCCAGTAACATTCCAACTCTTCAGAAAATGCTTTATCGCCTAGAACGCGCTGCTTCACCAACTCCTCTCTCGTGGCTGTTCCAACCGCAACTTCAGGCGCCAGAAGCTCTCTCCACCTTTCCTCAAGCGGCACAAGCTGCTCCCAATAGCGCATGGCTGTGGCGAGGCTGTGGATGCTGATTTGCTCCAGCTCCACCAGCGGGTGCCAAGCTTTAAGGAGAACGTTCACCATCTCCTCTTTGGATGCTTGGGTGATTTTTTCTTCCAGCAGAAACGGATCTGTATACAGCGAAGTGCTGCGGTGCTTAACCCACTCGCTTTGAAGCTTAATCACCGAAGCCAAGTGGTGAATCGCCTCAGCGTCCAAGTTGAAGTCTTCAGGCTGCTCCCAGCTTGGAAAATACTCCTTCACCATGCGGATTATGTCTTCAACATCCAGCGTGAACGGGTCAACCGTGTGCCCTTCAATCGCCGTGCACATTTCAATTATGCGCTGCAGTTTTTCTCTACCAAGTTTCTTCACTTCTTTCTGCGACTGCATGGTTATGCGACCTCTCGGACTATTGATTTGCCCTCAGCGCTCTGCACCGTAATTATGTTCGCGTTCTCCTGCGCAAAAGTAACCTGACTCGGCGTAATCACAATATACTGCGCCGCAGCGTCTTTGATTGTTGACACAAGCATACGCGCAATCATTTCACGGTTCTTCGGATCCATGTGAATATCATACTCATCAACAGCACGGAAAGGCGACCGCACATGCTGCTGCAAAGCCAAAAGGAAACTCATGGTCGCCGTGGTTCTTTCGCCGCCGCTCTGCGTGTACGCATCCAAAGTCACGGGCTTGCCGCCTTTGAAACCCACGAGGATTTCTAAGCCAGCGGTCTCAATGTCATGCCCATTAGACAAGCGCACTTCACCGGCTGCCAAAGTCTGCCCCATGATTTTCTGGTACTCCAAGTTCACGCGGTCAATTAAGCTCTGCATGACGTTGCGCCACGCGTCCATGCGCACCTTCACTTCCTGAAGCGCTTTCTCGCGGTTATCAGCCACCACCTGCGCCTTCTCTTTCAAATCCAAATACAGCTTGGAGTAAGACTCGTACATGCGTTCAATGTCTTCGGAAACTCCCTGAAGCGCCGCCAAGTGCCCGTCAGTCACGCGGATTTCATCCAGCACGTCCATGGCGCTTTTCAAAACCGCAATCCGAGCGCCTGACTGCTCAGCCTTCGCCATTGCCGCGCTCAAGTGGACTTTGGCGTCTTTAAGAGAAGCTTCTATGCGTTGCAAGTCCGCCAACGCGTTTTCTCGGCGGTACTGCAGCAGAGCCAAGTGAATTCGCTGGTCCAAGATGCTGTTGGCAGTTTTTTCCGCTGCTTCTTCGGTGCTCTGCAGTTTAGCTTGGTTAATTTTGACTTGCTCGTTTAGTTTTGAAAGGTTGTGGCGAGAATTCTCCAGTAGCTCGCGCAAGTTTTCGCTCTTGAGCAGTTTGAACTGGCTTGGGTTTTTCTGAACCGCGGTTTCTAGGGCTGAGGCTTCTGTGAGCAGTTGCTGGTACAACGCTATCGCGGACTCGTTTTCGGCGATTCCGCGTTCAAGATTTAGGCGTTCACTGAAAACCGTTTTCGCTTCGTTTTTCAGTGTTTCTTGTTGTTTCTGCTGGGTTTGCAGTTGCGCGGTTGCGGTTTGTGCTTCTTCTTCGATGCGGTTCAGGGTTTGTTGGTCTCTTTGCCTGCTCGCCTCAAGTTCTTTGACTATGCCTTCTCGGCGTTCGACCTCTGCCCACGCAAGCTCGCGTTCCAGAAAGCGCCGTTTGGTTTGCAGCTGCTTTTTCTCCTGATACTTCTCGTATTGTTCCCGCCAGTAATTCAGCGTCTGCTCGGCGGACTCTAAAAGCTTGCTTACGGATTCTTCTTGGCTGAGGATGCGCGTCAGTTTGTGCTGGGCTTGCACGACGTTTTCGCGGAACGGCTCCAAACCGACCGCGGCTTCCACCATGCGCAGTTTCTCCACGTTAGAGAGCACCGTGAACTGTTCCACCATGTTCTGGTGCATGATTATGAGCATGTTGTCTGGGTCAACGCCGAACTTGCCCAGCAAGCGTTCAACATCCTGCTTTGTGGCAGCGCGGTTCTCCAACTCAAACCAGTATTTGCCGTCTCTGCGCAGAACGCGCGTCAGGAAAAGCTGGTCTTTTGCGTATTTGGCGACTGGACGCTTGCCGCCGCGTTTGCTGTTGTCCAAAACCAGCGTGACGCGAGCTTGGTCTTTACCCCATCGTATTAAATCGCTCAGTTTTCTGGAGCGTTCCGTGTACGATTGACCTAAGCCAACGGAGACAGCTAAAAGTAGAGAGGATTTGCCTGCGCCGTTGGGTCCGCAGATGACGTTTACGCCGGGTTTAAACGGTACCCTAGCGTATTCGTAACTCATGAAATTTTCCAGTATGACTTCCTGTATTAACATAGCAGATTTTTTGCCTCTATTATAGGGCGCAGTAAATAGGTGAAAACGCTATTATTAAAACAATTAGGCAAGGTTTAACTCAAAATCAAGTTTGCGTTTGCAGGAGTTTCACCGTGGAATTACACACCAAAACGCACATTGGTATGTTGCGCTTGGGCGTTGACAAAGCAAAATTTCATAAATGCCGCTGACACCACTACACAACGGTGAAAACTGAATGGTTGTGGCTGGAAAAATCTTCAAACTCGCCGACCCGCTTGCCCTAAACGAGATAGCAGCGCGACTGGCAAACTACCGTTTTGAGGAAGATTATGAGGAAGGCGACTACAAGTTCACGCTTTTAACCGAAGTCGTTGGGCTCCTGCCAAAAGAGAACATGCTCAACGGCGTTTACTCGCACGATTACGTTCTCCACGTGTTCCACAGAGGCAAGACAGCGCCTTTGCCGCGCACCGTGGAAGCGCTCTTCAGCTTCGCCCAAGCGGAAGGCATTACCTTCTTGGCGGTTGTGGAGAAAAAGCGGTTAGCCAACTTCATAGCCAACAAGCTGAGCGAAATCCTCTTCGACAAAATCGGCGGCATAGTGGAAGCGCGGATTCCGCCTGAAACCCTCAGGGCGTTTCACCTTAAGAATCCAGAAGACACGAAAATAACGTTCTTCGACAACGTGGACATACCTAACGTAAATAAACTGTCGCTTTACGGTCCAGACTTGATAAACACGTCGCTGTTTGAGGATTACACGAAGCACGGCGACTTGTGGTACGTTGTGGCAAGGTCAAAGGAAACAGGCTACGTCGTAGGCGTCACGCGAGACGCTTCAGTGACTATCTTTAACCTCGCAGACAAGGACAAGTACGTGGAATACGTGGCAAAAGAGATATACCCAATAATCCTGAGAGCTGCCCTATAGTTTTAGCTGTGGGCGATTACTCCGTCCTCTATCATGATTTGTCTCTCAGCATAATCAGCAACGTCTTTTTCATGAGTGATTAGGATGATTGTGGTTTTTGTCTCTTCATGAAACTTCTTAAGCAAATCCATTACCTGTTTTCCAGTTGCGGAATCCAAATCGCCAGTAGGTTCATCCGCAAAAATCACTGCAGGGCGGTTGGTCAACGCTCGGGCAATGGCTACACGCTGCATTTGACCGCCGCTTAACGTCGCAGGGTACTGCTTAGCCTGACTGCTCAATCCAACACCTTTCAGGAGGTCTTCTATGCGTTCTCGCAGTTCTTTGCTTAATCCTGCCAAGTCCGCGGGCAAGGCTATGTTCTCGCGAGTACTAAAGTGAGGCAGCAAGGCGTAGCTTTGGAATATGAACCCCATTTCCAGTAGTCTGACTTTCGATTTTGCTGCGTCACCCATTTTGTGGAGGTTTTTTCCTCTAAACAGCACCACGCCATGATCTGGGCTGTCAAGACCCGCCATACAATTTAACAGTGTGGTTTTTCCCGCGCCCGAGTTTCCCACAATCGCGACGAACTCGCCCTCTTTAACGTCGAGGTTTACACCTCGCAGCGCGTAAACGGTTGTTCGACCAAGATTATAATTCTTAGTTAACCCACGTACAGTGATGATGCTGCCTTCTGCGGCATCGGTCACTTCGATATCTCGCGTGGCAAAAAGCTGCTTGTCAAAAACGAAATAAGGAATGTCAACGCCGAAAAAGTCTGTCCACATTTTCAGCAGTTCAGCTTCAACAAACAGGTCAACGCTTAACTCTGCCATCGGCAACAGCGCGTTTTTGAATTCATCAGCCGACTCTACGATTCTTACTCCATTTTTGTGTTCATCCAAGTAATCCCGCAGCTGAATTTGGCACTCTTGCAGTTTGCCGTGAACTTCAAGAAGCAAGGTTTTTCCAGACTCGATTTCTGACGCTATCTCCAAAAGCGCTTTGTTCAAATCTACGGCACCGTTCTTGAAGTTATGCAACGTGAGTGCAGCATGCGGGACTTCAAATAACCTGAAAATTCTTGAAAGCAAATTGTCTATGTCCTGTAATGCACTGAGTTTTGCTGCTAAAATCCTGAAAAGCATTTCCAACTTCTTCTGCAACTTCGGGTCAGTTGCCTTATAGTGCGTTCCTTCAACGCCGAGTTTCAGCCTTTCAAGCACGCGGTCCAACTGTTTCAGGCGTGTGGTTGTCGGCTTCAAAAACACCGCAAAAAAGTTCGCCATCAGCAGCTTGTCCACCAATTCTGCAACCTTCAGCGAATTCTCGGCTGCTGAGCCCGTGAATGCGGCTGAATCAAATCCTGAAAGGAAAAACCGATACTCCCGAGTCTCCGTGAAATCCCAAATCGCCACGTAACTTTTCAACTGGATTTCACGGTAGCCTTTTGGTAACTCTTTGATTATCTTCCTGAGCTGTGATTTGAAATGTTTTACAAGGTTCGGGTCAACTTCATCAATGAATTCTTTAACAATGTTTGATGTTTCCCGCAGTTCCTGATGATTCTTAAGCTGTTTCTGCAATTTGGACTTGTTATCTGCATAATATTTCCTAAAAACGCTGTAAAGCCTTCCTTTTTCGATTTCTTCAACAACTTTCTGGTTCACTGCACCGTTTTTTTCTCCAGACAAAACGATGAACGTGTTCAGTTCTTGGCTGGCCATGGCTTTGCTGGGCACATGCAGAATCCCGCGGCAATCAGAAACGAGTTTCCTCTGTAATTTCACATTATCTGCCCGCAACGACTTGTCTATTAATCCAGCCGCGTAAACTCTCATTAATTTTCCTCCTCTGCTTTAAACGGTCCTTGCTCAAGGCGGGAGATTTTTCCGTCACTCATGTGAACAATGTAGTCGCAGTGCTCAGCTATCCATCTGCTGTGAGTGACCAACACAAGGGTTTGCTGATTTATCCTGTTGATTCGGCGAAACAGCTTCATGATTTCAGCGCTTGTTGCAGAATGCAAGTCGCCTGTGGGCTCATCCCCCAGAATTATCGCTGGTTCCGTGATGAGCGCGCGAGCAATAGCGACCCGTTGCTGTTGACCTCCAGAAAGCTCAGAAGGCAGATGATACAGCCTATCGCCCATGCCTAATTCTCTCAGAAGCATTTTCGCTTGCTCGCGGGCCACTCCCGCCTTCATACCCTTCAGCAGCAACGGCGTCTCCACGTTTTCTACAGCAGATAAGAATGGAAAAAGGTTGAATAACTGGAATATGAAACCGATTTTGTCCCTGCGAAAAGCAGTCATTTTTCCGTCGGAAAGTGTGGCTGTGTCAATGTTGTCTATGACAATTTTCCCTTCCGAACGGCGGTCCAGATGACCTATCATGTTCAATAGCGTTGTCTTTCCACAACCCGATGGTCCCATAATCGCCATCATGTCTCCTCTTTTAACAATGAGGTCTACTCCTCGGAGGGCGTGGACTTCATTTGATTTTCCTTCATTGTAACGCTTGTGCAGTCCTGAGATGACGAGAATTGATTCTCTATTTCTTGTTGCTGTCATTGTCTTTCCCTCATCCTACATATCTTAACGCTTCCGCTGGTGGAATTCTGGAGGCAAACCATCCCGGAATGGCGCCTGCCGCTATGGCGATAACTGTGATTATGCCCAAGTACACGCCGAGGTCGTTCCATGGAATGACCAGCGTAGCACCTTGCATGTTCGCGAAGCCGACGCTGATTAGCACACCGTTGACGACTCCGATAGCTAAGCCGATTATTCCTAGCACCACCAGTTCCAGCAGCACCGAAAGCATAACTTGAGTTCTCGGGAAGCCGATTGCCCGCATCATGCCGATTTCCCGTTTTCTCTCCGAGACGTTGCGGATGGAGATTACCGCCATGCCTACTGTGCCGATGACCAAGCCGAATGTGACGTATATTTGTAGGAAGGAGACCACGCGTTGAATCATCTCCAGCGACTGTTCAATCTTTGAGTAGAGCACTGTGGCGCTTGCCACGTAGAAGTTGTCTCCAACCAAGCCCCGGTAGCCTTCATCGTTTGTGTTCGTGAAATTCATAATCGCTTGCGCGATTGACTGGATTCGCGGGTCATCCATGTCGTAACTAGTCTTGATGAGGAATTGGTTAAACTGGTTGGGTGCCTTTGATATTGAGGTCACACCGTCTGCTTCTGCCAAGAAACTGGTTTGGTTTGCCCAATATTCAGGCAGGTACAGTTTTCCCAAGGCGTCCATGATGTTGAACTCGTCTCCGCTCAAGAGGCTGAAAGATGATAATGGAAACCCTCCTGCCCTCTGTGAATCCAATCTTCCTGCAATAGTGAACGCTTGATAAACGGGCAAGCCATATTCGGATGTGTTCATCGGTATCCACACCTGCAACCCCATTGGAAGAATGAACGAGTCAGTGAACACTATCGGATTTTTGATAACGGTGCCGTTTTCGTAACGCAGCACATCAACGCCTTCCAGTTCTCTGCCTGAGTAACCACTAAAAGACGTAAGGTCCAAGTCGCTTAGGTCGCGTTCATCCGACATCAGTTTCGCCAACGAAACATTATATGCCGCCATCCTGTATGAGGGATCGAAAAACATTTCCCATGCTTGCTTAGACATCTCAGTCAACTCTCCATCTGTTACCTCATCGGCGGGTGGCTGTGCAACGCCATCTGGGAAACTGCTCAAGTAGAAGTTGTAGCGCCATTCAGCGTCAGATGCGTTTCCGCGGATCTGTTCCTTTCTAAGTTCGCCGTATCCTATCGGCAGCATGTCTGTTTGCGGGTTGAAGGCTGACGAGTACGGGTTGTTTAATGCCGCATACCGCTGGTAATCAGTCCGTGAAGCGTATGTTTTGAAGCCGATTACGTCAATTATATGGCTGTCAAGTTTGTACAGTTCTTCCACATATGAAACGTTAGCAATGTTTGCTACTGGCTTGTTGAGGGTTACGATGATGTCGACTCCTCTGGAATCTTGCTCGGTTTCGATGATTGAGCTCAGATTAGTAGGCACCAGCGTCGCAACAGTTACATTCAACGTCAATATCACAGCGAAAATTGCGAAAGTCAGCGTCGAACGCGTCTTATGAGATGAAATCAGCGCTGGCGCGATTTGTCCCACGCCTTTTAATCCTTTGATTTTGACAAGAACCGAACGCAAGGCTTTCATGGCTGGAGGAAGGTTCACCGACACCAACAATACGGAACCGATGACTATTTCCATCACGCCAATTATCAGAATGTCGGGCGCCAATCCCGTAATATCCGGTATCCACTCGCCCATGGCTACAACGAACAGGAAAACAGGTATAGCCCAAATGGCGATGGCGGTGAAGTTTAACGCTTTCACGCGGCTGATGAACCGCGAAAGAACTATGCCTACGCCGGCGAAAAGCAAGCCCGCCCCGATTAGAATGTTCCGCCACTCTTGTAACGTATTCCAGCCTTCAGCAACCCAGATACCTTCACAAGTCTTATCGAAAACACCGTTAATCAGCAGAACAAAACAGCCTGCGACGATGGCTAATACTCCGAACAACGCCAGATTGCGCCCTGACTTTTCTTCAAATGCAACTTTGATTCCCCGAAGTGCTTCTACAATGTTTACTCTGGAAGCTCTCAAAGCAGGCAATATGCCTGTTATGATGCCCAGTGCTACTCCGATTAGGACTGAGAGAACCACAACTTGCTGTGACACAACCGGTTGGACGCTGAATTGCCCCGTGCCGAACAGGCTCACAAGATAAGACGCAACAGCTTGACCGAACACTAAGCCTCCGAATAAGCCGAATATTCCGCCGAGTATTCCTTGAAACACGTTTTCTATGAGCATCGATTGAGTGATTCCGCGGCGGTTCTCTCCAACAGCCCGCAGAACACCTGTCTGAAACTCTCGATCTTCCACGTTCATGAGCTGAACGTTTGTGATTAGCAGGACACCGGTTATCATTATCAGAAGCCCTAACGCTGTGAGCATGGTGGACAGCAGCGTCATGACCATCTCTGCGATGCTGAAGAACGTCAACCGGTACGATTGAACTCTAAAGATTTTCCGCGTGTTTCCCGTGGCTGGATCCACAGTTTCAGGAGTAACCGCCTTGAACATATCCACCTGTTCTTGTAGATAGTCTCTGCTTATTTCTGAAGTGAAGTGGTCTGTTTTGAGGGCTACCAAGTAGGCTTTAATTATGTCTGTTTTTTGTTGTGGGTCCTGCAGGCTCATCCATTGCTGAAGGTGTTCTAGCTTGAATACGATTCCCCGATACTGCGAGCCTATTCCGGGACGTTTAGAATCAAAAATTCCAACTACTTGCAGGTCTACTCTTTCTGTTGTGGGTGTGTAGGTGATTATTGGGGTTGAGCTTTCAAATTTGATTTCGGATATTTCGATTTCTGCTTGGGTGCCGTTAGCGCTCATTATCGCTAGAAATGCGTCTCCTCGTAGTGTTCTTTCAGAATAAGGCGAGAGGTCAAATTGCGTAGTGTTTAGAGTTTCTATGTTTGTCAGGTTCGCCACAGTGAGAGTGCTGCCATCATCCATGGAGAAACCTAATACCACGAGGGTGTTGTTTGACCCTGCAGCGGTTACGTTGATGTAATCGTAATTTGAAAGGCCAAGTCTGGGGCAGTTTATCGTGTAAAGGGTTACTATACCAGTGAAGTTGACTGGTACGACTGTGAGCGAAAGATATGGTGAAGAACTGTTTAAGACATATTGTGCACTAGTGGTGTTTGCGTTGACGGTCCAATTGGCTAATGGAACCGTTGGTGGCGTTTGAACGGTTGCTGTGAGGTTTGTGAACTCGGTGGTTAGTTTCAGTGGCAATGTGGCTTCTTTGGTTAGTCCCAGTTTTTCAGCCTGGGAGCTTGATAAGAGGATGCTGCTGTTGCTTGCAAGAAGCGCGTTAAGGTTCAGTTTGTCTCCTGTTTTCCAATCGTAGAAAGAGCCGAATGCCTCTGGAAAATCGGTGGGGATTCCAGCCATTTCAACTGAGTCATCAAACTGGGAACCCAGCATTACGGGTGCATCTGTTGACAGTTCAGGCATTATTCCCACTGCGTTTGGGACTAGTGCGCTGATGTTTTCCGCGTCGGCTGATGTGAGGTAGCCGCCAGTTGTGGAGTTGGATACGCGGAAGTCAACTTCGCCTTGACGTTGGAGCAAGCTTGTCATGAACGAGTTTTCCAGCGTGTCGGTTGTGATTTGGATGCCGACCAGTAACGTGACGCCTAGGGTTACGGCTAGAATCGCGCTGAGGTTTTTTGTTTTTCTTCGCAGAAGCGACCTTGCTGCTATCATGAAACTAGATTTTATGCCCATAACCTGTTCATCCTCCACTATTTGTTTTCAGCATTATCCTGATTGGCGCCTGTTCTTTTCACGGGTTTTTCGCACTATTTCTTCAAGCTCATCAGCGCATTTGTTCAGAATTCTCTCGATGTCCCTTGCAATCTGTTCTGTTACTTTGTAATTTTTTTCTTCCCGCAAGTCTAGAAGAGTCTTGACAACTCTCTGCGCTGGTTCTTTTGTTCTTGCAAGAATTTCTTCATCGTTAGGGTCAAACTGGAATTTTCCGATGAGGAGGGGGACAAGAAATTCCAGTTTGTTCAACATTTTTCGCCCGTTGGCTATTTGCTTTTCAAAAAACGCTTTTCCCTTCTCTGTAAGCGCGTACCGTTTAATCCCCATTTCTTCGCTATGCAGTTCGCTGGTGAAATCTTTATCGTGTAACCACGCTAAGAGCGGATAGACGGATCCTGAACTGGGTTTCCACCTACCGCCTGTTTCTTTCTCAATCACTTCCACGATTTCTACGCCTGACATTGGCTTCTTTGCTAGCATGGTTAAGACTAGGAAACGGAGGAGCCCTCTTGGAACACCGCTAGTTCGGTTCGCCAATCTCTCAGCCATAATATCACAAGCGATATCGCCAAAGACATCACAAGCGACATATAAACGTTACGCATTTAACCTCCAGAATTGAAATCAACATCAAACCTCCTCCAGTCACCGCACAACTCCAATCGAAGCAACGCAAATGAAGAAGGCAAAGAGTCACACTATTCCCTCAATAAATCACAGACACAATAACACACTGTATAGTGCTTTTTATCTGCTGCATCCAAATTCGACGGCAGTCAATTGCGAGAAGGCTCACTAAGGAGGGCGTGTTTGAAAAGTATTTATGGGCAGTTCAATTATTCTAAGTTCAATGTCGGGCAAAGAATTCTTTGTGAATCGTTATAGGCAATTAGGCTGGGAACTTGAAAACGCTGAGCCGCGGCAAGCAATAAGAATAAACCTGTCAAACGCCAAAGACAAACCCCTCATAGAAAGACTCCGTGCCTTGGGCGTTCAGCTTGAACGCGTGTCTTTCCTAGAAACAGGCTACTGGGTCAGCTGCTCAAAAGTTTCTGTAGGCGCTACCGCAGAATACCTGCTCGGCTTATACTCGATTCAGGAAGCCGCAGCCCAAATCCCCGCTACCCTGTTCACAACGCTTAAACATAAAACCGTGCTTGACGCTTGCGCCGCACCAGGCGGAAAAACCGTGCAGCTGGCTGATTTAATGGAAAACACTGGCGCAGTAGTAGCATTAGATGTTAAAAAACAGCGTTTAACCGCTTTGGCAAATCACTTGGAACGCTGCCACATCAGCAACACAGTAGTTTACAATCTTGACGCGAAGCAAGCTTCACGGCTGAACTTGAAATTCCACAGGATTTTGTTGGACGCGCCGTGTTCTGGAAACTTCGCAGCCGACAAAGCTTGGTTTAAACGCCGAACTTTGCAGGATGTGCAGCGCAACGCACAAGTGCAGCGTGAATTGCTAGCTGAAACCGCGAAATGTCTCAGCGACGAGGGCGAACTGGTTTATTCAACCTGCTCATTGGAGCCTGAAGAAAACGAGTTGAATATGGATTGGGCTGTAAAACACTCGAACTTGCAGATTGAAGAGATTAACTGTTACGGTCAGGAAGGGTTGACTGAGGTTTTTGGAAAACGCTTGCATGCGTCAGTGGCGCGTTGCAGGCGGATTTGGCCTGGAGAAACGCAGGGTTTCTTCGTTTGCAAGCTCAGGAAACAGGTGAACAAGAAATGAAGGCGCTGACAAGTTTTGCGGCTAAACTGGGCGCCAAACTTTCCTTAAGCACTGGCTTAATTGTGGAGAAGGCTGGACGCTATTTTCTATTGGGTAAGAACCTGAAAGGTCTCGTAAAAGGAGACTTCTATTATGCGGGCGCTTACTTGGGGAAAGTTAAAAATGGCACGTTCTTTCCAAGCTTTACCCTGTTAGCGATGCTTTCGCTGGGAAGAGCAAACAAAATTGTGATTGACAAGAAAGCGGCTTGGTTGTTTATCTGCGGTAGAGACGTTTTCACCCGAGGCATACTGAGCGTAAGTGGGACACGGCGTAAAGGCGACTACGCGTTGATCATGAGCGAGTTTGGCGAGTGTTTGGGGTTTGGCAGAATTATGTGCAGTTTGGATGCTAAGGCGGATGCTGCCACGGTTGCGGTGAAGAACATTTCAGATGTTGGAGATTTTCTGCGCAGAGAACTGTAAATTGCCCCTCCATCTTGACGCGTAATGGTAACGTGCAGTTTTACTTGTTACTGTATTCGATGGAGCGTCATGGATTTTGTCGAACATTGGTTCAATAATTCAAGTAATATTTGAACGTTTATTTACTGAATACAGCGATATGCTTATATATGTTTACGCAGAATCTCATTGCCATAACACATGACAAATAAACAGTAAAACTTCACAGGGGAATAGATAAAAAATGAAGAACTTCAACGACGCAGTCTGGAAAGAAAACGTAACCAAAGTAGTTAAAGAAATCCGAGAAAAAGACATAAAATTCGTCAGACTACAATTTACAGACATAAACGGCATCATAAAAAACCTAGCCGTAAGCTCGAAAAACATCGAAAGCATGTTCGAAAACGGTCAGCCCTTCGACGGCTCATCGATAACAGGCTACAGACCAATCGAAGAATCCGACATGGTGCTGTACCCGGACCCAACAACATTCGCGGTTCTACCGTGGCGACCAAAAGAGAAATCCTCCTGCCGACTAATCTGCGACGTTTACACGCCGCAAAACAAACGCTTCGAAGGTGATCCACGCTATATTCTGGAACGAGCAATAGACAAAGCCGCCAAAGCAGGCTTCACCTACATATGCGCACCCGAACTGGAATTTTTCCTAGTGAAAGAAAGCGAAAACGGCGGCTTGCCAACGCCGATAGACATGGCAGGCTACTTCGACTTCCACCCCGGCGACTTAACCGACGACATCAGACGAGAAATCGCAGACACCGCGGAAGCATTCGGCATAGAAATCGAAATATCCCACCATGAAGTAGCTCTGGGACAAAACGAAATAGACTTCAAATATGACGAAGCGTTGAAGACCGCTGACAGAGCAATTACGATGAAGATGTGCGGCAAAGTGGTCGCCGCGCGAAACGGTTACATAGCCACGTACATGCCTAAACCCTTCGCAGGCATAAACGGTTCAGGCATGCACACTCACCAAAGCCTATGGGACAAGGAAGCCAAACAAAACCTGTTCTACAGTGACGACCCAAAAAGCGCCTACCTCTCGGACATTGCAAAATACTTCATCGGCGGTCAACTAGCTCACGGCAGAAAAATGTGCGCGGTGCTGAACTCCTGGCCAAACAGCTTCAAACGTTTAGTGCCAGGCTACGAAGCTCCGGTATACCTTGCATGGGCGCACAAGAACCGTTCACCGCTCATCCGCGTGCCGAACTTCGGCGGAAGAAAAAACGCTGCCCGATGCGAAATCCGCTGCCCCGACGGCGCGGGAAACCCGTACCTGCAGTTTGCAGTGCTGCTTGCCACAGGCTTAGACGGCATCAAAAACAAAACTGACCCCGGCGACCCAGTGGAACTGAACGTTTACCACATGAGCTACGAGGAACGCAAAGCAAAAGGCATAGTTTCACTCCCAGAATCGCTGAAAGAAGCGTTAGACGAGCTGGAAAGCAGCGAACTCATGCGCGAAACCCTCGGCGAAACTGCATTCGAGAACTTCCTGCGGGAAAAACGGAAAGAATGGGACCTCTACCGAATGCAAGTAACCGAGTGGGAAGTCAACAGGTACATCAAAAGGCTCTAAACAGCCTTCGCCTTTCTTTTTTTGGTTTCGTTTTTAGCTTCTGATTGCCTCGGCTAACTTGTTGATTACGACGGTTGTTTGCGTTCGTTTCGCCAAGTTTCTGAGAACCACAGTGTTCTGCTGCAGTTCTTTTTCGCCCACAATCACCGCGTAGTCCATCTGCCGTTTGTCCGCGTCTTCCAGCGCCTTAGCCATTTTCCTGCCCATAACCTCAAATTCTACTGACATCCCTGTGGCTCTGAGTTGCTGAGCAATTTTTAACGCGGCTCCTTTCTGCTCGTCTTTGACGGGAACAACTACCACCCGCTTATCCTGCTTGGTCTTAAGCGCCAAATTCTGGGTTTGCATGGCAAGGGCTATGCGGTCTAACCCATGTGCCACGCCCGTGGCAGGCGTCGCCTCACCTCCGAAGACTTCAATGAGTCTATCATAGCGCCCGCCGCCGCCTAGGGCTATGTCCAACTCGGGAATATACACTTCAAAAATCATGCCCGTGTAGTACTCTAAGCCTCTGGCGAACGCAGGCTCCACAGTAGCGATTTCGCAGCCGCCTTCAGTGACTAGTTTTAGAATGGCTAACAGGTTTTCAGCAGAAGCCGCTGCCTCGCTGTAGTCTGCTACGTACTGTATTATTCTTTCAGCGGTTTCAAACACGCTGCCGCTTTTTAGCTTCAATAAGCCTTCGAGAGTTGCGCGGCACTTCTCTGGGACCAACGCAAAAGCCTCGGTGTACTCTTTTTTGTCCATGCGTTGCAGAACAGCGTTTTGTGTTTTGTCGTCCACGTCTTCTTGGCTGAGAATTCCCCTGAGTACGCCAATATGTCCAAGCTTGAACGCGTAGTTCCTCAAGCCTACAGCCTGCATCAAACTGTTCGTTAACAGGATTATTTCAGCGTCTGCCTCAGGCTTGTTTGAACCGATTATCTCAAAGTCTGACTGCCAAAACTCCCTGTAACGTCCACGTTGCGGTTCATCATAGCGGTAAACGCTGCCCACGGAGAAAACCCTCAGCGGCTTAGGCTCGTTCCTCAAGGCGGTAGTGGCTAAACGCGCTATAGAAGCGGTGAATTCTGGTCTTAGGGCTACGGTGCGGTCGCCGAGGTCTTTGAAAGTGAACATGCGCTGACGGATTTCCTCGCCTGACTTAGCAGCTAAAAGCTCGTACGGCTCAACAACTGGCGTAACGATTTCCCTGTAGCCGTAAAGCCCTGCGGTTTCCCGCGCTTTGGCTATTACGCAGTTTAACGCTGCGGCGTCTTCAGGCAGCAAATCACGCATCCCGCGGACAGTTTGGAAAGTCGGCATGGCTTAACCTTCTGTTACTATTCTGCACTTGACAGTTAAAAAACTGACCATAATCTTTTAAACTCTTTCATGCCACTCACGCAGGTTTTCTGGCTTCCACTTCAAGCCGAATCATGCGTAAATGAACAACGCCTTGTGCATCAGGGGAGTAACGTTTTAGATAGCGGTTCACGATTTCCTTCACAAAACTATCCCGTTGCTCAATCGGTATCCGCTCGGTGAAAGGTAGCCATGTGGTGCGAACCCAACCAGCTAGCCCTTCAGCGCCCGTGAATTTCATGTCTTTGGGAAAAATCTCCACACGTAGCGGCGTCAAACCCGCTTCCGCCAGCAATGTTCTGTATTCTTCTGGGCTGAGGAACGCGTAAGGAAAAGTGAAGCCGTCAAAAAACCGTTTCCAAGATGCCGCCCCTGTCAACAGTTCATCTATAATATCAAGTACGTCTTGGGCGTTGCCTTTACCCGCCATCTGAAACAGAAGCCGCCCACCTGTTTGCAGGCTTCTTTGGACACCTTCCAGCACAGCAGCTTGGTCAACTACCCAATGTAACGCAGCGTTAGAGAATACCTTGTCAAATTCCTCGTTGAAAGTTAGCTTTCGCGCGTCCATTAACTGGAAAGAAAGGTTCGCGTGCGCCTTTTGGGGAAAATTGGCTTGCGCCAACTTTATCATTTCTTCGGAACTGTCAACGCCAACCACTCTGCCGCGGGGTAACGCTTTGGCTATTTCAGCGGTGACTTTTCCGTCGCCGCAACCAATGTCCAGTAAGGCCTCGGTCCCTTTAAGCTTAAGTTTTGGAATAAGCTCCTGTGCCCACGCAAACTGATTAGCAGAATTTTTCGCGTAGTCCTTAGCGTCCCACACATAACCGTTTGATTTTGCCATTTTCACCATCTTACTTGAAAGCTAACGGCGCGACTGAATAGTAAACTATTTCTCCTCTGCGGTTCATCACAGCTAAAATTAGCTCCTTTTTTTGGCTCTGGCACTGCAGCATGGCGTTTGTCAAGTCTTGTATGGGCACGGGGGCGCCTTCCTGAACGCTCATAACAAGGTAAGCAGCAGTGTCTTTGCCGTAGGCGCCGCGTTCGTAAACGCGAAAGTCAATTTCTGAGCCAAATCCTTCTCGGGCAACATAGCCTCTGCTGCGTAAATCACGGTAGACCAAATAGTTACCCCAAGCGTTCTCGTTAATCTGCTCGTAGCAGCGGAGAAGGTTCTTGAAATCCATGGACTTGCCTTTTTCATCCTTAACTTCCAGCATTCCTTTGTCCGCAAGGTAGAGTGCTTCGTAGAAGGCAAGCATGAAAACCTTGTTTTCCGCTGAGCCGTACCCGCGTTGCGAAAGTGCGTCCACGCTGCTTTGCTCGGTTATGCGGACGCCTTTTTCAGCAAGTACACCGCTGGCTCTGAACTCTGAACCGCTTTGTGGTTCTTTGTCGTCGCTCATTATTCATCAACATTCTTCCATTTACTCTTAGGCAGTTAACTAATTAACGTTATGACCTTTTTAGCCTAAACAAGGGCAGCTCTGCGAACCATTTTTGATGGGCACTGTATAGTAAATCGTAATTCACAACTTATTTAACCAACCGCTACGCACTTTGTATAATAGGGCGTTCGTTGTGTTGAAAATAATAACCCAGAAGCCATTGCGTCTTTCCTCGGATGCCTAAGCTTGCTGGAAAACGAGGTGGCGCTGCTATACGAGGTTCTTGCAGCCAAAACTGAGTTGCCCCTGATAAAGTCTCTTCTATCGTACATTTCAATCGACAGCAAGAAGCATGCTGTAACTTTGAAAGGCATAAGCGACAGCATAGCCAAGACAAAAACGAAGCCTAAAGACTGTGAAAAAATGCTGGGTGAAATATGGTATATCACTGGTGACTTCCGCAAGGACATTGCAAGATTAGAAAGAATAGGCGACGATGAACTGCCTGAACTTGCAGAGAGATTAACCGTCTTAGAGGGTCTCTTCGGCGAAGAATACCACGTTTATGCACAGCTGAAAACGTTGGAGCTTATGGCTAAAGAAGTTCAGCAAATCTATAACGTTAACATGGAGCAGCTTAAACGTGTCTTTTCAACAATAATCGAAGACGAAGACCGCCACAGAGAAGTCTTAGGCGATATAAAGAAAATCATTGCCCAGAAAGAACAGGAAAGAGTCAGAAAAAATTCACTGAAAAGGCATCCAAGACTCGGGTGAATGCTCTCTGCTTAGACAAAAGCCCGCTCGCTAATTTTTCTTAATCCCTGAATCTCGCCACCTAACCGCTTGCGCTTCAAGTTTCAACAATTGCTGCGGACTTGGAATGTTGATTAGCCTATTTTTCTCTGGACGAGACTTGCGTCGCGCTTCACTAATTTCGCGAAAGCAACCGCGTAAATCAAATCCACCACGGCAACAAGAGAAAACAGCAAGCAGTAACTTTGCATCGTGAAAGACACGGAATTAACGAAGAAGCCGAAATTCTGCGTGCCTGCGTTGAAGTTCATCCAGCCCAAATAAGCCGCCAAAGCCGTTATCACGGCAGCCGCACCAAGCGATTCTCTTCGCCCAATTTTGAACAGCAAGATGTAAGTGAAAACAGTTGCCGGCACGTAAAATATCAGTGCGCCTACGGCTCCAAGGGGCCAGCCTAGCGGGTTCAGTTCAGTGGCTCTGCGTACGATGTCTATGGCGTAGAAAGTGGTGGTTATATCGAACACCCAGCAAGCAAACGCTGCGCCGTGCAGGGGCATCAGAAACTTTTTTGCTTTATCTGAAATTGTTTCTTTTTCGCCGCTGTTTCGCTGTTGTTTGGTAAACGTGTAGATTACTATGGAGATGGGTATTAGCAGAATTAGCAGGAACAGGGCTGCTGTTAACGTGTCTCCCGCTGCAACCAGCACAGTGATGTTAATTGCCCAGATAGCAACGAGCATAACGGCGAAGCCTTGTATGAACCCGCTTGAGGGGCGTGTGCTGAATCCGAAGTGCGTCGTCTCTGGTTCTCCCCCGTAGATGTTTACTCTGGTGTATGATGATTTAAGACTTACTCTCGCCGCGTAAGTATTCCAAACCAACCCATGCCTTTGTGCATTGGGCGCGCGCGAAAAGCCGAAAAACTAGCTCAACAAACCTTGCTCACATAGCGTCTTTAGTCTTAAACTTAGCAAAATCCTTCTTACTGTACACTCGGCTTTCACAGATTATCGCCGAAACATACTTCAACGGTGTAGCATCAAAAGCTGGGTTAAGAACGCTTACGCCGTTTGCGGCAACTTGTCGCCCGCCAAAACTAGTGACTTCCAGCGGATTCCGCTCCTCAATCACGATGTCTGCTGCTTTGTGCTGTAAGTCGAAGGTGGATTTCGGCGCCGCCACGTAGAACGGCACATCGTGCTCTTTGGCTAAAACCGCAACTGTGAACGTGCCAATCTTGTTGAACACAGCGTCTTGGACTATGCGGTCTGCGCCTACAACAACGCAGTCCACGAGTCCTTTGTGCATGACGTAGCCCACCATGTTATCCGTAATCAGCGTCACGGGTATGCCGTCGCGTTTAAGCTCGTAAGCCGTCAGCCTCGCGCCCTGCAGCAACGGACGCGTTTCCGTGGCGATAACCTTGATTTTTTTACCTTGTCCCACGGCTGCCCTTATCACGCCAAGCGCGGTGCCGTACTCAACCGTCGCCAACTCGCCAGCGTTACAGTGCGTCAAAACAACATCGCCGTCTTTGATTAACTCAGCGCCGTTCTTGCCAATTGCACGATTAGCTTCCGCGTCTTCATCCGCGATGCGCTGCGCTTCTTGCACAACAAACGCCTTTAGAGCGTCGATGTTGCCCGAAAAATCTTGTGCCTTGCTTAGGATTCTGTCTACTGCCCAGAAAAGGTTCACGGCTGTTGGTCTCGTGCTCCTTATGACTTTCGCCGTGTGCTCCAGTTCCGAGAGAAGCGCTGTGCTGCTTGCGGCTTGCGCGTGGTAAGCCTTTAAAGCCAACGCGAAAGCTGCTGCTGCACCCAATAACGGTGCGCCTCTTATGCGCAAGCTTCTGATGGCTTCAGCCATCTGGTCGATTGTTGTTATTTCCAGGGTCACTGTTTCGAGAGGAAGTTTGGTTTGGTCTAGCGTGAAAACTGCGCCGTTTCGCCATTCTATGGTTCGCATTCAAAGACGCCTCCCTACGTGTGTTACTTGTTTACGTGTTTGGGTGTTGTTTAATATTTCGGAAGCAAAACGTGACGCTGCTCTAAGCGTGGTCTGTTTCGAGTGGCGATTTAAGGTAAGTGACGACTTCCACTGGGGCGCCGTTGCTGAACTTCAGCCGTTTTTTCCATTCGTCGCCTACAGCGATAAGCGAGAAAACGCCTGAGATTTCGGCTCTTGCTTTCTTGACGAGGTTAACCAGCGCTTCCTGTGTTTCGCCGCTTTTAATCATGTCGTCTACCACTAGAACGCTGTCGCGTTTTTTTATCGCTTCTTTGGGGATGAAAAGCGTCATGGTTACGCCTGAGTCTTTCCCGAGGATGTACGTTTCCTCTAGAAAGGCTTTGACGCCTACTTCTTTGTTACGTTTAGCCACCACAAGGTTTACGCCGAGCGCGTTGGCAACCATCGTGGCTAAAGGGATTCCGTCAACGGCTGCAGATAAGACTTTGGTCACGCGTTTTCCAGCGAAATTTGCGAGCGCGTGGTTTGCGGCTTGCTGCAGTATGTTGTAGTCGCCTACTATCTCGGTATTGTCGAAGTAGCCTGTTTCGTCGAATTTTATTCTATTCCGCAGTTCAGTTTCCAATCCCACAAGTTTTGTTAGCACGCGCCACAGTTGCTGCGCCCGCGTAGTGTTTGGCAGCACGTGTCCTTTTGCGTAGCGGCTCAGCACAGTTACTGGTAAGCCTGTTCTTGAGGCTAGTTCGCGGTACGTAATATTGCGCTTATACTTTGCAGTTCTTAACAGCTCGATGGTCATTAAGCGGAGTTTCAAGTCTTCTGCGTGAGTGCTCACCCTAAATTCCCCTCTTACACACCTAAGCGTCAAATACTAAAACATTCCCCTCTTATGATAACTTGTCAATTTATATCTTCCGTTAAAAATTACATATGCCTATATCGTGCAACACTCATACAAAAAGAAAAGGGCGAAACATCAATAGTTTTACCTACCAAATTTTTCTGCCCTCTGCATGTCAAGGTTTTTTAAACTGAACCACTCCCTTATTTGAGCGTGAAGACTAATGATGCAGAAGGCTAAGCGGCTGTTCATCGCGGCGCTGTTCAGTTCAATAATTTTCGTGATGAATTTTTTTGTGCCGCCGCCTATCAGCTACCTGCTCATAGCGGTTCAAGCTGTAGTATTGGCATTGGCGACTTTTTTTGTGGGAAAATTAGGCGCCACTTACGTAGGTCTAGTTGGCGGCGTTCTGTCTGCGTTGGCGCGTTCCGCCTTTGGTCCGTTCACTTTCATATTCACGTTTCTCTATGGGCTGTTGGTGGATGCTTTCATGTTTGCTTTCAAAGCGTTTCCCGAAAAGGAGGGCGTGAACCGAAACAGGGTGATGCTTGCCATGGCTTTCAGCACCGCAATAATCGGCTTTCTAAGCTACTACGTGTTTGCCACGTACTTACAGATTATTGAATTTAACATGGTGATGTCGGGACTGGTGATTTTCGTGGCTGTAGGCAGCGGACTCTCAGCAGGCTACGCAGCAGCTTACCTGTGGAACAAATACCTAAAAAGCATACCTACCTAAGGGTATGAGCGGATTGGCGGATCTGTTGGGATTTGAACTAATGTTCCCACCTTAGGCTGCTGGTGCTCTATTCCGCTGGCTTGTAAGTAATTTTGGAATTATCGACTATCCTTCACTTTTACTAGGTAATTCACGGAACTAGAGAAAACACCAAATTATAAACGCTAAAAGCGAAAACATGCTCAACAAGCCATATTGGCTCAAAATTGGGGATTCTCAGCAATCTCGATCATTTTTCATGCCTTAAGCTTACTTTCTGCTGACCCAAAACCAATTTCTTTGTTATGAGCGGCAGCAAACTCTCGTCTACCTCGTAGCCGATGCTGTTTCTCTCATTTCGCATCGCTGCAATTGCGGTTGTGCCTGAACCCAAGAAAGGATCCAGCACCGTGTCGCCTTTGACTGAGAACATTCTAACGAGGCGATTCGCAAGTTCCTCTGGGAAGGCAGCGATTCGTCTTTCTAGTTGACTTTCGGTCTGGCGAGCCCCAGTTAACGTCCAGATTTGCGAAAACCACTCGTCACGCTCGCTCTTCTCAAAGGCGCTGTCGTAGCGGCGCTGGTCATGAGGTTGAAAACGGCGCAGTTTTCCTTTCCTGAAGAGCAGTATGAACTCGCAGTCCAACGTGACATAGGCGTTAGGCGGAAGAAAGCCTGAACCGAGAAAAGCGCCTTTGCCATTGTACTTCGGTTTCGTGGTAGGCTTCTTCCATAATATATATGGCAGTGTTGTGAAGCCTATTCGCTCGCAGTGCTCGATGATTTTTGAGTGGTTAGCGAACAAGCGAAAACTGCCGTTTACGGTGCGAACTGTGTCGCCGATATTTATGCAGGCTATGCCGCCGTCTACCAAAACTCGGTGAGCTTCCCGCCACACTTCAGCAAGGTTGCCGTGCATGTGCTCGTAAATCTGTGTCACGTTTTCTTCACGGCGCTCTGCCTCAAGCTTCCGCCACAACTCTGCAATGCTCAAATCCATTTTTGCGAAGAGAGAATCCCACATTTCAATCATGGGATAAGGCGGCGAAGTCACCATCAAATGCACGCTCGAGTCCGCTAGTTCAGTCATCCTCTGGCTGCTGCCAAATATGATTTTGTGCTGCGTCCGCATGGCGTGCGCCTTTCTACTATTCATGTACGGAGCGCTTTTACCTTTTTGGTGAATACCCCAATTTCGTATTCGAAATCCGAAACATCAACAATCAAGACCAAGTTTTCATAACAAATATGCATGGCTACCGACAAAAAGGCATTCATTGTCCAAATTGAAGGGTGCCTCACCGGTGAAGAAAACTCGGCTTGCAACAGCTGGCCTCGTGGCTACGATGCTATTCGCAGCTCTGGCTCTCAACATGCATGCACAGGGAGCTTCAGAATCGCAGCTCTACGTGCACACCTACGAGAATGACCAAATTCTGGGCAATTACACCTACGTCGAGAAACCCGTTTTCCCAGTATACTTCAACACTTCAAAGATAGGCATCGGCAAAAACTGGACAGTCATCTGCCCGCTGCAGGCAGGACGTAGCTACCACGTTTACTGCTACGGCGCATGGGTAAACACGGGCTCCGAACCCAAAACAGACTATGACATATACGTTTACAACCCTAAAGGGCAACTAGAAAGCTTGCACACTGAAGCCGCAGGGCTGCCAGAACATTTAGGCACGACGGTTGACGACCCATTCTTTGAACCGAAAGAAACAGGCAACTACACCTTCGTGATAGTCAACGACGCCCGCGAAAGCCGCGGCACACAGCAGGCCACCTTCATGGTAATCGAACACATCGAATGCGACAAGTGGTATGCGCATTATGTTGACGGTAAAAACGGCAGCCTACCCACCTTTTACACTAGTTGGGCTTACGAATTTACAACCGCTGCCCAGCGAATAGAACTGTGGGTCAGAGTGCCGGACACGCTGGACATGTACGAAGCAAGATTGTACCTAATGAACAAGCAGCAATCAACCAGCATAAACAACGTTTCATTACCGTGGGAGCCAGGGCTTTACGGCAACCTGAGCAGCAACATCGGCGGCTACAACCTTGAAAGCGAAGGCTACCGCGGCGTCGCCTACGCAAGCTGTGAATACAACGGACAAGACATGTTCCTAAACTACACAACAACATCAATGCAGTCGAACGTGTACCACCTTGTGCTCATGGGCGAAGTAGGCTCAGGCACCGTGGAGTTCCTCGTGAAAACCACCTTCGGCGGCAGCCTCTCGCCATTGACTTTCCCCAAAAAAGTGTACCCGACGAATGAAACCCTAATCGCGTACGCTGCTAACTTGATGGCGCTGGAGAACGCCACGCTAAAGTACACGACAGACCACTGGGCTAACGTTACAACGATTGCGATGGCTGTCAGCAACATGACCTGCAACGCCACGATACCGCGACAAGAAGCAGGGGCGCTCGTGGAATATGCCGTGCAGGCGGTGGACACTCTGAAGAACAATCTCACGGCAACAGGTAACTTCACAGTGAAGCACCCTTCAACGATAATAGACTTCAATGTTACCCAGAAAACCACGGTTTTAGGCGAAAACCTAACGGTTACTGGAACGCTGCAGCCGCCAAGTGTCAACAACTCCGTCGTCGTTCAATTCATGACTTCCAACGAAACAAAAACCGTAACCTGCCTCACGTTTGAAAACGGCACATTCACCGCGAGCTTCCAGCCAAAGACAAGCGGCATACTGACCGCCCAAGCCACCTTCGCAGGCAGCAAGACAGTCTACGAATGCGAAAGCAACATGATACTAATCACCTGTGGAGGAGCCGTCATTTCTAGCGGCGAATGGCTTGTTCATCGGCGCTGGAGCTGGCGGTGCTGGAGCTGCAGCAGGCGTCGTTGTTTACTTTAAGAAGTTTAGGCAGTAACCGCTTTAGTATTAGAATGATTAATAAGACAGCGCTTGGAATTTAGTTTTTAGCCTACGATGAGGGGCAGCGGTAACCAAGCCAGGTCAAAGGTGAAGGACTCAAGATCGCGTTTGGCCTGAAAAATGGGCTCCGCAAGGGGAAATCCTTTCCCGCAGGGGTTCGCAGGTTCGAATCCTGCCCGCTGCACCATTAATGCTTTTAACAACAACATCTGCCTTTAGCAGCGTGTAAGTTCAGATTTTCCGCCCAGCACTGAAGCATGCAAGCAGGTCTATGCGTATGATTTTGTGAAACTACAACACGGTAAACCATAAAAACCGCGCAAGCCACCACCAAACACAAGGGCAAATAAGAGAAATTTAAAATAACCGTTCGTATGTTATGTAGGAAGCACAATGGAAAAAAGGACTGAAACGGCATGAGCGAAGAAGGAGACACGTTCTGGGTATCCCTTGCCGAAAAATTCTTCGGCTTACTAATTACGATAATAGGCGGATTACTCCTATACTTCACAGCGACAAGCACCGAAGCCTTGGGAGTGTTTACGGCGTTCTTCGTGCTCCTAAGTATCGTGCTTCTCGGTGTCGGCGTGTTCCTGCTTATAGTCAAGCCGCCAGAATAGCCATTTTACTCTCTTCTTTCGACAACTATCTTGCAATTTGTAGCCAGCGCGGCTATGACGCCTAAGGCTGCCAGCCACGGAGCCAAAACCGTGCCGATTACGCCTATGGTTGCGGGAATTTCAAGCAGAACTTTGCCCTTCTCATCCTTGACGATTATCCTAGTCACGTTTCCCTCATGAAGCAGCTCTTTAACTCGGTCAACAAGGTTACTGGCTGAAACACTGAACTCTTCACGCGTGAATTTAGCCACTGCCGCACCGCAAACAGCGCAGAACTTGTCCTCGTCCTTCACAGGAGCTCCACACTTTACACAATAAGGCAAACAAACATCACCTCGAAAAGCTTAGCCAGCAGCACGCTTAAAAATATTGCCGCGCTATAGGCTGAGAGTTTATTAACCAAAACTCACTATCCCATAGCACAGTTGCACTTTGCTAACCAAATCAAAACAGAGAGATGCACGCCAAAATGCCCATTCGCCAACCAATCGTATGCGTTCTCGGACACGTGGACACTGGCAAGACTCTCCTACTGGACAGAATCCGCAAAACAAGCGTTCAAGCCCGAGAAGCAGGCGGAATGACCCAGCATATTGGCGCAAGTTTCTTCCCAGTTGAAACCATCAAGCAACTCTTAGGTCCCATGCTGTCCACGATGAAGGGCGCAATAGAAATCCCAGGTTTGCTCATCGTCGACACGCCTGGACATGAGGCTTTCACTAATTTAAGGCGCAGGGGCGGCAGCGTAGCCGACATCGCTATCCTCGTCATCGATATACTGCGCGGTTTCGAAGCCCAAACCAACGAGTGCATAGAAATCCTGAAAACACGCAAAACACCGTTCATAGTCGCTGTGAACAAGGTGGACCGCGTTCCCGGCTGGAAAGCTCAGCCTGAAACGCCCTTCCTGAAAGCTTACGCAGCTCAGGACGCTTACGTGAAAGAGGATGTGGATAACAAGCTCTATGCGATTATGGGTACGTTTTCGCGGTTAGGCTTCAGAACCGACCGTTTCGACCACATAAAGGACTTCACTTCAACAATAGCTTTGGTGCCGACCAGCGCAAAGACTGGGGAAGGCATCACTGAACTGCTCATGGTGCTTGTCGGCTTAACGCAGCAGTACCTGCGGAAGCAGCTGCAGACGACTGAAGGCGCAGCTAAGGGCTCTGTGCTCGAAGTCAAAGAAGAACCTGGCTTGGGTTTGACGTTGAACACGATAATTTATGACGGCACGTTGCAGAGGGATGACATGGTTGTTGTCGGCGGCAAAGATAAACCCATCGTAACCCGCATAAGAGCCATTCTGGTTCCTAAGCCTCTGGACGAAATCAGAGACCCCCGCGACAAATTCGCCTCGGTTGACTGCGTTTTTGCGGCGGCAGGAGTGAAAATTGTGGCTGCTGGTTTAGAAGGCGCGCTTGCGGGTGCGCCGTTGTACGCTGTGCCGCCGAACGAAGAGCCCGAGAAATACGCGGCGCTTATTATGGAGGAAATTGGGAAAATACGCATATCCACCGAGGTTGAAGGCATAGTGCTGAAGGCTGATACGCTGGGTTCTTTGGAGGCTATTGCTGAGATTTTGAAGCGGAATAACGTGCAGATACGGATTGCGGATGTGGGCGATGTCTCGAAGCGCGACGTGATAGAGGCTTCTGTGGTTAAATCGCGTGAGCCGCTGTCAGGCGTCATCTTGGCGTTTGGAGTGAAAGTTTTGCCTGATGCTGAACAGGAAGCAGCCAACAGTGACATCCAGATTTTCAGGGAGCCAATAATCTACAACTTGATAGACAAGTACTTGGAATGGCTCAAATGTAAGCGTGAAGCCAAGATTGAGCAGGAATTCGAGAAACTCGTTAAGCCGGGAAAAATCCGTGTCATGGAAGGATACATCTTCAGAAGAGTGAAGCCTGCCATCTTCGGTGTTGAAGTCCTCGGCGGAAAACTCAAACCCAAATGCACGCTGGTGAGGGCAGAAAACGGCGAAGAAATAGGCGAAGTACAGCAGATCCAAGACAGGGGCAAAGCGCTGTCTGAAGCGAAGCAGGGTATGCAGGTGGCAGTGTCCATGGATAAACCCGCCGTTGGAAGGCACGTTTTTGAAAAAGACGTTCTCTACGTGAAAGTGCCTGAACCCGACGCAAAAGCCCTGCTGACAACATATCTGGACAAGTTAACCGCGGAAGAACAGGAAGTGCTGAAAGAATACCTTGCTCACATGCGGAAAAAGTCGCCCTTCTGGGCAGCATAAGCTTGAACTTTAGCCACTGTTGGACAGCGCGTAAACCAGCAGATTCCGATTATGGCGAAACAAAAATGCAAAGAAGGCATATTCAGACGCAGTATCAAGCAGGTTATCAACTGCGAATCAAGACGCCAAGCTTTTCAGGAAACGCAAGTAGCCGGGAACAGCTTTCATCTCCAGAAGCTTAGGATTCGGAAAATAAGCTGGGGATGGGAGTTGAACTCATATCCGTTGGCGACATCGCCAATTTTGCTTCTCCTAAGCACTTTCCTCTCTTTTTTTCAGGTGCATTTGTTTCTCTCAGCGCTAATCTGAAAGAAGTTGCTACTCCAGCAAAGCCTTTATGCTGAAAACCTCACTTCTTCCAAAGTCACTGTGTGATATGTAGGTTAGTTTTTGATTGAGATTCAGAATTGGACTGCACTTTTTGGTTTAGAGCAGGGTGTCAAAGTGCGTAAGACAACAGGGTCTTGGATTGTTCATGTAGAGACTTTGTATGGTCGTAGTCCTGGCGAGTTGGTTACTTTGGCAAAGAATCTTGCTGACCGTGTTTCTCAGGGTTTGATGAGCAAGTATGGTTGTGTGCTCGGCCAAGGAATGATTAACAAGCGACATGAGTTGGGAGTTGACGATCCAATAGCTCAACTGCTCAATCAGTATTTCACTGTGAGCACTCCGAATAGGGTAATTGATGATAGTCCTGGAGAAGACGAAGGTGAGATTGATCATCTTGGTCGGGATGCTGCTGTTGAGTATTTGCTGATGCCTGAAAGGGTGAAAAAGCTTGACGACCAAATGAACACTGTGCTCTGTGATTTAAAAAGAATTTTGACAAGCCTAGTTAAGGTAGAAAAACTTAGCTGTGAGTTGGAAAGGGTTGCTGAGTTACTGGACAAACTAATGCATTTTGAGGGAATTTAAGAGTCAAATAAGGCTTTCCCGGAGGATGCGCGAAGTTATGTGCATAAAGAGCACCATAACGAATTTCGGGCAGCGGGTTCTCTGACACAAGCAAAAGTAGCTTAGCAAGGTGTAGACTTGGTTATTTTTGTTTGCTTGCAAGATAGGTGTCTGCGATTGTTATCCAGTTCTTGCCTTCCATAGCTAGTGGAAGGAAACGCCATACATCTGCGTTTACATAGAAAGAGACTACTGAGCGGCGGCTTATGCTCGATTCAACAAGATTGCAAATGAAATTTTGCACTTTCTTGGTATCAAGTATTTGGTTTCTGTAGGAGTTAATCTCTTTAACGTACAAAAAGTCTTCCGCGTCTTTAGCGAGCTTTGTTGCCAGCTTCAAGAAGTTATTTAGTGTTTCAGATCTTGCAAAGACGAAGGGTATTTCTGCGTCTTTTTCAGGTGGTAGCTCACGAAGAACCTTGTATTCAGCGACAAAAAAATTATACACATTAATGTCGATGCGTTTCCCCAAGTCTTCTATAAGCCCTCTCAATCGAATTGAATATTGAACGAGTTTCTCGGTTATTGCTGGTGAAGCGATACCTTTTACTTCAAATTCATGTGGGCCTCTTACGGTTGCCAAGCAGGGAGGAAGATTGACTTGTCGATGTATGCATATTTCTGTAAGTTCGTCGTCTGTCATGTGACCATAATATTTTGCCTCTTTTTGGCTTTGGCTCATGAACTCGGTAATGAAATCAATGACATCAACTTCTCCGTATTTTTCAAATAGCTTTTCTTGATCTTCTTTAGTCAAGCTCTTGGAAAGAACCACATTTGGTGTGAACACTATTCTGTTTGTGTCGTTAGGGTCAATCGATACCTCAAGTCCCAGTTTAGAAAGGGGGTTTTCCTCAAGTTCGCTGCTCCACCCTTTTTTGAATTCCTCATAGACTTTATTCTTATGCTTAAGAGGATGAAATAAGCTCCTTTCAAGTTCCCCTAGAATAAAACGGGAGAGGACATCCTTGATATTGTCCACATCGCTTGTATAATTAGGTACTACCTCGCTAGGCAATTCGACATCTACAAAGCCCATGTCTACAGCTCTTTCCCTTGATTCAGGACTTAGGGCAGACCATGATTCTAACAAAGAGAACAGATGTCCGAGTCGCTCACTCTTTTCGGATAGTTCTTTTTGATATTTTTTTTCATAAGCGGCTAAGTAATCCTTGGCAATTGGAATTAGCATGCGCACGATAACATCAGAGAATGATGTCTTTTCAAGAAGTTTTACGTACCATAATTTGAGGTATTCGCCGCTTCCAACTCTCATGCTTTTTCGTATTAGCTCCTTGCTTAGGGGTTGTTGCTGGGTCGCTACCTCAAGCAACCTGTTGACTGTAGTATTATCATGCTTCTCAAAAGCATCTGAGATTAGCTCTTTAATTTTCTCTATTGGAACTACCTGAAAGCCCTTGCTGGACCTACTGCTTGCCTTGGTTGTTTGAGTTTCGGAGATTACCCGCCTGTCTGTAAGCCAAGCAAAAAATTCTGCTTCACGCTCTTGAGTGGCTGAGAACAGTAATTCGCTCATGAATGTGATGTGCGCTAAATGAGTATATAAATGTAATCATACGGGTAATTGGGTTTTTTAGAAGTTGTAACATAAAGGAAATTAGGAAGCTTTATTAGTTGGTTGTTATTGTAACATAATGTAGGTGCAAAATGTACCATAACGAAGAATCCCCCGTTATATCGGCTTTTTACAGCAACAATGGCGAAGATTATCTAGCGTCGTCAGTTGAGACTAAGGATTCTGCTGGAGCTTTAATCGCAGAGGAATTAAAGCTGCTTAAACCCTCACAAGAAACTTTTGCTAGAGCAAAAAAGCATTTGACTAAGGATAAACTAAACCAACTTTCTTCAAATGAACCGTGGATTCGAAAGATAGCAGTCGGCAAATTGTACGAAGCAGTTATTTACGAATGCCTTAAGGAATTAACAGCGAGAAATCCTCAATACTCCCTTATTGCCAAAGGAACCGATGCCCCAAATTGCCCAGAAATAGAAGCGCACCCTTGCCCCGATGGCATATTCTACGATGCGAAGACGGGAGACATTGTTGTTAGAGGTAAAGGTCAGGACATAGCCGAGTTTGACTTCCTTCTTTTTAGCGAACAGGGCGAACTGGTCTTCATCGAAGCGAAAAATACTACAATTAAGCTCAACGAATTGCCTCAAACAGTAGCTTACAAGAAGCAACTACTTAGCTACCTTTTCGGTCGGAAACCGCAATTCATACTCGTCTCTCCATTAAAGATCAGAAATGACCCTTGGGTAATGCGAACATTAAACATGGCCGACAGTTACTTCACATGTACCCAATGGTTTGAAGAAATCAACTGTTTATTAAATCAGGCACCACAAACCGAGCATTATTACCCTTCAAATTATACTGCAAGTCTCGTTCAAGCATCAAAACTCAAAACTAGAGAGCTAAACTATTTGGAAGCACACAATGCGTGCCTAAAAGCAATAATGAACTCACTCCAAGAAGATACAGAGATAATTTGGCCAAGTGAGGCGTGGCTAGTAAAACGCGTCATTGTGGGACAGCTCAGCAAGGTAAGTGTAGAAAAACTTCTGCAAGAAAAGGCGATATTGGTTGACGAGAAGCGCCTAAGCCTTAGAGTGTTCAACAAGGTTTTCGGTCGGATTATCTTGAGTTTGAGCTTACCCGAGCTCAGACCTGCTCTCTACCTAAAAGTAAAATCGGAACGAACCTATTTGAAACTAGGTCCAATTAATTCTTCAAGCTTCGAGTTTGAAAGAAGCATATTTTCTCGCAGAACAGCTTTTTTCAATTGGCTTGAAAGCACTGACCGCGAAATATGCCCCGTTCTTCTGAACAAATTCTTCCCGAAATTCATAAACGAAAAAACTTCAGGTTTGCGGAGGAAATCTGGCGAAGTGGAAAGAATAAGAAAATTGCCTTGGTACTACATGCTGTCAAAATCAGTTGAAGAGGAAGAATCACAACAGCGCAAAGGATAATTGAAAGCTTTTGTAGGAGGTGAAAGAAGTGGCCAGAGGTAAAGGTGGTTTGCCAAGCAAGAAATTCGGCAAAAAATCCGGAGACGGACGCGATAACTATTAGCCTAAATAATTTCTGAAGAAGGCTTCTTTTTTTCTCTCTTTCTTTTAGAAAGAGGCTTGAGAAGTAACTACCCCATTAGTTAATGGGATTTTTACGCCTATTTTTGATGCCCATTCTAGGTCAGTTGCGGCATTAATGAGTTTCTTTTGGGCGTTCTTGCGCGAGCGGGTTACACTTGGAGGGTCAGTGTTTATTTTACGGGCTATTTTATAGTCGCTTAGCCCTTGTAGGTGAAGATGCAGAATTCTCCGTTCTCGTTCTGTGAGACTCATTACGGGTTTATTCTTGTAAAGTAACTGCATAAATACGTTATTAGCGCAGAAACGCTAACAAGCTATTTCTGCTTTTTCCATCAACATCATTCTGATTTGGTATGTCAGAAAGCAAACCAGCTACTCAAGACGCAAATGCACCGCTGTACGACACTAAATCAAGCTTCACCCCTGAAAAAGTCAAAGAACACTTTGCAGCAATTATTCCCTTTCAAATCATAGAAAAAATCGTTGGCAAGCCATTACGTATTCGCGGAGTGGCTATAACAACTGGAATGAGCCGCAACTTTAACATTTACACGTCTGAGGAGCTGAAATCTTTTGCTTCTAAACTTGTTAATTCTCCTGTTTACATTGAACATGTTTCCGTTGAAAACGCAGTTGGCAAAGTCACCAAAACTGACTGGGACGGGCATGCATTGTGGTATGAGGCTGAAATTTATGAGAGCGAAGTTGCTGACAAGATTCGCAAGGGCTTGGTGCAGCATGTAAGCGTTGGCGCGGATTATGAGGCAATTGACCTCGTTGATGGAAAGGTTCCGCACGGCTTGCATAACGCAGAGTTAAGCCTTGTAGCTGTGCCAGGAATTCCCGAGACAAACATACAGGTTATAGAAAAGCTTGAGGAAAAGAGGCTTCAGGAAAAACTCTCTGACACAGAGGGCAAGCTTGCTGAAGCTCAGAAGACGATTGAGCAGCTAACAAAGCCACAATCATCAAGTGGTCTTGTTAAGGATCAGCCTAAGACTATGCCGATAAGCGAGGTTGTTGCGGTTCTCGAGGGGCTTTTACCGAGCCCAACCGTTGAGCACAGCACGTTGGGTATGCAGCGGGAGTGCCAAGAGATACGTGGAGCTATTCATAGGCTGAAGGCGGGGTTGGCTTAGTTTGGCTCAAGCGTTTACGCTCACGTTTTGTGGGGAAAGTAAGCTGAGGACGAACTTGGCTGAAATCAAACTTTTGGAGAGTGACTTCTAAATGGCGGATAAAACAGGCAAAACGTGGATGGCAATAGGCGAGACAGACGACCAGAACGCTGTCATAGAATCGTTTGAAGCGGAAGCCACAGTAACTAAAGGCGACCCAGTGTACCTGAGTTCCGACGATAAAGTGTCTCCTGCAGCGGCAGCTCAAGACTGCATAGGCGTAGCCGTCAAAAACGCAGCCATAGGCGCACAATGCTCAGTGCTTACCAAAGGCAGGGTCAAAGTGAAAGCAGGTGCTGCAATTGCGCGTGGCAAAGCGGTTTACGGCGCTGACGCAAGCAAGAGGCTGCTGGTTTTAGCTGATCAGGCTGTGGATGAAGGCGGCTCTGCAACCTACACGGTTTACTACAACCGCAAACTCGGCACAGCATTGCAATCGGCTTTGGCTGCTGACGACCTAATTTTCATCAACGTGGAGAAGTGATCTGCGTGAAACCGAAGCTTTTTGAAAGCCTACAAACGCAAGGAAGGCAGTTCTCGGAGCAGCGGCAAGCGTACGAGCAGTTGAGGCAGAAGGTTGAGCACCCGTTTTTGAAGCGTTACGTGCAAATGGGCGTCAAAGAGGGGCTTTTTAGTGATGTGGTTGGCGCCTTGGGAAGAATGCATGATACGCTTGTGCAGAGTGCTTGGCCTGAGCTGATTGGCAGAAACATCATCACTGTACGACCGACAACTGAGACGATGGAACGTTTTCCGCTGGATGTTGGGGCAGTAGCTTACAAGTATGCTGAAGGCGCAGTTACACGGTTGAGCGGCAAGAAGGTTTCCACAGTTGACATTTACACTGACCAGTTAGCTGAATCCTCTGATGAATGGACTAGAGAGTATCTGGAAGACGCGACTTGGAACGTGATGGACAACGCTATCGAAAAAATCGGTTTAGCTCTTGGACAAAACGAAACGGAGAAAATCCTTGCCCTATACGCTGGAATCGCAGCTGGCGATTTAGCTTCAGGCGCAGAGTTAGCTGGAGGCGGCGCAGTTCTGAGCTGGTCAGGACTACTTAAACTGCACCATGCGGTTCGCAGCGAAAATTGGCGCCCAAACATCTTGGCAGTCAACGAAATGCAGCTGCACCAGTTGCTGAACGATGACAAGTTTGTGCACGCGCAGTATTTGCCTTCAGGTCAAACTGATTTGGAACAAGGAGCAGTCACGAGTGTTTTAGGCATGAAGGTTCAGCCGAGCACTCTGGTTCCTAACGGAACAGCATACGCAATTGACACTCGAGTAGCTTCTGTTATGCTGTTACGCCGAGATGTGACCACTGAGGATTGGGAAGACGTGAAAAGCGGCAAATACGGTGTCAGAGCTACTACTCGCTTTGGAATAGGCGTCCTGCGTTCAAATGCCGTAGCCAGAATGACCAACATCAAAACTACGCTTACTTAGGCGTTTGCTATCACAAGCAACTCTCCCCTCTTTTTTGATGTAAAAGCACATTGAGGTTGAAACCGTCGTGAGTAACGTCTTCAAGAGAATTCGCGAAGTCCTGTCTCATGCGCCTGCTTCGGGCGTTGCGTCTCCCAACGGGCGAGTATTCTTCGATACTACGTGTATTCCCTTGGCAGATGTGATGAAGCTTTACGAGCGTGATCCTACATGCAAGTCAAGTGTTGACTTGTTGGCAGCTTCCACAGTGGGCATGGGCTTCTACACCGCAGCTGATGACAAGTACGATAAGGCTTCTGAGGCTAAGGCTGCCGTAGACAAGTTTTGTGAAGACGTGAACTTGGACGGGCTATTGAACGACATGGCTAAGCCTCTAATTGGCTGCGGAAACGATTTCTGGCTAAAACTCACGCCTGAACAGTTGACGGGTGTCGTTCGCACACCGATTGATGCAGTTCAGCGCATTGGGCTCAGTTCTGTTCCAGACTTGAAGGTTCCCTACAAGGTTACTGGTTACCAGCTAAAAAGCACCTACAGTGGTAGCGCAGGTAATGAGCTTAAGCCTGAGGCTGTGATTCACTGGCGCCTCAGCGGCGATGCGCCTTCTGGCTTCGGTGTTGGATTACTGCAGGTGCTTTTGCACACGTTGACGGTTGACACGGATAAGCGTCCGAGTTACGCTTGGATGAAAGCGAAAATAGAGAAGATTTTGCCTAACATATTCGCGAAGTATGCTGGACCTGACGTTGTGGTGCAGCTGGAAGGCCAGAAAGAAGACACCATCAAGAAGTACGAGAGCGCGATTAAGAATCGACCTGAGGAAGGCCAATGGCTTTTCAGCGGCGCAAAATCCGTTGGCGTTTATCCAGTAACTATTGACCCGAGGGCTCGTTTCGAGTACTATATCGACCATATGGTTAACCAGTTTTATCTTGGCTGTGAGACGCCGTTACCACGATTATTCAGTACTCCAGGCTTCACTGAAGCGAGCGCAAGGGCAGCCGTGGATTTGCAAGACATGCTCATTAAACCAGTTCAGCGGTACATCAAGCGCCAAGTGGAAAGAGAGATTTTCTCAGTTGTAATCGCCCAAGCGGGGTTTGATGCGGTTAAGGCAAAGGTTCGTTTGAATTTTGGCAGTCCCGAGACCCCAGAATTGATGCCTGCAGACCTCATTAAAGCTGCTGAACTAGGGCTGGTCAGGTCGGAGGAGTTTCGAAAGAACGCAGTCAAATTCGGTTGGGAGCTGTGGGACGACTCTCCAGAGCAGCCTAAAGATGTACGTAGTAATGGAGGCGTAAAAGCGTGACTTACTGCCAAGTGAGCGATGTTAAGCCAGTTCTCCAAATTGACGCTGCAGACACTTCGCATGACGCAGAGCTTACGGTTTGCGTTACAAGTTCAAGCGCTTTAGTTGATGGGCTCCTGAAGGCTAAGGATTTGACTGTTCCTGCGGTTGTGCCGCAGCTTGTTGTTGATGCAACGAAGTATTTTGCTGCTTGGGACTTCAGGCGACGACGTGATCCTGTTGGCGCTGAAGCATTCTGGGCTGAAGCTAACAGGATTCTTGATGTTTACGTCGATGCTGAAAGAGAGTCGTACGTGGGGAGTGCGTAGGATGGTTTCTGAAAAAAGAGGTAACGGGCCGAAAAATGCTGGTGTACTATTGAGCTGTTTTTCTGAGCGCATAAGCAAGCTACCAGAACAGCTTCAGCTCATCTTTTTTGAGGACTTGGAGACAGCGATTGAAAACCGCTTGAAAGTTCTGGAGGCTGCAAGATGAGTTTTTCTGTTGAGGTTTCTACTCGTGGTCTCGAATTTGACGACGTCGTGCAGAAGCTCAGTGGTCCTTTGAGGCAGAAGTTGATTGAGCGGTTGGCTGATGTTGCTTGGGCTCAGGCGTTCTGGAATGCTCCTAGAAGAACGGGCAAGTTGGCAAGCACTATTACAAAAGAAGTTGGCGAGGGCGAAGCCGCGATTGAGGTTTTGGCGCCCTATGCCATGTACGTAGTAAAAGGCACAAGGCCTCACATTATTCGTCCAATTAACGCTTCAGTTTTGGCTTTCCAAAGCGCAAGCGGAAAGATGGTTTTCACTCGTCTCGTTCATCACCCAGGAACCAAGCCTAACCCTTGGATGCAAAGAGCAGCCGAGTACGCTCGTAACAAAGCGGAGGAAACGTTTGCCGAGTTATGGCTGGAGCTGACTGGCTGATGGGGTTCTATACTACGTACAACGCAGTATTCGATGCTGTCAAAGCTCAAATCGAGACGAAAAGCGCCATTAAGACTGTGGTTTTGGGCGAGCAGTTCACAGTAGGCAAATTGCCTAAAGCCATCATAAACGCTGAGCCTTCACCAATTTCGCAAGCGACCTTAGGTTCACGGCTCCAGGCGAAGGTAAACTTCAGCGTTATCTTAACAATTCTGGAGTATGAGCCGAAAGACTGGTTCACAGACATCATCGAAGTAATGGCTGATGTCGTGGACGCTGTTCTCGCTGACCGAAGCTTAGGCGGCAAAGCCAAAGACTGCATACCAACGGGTTTTGCGCCTGGCGAAATCAAGTTTCAAGACAAGCTGCTATACGGCGGAGTCGTTAGCTTTGAGGCTCTGTTGCTGTATCAGCCTTCATAGTCACAAGCAAGTGACAGGAAACAGGTGAAAATGGAAAATGAGTGCACCACCATTAGGCCGTGAAGCCGTCGTGCTTATAGGCGCAGTTGAAGTTGGCTACGCGGAAAACGTGAAAGAAAGCATAGACGCTTCGCTCATAAAGAAGTACAAGTTGGGCAGCGACAAACCCGCCGTGCTGAAGAGCGGGAACAAAACTTTCCAAATCGAATTCGGCAAAATGTACATCGACAAGACATACGCTGAACAAGTGCTCAACGGCACCGCAGTCACAGTCGAAGTAAGACCAAACGGCACAGGCACAGGCAAAGAAAAACACACCTACACGGGCGTTATTCTGAACAAGTGGGGTTTCGAGGCAGCGCAAGACGGAGTAGCAGGCGAAAACGTAAGCGGCGAAGGCTCAGACGTGGCTTTTGGCACGCAAACATAACACGGGTGAACAAGAGTGAGCAAGGTTGACGAGTACAGAAAAAAGCTACGGGCGCATGACGAGGCGAAGCAGGAAAAAGCTAAGGTCTTTGATGTACGGGCTCTGGCAGCGAACACGCGACAGATTTACACAATCGAAGACGAAACGCTCGGAATAATACGCTACGGGCTGCTTTCAGCGAAGGAAGTCAAAGAGTTAAACCTTAAAGAAGTCGCTGATGACGAAGAGAAAGCCAACATCGTAGTCTGGGCAATGCTCCGCAAAGCAGATGCAGCGCTGTCTTACGAGGATTTTGAGGCTTTACCATTTGATACGAAGGCTTTGTTGCTGGAGCGGATGAGCAAGGTTTTCGCGAGTTTTTTGCAGCGCCAACACCCGACTGGATCAACGCCAACACCGAAGCCCAACTCACAGGCCTAATCGCGCATGAGTACGGCTACACGCTCAAAGAAATTGCAGAGCTAACGCCTTTCCAGCTTTGCTTTCTGGCAAGTTGGCTTGAGTGGCGCTCTGGCATAGGCAGGAGACACCGAAAGTGAACAGTGAAATCAACATCACGCTGAAAGCGAATGACGAGGCAAGCAAAATCATAGCGGACGCTGGCAGCAACATCACAGCCAGCCTAGGCAAAGTTGAGGAGTCAGGCAAACGCGTCTCCGAAACGCAGAAGCAAACAAACACAAGCGCCAAAAACCTAGTGATGGGGTTCAGCGGCTTAGCCACAAGCGCATTTAGCCTATACAATGCTTATGATCGCGTGGCTGACATGCAGGTGAGCGTTGACCGGGCTAATTTGCAGGTGAAGCAGAGCGCAAACAGCGTGGAAGATGCTCAGCGAAAACTGAACGTTGCCATAGAGAAGTATGGCGCTGATAGTGTGCAGGCGAAGGCTGCGGCTGATGATTTGCGTTTGGCTCAGGAGCGTTATCAGGTGGCGGTTGACCGTGCGCAGATGGTTCAGGGCAACATGAACGAGGTTATGGTGTCTTCTGCCTTGTCGATTATTCCGACTGTTATCACTGCTATTGGCAGCTTGAGCACGATTAAGGCTTCTTGGGCAGCCGTAACAGGCGGCGTCACAGCAGCGCAAACAGCCTTAGGCTCAGCGCTTGATTTTCTTGCGGCAAACCCGATTGTGGCTGTTGTTGCCGCCATAGGCTTAATCATCGGCGCCTTAATCGCCGCGTACAACGCGTGCCCAGAATTTCGAGACGCAGTAAACGCTATTGGCAAAGCGCTTGGCGACTTCTTCAAGCCTATTCTTGACGCGGTAACCGCCGCGTTAACATGGCTCTGGGAAAACGTGCTCGTTCCCCTCGGCAACTTTGTTGTAAACACGTTCATCGGCGTTTGGGAAGGATTGACCGCTACTTGGAATATTCTATGCAGCGCTGTTGACGCGGTTTACAATGGGTTGAAGTGGATTTGGGACAACATCTTCGTTCCAATAGGCAATTTCCTTGCTGGCTACTTCATGAGTGTTCTGCAGGGGCTCGTCTGGGTCTGGAACGCACTCTCTACCGCCGTAAACACTGTTTATAATGGCTTAAAGTGGCTATGGGATAATGTTCTTGTGCCTGTTGCTGCTTTCGTGGCGGGCACGTTGCTTAACGCGTGGAACGCCTTCGCGAGCGGGCTCAAATGTTTTTACGACAACCTCATTAAGCCAGTCATTGACGCGTTGTCTTGGGCTTACAACAACATTCTCAAGCCCGTCGGCGATTTTCTCGGCGGAATAGGCAGCGCACTCGGCGGCGCTTGGAATTGGCTAACTGCCGGCGGAGGCTCCACAGCACAGCCAACAGGCGCAGCGACTATGGCTTCAGTTACCACGGCTAAACGTTTCGCTGAAGGCGGTGTCGTTGAATCGCCTACTCTGGCGCTTATCGGCGAGGAGGGCGCTGAAGCTGTTGTGCCACTACACGAGTTCGGTTCACTCGGCAGTTTATCTTCTGGCGGAACAGTAGTTAACGTTTCAATCAACGTGCAGGGAAGCGTTGACGAGCGTGTTTTGCGCTTGATGGAGCAGCGGTTAAAAACCGTAATTGTTGAGGCGACAAGCAGCGGTGCTCCGTCTACTCAAAGGCGGATTCGCATGGGGAGCGTGTTCACTTAAGAATGGTGCTTTTAGCTGAACAAACCAGACAATTAGCAAGCGAAAGCAGCCTTATCGACGACGCAACAGCCTACAATTACAGCACCGTCGGCTGGGGCACAGTGAAAAACTATGGCAACATCACTTTAGCTGCTGCAGCGCTGGTTGCTTGGCGTTTCCAAGTCGCCTTCAGCTACGGTTGGGTTAGGCTTAAAATTGGCAGTTACTACGTGTTCGCCCGAGACTCGTCGGGAACATATTCGGGCGTGAGCTATGTTGCCGCGGGCACGCATGCCGTAATCGTGGAAGGCTACTATAATGGTTCAACAATAACTGTCAGCAACTTCAAACTTGGCAAAGTCTCCTTCGCAGACGCCGCAGGCTCAACGCTAAATGCTTATTCCAGCACGATAAACCTGACCGTCGCAAACAGGACAACGGCGATAGGTGCTTTAAAGAACGCGGTGTTCATTGTGCGCTGCTTCGCAATAACAAGCAGCGGGCAAGCCAACTTTGAAAATGTAGGTGAAACACTCACGAACGGCGTCAGCCTCTCAGTTGACGGCGCGCAGATAAACTGGGTTGAACGCTACCAAGACACGGGCACAAACAACGGCGCATCCGCATTATACGCGGTTAGCCTCAGCGCTGGCTCATCGCACAGTTTCGCCATCACAAAACGCAGCGGAGCAACCGCCGTGCACATCAGCATTTACGCTTCGCCGTGGCTGCTCTGCGGAAGCGACCACGAGCCCGTAACACTGGATTTTCCCCAGAACAGCACTTTGTACCTGCTGCTTGAGCCCTTGGATGCTAACCCAACGAAAACCGTGAAAGTCGGCAAGAAACACGCAGTTAGCTTCGGCGACGCCGCAGACTATTACAGTACGAGCAGCGGCACGGGCTTGCTTAGTTTCAGTTACCGTTTTGAGGTGGTGCAAGTGGACACGGTTACGCTATACGCAAGCGGGTTAGGCGCGTGCATAAGCCACATTGGAGTTGACGCGGTTTGACCATAAAAATCACTCAAGTATCCGCAACCACAGGCGAAGTAACCCTGCAAATCGCCTTTGATAATCCAGCGGGCAGCGGCGCAATGTCGACTTTTGCGCTGAAGAAACAGGACTTGTATGATCGCTTGAAAAGCGTTCGGGAACTGCTTGGCAGGGCTTTGACGCTGCAAGACGCGAAACAAGCGTTAGTTGCAGTTGTGAATGAAGTGCGGGCTGGAAAAAGCACGGTGCCTGAAGACTTCAACTTTGCAAGCGTCATCGGCGTGGAGCTGGAGGCCTAAGCTTTGGGCGTGACACTGGACGGGAAGACCTTGAACGTGACTGGTTGGCGTGAATCGCTTGAGCCCATAAAGAGCGAGTTTGACAAGTGGGAGAACGGCACATGCAAGCGGAAAGTGCGGGTTTACGGTTACGTGCGCGTCTATGCGTTGGATTGTATTGAGGAGAACGTGGCTTGGGCTAGTAGTGTGGTGAAGTATTTTGAGGAGAAGGCTGCCGCAGGCGCTGTTGTGGCTTTCTTCAGCGATTTGGCAGTGCGCAATGTTAGCAGCACTAACGTGCAGGTTGTTGGCGTGGGTTTTGAGGCTGTTGATGTTGGCAGCCAGAACGTTCGCAGTTTCAGTTTGCAGTTGCAGGAGGTACTTTAGAAGTTGAAGAAAGGTGGTTTGAAGAAAATCGTGGAAGGGTTGAGTTCTGGCGATGTTGTTTGCGTGGAATGGTGCGATGCGAGCACTGGCAAGAGCAGCAGCTACGCTGGAGTCATAGATGTCCCTGTCAGAAGCTGGGGCGTTTTCGTGGGCTTGTTGGGAAACCGGACTAAGCATATTGTTTTGGCTCAGAACAGTTTCCAGTACGCTGATGGCTTGTACGATTTGGATTACACGGCTATTCCGTTGAGTTGGGCTGTCAATGTTGTGGTTGTTGAGCGTGGGCATTTTCCGCCGCAAGTGGCTACGGGTTTGGTGAACAGTTTTTTGATGAAGGACCGCAAGGTCTTCAGCCAATCTAACCGGCATCGGACTTTTCAGAGGAGGTTGAGCACTCATGGCAGACCCGATTAAGCGAGCGTTAACGCGAAGGCGTGTTCAGCGTGGCAGAATTGTGAGTGAGGAGCCTGATGAGCAGCTTGTGTACGTGGTAAAATTCGGCATCGGCATGACCGTTTGCCTGGCTGCCATTGAGATTGCGCATTTGGCTTTACTACGTACATGGAACAGCGAGATTTTCGCTGCGCTCACTGGGTTGAGCGGCACGGTTATTGGGATTTTTGTTGGTAAACGCGGAGGTGACTAATGCATGCAAACAAGTGAGAATGGGGAAGCTGCTTTTGTGGCTGTTGGGAGCGCTTGTGTGGCTACGGCTACGTATGTTGCTACTCAGCCAATTCCTGATGTTGTCAAGGCGCCTGTTTGCGCTATTGTGGGCGCTGTTGGTGTGGCGTTGTTGGCGTATTGGAAAGCCAAAGTCAACGTCAACGCGGCGTTAAATGGTGAGGGTTAGGCGTGAGGGCGTTTGAGGTTAGGGCGGCCTTTGACAAGCTATTCAAGCGGCTGGATGTTATCGATGCGAAAGTTAGCGCTATGCCTGTTGTGCAGGTTCAGGTTTCAGAGCGCTTCCTGCCTACGATAATGGCGTTGTCTAAGCTTGGGAGGCCTGCTTTGGCTGGGGAAGTGGCTGCTGTCACTGGTTGCCGCCGTGCGCATGAGAGCATGGTGTTGAATGAGCTTGTAGGCAGGGGAATTGTGGCTAAGCAACAGCGTGGCAGAAAGCACTATTTCAGTTTGAAGGTGAAACTCGAAAATGAAGGGAAAACCGTGGACTGCTGAAGAGGAGAAAAAGCTGCAGCAGATGCTGCAGGACGGAAGGTCAGTTAGGGCGATAGCGAAGGCTCTGGGAAAAACCCGTGATTGCATTCGAATAAAGATTGCGCGTCTTGGCTTAGATGTAGTAGTGCGGGCAAAATCAGAGCGCACTACAACAACCAGTTTGCAGTTGCCCTCCGAGCTTCCAAGCGTAGAGGAAGCGTTGAAGACGTTGAGTGCGGCTTTGAAGGCTTTGGAGACGCCTGGCTTAGAGCAGGCTGAGACTTTGCGTTTGCGCAGCATCATTCAAGGCGTGAAAATCTACAAGGAACTCTTCCTTGAATACGTGGACATCAGGGGATTTGAGGCTGAAGTTTTGGAGTTGAGGCGAAAGCTTGATTCTGAGCGCGGCAAGAAGGGCTAGAACGTGGCATAAGGCTGACTATGACCTGCAACGTCAACAACTGCGAGAAGACGCCAAGGCTCTTGAAGAGTCGAAGAAGGTAGCGGTTGACCAGGTTAAAGGCGATACAGCCAAGTTCTTCAGTGACGTGTGCAAGCTGAAGCCTTTCTGGTATCAGCTTGAGCTGGCGAAGCTGTATCGGGAGAATCAGTTTCTTGCGGTAAGGTGGCCAAGGCAAACGGGCAAGAGCACGTCGATTGGCGCTTTGCTTTTGCAGGATGCTTATGAGAACTCTGACTTGTATATTGGGTTTATTGGTCCTAGCTGGCGCCAAACCAAGCTGAATATTAGGCGGGTGGCGAGTTTTTGCCGTAACCTTCCCGCTGGCGAAGTGCACGTTCAGAAAACCCGAATCAGTTTTAGCAATGGTTCGGTGATTGAGGCTTTTCCGAATAATCCTGATACGGTGAGGGGCAACACGTTTCATCGGTTGTACTGGGATGAATGCGGGTTCACTCCTAACGATGAGGATTTGTATGATGCTATTCTGTTTACGCTGGGAACCACGAATGGCAAGCTTATAGCGAGCAGCACACCTTTCAACAGTGATTCTTTGTTTTGGAAGATGTGCAACCACCGCGATTACTCAGATTTTGCGAGACACCATTTCAGTTGGGAAAAAGCGTTAGCGCCTGCGGGCCCGTTGAGTCCGGAGATGGTTTCGCGGATTAAGCGGCAGTTCGGGGAAGACCCTGCAAGATGGCGCCGAGAAATGGAAGCAGAATGGGCTGAAGACGAAGATGTATGGCTTCCGCAGAGCTTAATCGTTTCGTGTGTGGGCACTGTGAAAAACTGCGGAGAAGACCTGCAAGAATACAGCCCAGAAGAAAGCTATGAGGGCGAGTTCTTTGGTGGTTTGGATTTGGCTCAGACACGTGATTATTGTGTTTTCTGTGTGGTTGAGCGGGTGAATGATAGGCTTCTGCTTAGGCATTTGAAGGTGTTTCAGCAGCCGACAAAGTACGCTCACGTTTTAGGCTACATCAAAGCTCTCCAAGACCGCTGGGGAGGCTTCGAAAAGATAAGGGTTGATTTCACACGGGAAGGACCAAGCATTATCAGCGATATGGAGACTGCGGGCATCAACAATGCTGAAGGCGTTAATTTTAGTGTGCCGCGTAAGAGCGAGATGGCGAGTTTGCTTAAGCAGCGGATGATGGATCAGCGGTTCTTTTATCCGTTGTTGAATTGGGAGAGGCCGTATCGAGGCGACATCTGCACTGAGCTGAATGTGGAGCGTTATGAGTTGCGGAAAGATGGCGCCGTCGGCTTTAGTCATCCGAATGGGACGCATGATGACGTGTTTTGGAGTGTGGCTTTGGCGGTTTATGCGACGGTGACTATGGCTCCTGAACCGTTTTTGGCTGTGGTTCCGAGGTGAGTCTGTGTGGGTAAGCTTAAGGATGTACGTAGTAAATTGGCGAAACGCAAAGCCATGGGAGACACAAGATGAGACGGCGAATTGAGCAATTCAGGGTTAGAAGAGTCTGCAGGACTTACGATAGGGAACAGGGCAAATTCAGCTTCAACATATCCTATGAAACTACTGTGAAGCTCACGCCGAGAGCGCTTGTGGTTGCTGAAGCTTTTGGTTTAGGTGTTGATGAAGCCCAGAAATTCACTGTTTTGGACACGGAGCTGAAGGTTGCTCCAACAGACATCGTCTACATCACAGGCGATAGCGGTTCAGGCAAGTCTGTTTTGCTGCGAGCACTGCGGAAAGACCTTGGTGAAGAAGCTGTTGATTTGTCTGAGGTTGCGGTTGATGTGGATAAGCCTCTCATCGAGACTGTTGGTGCAACTGTTGAAGAAGGCTTAGAGTTGCTCAGCAAGGTGGGATTGAATGACGCCTTCCTTTTCTTACGTACATACGGGCAACTCAGTGACGGCCAGAAATACCGTTACCGAGTAGCCAAGCTAATCGAAAGCAAGAAGCAATGGTGGCTAATGGACGAATTCGCCGCTTGCCTGGATAGAGACACAGCCAAAATTATCGCTTTCAACCTACAGAAAATTGCTAGGCAACAAGGCAAAGCAGTGATTGCAGCAACCACTCATGGCGACTTGTTTGAGGACTTGAATCCAAGTGTCCTTGTTCACAAACGCTTTGGCAAAGAAATACAAGTAAAATATTTTCAGAATAGACCAGCTTCACAGTGCAGCCTTGTCAAGGAAATGAGAATAGAACAGGGCACAATCAAAGACTGGCACAGCTTAAGCAGTTTTCACTATCGTGGGCATTTGGTTGCTGGTCCCCGCAAAGTATTTCGTTTGATGCGTGGTGATGAGCTCTGCGGAGTCATCGTCTATTGTTATCCTCCGCCAAGTTGTTTTGGCAGAAGGCTTGTATTACCGCAAATGTCTATGCAGGAGTTGAATGAGAAGCTTAGCATAGTCAACCGCGTGGTTATTCATCCGAAATATCGGACAATAGGTTTAGGAGCAAGGATAATCCGCGAAACCCTGTCTTTAGCAGGCACGCCTTACGTGGAAATGGTCGCAGTAATGGCAAAATACAACCCCTTCGCAGAAAAAGCAGGGCTCCAGAAAATAGTGGAACAGCAACCACTTGAAGGCATAAAGAGAATAGCAGCCAAACTATCAGAATTCGGTTTTAACCTTTCGCTTTTTGGAAGTGAACGTTATGTTCTCGAAAGACTTGGAAACTTGAAAACAGAAGAGATATCAGCGCTAAGAGATTTATTCGTTGCAAACAAGCATCCGCGCTTCAAAAAGGAATTCGCTGTTAGCAGGCACCAACCTTTTGGGAAAACATCCGATTTTGTAATATCGGTTGAAAATGCGGACTTGAAAAAGATAGCCAAGTTGATTAGAATAGTTGGAATGCTTATGCAGACAAAGGTGTATTTGTTTTGGGAAGCAGAATAGCGGCTTTAGCTATGGTTTTGCGTAGCCTTTTCCTTTTATGAGTTTTAGTGTGAAGGCGTATTTTCCGTTTTTTGTGTATTCGCGGAATTGGGTGGTGCAGTTTTTGCATGTGAAGGCGTTAACTTGGAATTGTCCGTATTTCCATGTTTTTTCTGGTTTGGCGGATTCTTTTTTGCAGTTTGGGCATGTGGTGGGCATGCTTGTTTTTTTGTTTGGGTTTGGTTTTAACTTTTTCTGTTTGTTATGTTTCTAGTGTTAGGTCTTTGAAGTCTTCTTTGCTTAGGAACATGTAGGCTACTACTTCGAGGTCTGTTGGTTGGATTACTTTTGGTTTTCGTTTTTCTCTTTGGTCTATGCGGTATTTTTGGAAGAGTTGTTCCAGTGATGTTAGTAGCAAGTCGATGTTTTGGGTTCGGCGGTATTCATCCAAGTATTCTCGGAAGTCGTCTTCCCATGCTACGAGGTTTTCTTTGTTGAGTATCTCGTAGATGGGGAGGGCTTTTTCTTTGGAGACTTTTCCTGTGTTGTAGGCGTTTAGGATTTCTTGGGTTAGTTCTCTTTGGTTTTTGGGTTTGATTTTTTGGGCTAGTCTGGCGTCGAGGGGTGCGTTTACTGCGGTTAGGATTTCTTGTCTTGCTTTGTTGTCTATTAGTGCGAATTGTCTGAAGCCTTCGTAGCCTGTTATGGGGAGTACTAGTGGTTCTTCGTCGTCGCTTTCGATTTTGCGGAATAGCCATGTTATGTCGTTGTAGTGGTTGAATCTGCCTGTTTTGAAGTCATAATATGTTATGTGCATGCCTTCGGGGTTGTTTTTTTCTCGGTAGAATATTACGAGGCCGTTTAGGTCGGAGCGTTTTCCGCTTCTTCTGCCGAGTGGGATTGCTTCGAGGTTTTTTGCGCCGACTTTTTTCAGGTAAGCGAGTATGAATTGGAATGGGGTTTGTGTTGGTAAAAGTTCCATGCTTCTTTCGAGGTCGTCTAGGAGTTTGGGGTCTTGTTGTGCTATGCGGGTGGCGGCGTTGAAGTTTTTGGGGTTTTCTCTTTCTCCTAGGATTGTTGTTTCTATGCCGATGGTGTCTGCGACTTTCTGGATTTTTGTTTCTAGTTTTTCGAGGAGTTTTAGGAGGTCTTCTAGTTCTCTTTCTGGTATGAAGACGGCTGATGTTGCGGTGTCGTATTTGCTTCCTAGTCTGTCTACTCTTCCGGCTCGTTGGACTATTTTCATGGGGTTCCATGGGAGGTCGTAGTTGATTACGTAGTTGGCGTCTTGGAGGTTTTGTCCTTCGCTTAGTATGTCTGTGCTTACTAGTACGTCGACTTCTCTTTGTGGGGGGCTTTCTGCTTTGTTTGCTATTGGTGCGAAGTCTTTGAGTATTCTGGTTCTTGCGTCTTCGTCTGTTTCGCCTGTGAGGAGTTCTACGCGTTTATCTTGTAGCGCGGTTTTTAGGTCGTCGCGGATGTAGCGTGCTGTGTCTACGAATTGGGTGAATATGACGGCTTTTTTTCCGTCTTTTTCGAATACTTGGTCTTTGACTAGTTGTTCTTTGAGGGCGATTAGTTTTCTGTCTGCGTATGGTTTGATTCGGTTGAGGCTTTGTTTTAGGGGTTCTAGGATTTTGAGGTCTTCTCGTATGTCTTTTTTCATTGCGCGTTTATTGTAGTCTGCTGTTAGCGGGATGAGTTGCACGTTTTGGAGGGCTTCGTAGAATTTTTCGTCGTTTTCTTCGCCTTCTTGTTCGCTCATTTCCATGAGGATTTTGTGGAAGGATTTGCTGTCTAGTATTTGGTCTGCGTCTAAGGCTTTTTCGAAGTAGTTGTAGAATTTTTCTAGTCTTTGGATGCTTTTTCTTATGGCTTCTACGCTGCTTTCGAATCTTTTTAGTAGGCCTATTTTTTGTAGGGTGGCGCGGTGTTCGACTTCGAATTTTTCTTTTTCTTCTACTGTTGCGCGGTATGAGTCTACTCTGTATGGGACTAGGCTGAGTTGATCGATTGTTTTAAGGACTTGGTCGTATATTGATTGGCCGAAGAGGGCGCATAGGCTGTATTCTACTTTTCTTAGGATTCTTTCTGGGAATCGTACTGGTTGTCCGTTTAGTAGTGCTTCTTGGTAGTTTTCTTTGATGAATTGTCTTGTTCTTCGGATCATGAGTTCGTCTAGTAGGCGGATGATGTCTTCTATTCCTTCGGCTAGTTGTTTTCTGTCTGCTGCTACGAAGTAGCGTTTTAGGTCTGTTACGCCGAGTTCTGCGAAGTGGGTGTCGTCGCCTGATGTTATGAGTGAGAGTTGGTGGTAGAGGTCTAGAAGTGAGTTGTGTATTGGTGTTGCTGTGAGGAGTATTACTTGTTTTTTCTTGCCTGATGAGAGTAGTTTCATTAGGTTGTTGTGGCGGTTTGTGAAGGAGTTGCGGTAGTTGTGGCTTTCGTCTATTAGTACGACGTCAAAGTTTAGGTGGTCTTCGGGGTGGAAGGATTCTGTGCCTGTGCTTTCTAGGGTTACGTTTTTTGTTTTTATGCTTTCTTCGAGGAGTTTGGGTTCCCATACTGTGTTTAGGACTTGTGAGGGTGCGATTAGTAGGGCTTTTTTTCTTTTTACGGCTACGAGTTCTCTGAGTAGTTCGAGTCCGATGTGTGTTTTTCCGAGGCCTGTTGAGTCGGCTATGAGGACGCCGTTGTATTTTTTGATTATGCGCATGGCGGTGTGTACGGCGTCTTCTTGGAAGCTGGTGAGTTCTATGACTCTGCCGCGTTCTCTTTCGAGTTCTTCTAGGCGTGGTTTGTAGTATTCGTAGAGGATTTTCATGTACATTTTGTGTGGTTCGAGTGGGAGCCCGAATTTGCTGCTTTCTAGGAGTTCGATGAGTTCTGTTTTGGCGTCTTGACCTTCTTGCCATCTTCTGTTGAACCAGTCTTGGACTTTTTCTTGGGCTGAGGGCTGATAGAGTATGGCGTTGAGTTCTATGTTGTGTTCTAGTCCTGCGCCTGTGAAGTTGCTTGAGCCTACGGCTGCTTCTTCGTCGAATATGTAGCATTTTGCGTGGTTGAAGCGTCTTGGGTTTTTGCGTACTTGGACGGTGTCTTGTTTAAGGAAGTTTATTAGCTCGTCAATTAGTTTGGCTGTCTGCTCTGTTATCGCAAGCTGTGTGAGTTCCTCGTTTAGTGTTGTGTCTTTGCCGATGCAGTTGACGGTTTCTGGGGTTTCGTTTATTTGGGCTTCTCTCCCGAAAAGCAGGCGCATGTTGAAGCCTTGCTGCTTTGCAGTTGCCCATAGTTCATCTTTTATTTTTGCGAAGCCAGATACGTTAAAGAATCCTGAGGCAACATCAAGCTTTTTGGTTTTTGGCAATGTTTCTCTTATGAACTGTGCCATAGTGTAGCTGTCAGATTCATTATCAACTATTTCCTTTTTCATGCTGATTCTCCTTTGTCTTGTTCAGAGTTTAGTGAGTCAAAATAGGAGAGGACGCGTTTACGGACTTCACCGTTGAACTTTCGAATTAGAGTATCATCCCACTTCACTTCTTTCATGTTTACTAACTCCTTATCTTCCTCAAAACCCTCAAAAGACTGAAGAATAACTTCAAGCTGCTCTCGACTTAAGCCATAATGCTTAGCCACAAGAGCATTAAGCTTAGCAGTCAACTCTATACGTTCTTTTATGGTTAAGGGCCCATACTGGACGCCTGTTTCACGTGTAAAATCCTTAAACCTATCATCTACGCAACTTAGACGAGCTGCAGTTTTCACAATTTGTGAGAACAACTCGCCATAATATGATTTCGGCACTGGAGTTTGATAGATATAGAAGAAATTGAGATTCATGGTTATTCTGGTTCGAATAAGAAAATCAAAAACCATAGAGTTAACGAGACCTGCAAGATAAGCTTGCATATACAAGTATTCCTTGCCAGCCATAATAGCTTCCTTCTTCTTAGGTAAGAGTATGCAGGCTGAGTTCGAGCAAAAACATTTTGGCGGGAGTATGCACGCCACAAAACTCCTCACATTGGTACTGCTGGCTACGTTTCTAAATGCGAGCCTTACACTTTCATGAACATCCTTATTAATTCCATAATACTCTTTGCGTTTAGATGTTCGCTTCAGCCCTATCTCGGGGAGTATTGTAAATATTGACTTTTCGAAATCTGGTATGAATTGATGAAAGTGTTTTCCTTCAATAAAGGGCCATCCCTTACCGTCGCTTCGGAGAATATCACTGTCATTGGTACGGTGTAGTTCGCTAATGAGAGCCACACTCCATCCTTTTTTCTCGTCACTTAGGAGTGGGTGATTTTTGTATAGCCAAGAGAATACTTCTAGCTGTTTTTTGTTTCTTACTTCGGGTATTGATAGACTTTCTGGTGCTGAGATTTTGACAAGTTCTGTTGGAATCTCGACAAACTTTTCTTGTTCCACTTTTCCTTCTAAGGCTTCAATGTCGTGCAGGTAGAAGGCTGCTGGGAAGCTGCTTGTTGGTTGGGTTTTGTCTGCTGTAAGAAGCACAAACTTCATCCTAGAATCAATATCAGGGAATATGCCATTCTTGTTCTCAAACTCGTACATAGCTCTGATTCTTCCTTCAAACAAGGCTTCTCTGAGCTGCTTGCCTCCTTCGTCAGTTACAATACCGGATGGGATGACTAAGGCAAAACTGCCACCCTCATTGGCTATTTTCAGAGCTCTTTCCAAGAACAGCTTCCACAGGTTGGTGTCTCCAGTTCCCCGCCTAACGTACTCGCGTGATTCTTTGAAAAACCGGACCTTGTCTTCAATTCTCTTCCTATACGCCTCATAAGCCTCAGCAACCGCCCTTTGTTTCAGGAGGGTTTTCATTATCTTTTGTTTCTCAGGCTTACTCTTAATCCGTCTAAACTCAGAATAATAAACTGAAAAGAAGTCATCATCTTCAGGCTTAACAGCATCCCACGGGGGATTCATAACTATCAGATCGAAGCCCTTTGACTTGTCAGTGAAGGCGTCTGGAAACTCGAGTTCCCAGTGGAAAAACCTGTAATCCTCAGCAAACTTCTCTGCCTTCTCAATAAGCTGCCATAGCTCCGACTTTCCCTTCCCATTTTTTAATGCCCTTTCCACGCTGTCCAAAACCTTCGGCAGCTTCGCCCCAAACTTGGGGTCAATAATGTTAATGCAGTAGATATCAAGCAAAACGCGCTTAGCACGCGTTTTTTCCCTAAATTCCTTATAAGCGTCTTGACTCTGAGCAACTTGCTCGACAGTGAGATCAGCAGGCAAAACCACATTATCCACCAAGTCAACACCAGCCTTCGAAACATCAACCAACCACCTCTCTAGAGCCTTCTCAAGGACCCTACCCGCAAAGTTCTCAGTCCACAACCCAATCAAGCTATCTCCAACTCGGATATGATGATCCAGAAAAGTCAAAGGCGTCCCAATAGTAAAAGAATCAAGCCACAAAGAAACCTTAGCCAACTCCACAGCCAAAGGATTAATGTCAACCCCATAAACACAGCGCTTCATAACAAGCCGCTTCAAAATCACAGTATCAGTCAACAAATCCTCATCAAGCCTAATCTTCCTCTTACGCTGCGCCTCAATAATCTCAGCCCTAAACTCCCCAATAGCCCTCATCAACGGAGCAGAAGGAAACTCCCTTAACAAATCAATTACCCACTGAGTAATCTCATTAACAACAGCAACCAAAAAATGCCCACTGCCCATAGCAGGATCAACAACCTTAATCCCGAGCAGATCCTCAGTACACTTATTTTCCAACTCAAAATCCCGCGGCTTATTCTCAGGCGGCAGCTTTGCCAAATCAGCTCTGAAGAGCTCTTCCCGTTTCTTGAAATGAGGCTCAAGACCCTTCCTAACCAGAAAAGTCACAATCTCATCAGGAGTATAATAACTACCAGTTCCCTTCCGCGCCAAACCCTTAGCCGTGAGATACAAATCGCCCTTCTCAATAAAACCAAGCGGCTTCTGCCTCAAATCCTCAGCAAACTTCGCATCAAGAACCTCATCCCTAAAAACCACCAAAGGCTGCTTAGCCTGACGAACCGAATACTCCAGCAAAGCCTCATACAAAGAACCAAGATGCCGCACACCCAAATTCTGGTAATCAATACCCTTACCCTCAGACTCCATCAAATCAAGCAAAGCAGGAACAATAAAGCGATTCTTAACGTCAAGCCCATCAAGCCGAGGGTCCTCCGCAAACAGGTCCCCATCATACTGCGGCAAATTAGCGTCAGCATCACCTTCACTAATCATCTTAAAAAGAGTCCTAAGAACACTCCAAACAGAAGTCTCCTCAGGCGCCTTCTCAAAAGAACTCAACCTCGGACGCAAATACTCCAAAGCAAACTGCTTATACTTATCATTCTCAACAGGCAAAAGCCGCCTAGACTCAGCATAAAGAACAAACAACAACCGATACAACAGCTTCAAAGCCAAAGCCTTAGCATCATCCAACTCCTCCTGAGAATAAACCCGAGCACCAGAATGATCTAATACGCTTTTCACAAGGTTAAGGAATAACTTCTCGTCAAACACCTTCCGCCTAAGATCATCCTCAACCTTCTGCGCATATTTAATACCCTCCTCATAAACCAAATCAACATCAGCAACACCATCATGAACAGAAAAAGCCGACGCAGAAAACAAAGAAACAAAATACCTTAAACGCGGATCATCCTCCGCAACAACACCCTCCAAATCAACCTCAAAATAATTCGTACTCGCCGAAGCAACACGACCAGAATACAACCTCCAAAGACGCCCATTCGTCAACACAACCCAACCAAAACGCTTCAACGCAGCAACAGCCTGATAACTAGGCGCAGCCTTATCCCCAGCCTTAACATCCAAAGACTCAACAGGCGCAACTATGCAACAAACATCCAACAACCGCCCCTGAGACCTCAACTTATACTCAACATAACCCGAAGGCGGCAACGGCGAAACAATCTCCACACCAAACCGCAAAGCCTCCAAAACCTTAACAACAGCATCAACCGAAACAGGAAACTCGCCCCCAAACCTCCCAAGCAAACCCTCAACCTCTTTCGAGGGCACACGCCCACGCTTAGAGAGAGTATCAGACAACCGCTCCTTCAAAAAATAACTTGAAAACAACCCACGATTAGTGAAATGACGCTCAGCACCCACCCTCAACAAATCAACAACACTAGAAAGCGAAGAATGCGCCGTCAAAACATCAGAAACAAAATCAAACCTCCGAATCGCCCCAACAACCCTGTCAAAATCCTCTTCTCTCCTCAAAGAAACAACCAAAGGAACATTATCATCCTTCTTAGAACGCCGCAGAACCAAAACAACCTGACTACCAGTAACCGCCAACAACCCAAAATTCTCACGGCTAACCCCAGACGCCAACGACCTAACCTGCGACAAAGTAGCATCAGGAGCCAAAACATAATAAAACTCCCAAGCCAAATCAAAACCAAAAGCCTTCCAATTGGAAGGAGCAACTTTTGAAGAAAAAGCAAAAGAAATCAGCCGCTTATTATTCTCATCAAGCCCAAAAGCCCGAAGTATACGCTCGCTGCTTAATAAGATGAAATGATCTTTCTTGCTCTCCATCAACTCTACAACCTATAATTTAGTCATAGAAGCACTCTGAAAGTATAAGTTTTTTTGATTAGACCCTAAATAACCACACGCCATGTAAATACATAAATTGCCACAACTAATTAAGAATTGAAAACGCAAATAACTATTTAGACATAACACATCTTATATGCGATTTGAACACACTAACTCGGATTTGAGATTTAGAGGTTGACTCAATGAAGTACGAAAGCATCAGCATTAAACGTGCTGTAGAAATGATTGATGACAAGAAACTATTACTCCCACACATTCAAAGACCTTTTGTCTGGAAATACGAACAAGTAAAAAGCTTCTTCGACTCGATAATGAGAGAATACCCAATTAACACCCTACTGTTTTGGAGAACCAAGGAAGACGTGCAAATCAGACGCTTCATAGACAGTTATCACGAAGGAATCAATATAAAAGAAACCTACTTGAAATCCAGCGAATACCAAAACAAAGAAAAACTACTCGTCCTCGACGGACAACAACGACTCCAAGCCCTATACATAGCACTAAAAGGTAACTATGAAGACAATGAGCTTTACTTCGACATCCTAAGCGGGCGAACACCCATAATTGAAGGCAAAAACGAACTAAAATACCTAGTCGAATACATGACTAAAGAGCAAGCAAATCAAGAAAACGCGGAAAACAAAACCCATTACTGGATTCTACTAAAAGACATAGTACTAAGCGATGAATCATCAACAGAAATAAAAAGAAGTATCCTCAAAAAAATAAATCGAACAGAAGAAGAAAAACAACAAATAGAAGAAATCATTGAAGACAACGTCGCAAAAATAAAAAAGCTCTTCGCAGAAAACGACCTAATATTCTATTACCCCATCGATAGCGTTTCCAAAAGGTACACGTACGACGAAGTTTTGGAAATATTTGTTCGATCAAATTCCGGAGGCACAATTCTTTCCAAATCAGATCTAATGTTTTCGCTAATTAAACTGAACTGGGAGACGGCAGAAGAAGACTTCGAAGATTTACTGAATTCCCTAAATCGCCAAGGCGCATTTATCTTCGACAAGGACTTCATCCTAAAAACAGCCCTTGTCTGGTCGGGCAAAGGAGCAAAATACGAAGTCGCAAAATTCAAAGGACCAGAAGGTGAAAAAACACTGGAATACATACGATCAGACTGGGAAAACCTTGAAAAAAGTTTTCTCTGGCTCCAAGACTTCTTAGATTATGCAAGAATAACCTCCGATGAAGTTTTGCCAAGCTATAACTCGTTAATCCCAATAGTCTATTTCGCAGGAGTTCATGACTGCAAAACTGCATCACCCAAGGTAAAACACAACATGCAAACTTGGCTATATAAAGTCCTTCTGAATGGCAATTTCAGCGGACAAGCGGACAGGGCTATTGACAACTCGGCAGAGGTCATTTATGATGAATCAACTGTAGACTATTTTCCATACAGAGAACTCGAGGAAACCATGCGGAAACTCAGAAGAAAGGTTGATGTGGATTCACTGATTATTGATTCAAACCATTATCTAGTATTGAACATAGTTTACCTCTTCAACAATCAAATACTCAACTTCCAACCTAAACTGAACGGCAACACGCCAGAAATAGATCACATCTTTCCAAAAAGCAAAATGACTTACACCTACAAACAGCCAAGCTCTCTCGTCAACAACATAGGCAATTACATGTTCTTGGAAAAAACCCTCAACATCCAAAAGACCAATAGAATGCCAGAAGACTACTTCCCTGAAGCAATAGCAGAACAGCCAGATTTCTTCAGAAGAAATCTCATTCCAACAAATCCTGAACTGCACAAACCCGAAAACTTCAGCGAGTTCGTCAACACACGACGCGAGATGATTTTTAACATAATCCGCAACGTCTTGGTTTATCGCGACTAACAAAGTTTCCATTTCTGTAATCTTAGAACTCTCAGTTGAAGTCGATAATGAGGATATACTCCACTCGCGGAAAACATGTTCACTTTAACTCTCCTCTCTCTGGAGCGGGTATGTCGCTTCAGCGCATGCCTTTTTAACAGTTTGCAGCATAGGCGTGAATCCCCAAGTGACCATCCATGAAAAAGGAAACAGCCACTTTAGCCACACAAGGAGACCTGCTCGTTGACTTGACATTCCGCAACATTCCAGCCTCTCTGCTTACCGAGTTCGTTGAAAACATCGTTAAACCATACTATAATGGCAATTTGAACGCTGCCATCCAAGACCTGCTCATCAAAGCCCTATCAGAACAAGAATTTGTCCACTCTCACATTACACACGTCAGGAAGCCTATGGAGGTTTAGCAAACATGGAAACAACTCACAAACAACCTAACGACACTATTGAACAGGAAATTAACCGTTGGATGGGCTTCCACCGAGCCCTGCGGAGGGAAGACCGAGAAGCCTTCGAGCAGCTAATGGAAACCTACAGGCGCAACGCTTACGCAGCTGAAGCGGCAAGAAGCCCCTTCCCCTTCGAACCCATGGTAATCACAATCCTAACTGCGCAGCAAAAGATAATCATCCAGTTGGAGAGAGAATTGCAAACGCTTAAACAGCAAGAGTCAGCTTGGAGCAGTGCGCCCTGAATGACCAAGAAAAAACCCGCTAAACCCGTGAGCAGAAAACCAGTGGATGACGTCTGCAGGGTAACCGGCAGAGTGCCCGAGTGGATGCAAGAATACTTAGCAGATCAAGGCATTGAAGCGCAATTCAGCCTCTCCAGCTTGACTAAGGAGCAGTTTCTCGCCCTTGAACTCGCTGAACGCCTGCTGCAGAAAGAGATGAACGGGCTAATACGCGTGACCTACGACCCGCAAAAACACCCAGAACCCCAAGCTGAACTTACAGACAGCGCCAAAAACGAATACTGCAAAAAGGCATCAGAAACCGACGAAGAAGACACAGACAAACTAACACACGAAACAATCGGTGGCGAGTTTGAAGCTGGGGAAGACGCTGCGTGGTCAAACTCAGATACCGCGTAACCCACAGAAAATACAAAGGCGAAACCTACGCTTCAGAAGAATACACCCTAAACTTCCCCAAAGAACTCCACCAACTCCTAAGCACCCTGCGAAACCGCCAACTAAAAATAACCGCCAAAAAAGAAGGAAACACCATACACATAACACTAACCGAAAACACAAACACACAAACCCATCCGAGCTAAAACCCGCCCCCCGCAAAACACACCCACAACACCAAAAACATTTTTATCCCGTAGAAATGCACCCGACAAAAATTTCCTCCAGTAGAAACCACCCCCGCAAAAACACCACAAAAGCCCGCCCTAAGCCTTAAACTGCTCCATGAAACCTGAGTTTTTGTATAAATAGGGTCTCCAGAAAAATTTTGCCCAAGGCATTACTCCCGTGTAAAAATTTTACCTCGAACCAAACCGCCCTCTGAAGCCTCAAAAAATGTAATAAGCAGGTTCCAGCGCCTCTGTTTTCCCCAAACTTTCTGGGCGGAGCTTCAAATTATGGCGGGGAAGAAGAGCAAAGGCACAAAGCTAAAAGTGTTCAGTGGCAAAGAAGCTCGACTAAACCGCCTCATTCTCCAAATCCTCGAAACCAAAAAGCTCGCCAAATACGATGTTTTCTTAGAAATCAGGCGCATCAAAGGCTTTAAGCACGAAGACTCCAAAACCGTTTACAGACGCATCGATGCCTTAGACAAGGAAGGCTGGATCGCTAAGAACGGAGCAAGACGGGCAAAAGTGCAAGGAGAATCAATACTCTACGAGCTAACACCGAAAGGAAAAGCAGCATTAAGACTGGATAAAAAAAGCATAGAAGAGTTCCTAAGAACAGCCACTGAAAAGCAGCTGCTAACTTTCATAGACCTATTTATGCAGAATTGAGCCACTCTCATCGATGTGTAAGTCTCGTTAGATTCAAAGGAAGATTTTCAAAGGATTTCGTGTAGATTTTGGTTTGAATTTGTTCTCCAATAGCAAATCTAATAAGGAGAAGTATAGCAGATGAGGGAACTGGGTGAACCATATGGCTAATTCTCCTGTTGCTGCTAACACTACCTCACCTCCAATGAAAACCAAGAGCATAGTTGATTTTGCATGGGGTTTGTCTCTGTTTTTTTCTCATGACGAGCGAGAGAAACAATATGGAGATGACATGAAGAACAAATGGAAAGAGATAACCGAAAGATACAAAAATGATATTAAAGCAACCTGCTATTTGGACAATGTCTATGCAGCAATCTCAGGAACTGTTTACAGTTTAGCCTATCTACGGAATCAAGTCACTAACCAATTTGCGTTTTTAGAAGATTTGAAAAAAAGGAGGATTAACGACCTTGACGACCTCGCCAGTCTTTCAGCAAAATTGGACAGCGTCGCAGTAAGAGTTGTTGGCTTGTCAATAGGTGGAGGTACGTTCCTGCAGTTTGCAGCTAACTCAATTGGCGCAAAAGAGGTAGCCTTCATGGTAATAGGCGCTGCAATAGGCTACTTTGGATTAGAAATCATTTTGCGTATTTATAAAAACCTGAACGCCCCACGAATTCTAAGGTATATTCAAAGCGAAAAAGAAAATTATCTTGCAAAACAGTTCGAACCCAAGAGCCAGAAATTTCTTGAAGATCTGCTTAAAAAAGTCGATGATATTTCAAAAGATGTTTACGGGCAGGAAGCGGCGATCGATCCGGCAGTAATAACTCAACTTTCAGCAAGTTCAGCTTCACTTCATAGCTCTTTTTTCATAACTGGTAGTGGAGCAATTTCACCTTATACTGTGCCGTCTACTGCTAATCCTGCTCAGAGGAATGCAGGCAGTATGCCTTAAAGTGTTAATGAATAAGCGGAATCGTTATTTGATTTCGCACCCCTTATTCCTTTAGTTTGTGGTTTAGATAGTCGTGCAGCATATCAACAAATGTGTTTTTCTGCTACAAATCTGGTCACGTCTTCGAACATTTGAAAGCTCATTTCATCGTTGATTTTGTTTATACTTTCTTTCATTTGAGTTAGCACAATACTGCAATATGTCCGTGTTTTGACTATTGGCTTTGCGTGGCTCACAAAGCCGACTCGGCTTTTCAGCGATAGATGGTTTTTATTCTGAGCCTGCGAGACCTGATAGGTGAACACAAATTGGTTAATCTTGTGGATGATTGGGAAAGCCTCGAAAAATATGCCCGTCAAGCCTCAGCAAACAAGCTAATGGGCCTCTATCAGCTTCTGGAAAATGATGGAAAAGTTGAAGTCCGCGTGTGGATTGGCAACTGCGGCTTCAAAAAACAGTTCGAAAACATAAACGATGAAAAACTCATGGCGATCCGAGATTTCTGCTGGAAAGAACAATACACTCAAATCAGCGGAAACATTCCAGACGACAAATTCTTCGACCCCTAAGGGCTGACACGTATGGCAGAATCCGAAGATTACAGCAGAAAAGAGCTAACTCGCCTCATACGCTCCATAGCCCAAGAAGTAGCCTGCGAAGCAATAGACGACCACTTGGAAGACTACGAACACAAACCAAAGAAGCCAGAAGCAAACGAGTTGGAGACGTAAGCTAATGGAGAAGCAAATTGAATTCCTCGTAAAGCTTCGAGACGCAAGCCAAATGATGGCTGAAGCAGCAAACGAGTACCTTGAAACCTTCGCGCCCGCCACAGGCAAAGAAGACAAGCAAACAGCAGCCGTCCAGGAAATCACTTTCGCCACATTACGCTTTGAAGCTCAGCAAGGCGCTAAACTGGGCGAGTACGAAATCGCCTACAAGTCAGCCAACTTGGAAGACAAGTGGCGCCCCGCCTACAACATTCTGCACAATAGCAACGCAACCATCAAGGACCGCTACCACGGCGAAGGCTACCAATACAGCTACTGGCTATATGGAGAAGACAGAATCTACCGCCAAAAACTCAAACCCAAACCATAGCGCAACACGGCAGGTAAACTATGCTGAAGACTTCAACAGACGCCATCATCGATAGCGAAGTTCTGCTTTGCCCAGTTTGCAGGTCCGAATGCGTCCACCCCATGAAGGTAAAAGTTGCCACCGACTGCAAAGTAGTTGTGGTTGAACCTAAACTGGTGCAGGTCATCGAAGCTGAAACCGCTGAAACCCGAGAAGCACGGCAAGAGCGCGGCGTACGCATAACTTTGGAATACCATTGCGAAAACGGGCATCATGGCAACCTTATTCTGCAATTCCATAAAGGCTACACGCTTGTTTTGCACGAAGGGTTGCCGCCAGAAAGAGAGGCTGAAACATTGTGGCGCAGCTAAACGCCCTGCTGGATCACGCGCAGTTGCACCTTGCAGTTTTGGGAAAGCGTGAGCTGTATCATTCGGTAGCAAAAAACCACCAAACCGAAAAAGTCGTTAACTGCTGGCTAAAAGACAGCGAAATCATTCCGTGGGCATGCCAGAAAAACCTTGAAGGCTACACTTGCTGGGTGAGCCTAAACGACAAAGAAGAAGGAAACGACAGCATCGAAGGAGTCAAAGCATTAAACGTTTTTTGGCTAGACATCGACTCAAAACGCCAAGACAAATCAGCTCCAGCAACCGAAGAACAACTCAAAGAGAGCCTTGAAAGAGCACAAAAACTCAAAGCCCTAATCGAAAACGACTATGCAGCAACGGGTTTCTTGGCTTGCAGCGGAAACGGCTACCACATATTCTTTCCCCTGCCACGCTTCGAATTATATGGCGAAGGCTTCAAGCGCGAAATCAACAGAAAAGTCAAGGCCTTTGCCAAGATGGTTTCTGAGAAAGTGAACGCTCAAATCGACACCACCTACGATATCCGCCGAGTAACCACCCTGATAGGCACTTTAAACTTGAAGATTGCAGCTCAGCCACTGCAGACTCACTGGGACAATGCACTCTCAAAAGAGGGTTATGAGCAAGCCGCATGCAATGTTGACACAGCAAGAACAGCGAATAAGACTCTCCTGGAAAATATCCTGAATACCGAAACGAAAAACCAAACCCCGCTCCCTGTGACCAGTCAAGAACACCAATCCCTCGGCAAACTGCTGATGGAGGATGCGAAGCTTGCAGACTTGTTCAGTGGCAACTGGAAAAAATACAAGTACAAGAGCAGGTCAGAAGCGGAACAAGCAGTTGTCACAAAGCTCATTTTAAAGGGCTTCAGCGACGAAGAAGTAAACGCGGCAATGGAAAAATGCCTCATAGGGAAATGGCGAGACAGCCCAGACAGTTACCGAAACCTGAGCATAGAGAAGGCAAGAGCGCACGCAGCAAAAAACGTTCATACAGCAACCATCGCACCAGCCGAGAAGCTTGAGCCTAAAAGCAAAGAAAAAGAAAAGCCCAAACTACACAAGGCATGCGGAAGCGCCGAGCAAGGACACTACGAAGCCATCTACCACAGGGGAAAACCCGCCTTCCTACTCACAGACCACAATTCATTTAAGATATGTGAAGAGGTCACAGTTGAAAACGAAAGGTTTCTGCCGAAAGAATACCCAAGTGAAATGCCCTACGAACCCTACAGCTACTACGAAGGCGCCGTCCCCAACCGCGAGGAACTATTCTGGAAAGTCAGGCAAGAATTCGACCTCTTTCTAGACTTAGAGCCCATCTGGAAGGATTACCTTGCAGCCTGCGTCTTGCTAACTTATCAGCAAGAGAAGACTCGCACTGTACCCTACGTTTACTTCGTGGGCGATAACGAAAGCGGCAAAACTGTCGCGTTAAGCTTGCTGAACTGGCTTTGCTACAGGCCAATGTTGGGCGTCACCATACCCTCAGCCGACACTTATGGCTATTTGGATGACGCTGAAGCGCCGGGAACAATATTGGAAGATGAAGCTCAAGGCCTCTACAAGGACTTGGATAAAGCAAAAATCTACAAGGCAGGCTACAAGCAAGGCGCCACTGTCCCAAGAACCATGATAACGCAAAACAAGCGCTTCATCAAGTATTTTCGCGTATTCTGCTTCAAAGCCTGCGCAGCAGAAGAGATGCCTCACGTCAAAGGATTGCTTGAGCGTTTCATCTTCATTCCTATGACTGAAGGCTACCCGCGCAAGGATTGGGCAGACTTCGACAAGGCAGATGAAACGCGCCTCCGAGAGCTACGGAACATGCTGCTAAAATGGCGCCTAGCAAGCCACGATTGGGAACTGCCCGAAGTTGAATTACCCGTTAAAGGTCGCCTGAAAGAGCTGTGGAAACCCATCATCCAAGTAGTCTCAGGCTTAACAGTGGAAAAGGACCTAAGAGCCCAGCTAGAACAGCTGCAGAAAGAACGCCTAAACGAGAAAATCAACACCCTCGAAGGCCATATCGCCAAAGTTGTTTGCGAACTCTACAGCCCGGCTGAGCCATTGGCTTTTGTCGACATCTGGGATAGCTTAGCTAAGGATTTAGACGGCAAACTAGACGACAAGAAACCAAACAAAATGGACACACCCGAATTCGGCGAAGTCACCAAACAGAAAATCGGCTACCGCCTCCGAGAAGTACTAGGCGGCAAAAAAGGCAAAATCAAAGGGCACTGCAACGACCGAGTCTACGATTTCGACACGCAAAAGCTCATTCGCATAGCCAAAAAGTACGGTTGCACCGTTGCGGACAAGCGGACAACAGAGACGAGTTTATCAGGGTCAGAGGCAACAACAGCCAAAAGCGAAATCCAAGAAAACGGCTTCTTTCCAGAAAAAAAGCCTGATTTAGCGAGTGAAAAAACAGGAAAAACAGATGAAAACCCTGCTAAAGTTGTCCCACTTATCCGCTCGTCCGCAAGTCTAACCCTTGAAGATTTAGCACTAAACGCCAAAGAAGTCTTACATTTAACCACGGATTTCGGCTTAGAAAAATGCTCCTGTTGCGAAGCCAAAGAACGAGCCTGCTGGCAAGTCACCCTCTTTGATGGCTCATGGGGTTTCTTATGCGAACCATGCGGTGAAAAACTCTCCGAAAAAATGCGCAACCACAACTAAACAGGAAGATGGGAGGGAATGGCTGGACTTACACCCGAAGACAGCATATTTGGCAGCAAAACCGAAACAAACAGTAAGTCATCTCCAGAAGGGGATGTCGTCTCCAGCCCCCTATGCCCACACTGCTGTTCAAGCAAAGTCTGGAGAGACGCAAAACGCTACACCAGACTCGGTTTTGAAATCCAACGTTGGCTCTGCCGCCACTGCGGACGCCGATTCTCCGACCCCAATGACCTTCAAAGAGCAAAGAAAGCTATGCCACAAGTTGAAACAGTTGAAACCAAGCCATTAAAAAGGTCAAACACCATAGTCTTTACTCGCCAAATATGCGTCACGGAGACGAAAAACTTGGCGGCAGAACAGCAGAAATCTGAAGTTCTGCTTAGGAACGAAGCAGCGATAACCAACGGAAAAATCTTGGAATACGAATTCTGGCTACTAAAACGCGGGTACGCTCAAAGCACCATCGAAGGCAGAGTAAAAATCATGAAACGCTTAGTCAAGCTCGGAGCAAGCCTGTTTGACCCAGAGTCCATAAAAGATGTTCTTGCAAAACAACCCTGGAGCGACGGCAGAAAAGAATACGTCACCGAAGCCTACACCAACTTCCTAATAATGGTCGGCGGCAAATGGGACCCACCCAAATACTGCAGAGTTGAAAAGATACCTTTCATCCCTACTGAACAAGAAATCGACCAACTTATCGCTGGATGCGGAGGAAAAACAACAATCGTTCTTCAAATACTGAAAGAAACAGCAATGCGTATAGGCGAAGCCTGGAAGCTCAAATGGATCGACATAGACTTCGTTAACTCAACCATAAGGGTCACACCAGAAAAAGGCAGCCACGCTCGAATGTTCAAAATATCAAGCAAGCTATTAGCGATGATATCAGCGCTCCCCAGAAAAACAGAAAGGCTATTCGGAAACTACGACCTACGAGGATTCAGAAGCTCCTTTATCAAGCAACGCAAAAGAACAGCCAACAAACTCGGAAATCCACGCATGCTACAGATAACCTTTCACACCTTCCGACACTGGAAAGCCACCATGGAATACCACAAAACCAAAGACATACTCCACGTAATGCGCCTACTAGGCCACAAAAACATCAAAAACACCCTCATTTACACCCAACTCGTAACCTTCGAAGATGATGAATACGTCTGCAAAACAGCCGAGAACGTCAAAGAAGCCAAAGAACTCATCGAAGCAGGCTACCAATACGTCTGCGACATGGACAGCCTAAAGCTCTTTAGAAAACGCAAGTAAGCCAAAAGTATATGGGTTTATCCGTAGAGCTGGGGATGGGAGTTGAACCCATATATAGCAGCTCTGCAGGCTGCCGCCTGAACGGTTCGGCCACCCCAGCGCAGAGACTCTAGGTTGAGACTGGAATAAAAATATTATTGGCTTAAACAGCCACGTTCAAGCTGGCACGCCGCCAACCTGCAGAAACGCCAGGACAAGTCGCAGTTCAAAATAGGCACATCACGCAGGGGAGCTGTTGCTTGTCAAGTTTTATTAGCTGTTTTCTTTTTAGCGGTTGTTTGCAGCGTTTGCCTGAAGCTGTAGACGAACGCCACAAACCAGAAAACAGCCGCACTTAACCCCAGCAGGAAACTTGGCATGTTATCCATGAGGAAGTAGGCAGTTTGGAAACCGCAAATCGCTATGAAAGTTAATAGGCAGCCGCTCGCGCTGAATCCTCGGAGAAAGTTACGGTTGTTTATCACGGTTCTCAGCAGCAGAATTAAGCCGACGAAATTGACAACGCTTGCGAAATTCAACGCTAAGTCCACGTTGTTCATCCGTATTCTCCTTTCACCTTTAACCGAGTCTGCTGAAGATTACTGGTTGTCACCGGGCTTTTTGAGGCTTTCTCCGCAAACCGCCTAACTCCGCTTCACTGAATCATAAGCCTAAGTGCGGTTTAGCGATGCGGCTTCGCTACTTTTTTATGGCATAGCTGCCCATTTGTTCCTCAGGTGCTCTTTGAATGAAAGTTGTAGCCTTTAACGGCAGCGCAAGGAAAGACGGAAACACAGCTATACTGCTCAAACGCGTACTGCAGACGCTTGAAGCAGAAGGCATAGAAACCGAGCTTGTACAGCTCGCCGGAGAACACATAAGCGGCTGCAAGGCTTGCCGAACATGCTATACGACTAAGAACAAGCGATGCATCATCGAAGACGACAATGTAAACGCGTATATTCAGAAGATGCTGGAGGCGGACGGCATACTACTAGGTTCACCTGTTTACTTCGCGATGATGTCGCCCGAGTTGAAGGCGCTGATTGACAGGGCAGGCTACGTGGCGCGCGCTAACGGAGACATGTTCAAGAGGAAAGTGGGCGTCGCAGTTGTCGCCGTCAGAAGAGCCGGTGCAATGTCCACGTTTGACGCCATAAACCACTTCTTCCTGATAAGTCAAATGATTGTACCCGGTTCGTCCTACTGGAATATTGGTGTTGGAGGAAAAAAAGGTGAAGTTGAAGGCGACGAGGAAGGCTTGGAAACCATGGAAACGCTTGGGCGGAACATGGCTTGGCTGCTTAAGAAACTGAAGCGGCCAAAACGTTAGCTGCATTGCTTTCTAGTTTAAACACTGGGAGAGTTCTCGTGTTGGTGAAGCCCTGTTGCCGTCTTCCTGTGCAAGATCATCTAGCCATCCCGCGTTTTCGTCAACGCGGCGTTTAAACATCGAGCCCAAGTTTGCCCTGTCTTTAGCTTGATGATATTTAAAGTATATTTCATCGTTCATTATGCCCAGTATCTCTATTTTGCCTGTCCTGTGTGCCATAATGTATTTGAAGCGTTTACTATGCCCATTGCAGTTTGCCTTTGCTTTTTCCACTATCCGCACCCCCTCGCATAGCGGAACTTGAAAGTGATGTTTGACTCTTTTGACTGGGCGACATTGAAACACGTAATATGGCGCCACACCTATACCTACTAATCGATTCATTAACTCCGCAAGAGTTTCAGGGTTATCGTTGACTCCTTTCAGCAGAACCGTTTGGTTGCTCAGCAAGACACCTGACTTAATCAAGTTACCGACTGCCCTGATGGATTGAGGGGTTATTTCCCGCGGATGATTAAAATGCGTCACAACATACAAACGCTTATCACTCTTCGAGTACTTCTTGAAAATCGCCAGAATCTTTGAATCAGAAAGCCTGCGTGGAAGAGTCACTGGTACCCTACTGCCAATCCGTATAAACCTCAAATGATCTATCTCTGTCAACACTTCGAAGAAGCGTTCGAGGATTTCGTTTTTAAGCACAAGCGGGTCACCACCGCTGATTAGAACGTTATTTATCTCCTTGTGCTGCGCTATGTATGCCGCTGCATCCTCAAACCGTCTTAAAATCTCGTCAGTCGGCAATCCAACAAGGCGCTTTCTGAAACAGTGACGACAGTACATTGCACAACGGTTTGTCGCCAGAATCAGCGCGGTTTCAGCGTACTTGTGCTGAAGCCCCGGCATTTTCGTGTTTTCAGCTTCGCCGCTGGTGTCGTAAGCGCCCTCGAGGTTAAGCTCTTCAACAGATGGCACAGCCATTTTCCTTATCGGGTCTTGTGGGTCTTTCCAGTTTATGAGTGAAACGTAGTAGGGGCTCACGCGCATAGGGTGTATTTGAACAGCTTGCTCTAGGTACTTCTCTTCTTCAGGAGCAAGAGCCGCATGTTTCTTGAGATGTTTTACGGTTGAGATGCTTTTCTCTAATTCTTTGTGTTCTGGCATGTATATCGAAACCTCGCTTAACGCCTATGCTTGAAAAATCCAGCTCTTATGCCGAGTAGAAGGTGGAGTTCGCGTCTTTGCTGGTTTTTTCAATACAAATATTGCTGTTATTCTTTAAAAAAGTTGTGCAGGTTAAGCCTAAAAAGCGACTTTGCCCGTGAATTGACAACTTGGTTGTTCACAGAAAAAGTTTTAAAGCGTCGTTCCGTTATTTTACTTATTTGCAGATTTATGCTTGAGTTCAGGGTCGCTGCAACTATTTTGACCGAGCATAGGAAAGCACACGGAACGCGCTTCATTTGAAGTTAGCTGCCCTGTTCTTGTTTCAGACGCAAGTATAAGTCTAAAATGTAACCATGCCCGTAGAGGAGGATAAAAGCAAAATGGATAAACCCCCTGAAAAAATTGTTGTCCGCGGACTAAGAGATGTCGCCGCTGCCGAAACAAAAATCAGCTACGTAAATCCAAACGGCACACTTTACTATGTAGGGTACAACATTGATGACTTGGTAGAGCAAGTGTGCTACGAGGAAGTTGTTTACCTTCTGTTATACAACAGGTTACCCAACAAGCAGGAGCTAGATAAACTCCGAGCGCTCCTAATCTCAGAAATGAACCTTCCTGAACCAATAACCGACAGCATCAAAGCCACGCCAAAAAACTGTCATCCAATGGAAGTTCTACGCACTGAAATCTCGCACCTCAGTTATTATGACGCTGACTGCAATGACCATTCTGAAGCAGCAAACAAAAGAAGAGCAATACAACTGATAGCAAAAGTACCCGCAATCGTAGCTGCCATCCACAGAGCACATACCAACCAGCCGACTGTCGCTCCAACAGAAGAATTTGGTTTCGCTGAAAACTTTCTCTACATGTTCCGAGGAAAAACAGCAGACAGCGAAGAAAAAGCTGCTATAGACCGCTTCATGACCCTGCACGCTGACCACGGCTTTAATGCATCCACGTTTGCTGCCCGCGTGACGGCAAGCACCAACTCGGACATGTATTCGGCTGTTACCAGCGCCATTGGAACACTTAAGGGACCACTTCACGGCGGCGCCTGCGAAAAAGTAATGCACATGCTGGATGACATTAACACTGAGGAAGAAGTGGAAGAGTACATTCAAGGCATGCTGGATGACCAGAAAAAGATAATGGGTTTCGGACACAGAGTCTACAAAACCGAGGACCCACGGACTAAACATCTCAGATGCATAGCTGAAAACTTGTGCCACCGCACAAATACCTTAAACCTGTACAATCTGTGCCTAAAGATCGAAAACGTTGTTCACGAGAAGAAGAAAATATTTCCCAACGTAGATTTCTACGCCGCAGTAACTTTAGACGCCTTAGGAGTCACCAGCGCTTTCTTCACACCGTTTTTTGCTTCAAGCCGAACATCAGGCTGGGTTGCCCACATACTCGAACAGTATGAAGACGCGGTGCTCCTTCGTCCCTCATCACAGTACGTTGGCGAATTCGGAAGAAAATTTGTTCCCATTGAACAACGTTGAACACAGATGAAAGTGCAAATTACAACCATCACGAAACTTGACAGCTAAAAACTGTAAAAGAAAAAGGGGAAAAAAGCGTCGTGTCACTTCAGAATTGCCTTCAAGTCCTCTTCAGCGCTCTTTATGGGCATGATGTTGAATTTTTCAACCAGCACCTTGAGTATGTTAGGCGTTATGAACGCAGGCAAACTCGGACCTAACCGTATGTTACGTATGCCCAAGTAAAGCAGCGACAGCAATATCGCAACGGCTTTCTGCTCATACCACGAAATCACAAGCGACAACGGCAAATCGTTAACCGACACGTTGAAAGCTTCAGCCAACGCCTGTGCCACTTTAACCGCCGAGTAAGCATCATTGCACTGCCCCATGTCCAGCAACCTCGGGATGCCGCCAATGTCGCCGAGGTCTTTGTCAAAGAACCTGAATTTCCCACAGGCAAGCGTCAACACTACAGTGTCTTTGGGCGCTTTCTCCACGAACTCCGTGTAGTAGCTTCTTCCCGGTTTGGCGCCGTCACAACCGCCGACCAGCAAGAACCGCTTAATCTGCCCCTTCTTCACCGCTTCTATGACTTTATCAGCCACGCTTAACACTGCGTTTCTGGCGAAGCCCACCGTCACGTATTTGCCTTCTGTGTCTGCTTGGAAACCCGGCATCTCTAGGGCTTTGTTTATCACTGGTGAAAAGTCTCCGTGTGTCACATGCGTTACGCCGGGCCATCCAACAGTGCCTGTAGTGAAAATGTTTCCCTTGTAATTTTCAAGCGGCTTCTGAATGCAGTTAGTCGTCATCAATATCGCACCGGGAAACGCTGGGAATTCACGCTGCTGGTTCTGCCACGCTGTCCCATAGTGCCCATAGAAATGCGGGTACTTCTTTAACTTGGGGTAGCCGTGGGCGGGCAGCATTTCGCCGTGCGTGTAAACGTAAATGCCCTTGCCTTCGCTCTGCTTCAGCACATCCTCTAAGTCTTTTAGGTCGTGCCCAGACACGAGTATGGCTTTGCCTTTTTTCGCGCCAAGCGGGACCTTTGTGGGTACAGGGTGACCGTACGCTCCAGTGTTCGCTGCGTCCAGCAGCTCCATTGCACGTAGGTTGATTTCGCCACATTTCAGCACTAACCCTGCAAAGTCGTTGACGCCAAGTTTCTCGTCCAAGGTAGCCGCTAGCCCCTGATGCAGGAAATCAAATACTGCTGTGTCTTTTTTCCCGAGAATATGCGCGTGATACGCGTAGGCGGCTACTCCTTTTAGCCCGTATGTTAGCAGCCACTGAAGCGAATGAAGGTCAGCATCGGTGATGGGTTCGGATTTTATTCCGAAACGTTTTCCCTGAGCTATCAAGCCGTCTTTAGTTTTCTCCAGAGTCAAGTTGGCTGGTCCGCTGGCTGTGAGAGCGCGCCCTCCTGTGGCTTCTATCTTCTTTCGCAGCGTCTTGCCCAGTTCAACTGTTTTTCGGATGTAAGCGATTATGCGATCAGCGTCGAAGTTCACGTTCGTTAACGTGGCAAATAATGCTTCGCACGTGAATACGCTGGTTTCTTCGTAGGGGATGTTGACTTTCTTTGCTTCTATGGCGAGTTGTGACAGTCCTCTTAGCATGTAGACCAGTAAGTCTTGGAGTGCAGCTACGTCAGGGGTTTTTCCGCATACGCCCACGACGGTGCAGCCTTGTCCTTTGGCTGTTTGCTCACATTGGTAACAGAACATTTGCTCTTGTTGACTCATTTATTATTCACCGCATATATTGTTGCTTGCGGGTGCAAATAGCTTTTATCCCGTAATGGTTAGGGGATAACCGCTTGCGTACCGCATGACAATTCTTCGCTAAAGTTTCAGGCGTTTGTTGCCAGTGCTATGCGTTTTCTTTTTCGAAGTAATGACTCAGCAGCCTCCGTGTGCCTCTTCGCATTGTCTCTGAAAGCGTGGAGGGCTTTACACCCAGTTTGGCTGAGAGTTCGCGGAGCCCGATTTTCCGCGGGTAGTCGAAGAAGCCTCCTTTCAAGGCTAACCAGAATATGCGTTCTTGCTTTTCGGTTAGAATCTCGGTTTTTGGCTCGAACTTGCCCATTTTCAGCACGGTCACTTTGCGCCCGCCTGTTTCTAAAGCGCGTATGATACTTGTGTAGGCTTCGAAAGTGGGCGCCATGAAGCTGTACATTATTGCGTTTTCCTGCAGACTTTTGCCTGAAACCAGAAACGCGTCATGCGTTAGAATGGCGTTGCAGACTTCACAGCCTTCGCTCTCAAACCACATTGACGGCTTGCCTTCAGTTTTGCTCTGTTGTGCAGTTGTTTTGAGGTCTTTCGGGATTTTCTCCGTTTGTTTGCAGTCAAGCTCGATTAGATGTTTGACTCTGCCCGCGGCTGAGCTTCGGATGTCCACAACTTTCAGCTGTTTCAAGCCGTGTGCAGCAAACTTTTTCAGCATTCTGCATTGTTTGTTTTCCACTTCGATTATTACGTGGTAGGGTTTGCGCCACAAATCGCTCATCTAAATCAGAACCGCCAATTTTTCAAATTGAACAAGCTCAGGCAAATGGTTTTCCTATGTCAAACCGGAGGTGGAGGTCTTGTTCCCAAGGTGACGGGCACGTTTGTGGCTATGTTGTCTCGCATTACGGTGAAGACTAATTGTTCTCTCGGAAGTGTTTTTTCTTCAAGGTAACTTGCCAAGTCATCGTTGTTTCTTATGGTGGTGCCGTTCATGGCGATTATGATGTCGCCGACTCGCAATGCGCCGTCTGAGGGTCCGCCTTTTGTGACTTCGGCGATTCTCCAGCCGTAGGTAACGTTTACTTTTAGTTCCTGCGCCCGCTGGTAGTTCATGTCTTGTCCTCTGACGCCTAGGTATGAGTGGCCGCGGTACTCGCCAGTGGTGACGAGCGCGGATATTTCCCTCAGGATGATGTTTGAGGGTATGGCGAAGCCTAAGCCCTGCGAGTCTGAGACTATGGCGGTTGTTATGCCTATGACTTTGCCGGCGGCGTTCAGTAGTGGTCCGCCTGAGTTTCCGGGGTTGATGGGCGCGCTGGTCTGTATGATGTTGGCTATGGAGAAGCCTCCTGCGTATTCTTCTGTGATGGTTCTGCCGAGGGCGCTTACGACGCCTGTGGTTAGTGAACCGATTAGACCGTAGGGGTTTCCTATGGCTATGACGGCGTCGCCTACTTGAAGCAGTGATGAGCTTACTATTTCGATGGGTTTGAATTCGCTTGCTGGAGCTTCAACGGAGAGTACGGCTAAATCCACGTATGCGTCTGTTCCGAGGATTGTGGCTGAGTAGCCGTTTCCGTTTGAGAAGGTGACGCTTAGACTGGTTGTGTCGTAGACGACATGGAAGTTGGTTATCACCACCATTATTCCTGAGTAGCTGTAAACGAAGCCTGAGCCTTGGACTTCTCCGTCGCTGGTTACTCCTTGAACTAGGACAACGGAGTCGCGCACGTTTTCGTAGATTTCTGCAAGCCACGTTACATTCTGGTATATTGTGAAACTTTGGTAAGTAACATTCTGTGAGCCTTTAATGGCCGATAGGCGATTCTGCAAATCTTCAACTTTGTCGTTCAAAGTGTTGATTTCTTGAAAGCTTATGTAATACGTAACCAACCCTCCGACGAGCAATCCTGCAGCGAACAAAACTGCAAGAAGACTCGCCGACGCCTTACAGTAAACGTTGGGGTTTCCCATTTTGCCCAAACCTCTGAAAGGACATTTCCGCAGTTGCTCAAATAAAAGTTCCTATACCTAATAACGCAATTTCGCAAGCGCTGCCCCTGCAAGAAGCAACAAAACTGCAGCACCGAACATAAACGGGTAATAAGGCGAAGCCTCGTAGAGAACACCGCCGAGGTAAGGCGCAAAAATGGCGCAGAACATGCTGACCGCCTGCGGAATAGCAACCCATAAAGCGCGGGAAGTTTCTGGAGCGCATGAGCCGACTATTGCGTTCATTAATGGCCACGCCAGATAGGACGCGCCGATGAGCAGGTGTGTCACGAGTAAAACGTGGAAATTGCCAGTCAACAGGAGCAGCACAAGTGAAGAAGCAGTTAACGCTAAGGCTGCGGCGAAGGCATAAGATTTTTTGTATTTGTCGCCGACTCTGCCTAGTGCTATGCCTAAGATGGCTGAGCCTAGGAAGAAGAATGAGCCTAACACGCCTATTTCGAAGCTTCTGTAGCCGTAAGCGTCTGCCACGAACGTGGGGATGAAGGGGCGGAAAAGCAGCATAGTAAACATGGACATGGCGAAAAAAGCGGAAAACGTGAGTAGCCTGCGGTCTTTCAGCAGTTCCAGTTTGGAGTAATTTTTCTCTTGAGCTTGTTGTTTGTGCGATGGCGGCGTCTGTTTCCTAATTAAGCACAGGATAACGCCTGCTGAAGCGTAGAAAATGGAGGCTAAAAAGAAGACGAATTGCATATTTACGGTTTGGGCTAAGTAGCCGCCTATTGCGGGAGAAAAAACGTAGCCGAGTGACCATGCTGATGAGATGGCGGTGAAGGCTAAAGTTACCTTTTTCTTGTCTACTGTGGTGACGATGTAAGCGGTGCTGGTGGGCTGGCTGAACAAGATGCCCCAGAGCAGCATTCCCGGCAGCATTTGCGTCCAGTTGCTTGCGAATGCGAAAATGAGCGGCGCAGGCGCCCATGAGAGCCAGCTTAGAATGAGGATTTTTTTGCGGTCATACTTGTCTGCGAGGAAGCCGCCAGCAAGCAAAGTGACGGCGACGCACACGTTTGCTGTGGCGTAGAGTATGCCTACTTCAACTGGGCTGGCGTTAAGTGTTTCTCTCATATAGTAGGGCAGAACATAAGCGAAAAGCCCGTCTCCGAAAGAGCCTGCCAAGTTTGCGAAAAACAGTATCCGCAAGTCTTTGGTTAGCAGTTCTGAGAGGAAGCGGAAGTTCAATGTGCTGGGCAGACGAGCTATGGTTTAAGCCTCCTTTCTTGTTTTCGGCAGTGAAAGGGAAGGAGCGCTAAAAATTGCTGGTGCGCATGGCACAGCGCTTCAGCCTTCACGGTGTGCTTCGAGGTTAGCGCTGTTTTCTTCTGTCGATGATGTCTAAGGCTTCAGGTCCAGTGCCTATCAGCACTATGGGTACGCCTGTTTGGTTTTCAACTTCCTTTACGAATTGTTTGGCTTCGCGGGGTAGGTCGTCGAACTTCCTTGCGCTTTGGCATTTTGGGAAGAGGCAGTCCAGTTTTGTCAAAGCCGCCTGCGTTGCCCCGTTGATTTTGGCGGTTTTCTTTGCTAATTCGAAATCGAAGGGCGCGGAGCGCCTGTCGCGGCATGTTCCTGCCGCTGTTTCAAACCAGCCGCGTCTTTGGGCTTCTTCTTTTGTTAATTCTCCAGGCATTGGTCCAGTGCCTACGCGGGTTATGAATGACTTGTACACTATCATGACATCGTCGACTCTGGTGGGACCTACGCCTGCTTCGCTGCATATTGCTGCGGCGCCTGTGTCTCTTCCAGTCACGTACGGGTATGTGCCGTGAAATAGTGAAAGCAGGAAGCCCTGTGTGCCTTCCAGTAGCACTTTTTTTCCTTGGTCTATTCCTTCGTTGATTTCTGTTACCGAATCCGCGAGGTAAGGCTGCAATTCGGGGATGTCTTTGGCGAGTTTGGCGGTTCTTCGCACACGCTCCTCAAGAGCTGGTCCAACGCCCCAGCCAGTTGTGCCTAAACCCTTCAGATGGGCGCTGGTTTTGTCCTGAACTGAATGCTTCTCCTCAATTATCGACGCGTTTTGGTCTATGCCAACGCGACCTTCAACTTTAGTCAGTTGCACTTCTTCGAGGAAGCGTGCGACGTGAACGTTGGCTCCTGCGGCGATTAGTAAACGGCATTTTTCATGCAGGAAAGCTGCGGGTACCATGTGCAGAGCGTATTTTTTGCCGTCCATCCACACGGTATGTGCAGCGTTAACTGAGCCTGTTCTCACACAAAAATCCAATTTGTCTTTAAGAGCGAGGTATGAGATTATTTTTCCTTTGCCTTCATCTCCCCAGAAGGCGCCGACGATAACCGTACAGGGCAATCTGTTCACCGCTGAAAAGGGTTTGCCAGGGATTATTTAAATTAGTCGCTCTTGCTGGCGGGTTATTTTTAGCAAAACAATTTTTCTTCTCGGATTAAATAATCTATCGCCTATAGCTGCTTCTCAATTGCGAAAAAGATAGAGATAGCGCGTACGCTGCGCCTTCTGAAGAGGCTGTTTGCACCTCTCTTGGTAAGGTGCTTGGTAACGTCGTTTTGCGTGTTAAAGTTTTAGTCCTTTGGCTACGCGTTTGCCGAATTCAACGTCAGCTTTGTTCAGGTTCTCAATCATGCGCTTTTGGATGTGCACTGCAGCGGGGCTGAGGGAATCCACGATGTTGTCGACTAAATGGTCCTGCTCCACTTTGCTGAGTGAGCGGTAACGTTCGCCAGCCTGCGTGAAGTCATTGGTTAGCTTGATTTTTTGGCGTCCGATGTCTCCGTGAATGTGCTCTCGCGGCGTGGCGACTGCTGGGGCTTCTCGTGGCATGCCTTCTGCCAGCGTGTTGGGTTCGTAGTTTACTGTTCCGCCTCCATAAGGTGCGTACTGCATGGCGCCGTCGCGTTGATTGTTGTTGACTGGCACTTGGGGTCGGTTGATTGGAAGTTGCAGGTAATTAGCGCCTAATCGATGTCTCTGTGTGTCAGCGTAAGAGAAGATTCTGCCCTGTAGAAGTTTGTCATTGGAGAAATCGATTCCCGGAACAATAGACGCGGGACAAAAAGCCGCTTGTTCTGTTTCAGCAAAGAAGTTTTCAGGGTTGCGGTTTAACACCATTTTGCCTACAGGCATGAGTGGGAATTTGTCTTCAGGCCATGTTTTTGTGGCGTCGAGGGGGTCAAAGTCTTGATTCAGTTCATCAGCGATTTCCATTATTTGAACATACAGCTCGTACTCTACTGTCTCTCCTGAGGCTATGGTTTCGTAGAGGTCTCGTGTGGCTATGTCAGGGTCCTCGCCTGCAAGGCGCGTTGCTTCGTGGCGGTCGATGGTTTCTATACCTGCTTTTGGCTTCCAATGATATTTGACGTAAACTGCTTTGCCTTCTGCATTAACCCATTTGAAAGTGTTGACGCCGAACCCTTCCATTTTTCTGTAACTTTTCACCGTTCCCCTGTCCGAGAAAAGCCAAGTAATCATGTGGGTTGATTCAGGGGTCAGCGAAATGAAATCCCAGAAGCGGCTGTTCGCAGAAGAGCTAGTGGGATACCCAGTGTCAGGAGCGGGCTTGAAAGCATGCACCATATCGGGGAATTTAATGGCATCTCGAATGAAGAAAACTGGCAGGTTATTGCCCACCAAGTCGTAGTTGCCATCCTCAGTGTAGAACTTCACTGCAAAACCTCGGGGGTCACGGGCTGTGTCTGCTGAACCTCTTGCTCCTACAACCGTGGAGAAACGAACAAATACAGGTGTCTTTTTCTTCGGGTCCTGGAGAAACTTTGCACAAGTGTACTTTGCCATACTCTTGTACACTTGGAAATAGCCGTGGGCGCCAGCGCCTTTCGCATGCACCACGCGCTCAGGTATGCGTTCTCGATCAAAGTGCGCAAGCTTCTCGATTAGATGCACATCCTGCAGCAGCACTGGACCGCGTTCGCCTACGGTGAGTGAATTCTGGTTGTCAGATACAGGAACACCCTGATTTGTAGTGAGATGTTTGTCTTTCATATTTTGCACAAATCCGTTCTTGTTTTTTGGAGTTGTCTCCGCCTTTAAAGGAACTTAAAGGTTTATTTAAGACTTATTATTACCTAATAAAAGCCATGGGCAACATTCAGAAAATGGACACGTTCATTATCGATACTCTCCGCCAAAAAGGCTACAAAGCTACCGCACAAAGAATAGCGGTTTGCCGTTTTGCACTTAAAAGTCGGGAGCACCCAAGCGCGCAGGAAATCTACGGTGAAGTCAAAAAGATTCACCCAACAGTCAGCCTTGCTACCGTCTATAAGACACTTCAAATTTTGAAAGAAGAAAACCTAATCCAAGAACTGGACCTGCCCGAAAGCAAAGCCCGATTCGACCCTAATATGAACCCTCACGTAAACATAGTTTGCCTAAAATGCGGCAAAATTCAAGACTTCAGCGATGACATTGCCCGCGAAATGGTCGAGAAAGTAGTCGCCGCAACAGAGTTCGCATCAACAGGGCAACGTATAGACATCTACGGCTTATGCAAGACATGTGGCGGCAAAACCAAATAGCCAACAAAAAAAGTTTGCCAGATGCTATACTTAAAGCAGAGCTCAGACGAAAAGCATATACGATTAGCCGAATGATGCTTTTGTTAAGCGGCAAGTGCTGCACGCTTGAGGAGGGCACATTTACGTCTGAGCTATTCACCGCTTCTCTGATAGAGAGCCTGCCAAACCTAATCAAAGCAATAATAGCCCTCTTCATAATAGTAGACCCCTTCGGGAACATGCCCATATTCATCGGTTTAACAGAGAACATGACCTCGCAGGAGAGAAAACGCGTCTTTAACTCCGCCACCATCACCGGGTTCATTCTTCTTCTCGTCTTCGCGCTGGCGGGACAACAAATCCTCGCCTTCTTCAGCATCTCCATCTACAGCTTCATGATAGCAGGAGGCATACTGCTGCTGATAATGGCAATCAAACTGCTAATCGAAGACGAATGGGAAAAACCAACAGAAGCACCAGAAAAGCTAAGCGCGGTTCCAATAGCAGTGCCGCTGCTGGTCGGACCAGGCGCCATAACAACTACAATGCTTAACTTCCAAGAATTCGGAATAATCATCACGGTAGCCGCAGTGGCAATAGTATTCCTCATCGTATGGCTACTCCTAAAAACCATAGACCCCATCCACCGATTCATGGGAAAAACAGGAGCCGCAATAATCACAAGAATAATGGCACTACTAATAGCCGCCATAGCCATCCAATACATAATAAACGGCATAACCTACTACGTACCCACAGCCTAACCACCGCAATTCTTAAACATCTAGCACACAACCAGCCCTCAAAGCTACATCCAACACATAAATAGTATAAATAGGGGGGCTATAGACAGCTCCGAGCAGCTAAACACACAGAAAAAAGAGTATTCAAAGAGAGGCTATGAACTTCACCGAGCAATAGAACGTCAAAAAGGCAGTTCACTTGAAATGTCTTTGCTCGGCTTCAGAATCGATTTTCTCCAAAAGCCTAAACACTTTCCTGCCTCTTTTCGCCTTTTCCTTTTCAGTTACTGTCTCCCACGAACAGCAAACAGTATCTGCCACAATGCCCTTTTCCTCATCATAAATCACCGGGTAAATGCGACAACCTAAAGGTCTATCCGCGTAAACGCCGCATCGCCGCTTTTCCACATTATAAAAAACACAATAACCTTGATGATTTCGCAACGTAGCATAGCCACTTTTATCATACTGCACAAAAAACTGCTTGGTATAGCCTTTCCGCTCTAAACGCGCAATATCCGCATTAGAGAGCAGCATCTCAGTCTCTCTACAGCAAACTCCACAACGCAAACAACGCATAAACGTACCATGAACCCACAACTATATTCAGCTTTTGCCCGCAACGCACCCAAAACGTCAACTGGGAATTTCGTAAACCAGCCAAACGTAACCTTCACCAAAAACCTCTTGCTTCCGCAGTTTCAAACTAACCGCCTCACCAACATTGCCAAAGACGTTATACGCGTTTTTACCCACGATAACAGGGTGAACCAGCAAACTCAACTCAGCAACTAACCCCTGCCCCAACAGCAAATTACCCAATATGCGCCCAGTGTCCGCCAGCACAGTCTTCGCATCATACTTCTCTGAAAGCAACTCAAGCGCCAACCTCAAATCCACATGCTTCTTACCAACTACATGATAATCAAAACTTCTCTCTAAGATACGCAATATACTCTTCAGGCGTTTCCTCAGACACCAACACAACAATGTCCCTGCAGTATTCAAAACGCCTACAAGCATGAAGCAACCCCTTCAGCGTCCCAGCAGAGTCAGGTATAACCCACAAAGGAAGACTCCTATCCCTCTCTGGTTTCTCGAAATCCTTTCGCTCTTCAGCAGGAACGCCTCCACCGTACAAATCCAGACCTACTCGAACCGTGTTCGAACCAATCAAATGCACATCGGCCTTATAGCTCCCAGCAATCTGATAATGCAACCCCATATCCGGCACAAAATTAGTCAGCGAACCGTCTACACTAACAGAGTTATGAACAATAACTTTAGGCAACACACATTCTCCCTCCAGCCTTAACTCGCTGCTCCATCATTTCCCTTCCACAATGCTTCTCACAAACAAACATGTACTGCATGCTTCAGCCTGCTGTCTGCAGAAGCAACAAATTCAGCAATTCAGCCCAAGCAATACTCCTCAACGGCACCTTACTAACATCGCAGTTCCCGTAAGGCACATACTCAACAAAGCTGCCTTTCCCAAAATCGCTCTTCCGAATCCCAGTCAACTGCACATTAACTATTACTGAACCATCCTTCAAATGTAAATTAACGTTCTTGCCAAGAAACGACTTAGCAGTGTTCAAACTGAAATGCTCCACCGTTAATCGCCCCACTCAATTTCCTTCTCCGCTATGCTGCCCCAGCACTGCTTGCAAATGGGCAATTTCTCTCCTTTAACAAGAATGTAAAGCTTAATGTCCTCACTTTTGCATTTTTCTTTCCAAGGGTTCTTGCAATGCTCCAATCCATTCAACCTCCATTATTTTGCACCTAATAATCTGCACAAAAAACGCTTTTAAAACTCATCATGAAACGACAATTGCGTTCCTCAGAGAGAGGTGAGTTAAAGTGAACCTTTTATACATTGACAACCCAACATTAACATGTGAATTCTATGGACGTATACACCTTCATACAACAGTCAAATCTCTACCTGCAAATCCTGTTCTTAGCACTAGTTTTCGTCAGCCTCGGACTAAAAGCACAGAAAAAACTCCGCTTGCACGGCATCACAATGCTTACTGCAGTCATGCTACACTTAATATCCGTAATAGCTGTGATGATGCCTTCCTTCATAAGCGTGCTACCGCTAATCGCCGAAGGAACTACAAGCACAATCTACATCATCGTGCTAATCCACGGCATACTCGGTATCCTCACAACAGCGCTGGCAGCATGGATCGTAGTCGCATGGCGACTGCGCCAATCACTGGAACATTGCGCTCCGAAAAAGAAACTGATGCGCATAACGCTAATCTTATGGGTGCTCACGGTCATCCTTGCCATCCTGTTGTACGTAGTATGAGCCATTAAACACCAGCGGCCACGCACAAATATTCCCACTTTTGTTTCCCTTCTACGTTTTTCCACTGATCCTCAACAGTCTCTCGTGATCGTTACGAGTTAGAACACAATTTCAACAGAAAAATTAGAAAACAGCTACACCACTCTATATATAAACTATTTGAGGCGCTATAGCCTCTCTCGTTACTTTCAACAGCGCAACTGAAGGTTTGTTTAGGAACGCAGGCACAGGATTCGTGGCACTTCCAGGATTAACGTACAATATTTTTCCTTCCCACCTAATGCTTGCATTATGCGTGTGCCCATAAACAAAAACGTTGAAACTGTTCTGCTTGGCAAGTTCCCGCATCTTGCGCATCCCGAACAAAACGCTCGGATCATGCATGACACCGATCTTCCAATCAGAAACTTTCAAGGAATTAAGCTTGGGCAAAGCACCGCTAACCTGTGGTCCATCCATGTTGCCGTGAACAGCCAAAACAGGCGCAAGCTGCTCCAATTCATCGATGACAGACAACTCCACTAGGTCACCTGCGTGCACAATGAAATCCACATTCTCAAAAACCTTGAACACCATCTGGGGAATGCACTTGGCTCTAACAGGTACATGAGTATCGGAAATCAAACCCACAATCTTCGCCACTTTAAAGTCAACCGTTTCCTTTGGAACCGTTGCTTGCTCGTTACTCACAGCATCCACCATCTGAAGCACTGCATGTTCGCTTAGATAGTTTCCGAGAGATAATAAATATTCACATTTACCGTCCAAATCAGGCTAAGGGTGTTCTCACCATCAACCAACTTGCATAAAACTTTTAAACGCGGTAACACACCGGTCTAACGGGTAAAACCATTGGCTGTAAAAGATGCCGAACGCGTGAAAAAACCCAAACTTCCAAAGAAAAGACTCATCAAGAAAACCCTGAAAAGAAAATGACACCTTGACGCACATGTCCAGATAACGAATAAGAGCCGCGAAAACAAAAATACATGAAGTTTTGCAAGATGCGGTTCAAACGACATCTTAGGGGCTTCAGGACTGCCGCAACTGTGGTCACTCTGACAATTCAAAAACTGCGGTTACCGAGATGCATTTATTCTGGAAGTCGGGAAACTAGCCTTAAAGCTTCCAAAAGAATAAAAAAAAAGACGCACTTTTTGGAAAAGCGCGTTAAATTCTAACTGATTATTCAGACGCTGCCAGATACTTCAAGCTGAACGGCTTTATTATTACGCCAGGAGTCAAGTCCGCTGTGAAACTTTGACTTTCAGTTATGAGGTCTGCTAGTTCTGAATCGTGTGTTCTGACGAATTGGGCGAAATCTGTATACTTCTTGTGGAGTGAAACGCAGACAACATCCCAGCCCATTCCGCGACCATCTAGAGCCATGACAACGTTCGGTTGTTTCATGTACCAATCCTTCAGTTTCTTTGATGCTTCTTCTTTTTCTTTGCCTGCTTTGTGCAGTTTGCTTTTTACGAAGGTGAATGCTGCGATTTCGAAACCGATTTTTCCGAATGTTGGCGTAATCGTGTATCCTTCGATGATGTTTGATTCAAGCATTGTTCTTCTGCGTGTCACTGTGGGTTGAGAAACTCCTAACGCTTTTGCTAACTGCCTATCGCTTCTATGCGAATCCTTCATCAATTCGAACAGAAGCTTGTAATCTATGGGTTTTAATTCCTTCATTTTCATCACTTTAAATGCGCAGATAACATTTTAGTTTGCATATATAAACATGGCGTATCGCTCTTAATAAATTATTCACGCAAACACGACGGCGCGAGAAAGTTTTAAGAGAATTAAAGCTGTTCAAGGTCTGTTAAAGAAGGCAGCAAGATGCAGGCTCGACTGTTGAAGGAAATCGAAGAGGAAGTAACGCAGCTTCTAAGCGGCTTAATACGCATAGACACTACTAATCCTCCTGGAAACGAAACACAAGCCGCGCAATACCTAAGCGAATACCTGAGCAGAGAAGGCTTGGACTGCAAGATTTACGAGTCTGAGCCAAACAGAGGCAACATAGTTACTCGCCTCAAGGGCACTGGTGAAAAACCCAGTTTGCTTTTGCTTTCGCATTTGGATGTGGTTGCGGCTAACGCGGAAGAATGGAGCGTGAATCCCTTCGGTGGCATAGTCAAAGACGGTTATGTTTGGGGTCGTGGTGCTTTAGACATGAAGGGCATGACGGCTATCGAAGTGATGACTCTGCTGCTTCTGAAGAGAAACAATGTGAAACTCAAGGGCGACGTTGTTTTGGCTGCGACAGCGGATGAAGAGCAAGGTGGATTAGCAGGCGCAGATTTTCTTCTGCGTAATTATCGCGAAAAGGTGGTTGCTGATTATGTTTTGAATGAAGGTGGCGGATTAGCGGTTCCTGTTCGGGGCAGAAACGTGTACACGGTGCAGACGGCTGAAAAGGGGCTGCTGTGGTTTAAGGTTAAGGCGAAAGGGATTCCTGGTCACGGTTCTTTGCCTCATTTGGCGGATAATGCTATACTGCGGATGAACAGGGTTATTGAGACGCTTGGGAACTGCCGTTTTGAAGTCTTGTTTCCACCGACTGTGAGAAAGTTTCTGAGTGAAGTTGCGGTTGAGGATTTGAATTTGCAGGAGTTGTTTTCGCGGTTACTTGCGAATCCTTACTTGAGCGACCAATTGTTGTGTGAATTGGCGGCATCAGCGAAGCCTCTTGCGGATGAAATTTGGCCGAGAACCAGGATAACCATCACGCCTACTGTGATTCGTGGTGGGATGAAAGAGAATGTGGTTCCGTCAGAGTGCGAAGCGGTTTTTGATTGCAGGATTCTTCCTGGGCAAAATACGGCAGAGGCTTTTGGGTTGATCAAAAACCTTCTCAAAGAAGCGGGCGTTGGCAAGCTTGATTTTGAGGTTATACAGGCGAATGAGCCTTCAGAGTCGCCGATGGAGACTCCGCTTTACGAGGTTATCACAAGTGTTCTCAAAGCGTTTGAACATGGTTGCGGTGTTGCGCCTGCGCTTATGACTGGTGGGACTGATTCTCGGTTTTTCAGGAGAATTGGCAGCGTGTGCTACGGTTTTCATCCTATGCGGCCAGAAGTGCTGAATGGCAGGGTTGTTAGGAGGGAGCATGGTGTTGATGAGCGTATTTCTGTTGAGAATCTTGTTTTTGGGGCAAGTGTGCTTTATGAAGTGGTTAAGCGTTTTCTGAGTTGATGCTCGCTGGGTTCTGCGCTGAAGTGCTGTCTGCAGTCTATAGCCCCCTTATTTATAGTTCTTTTATATAGTTCTGAGAGCCGCAGCAGTGGCTAGCTGTTCGGAGTAGTCTATATGCCATTATTAAAAGGGTAGATGGGTTTAACTGTTGCTTGGTCAAGTTTGACTTGCGGTAAGTTTTTTATATTTATGGCGTGCAGAGTTATTTGCAGGTGAAAGTTTTGCCCAGTTTTGTAGTTCTTGGAAATTGGACTGAGCAAGGCATACGGAATGTTCATGAGGCGCCTAAGAGGATCAAGGAGACGCACAGCATGGTGGAGAAAGCGGGAGGAAAAATGCAGCTCTTTTACACGATGGGGAAATATGATTTCGTGATGGTTATTGAAGTTCCCAGTGATGACGCGGCTATGGCGGTTCTCCTGTGTCTCGGCAGCATGGGAAATGTGCGCACGACAACCATGAAGGCGTGGACGGAAGCCGAAGGCGCCAAAGTGCTCAAAGCACCGCATCCATAATTGCGTGATAGAGGCTGCATTAACAGAACGGTACGGCGCATATTGCTCCCGTTTTTTCTTTTCGCAGAATGGAGCTACACCCTTAATTATTTGGACTCAGTAGCGGAAAAAGCGCTCATAAGCCTCCAGCCTAAATTCCCCGCCTTCAGCCTCGGCGTACCTCGATTTCCTCATCGTCCAGAATATTAGGAACATCGTCCAACTTATTTGGGTTTTCCGAAGAACCAAAGCCTTCAACCCCAGCGACGTACTCGAAGCCCACGCATATGAAGCACTGAAGCTTCTTCAACTGTCTTGGGCGGCTTTGATGAACTATTCGTCTTTGACGCTTACTTGGTGAATAGATCGTTCAATGTGTATGTTATCTGGATCTGCTTTTCATGTCTGTGACTGGCGAAAAAATCAAAACTTGGCATCAAAACGTCTAACTTCGAAGTTCTACGTGAATATAGGGACGAGTATCTTCATTAAAGCAGGTTTATCTCTTGCATTTTGCTCGTTGAACTAACAAATATATCAAAACTGCGATTGCGATTGGTTCTGCGAATAGCTAAGGAAAAACGGCCTGGCCAAAATTGACATAGACAAGGTCAAGATCTTAACTTCGTATAATAAACCTCAGAAATAGCAGACATAATTTCTCCAATAGCAAAAATTGCTGAAATTGTAGCCAATATCTCTACTTGGGTATTCCATTTTTTAAGTTATGCTTCACACTCGATAGTTCCTTGTTATCTGAAGTTGTTTGAAATTAGCCATGACTTTATTTGTTTACTAATCGGCGCTTGTGTGCACTTTTCCGCCAAGTTCGTCTATTTTAATCGTTTTTTGTGTACTGCGATGTATCTTCGGACGAAGTAGTTCGTGAAGCCTTCTTCGGTTCGTTGTAGTGCTCTGTAATAGGTTTTCCTTTTTCGGTATTCGAATATAAGCATTGGATAACCGTTTCTCCACAAAATGTAGTTCATCAAGAGTCTGCCTATTCTGCCGTTGCCATCCCCGAATGGATGTATCTTTTCAAACATGAAATGCGCTCTTGCAGCTGTTTCGACTGGATTTAGTTTTGATTGGTTCACGAATGCAATTAATTGCTTCATCAGCTTTTCCAAATCACGCCAATCAGGTGCCACGTAAGATCCCACGCGCACCATGTAATGGCAGAATTGCCCAGCAATATCAGGTTTTGTCTCTTCGAAAATGCCTTTATGCCATTTCAGCAAAAGCCTTTCGGATATTTTCTCTTCCGTTTTTAGCATTGCTAAGAACACTTTTGCATGGGATTCAGTTTCTTTAATATCCTTAAGAGGCTTGCTCGGAGCAATGCTGTCTTCCAGTATCTGTCTCGCTTCCTCAAGCGTGATAGTAGAGCCTTCTATGGCGTTAGTGTTATAGGTGAAAGCAATTGCTATCTCCTGAAGTTCTTTTTCTTTTGCAGATTCAGGATACCGCACCCATTCCTCTTGAAAACGGCTTCTTATTTTCTCAAGTTTCTGTGACAAAGCCTCTCTAGCTGCAACCGCCAGTTCAGCTTTAATTTCTCCGATGTTTTCTGGGACTTTTTTGCCTAAATATACTTCTTTTGTGGTGACTTTTCCATCTTTTCTGAAAGAGTGCTGCAGATAAAAATACTCCTTTCCGCCTTTCTTTCTTTTGATTACACGCATGAGCTTCTTTACCATTACAACACGTATAAATTTTTCGTTTATGTGAATTTCTGTAATGGTGATTACTCCAAATTGACAGATTGCAGCTACTTTAAAGCAAAAAAGAGAAGTTGTACAGGTGAAATAGTTTGGACTATTGAGTTCCTCGCAGTCCGAATTATCAGGAGTATATTCCTAACTTATCATGTTTTCAGAAGAACGCCTGTAGGGACTATAGGTTGAATCCACAGGGCTTTAATTGAAAGTAACTTTAGCTTTCGATTTCAAAAAAGCCTAGCGGCGATGGAAAATACTGGTAGGTGTTTCTTCTTTCACAGTGTGCCCGTTGTCTCTTCGTCGCGCCCAAGCTTGTTTCTGGGCAAATCCAGAGTTGCCACTGCCAGTAATCTCTGGCCGTTTGGTCATGTGCTTTGAGAAGCACGTCCTACAGTAAACTGGTTTGCCTGGAGTAGGTTTGAAAGGAACCGTGGTCATACTACCACAATCAGTACATTTAACTTCGAACATAGGTTTCTGGTACATTGTAATCACCTCTATTTGCTGCGAGCTATAATTGAAAAGTAAATTTCCAATTACTATCAACTTATGGGGTAGTCTCAGACATAAAGGTTCCCATCCTTTTCTTAATAAAGCCAAGGACAAAACAAGCTCACGTATGCGTTTCTGAACGGTACGTCCATAACAGTCCAGTAACCACCTTTTTGTTGTCTCTAAGTGAGCGATGTTTAAAGCGAAGTCTATAGTTCTCCACTTTGTCTCCGTTTCCAGTAACATTCTTGACAGTATATTGGCTTGCTTGCGTCATGCTTGGCGAAAATCTGAAATTCTATATTGCACTCAGAGCAATTTACTCTATATTTTTCTTTGTAGGTAAACATTCGATTATCTCAACTCCTCAAATTGACTTTGCAAAAAACCGTTTCTTGCAAGCTTCATTAAGCAATGGCTCCGTTGCTAATAAACTAGTGCTCGGCTTTTAGACGAAAGCTAACAAAGCTCATCCGCTTTAACACTTTCGTGCTACCTCACCGGCAAAACAGGCAACAAGCGCAATCGGTAATTGCCTTAAGCTCCGCACAACTCCCCATCGCATATCGTTGACAAACACATGCAACACATATATACCGCGCGGTGAAACTTATTGCATCACGTGTTATCGGATTTTACACCGAACAAAGATATGGGGAATTATGAGAAATGGCGCATAAAAGGAAAATGACTCACAGAGGCAGAAAACTATATCGAAATACTCATGGTACTATTTACAAAGTAAGACATAGGAAGTAAACGCGCCAGTCATAACCCGTGCAGTCTATTTGTTAAAGCGCTCAAGTCTATCCGAAAAACTCGCTAGTCAATGGTTCGCGCACAGAATCCTCAAGTTACTTTTGTGCCCCAAAACTTGAAGGTCATCAACACTTTTGATACTATTATAGACCGACTATAATCTTTAGCCGACTAATTCGACAATTGCCCCCAAAGCTTGACCAGGCACTCCCTTCTTGAACTTGACTCTAACAACACCGTTCTTTCCGTGAAAACCCACAATTTTGCCCGTGAGCTGCTTGTTTTCGCCCTTCCAAGCCACTTTGTGACCTATTAATTGTCCTGCCTGAGCGATTGAATCTACAGTGGCAAATTGAATTAGGCATTCACGTGAAAACTGTGTTCTGATTCCTATTCGATAGTTCACTATTCTTCCATAAACTGGTTGAGACAAAACATTCACCCGTATACCGCTCACTTAGAGGCATCACTTGCTCTTAAACATGCAGCACCTAACTCTGCACTTAGTCCATTCGAGACGCTTGAGGGAACTGCCTCAACTAATCTTGCCGCAAATATCATCGTGCAGAGGCGGAGCGAATGCGAACTCGGGGCGTATTGTTTTTGTGTGAATAGGTAAAAATATTCTCTGGCTAATTCTCTAACCGTTTTCTCGTCCTCTACGTATTTTAAATGTAACAACTCATGAATTAATGCAGCTCTTGCCCTGTTTCCAGCATACTTCAATAGACTACCTCGTCCAAACTTTTGCGTGAAAGCTTGACAGAACTTGATTGTCTTTGGGTAAATCCGAATTCTTCCTCGGACAGTGTCGCAGATTCCAGCGATGCTTTTCCCATTATTCCTCCTCAATGGAAGAACCTTAACATGCACAGCGCTGACTGCTTGCTCTGCTATTCTTTCCTTTTTCAACATCCAGTTGAGAAAATTTTGGAACGAGGTTTTCTTTAAGACTCTGAATACGAAAGAAGAGTATTTCAAGTAAAACCTAACTTGGTTCTGAGAGAAATTCCCAATTTTCTTGGACTCAACATTTATTTTTATTTTACCAGAAAGCGAAAAGGCTTCGTTCATCATTAAACAGCCACTCTTTAACTGGGATACAGCAGTTCTCATTTAACTTCCGTTATGAAAACCATGTTTTTACTGGTTTTAGACAAGGGGCGGTCAATTGTACCAAATCTTGAAGTAGGACGACTCGTTAGGCGGTGACTTGCAGGACATTGAATTCCAACGGTCTCTCCATCTTTCGAAACCCACACAACACGACCCATCCTGCTGCATTCAGGACAAGCTGCATGGTCGCCAACATTGACTATGTTTTATTTTTCCCCCTTCTTCTTGTTATCTACGAAAATTTTCTTTCCAGATTTCTTTCTTAGCGTGCAAGTAGTTCGCACTGATGATTTACATCTTCTGCAGTTTTTCACTAAACCCGCTCTCAACATACACATTTCCAGTTGCCTCTTGTCTATCTTATTCGAAAAGATTCGATTATTCGGTAGGTTCAGCCCAGAGGATAAAAGAAACTCTTTACATAGAAGTGCACTGCCACACATATAAACCCATGCGCCAAATAACTCGGCAACAATAGGCGGATTCACGCACCGTTCTGCAGAGAGCGCTGAAGCAAGCTAAAATAGCTTTGTATCTATAACCGTAGAAAAGGCGTTTCACAGCAGCTATACTAATATAGTCGGTTACGAACTGTATAGTAACTGTTAGAATTCTTTAGAGGAAGAGTCAGATCGGACAGACGCATAGATCCTGCATGTTTGCGTTTTCCTTTTTCTCCAGACTATTCTAATTTGAAACTATTTGGTCAAAGTTGATTAAAATGAGTGAAAAAGAAATGAGCGTTGAGGACAAAGCGGAGTTTTTAATGGCTGTGAAAAACTACAAGTGTGAATATAGAGAAAAATGGTCGGGTGGAACAGATCTTGTGGCGACAGACGCTATATGCGATGAAAAAGTATTATTGCGTTTGATTTCGCCGCAGAATAGAGCAGGATTCGTTGGTGCCGACGATGTAAAAAGCATGCGGAAAGCCATGAAACGCAAGGATTGCAACAGCGGAGTTCTCATAGGCAAAAGATTCACTGACGCGGCAACCCAAGAAATGGTAGTGTGTAACATTCAACAAATCTCAGATGAATACATGCCACCAATCAAATCAGAAAACATACTCCTCGCCATAAGTGACGCCGTAGACAATTTGTGCAGAACAAAATGCGGCGCAACACCTCTGAAGGAAACTGACTGCAAAGCACGCCTTAAGGAAAATCTCTGCAGAGTCAGGTCAATCAGTGATGACGCATTATTTCATTTTGAGCGCGGATGGATTAACCTTCTAATAAACGACCTTAGACAACTCTTGCTGCTGAACAAAGCCATTAAAGCATGACATTGCCTTGGATGGTGTTGAAAAATGGGTAAAAGAAAAATCACAAACGAAGGAAGCCTTGAAAACATGGTGTTGCCCGCAGCAAGCGATGTTTTAGGCATAGCCATCAAGATGCTTGGCGCGGACAGAATCATGGTAAAGTGCCAAGATGGCAAAGAACGGTTATGCCGAGTTCGAGGCAAGCTAAAAAGGCGAGTATGGATCAGAGAAGGAGATGTTGTTTTAGTTTCTCCATGGGATTTTCAGTCAGACAAGCGAGGCGACATTTTCTGGCGCTACAGGAGAAACCAGTCGGACTGGCTCAGAGCGCACGATTACCTCACTATGTGAAAAACAAAACGATGCAGAAAAAGGACACAAAAAGTCGGTAGGCGAGTAAGGGTATGATAGTAAAATGTACAGAACGCGGGAATACCTTCAAGATAGACACCCCTCGCGATAAAGAGGTTGCTATCTGCCCCGTATGCGAAGCGGCTTACAAAATCGCAGTTACGGACGGGGAAGTCAAATTGAAAGACTTCATGTACGAAGATGAAGATTCAGATTAATTCTCTGCTAAAACGAAACCTATACTGAAAAGTCAAAGCTAAGGCTCTTAAAAAATTGGACATGGGAGAGAAAATGGCTGGAGTATTTTATGTTTTCTCAGTCCGAATTATCAGAAATGTGATCCTAACTTGTTTTTCCTAAAGAGGAGCTTAAACCCTCACGCTTCAGTTGCAGTTTCAGCTTCAAAGCGACACCGAAATTGTTTAAACACAGATTCGACGATGGCGATAAACCTCAAGATGGACTTCATCTGAAAACTTGACCAAAGCATGCCAACGCTCGTTTGCCACTGCCACAAACAATTACCTTTTTGCCTATCAACTGTGCTTGAAAAAGTTTGCTTTCTTTACCGCAACAGCTAATAACATATTGCGATTTTTGAAGTGTAAACTGGCTGTGCTTTGAAGGGCGAGATGTTGGAGAAAACGCAGACGCTGAATACGTTGCCGCGGCGCTCAATTGTTGAGTTCAATTACCTTAAAGTTGTCGCCTTGTTCCTGCTGCTTTTTGTCCACAGCGACCTCATCTTCTCCCATCCCGAAATCATTTACCCGGTGCAATGGTTCCTGCTCAGCGCCTTCTTCTTCGTAAGCGGATTTCTAGCGTACAACTCGTTTCTCAAACGGCAAAAAAGCCTTCGCCGCTTTTTCAAGTCCAAGGCTAAGAAATTGTACGTTCCGTTCTTGATTGCAACGATATTCTATTTTTTAATGCAGGTAGCCATGGGCGCAACAGCTGATTCGCTGAAACTAATCTCGCAAGTTTCCATGTTAAACATCTTCGACGAGTTAAATACCATTTACAATTGGGGTGCCCTCTGGTTCATACCCTACCTTTTGGTTTTCATGCTCATCATTTGCTCAGTGGAGAAATACGTCAAAAGCCTGAAGGCTCAGTTGCTCATCGTCTCACTTGTTTGGCTCACAACAATTTTGCTCTGGGTTTTCGCGTCGCCTCTCAGGCTGGGCGAACTTTTCAGCCAATTTCTAATAGTTTTCCTAGTCGGCTTCTACGTCAATAAGCTAAACATGTATGAAAGAATAATGAACTACAAAACCGCTTTCCTATCCATTCTCCTTGTCGCGGTTTTTTCATTCGATTTTTCGGAGTTCTTCAATTATAGCAACCCAGCGGAAGCCTTCAAAGCGTCGCTATATTTAGACACACGAATCATCATGCTCACAATGGGTTTAGTGCTGATCATGCTGCTATTCTTTAGAAAAGCAGGGGTCGGAAAGAATGGCTTCATAAAAGAAATTTCTTCAAGAAGCGCTTTTATCTACCTCTCGGAACCCTTCCTAAGCTTTCTGATACTGAGCTATTTGTTCAACAAACCAGACAATGTTCTCTTTACAGACGGCGCCGAATTTTATCTCTATCAAGTTGTACGCGTTCTAGTTTTCTTTGTTCTAATACCATTCACAGGCATGGCTTTGAAAAAGGCCTATGAAAAAAGAAACGCGGCAAATTCTCGAACAATTAAACCTCAAAAGCTGATTGGACAAACCATTTAACCTCGAACGTTGTAAGACACATTATAGACGCGGTGTAAGAGGGAAGAGAGCCGTGCAACAAAAAAACAGCGTAATTGTGCTCATCTTTCTTCTAGCCACAACGGCAACCTTAGGAACCCTTTTGGTAATTTCACGGCAACCAGCCACGCTGAAACTTGAAACCGAAGGCGGCTTGCTTCCTGAAATCACAAACTGCACGGTTCAATATGGTATCCCGTATTCAGAGCCGTACAGCCCATACCGCGTCATGGACGTTTATCTCCCTGTCGGCGAAGGGCTTTTCCCAGCAATGATATACATTCATGGAGGCGGGTGGAGCGGAGGAAGCCGCGTTGACTTCAGCGAAACCGCACTTTTCTACGCCAAACGAGGCATAGCAGGATTCTCAATCGACTACACGCTTTCAACACGGAACCACACTGCGTGGCCAGAAAACATCCGAGACATCATCGAGGCAATCCGATACATAAGAGCGCACGCACAGCTTTACCATATTGACAACAAGAAAATTGCGATAATGGGCAGCAGTTCTGGAGCACACCTCGCATCGTTGGCAGGAACGCTTTACGGAGACGAGCCATTTCTTAAAGGTTCAAGCGGTAACGAGGAAATAAGGAAACAAGTCTGTTTAGTAGTCACTTACTCAGGTGCTACGGATTTGCAGTTCATCGGAGAAAACTTGAGTACGTCGCTCATCTATCGCATAGCAAGAAACGCTTTAGGAAACGTGAGTTACACCGAGAACCCGAACCTGTGGATAGAAGCATCGCCTGCGACTTACGTTTCCGCAGGAGACCCAAGCTTCTGCATCGTACATGGAACAAATGACACCATTGTCCCTATAGCCGTGGCTGAATCATTCAACGCCAAACTTCAAGCGGTAGGAGTCGAAACCCTTTTCGTCAGAGTGGAAGACGGAGACCACGACATATTGACCAGCGAGACAGAAAACTTTGTAGTGCGCCAATCATTAGAACCATTTCTAGCTAAAATACTTAACCGCGACACATGGAGCATCGAAGAGTACATCCTTCCGCTCTTATTTCTGGCAACGCTCGCCTTCACTGTGATAGCTACAATAATTTTATTCCTCAAGTTCAGAAAGCCATAGTTTCAGCCATTTGGCAACGAATTAGAAAGCGACATTATCCCAACAACTTGCTAAGTACACCTGAATCTAAACAGCGCAGTTTTCAGAGTTAGTCATTCACCCAATATGTTTCCTACAAAGAGCAAGAACACTATGAAGTGAAAGAACCGACAAAATTAACATTATCTTATCCTGTTCAGTTGCAGTTTTTGAGGAAAGGGAAGAAAGCGCTTAGAAATCAGGTGATGTTGATGTCTAGTCATTGCCTTGACCATCACGTGCGATGTTTGAAGTTGTTTGTGCTTCCATGAAGAACATGCGAGTTTAAATTTGGCAATTGATTTTATCTCAGTCCATGGATGCTAAAGTTCAGAGATGTTGGAGCACGGAAAAGCCGCTTTACATTAGATACCATGATGAAGAATGGGGCGTTCCATTACATGATGACAACAAACTCTTCGAGTTCCTGATTCTTGACGGCTTTCAAGCAGGATTGTCATGGTGGATAATTCTTGAAAAACGAAACACGCTGAGAGAAGCTTTCGACAATTTTGACCCCGCGAAAGTAGCGAAATACTCACATGACGACGTTGACCGCATAATGAGCGCCTCAGGCGTAATCAAAAACAAAGCCAAAATACTTTCAGCCATAAGCAATGCACAGCAGTTTCTTAAAATCCAAGCCGAATTCGGGTCATTTGACGCTTTCATCTGGAAGTTTGTCAACGGAAAAACAATCAACAACAATTTTACGTCTCTGTCACAGATTCCAGCCGAAACCGAAGAGTCAAAAGCTATGAGTACGGAACTGAAAAGAAGAGGATTCAAGTTCGTTGGACCCACAATATGTTACGCGTTCATGCAAGCAGCAGGTCTGGTAAATGACCACCTGATTAACTGCTTCAGGCATCAACAAATTCGCGAGGCTGAGTGCAATCTTCCATAATCCTTGGTTTGGAGCTTCAGAGACGCGGTTGGGCGAATTATTGCCGCCAAAGCGTAGATTTGTACTTGAAGAAGAGTTATTTTTCGATAAGTGACCTCAACAGGTCTCTGAACTGTTTTTCGATTTTGTCCTGAGTAGCTATGTCCTCTGAGTCATTGACAAGAAGATAGCGTGCCAGAAACAGCTTTCCAACGCAATACCGTACTGCAACGCTCTACGCCAAGACAATCCCACCCAGATAACCAAACGCATACTCTTCCAACAAAAAAAAAGCAGCACAGACAACCGCGCCTCAGCACGAAAAATGCAACACAGGTTTTCAAGCTACCCCACTACGTAAAGCGCATGAACGAACTTGAAAATTACTGGTTGTAGCGACGGTCTTAAAGAGTTATTAGGCAAGCATGAAGATAAGGTTGACAATGCGTGGGTAGTTCAATGATGACAAATCGACAAGCAGGCCGCAAGGATGAAGCTTTACAGAGCAAGGCGGTGCGGGAGAAAAAAATCATGAACATAATTGTAAACACAAGCATAATGCTGATGAGTACATTGATGGGTGGATTGACAGAGTTAATGGTGAACGTAACAGGCGCTGTGGCTTCAGAAATGGTTGAAGCAATAAACGGAGAAGCCGCAGGGGAGGGAGTAAAAAAAGAAATCAAACAAAAACTGCCCGAAGCTGATGAAAAAATGAAGATCATGATTTCTGATGTACGGAAGGACTTGTATGTCCAACTGGAGCAAAAGAGAAAAGACATTGCTCCATTCCTTTCTGACGCAACATTTGACATAGGACTGAAAATAATCGACAAATACGAGTTCAAACTGCCAAAACTAACCGAAGAATTGGACGACGACACGCTTGCGCAGTATGCGCAGTTAATGGCAAGTGAAGACTCAATTTTCAATGAAATGTTTCAAGAATTGACCAGTTGGATGAATACACTGCCGAAATTGCCTGAGCGGAGCCAACTGTAAGGAATCTGAAACAAGCATGCTTCGCTAAAATGCGCTATGACGTAAATAGGGGTGGTTGCTGCGTTTGCATAGTAACTATGGCATCAAATTTAGCTTGAATGAGGAGAAAATTGACGTTTAAGCTTTAATCGTTTTGTCTTGCCACACTTTCAGCGTTCCTTTGGTTCCAACCCGCAGCTGGGTCTCACCTTTAAACGCAAAGGCACGTGCGTTCCTGATCTGGACGATATCTCCCACAGACACGCAGTCTATCTGGTCATTCCAAAGACAGAGTTTAATAGTCCCTGTGGCGTCCCCAATCAAAGCGTTAGTTACAACCGCGTTGTTCCCAAACCGAGTATAAACGCAAGAGGGCTCTGGAATTTCCAAAACGCGAGCGTCAAGATTAACGTGACGCGCCCCAACCTGCAAATCTTTGATTACGCTTGACTGAAGGGCACTGTTTTTTCTGAGAGTGTATTTGCGGATTCTATCAGAATTCATAAACTTTCTAAGGGGATTATTCTTTTCAAAGAGGAAGCTTTCAGGAATCCTTAACTGCGCGACGACCCCGGAAGCATCTGTGATCAAAAAAATTCTTTCATCAGCTATTTTGCCTCGACACTCAACCGAAAGGTCGCCGCAGCTGGCTTTTTGATGCTCTTTTATTGAAGACAGAGTCTGGAAAAAGCTGTCAGAATCAACACTATACTTGACTGAAAAAAACGCGAGATATTCGCCTAGAGGCACCTTTTTTTCTCTCAAACTTTTCTTCGCCTGCTCTAATTGTCAGAATCTTTCTGAAAAAAGCAAGATGCCGCAAATTCGGATTTCATGCTTTATTCAGACAATTCCAGCAACCACATAAAGAAGCATACTACCTATATTAGCTTAGCCACTTCAATCAAAGTCTGCCGTATGTGCTCTGTAAACCTATATGCCCAATAAAAAGTGGAACTCGCGAACGCTTCTTGAACAGGCAGAGCCAGTCAAACTTGAGCACCTTCTCTAATTCGGATTTGGTAAGCAATATCTGCAGAACTTGCCTCATGTTCTGTAGATTCAGGTGAAGAGAATATTTACATTACCGAATCAAGAACACCTAAAAACCTGATTACTAAAAATTACCCATAATTCACAAGTAATAAATTGGCTTGAAGCCGAGATACCACTGATTAAAATGCAAAGCGAAACCGAGATTCCGTGTTCCACTTGTATGTTGCGGAATCAAGAAACAAAAAACTTCTCCTGCGACCCGAACAAATGTGAAAAATTGTCCGTTTGGTTGTTGAAACAAGCCAGAGGCATTGCAGGAAACTTTGACAAAGCCGTTCAATACGTAGTCTAAATTTGGAACCACCACTGCAGATTTGAGGGAAGCAGTTGCAATTTAAGTAGGCGGAACCAGCTCAGAATAGGTTTTCTCATCAAAGATGTTCAGAAACCTTGCTGGCGGGGTTAGGTTGTCTGGTTCCAGTAGTAAATTTTTGGATATTTGCCCACGGCTGGGAAACCAGGGTCATCGTAGACTATGTCCAAATTCAAGCCGTATTGCTCAAGAAGACGGCGTGAGATATCCCATATTTGTGGAGACTTTTCGTCTGGTCCCCAGAAACCCCAAATTCTATCGTCGGGGCGCCTAATTCCCCAACCGTAATCTTTAGGCAGAATCAGCGCTGCCTCAGCTTGACTGAAATCCTGAATCTGGATGTTTGGTTTGACCATTACGTCATTCCAGAATCGCTCGAGCGCCTCGAAATGCTCATCCATCAGGACACCATAAGGGTTATCGCCGATTTTTGGGTGATTAAAAATTACCGCGTAGGTGGCACCTGCTTCATATGCCATAAGTAACTGATTGTAAATTTCTGTTCCATTGGCAAGGTAAGGTTCTTCAGTATAAGTCCACGTCATGATTGCACCCCATGTTTTATTTTGCAACCGTGCTGCACCGCGAACTAGGGCTATGTCTTGCGTTATAGTGTGATTCCAGCCAAACTGGGCAAGCAGAACGTCGTATCCAGCTAAGTAGTCCCACCAGTAAAGCGCATAATCAGAAATGAAAAGAGTAAACCCGGCAGCCTTCCAACGGGCAGGACCATTCCATCGGCTAAGCGCGCCAGTGAACCAGAATGCTTCTTTCTCATAGCTGTCAGGTCTGAAGTCACTGGCATTTGCTTTCAACAGGTCATAATATATTTTGATTAAAGTGGAATTGACAAGGAATTGCCGGTATCTGGCAAAGTAAGCGGATTCAAACCATTCATTCCAGTTGCAGTCGAGTTGTATTCCTCCGGGCTCGTCATCATAGTAAACGCCAAGAAACTTGTCACCCCATCGCTGTTTCGCGGTTTCAAGTAGGGGCTGCTGCCACGCGAAGGTGCTTTCGTTGTGGATACCCAAATTCACTATTAGATTAAGCCCTTGAGCCACGGCGTAATCACAGATTTCTTTTGTAGCAGTTTCATTTCTGCTTATGTTGAAAGACTGCAAGACAAAAAGGTTAGTGTAGGTTTTAACCCTGTCAATCAGGAGTTTGGCTTCTGCAGTAGAATTGCCGCAGTAGGTTACACCAACGTAGAATTGTCTCGGCTTCTTTTGAACGCTCACCGGGTTATAACAGGGAACTAAAAACGAAACTGTTACTATCAGCACTATGAGCATTAAACAAATAATGAGCACATATTTCATTCTACATCAGTGTTCCTTCTAGCTTCCAGCCGATGTGCACTGTTGCTTCACAGGCCACATGACTAATTGGTCGCCTAAACAAATATATTTTCTCATTCCCCAAAACGCTGGAAGCTTGCCACACGGCTCTGATGGCAGAACTTTCGCGCTTTTTCCCTCAGACCTCAGAAATGAATAGAAAAAGACACCAAAACAGATAAAAACGGGCACAGTATCCATGAAAGCGTTTAACACGGGGATAAGAGTATGCCATCCGAAATATTCGACGTAGAAAAATTCGTAGCCATGAGCGCAAAAGCCGAATCATGCTCAGTCAAAAGACTAAAAGACACCGTAAAACTCAAACTCCGCATGCCAAACAAACTCTACACACTGAAAGTCGAACCACTAAAAGCAGAAGAAACCATCAAAAAGCTCAAATGCAAAATCGAAGAACTCTAAACCCCAAAAAACGCCCCCAACACCCAAAAAACTTACACCAAATAAATAGTATATATAAGGGGGCTATAGTTTTTTCCAAGCACTAGTTCTGCCAACGCAAAAAACTGAACCATAATATCGGCAAGTTGAAAAAAGGCAATTGAGACTGTAAACTATGAATCTGCAGGGGTAAAAGAAAGAGGTTATAGCAGCTTGCTATGGTTGGTCTCTGCTTCTTGAGAAGTAAGCCCAAGCGCTTACCAAAACAAGCGTCAGCACCGCACCAGCCACGCCTGAAACCACAAACCTAACCTGCATCAACGCCGGCAAAACAGTCATCAGCCAAGGAATCACGTAATCCGCCGTCAACTGCGCAACCACTCCAGCCATGAACCCCAACAGGGCAATTATACCGAACACTTTTAACCTGTCACTCATTCAATTCACCTATGCAATTTAGCATTAGACCACGCTTCTTTTTAGTCTAACTTACACATTTATGTCTAATACCCGAAAACTAACCCCTCACTCTTTTAATTTTCCAATTAAAGCTTAAAACACCTTCAGACAACCCGTATATCTCTACATATATACGTGCATATTGACAACATATTAACAACGTATAAGACACTTCGACGCATGTGTTGTTTTCTGGAGGTATTAATTTGTCAGAAAGATTCGCAAAGAAATGGGAAACTAGGAGAAACGACCAACCATTCACAGACCGCATAAAAGACACGGTGAAACCGCCAGGTCCACTGAAACCACGCTTAGACTTCGCCGTCAGACGCATCGAACTCCAAGTGCAAAAACTCGACCAAGCCACAGACCGCTTCACCCAACGCGACAAAGCAATCTTCGCTAGAATAGTTGACGCCTACACAAAACACGACACCTCACGCGCAAACGTCTTCGCCAACGAACTCGCAGAAGTCCGCAAAATGGAACGCCTCATCATAAACGCCAGACTCGCTCTCGAACAAATCGTCTTAAGGTTACGAACAGTATCCGAACTAGGAGACGTAGTGTCCACGCTAGGACCAGCAGTTGGAGTTCTACGCTCCGTCAGAGCAGGATTAGTCAGCGTGTTCCCAGAAGCAGAAAACGAACTCGGCGAAATCGGCAACATGCTCAGCGGAATCATGATCGAAGCAGGACAAGGCTCAGGAATGACACTGAACTTCGACGCAGTAAACGAAGACGCCCAGAAAATCCTCACAGAAGCCGCAACCGTAGCTGAACAGAAAATCAAAGACAAATTCCCAGACCTGCCAGCAGGAATGCCAGCAGTGCCCCAAACAGAGAAAACAGCAACAGAAGGATACTAAAATAAGGAGGAAAAAATTTGTCTCAACTCTCCAATCTTTTTCTTTCCATCGGCAAACCCGTAAAAGATGAATACGGACGCACAATCGGCAAAGTTGCCTCATTCGCCCTAACCCCAAAAGGACAATTCGATGCAGTATTTATCGAGTTCAACGACGGAAAATTCTCAAAACAGCCCATGGAACACCTGAAATTCGATGGCGCTGAAGTAACATTCATCTCAACAGTCAAATCACGCGCAAGCGTCCTCTGCGACCAAATCCCACTAATATGGCGCAAAGACCAAGCCCTCAAAGACTTGGCTGAAAAAAAGAAAATCTCACCCGAAATCTACCAAGAACTCCACACCAGCTTCGACAGCATCCTCAACCAACTGAAAAAAGACGCCCAAATCCTCACAGACGAAATAGCAGACCAAATCGACAACTGCGACGAACAACTCAAAACCCTAAGCTACGCAGTCGTCAACCTCGAACTGGAACACGAAATAGGAAAAATCGACGAAGCAGCCTACAAATCAGCATTCGCATTACTACAGGAAACCCTCAAACGCATAAATGCACAAAAAAGCGACATGGAACAAACAAAAAGCAAAATCTCAAACATAATGCTTGGCGACTCCCCGGAAATCGAACAAAAAATCAAATCAAAAATCGCCCCTGAAGCAAAAGTCAACATTGAACCAGTCAACGAAGCACCCGAACTCCCAGAACCCCCAGTAGTAGTCTACGTGAAAGAAGTCGGAAAGGCTGGAATATAGCCCAAAAAAACGGGCAAACAACAGGTGGAGGGAAAAAACATCAAAGGCTTACTAAATCCCACCCCTCCACCCATCCGCGAAGTCGCTGCAAGGTCGATACTTACGCTTAGAGTGCAGCAGAACAAGCTGGAGCAAGCAAGCTACAGGCTCAAAGAACGCGACAAAGTCCTGTTCGAGTCCTGCATGGGTGCTTTGAAGCGGAACAACAAGGAGAAAGCCGCGATATGCGCCAACGAGCTTGCTGAGCTTAGAAAGCTGATAAAGTTTCTTTACAATGTGCAGTTAGCGATTGAGCGTGTTGTTCTTAGGCTTGAAACTATAAAGGAGCTTAGCGAAATAGTTGTCGACCTCAAGCCTGCTTTGAAGCTTCTGCAGAGCGTTTCGCAGGACCTGTTTCAAGTGTTGCCTGATGTCTCGAACGAGTTGAATAATGTTAACGCTGCGATAACTGAGACGCTTCATGCCACGAAGATTACGACTGATGAGTCAGTGATACCTGTGGGAACGAAGACGGTTGGCGGCGAAGAAATACTGAAAGAGGTCTCCAGTTTTCTCGAGCAGAAACTTGCTGATGCTTTGCCTGAACCGCCTGCAACTTCGCCTGTGCAAACTGAGAAAACTGCGGTTAAGGAGCTTGTTGCGTTGTCGGCGACAAGTTCGCAGGTGGTTGGGCGCAGAAGCGGCGTTGAGGTTGGTAATGATCCTTCTCAAACCCTCTTTTCTTATAAGAAATCTGAAATTAAAGAAATCTCTTTGACTGTTGAAAAGCCCTCGATTGAGGATATGCTTTTGGAGTACGTGCGTAAAAGCAATGGGGAAATAGATTTGACCCGTTGTTCGAGTGACTTGAAAACTTCGAATGAGGAAATTGAGCGAGCCCTTGAAAATTTGGGCAGTAAAGGAAAAATTAGGATCGAGTTGAAATCGCCTGAATAAAGATGGATGAATAACATGAGCGCTTCACAGGAACTTGAAAAAGCGGCAACAGCTTACGCGTTGGATGCCGTGCGTTTGGACAAGCAAGGCGCAAAAGGCAGAGCGATTACGCTGTATCAGAAAGCCATAGAGAGCCTCTTGCAGCTTGTCCAGCTTTATCCTGAATACGGCTTGAACAAAGTGTATGTTCAAAGAGCCATCGCTTATCAAGAGCGTATAAAAGCGTTGCAGGGTGCGGTTTCGCCGCTTGATATGCAGATGGAGTCGAATAATGGTGGAGAAGGCGGTGAAAAACCAGCCGAAGCCAGTGGTGGGAAATCGGCTGCTGCTACTGAGCTTGTGGTTACTGAGAAGCCTGAGGTTAACTGGGACGAAGTTGTGGGTTTAGATACTGCCAAGAAAGCCGTTAAGGAGGCTATTGTTTATCCTGTTCAAAGGCCTGATTTGTTTCCGCTGGGTTGGCCTCGTGGTATTTTGTTGTTTGGTCCTCCTGGTTGCGGTAAGACTTTGTTGGCGGCTGCTGTTGCGACTGAGATTGATGCGAATTTTTATTCGATTGATGCTGCGTCGATTATGTCTAAGTGGCTGGGTGAGGCGGAGCAGAATGTGGCTAAGTTGTTTGGTTCTGCGCGGAAGTCTTCGAATGAGGGTAAGCCTGCGATTGTGTTTGTGGATGAGTTGGATTCGCTTATGGGTCAGCATCAGAATGAGGTTGGCGGCGAAATCCGCGTGCGGAACCAGTTTTTGAAGGAGATGGACGGTATTGTGGATAAGGGTAAGAATTTGCATGTTTATGTTATTGGGGCTACGAATAAGCCGTGGGATTTGGATTGGGCGTTTATTCGGCGTTTTCAGAAGCGTATTCTTGTGCCGCTTCCTGATCATCACACGCGGTTGACGATGTTTAAGTTGTATACGGGTAATTTGCAGATTGCGCGTGATGTGGATTTGCATGAGTTGGCTAGGCTTTCGGAGGGCTTTTCAGGCAGTGATATTCGTGATGTGTGTCAGGCTGCGCAGTTGAGTCTTATCGGTGAGTTCTTTGAGTCTGGTAAAGCAGCGGATAAGGAGGCTAAGCCGAGGTTGTTGACGATGGGTGATTTTCGGCAGATTTTGGAGGATAGGAAGCCGAGTGTTTCGTTGGATATGTTGACGATGTATAATCGTTGGTTTGAAGCGTTTAAGGCGTTGTAGGAAGGAGGTTGAAGGGCGGGGAAACGGGAATTAGGTAGTGAAGTTGGGTGGAATGGTTTGGAGAAGAATTTTTCCTTTTTGCACGCTCTCCCTTTCTCCCCCTAAAGTAGTGTCTCCAAACCCCACAACCCAACAATGAGTTATTTTTTGAGTTGGAGTTTGTTTTCGATTAGGGTTGCGAGTTGTTGTGGGTTTTTTGTGGCGTCGATGTAGGGGATTTTGCGGTTTAGGGTGTTTGTTGGGTTTGGTCCGCTGAAGGCGAGTATTGGCGTGTATTTTTGTAGTGCGTGTGTGGCTTGTTCTGTGGTTTTTGTGGTTACTATTTTTGGGATGTTTTTGTTTGTGGCTGTGTGTTTTTTTAGTCCTTCGATGAGGACGATGTCGTTTCCTGTGCATTTTTTTAGCAGCGTGTTTAGGGTTATGTTTTCTGTGGGTGTTTTTTGTATGGTTGCGGTTTCGTTGTCGGCGATTGTGATTATGGTTTTTGCGCCTGCTTGGGCGTATTTCCATGTGTCTTTGCCTGGTGTGTCTATGGTGAAGTTTGGTTCGTTTATGTGTTTTATGGCTGCGACTTTGTAGCCGCGTTTTGTGAGTTCGCGGGTGAGGTTTTCGATTGTGGTGGTTTTTCCTGTTTTTTTGGTGCCGATGACTGCGATGGTTTTGGGTTTCATTTTTGTGTCACTGTTTCATTTCTTCTTGGAAGATTTTTGCGAGGGTTTGTTTGTTTATTCCGAGTTCTTCTGATAAGCCTTTGAGCATTTTTACGTAGGTGCGGAATAGGCTTTGGAGGATTTCGGCTTTTTCCTGTTCTGTAAGCTCTTTTTCTTCTGCTAGTAGCAGTGCGAACCATTTTCCTGCGTCCGTGAGTTGGTATGCTTTGACCCAGATTATGCGTCCGTCGCGTTCGTTTTTTTCCATTTCTTCGTTTAGTACACCGAGTTTTGTGAGGGCTTTGAGGTTTTCGATGATGGTTTTGTTTGAGTAGTTCAGTTTTCGGCATAGGTCTTGTTGGTACAGGTTTTTTGATATGCCTTGTTTCAGCGAGAAGTGCAGGATGTCTACTGCTGCTTTTGAGCCGAAGATGGCGCTTAGGATTTTGTTTTTCTCTTCTGATGGAAGAAATACTACATAAGGATGTAATTTTACACTCAAAGGTAACCCTTTGTACTGTTGATGTAGAATTGGCATTTAAGACTTATTGCTGAAAGGCTGCTGTTGCGCTAGCGCGATTTTTTTCTATACCCCCCTTATATATACTATAAATATGGGGATTGTTGTTTTCTCTATGCGATAGTTCGGCTTCAGTTTTCCATGTGTTAGCTTTCTTCAAAAACTCCTTGTATCCGTGCTGTCTGATAAACTCCAGTTGTCTTTTGTCCTGCCCGTATTTCCAGCCGTTTTTGCCCCAAAACGCTTCCAAAATCCTGCAGGGGTAATCCGTGCAGTCGGCGCAAGTTTCCAGTTTTCTATCTCTGAAGCAGCAGAGTTTGATTTCGCACTTGGCCTTGTTCAAGTTTCGTTCGCCTGAGTTGTAACCTAGCTTGCAGTGCGGCAGAGCCGCTCATCTGGGTACTTCTGCTTCTGCTGTAGCATGCACGTTCTGCAGTATGCACCGCAACACCCGATTTCTCTGATGGTCATAGTCTTCAACATACTCTGTTTCTTGGCGCTCTTCAATTTTTCCATTCAACCGAGCCTTAAACGGCGGTTTTTTCACGGAAACTTTAAGAACCCAACCCGCCTGCACCTTTTGCATACAACCACGCAAAAGAAGGCTTGGCACGTGAAAATCGGAATCGCAACCCGAAACATGGAGGCATGGAGCAGCACGCAACTGCGCGAAGCCCTAACCAAACGCGGCATAGCGTACGCATGCTTCACATTCCCAAAACTCGTAGCTCAACTTGCAAGCAAGCCCTACTTCAAAACCAAAGACACAAATCTTCAAGACATTAACATAACCGAAGACCTGAATGCCCTCATAATCCGCCCAATTGGAAGAGGTTCTCTGGAAGAACTGGTTTTCCGCATGGACATGCTCTACAAGCTTGAACGCTTAGGCTTCTACGTCGTGAACCCGCCAGAAGCCATAGAACACTGCGTAGACAAATACGACATACTCGCCATACTCGAAGACAACAACATACCCATACCAAAAACAGTAGCCACCGAAAACGCAAACGAAGCCCTGAAAGCATTCGCAGAGCTAGGCAGCGATGTAGTAGTCAAACCCGTATTCGGCTCACGCGGCATGGGCGCAACCCGCATCGTAGACCCCGAAATCGCCTTGACGGTATTCAAAGCCATAACCTTCCAGCACGGCGTAATCTACCTCCAAGAATTCGTGCCGCATGGGCACTCGGACATCCGCGCATTCGTCATCAACGGCAACGTAATCGCTGCAATGCGCCGCGAAGCCCAAAGCTGGAAAACAAACTACAGCCAAGGTGCAAGACCAGCACCGACGACGCTGAGCAAAGAATTCGAAGCTTTAGCAATTAAAGCCGCCAAGGCTGTAGGCTGCAAAATTGCAGGAGTAGACATCCTTGAAGGACCAGATGGACCAAAAATCTGCGACGTGAACAGCCAGCCAGGCTGGAAAGGCTTGCAAATGGTGACTAAAGTGAACATTGCCGAGCAAATCGTGGATTTTGTGCTCTCTGAACTGAAAAAGTAGAAAAAAGAGGGCAATGTGCATTTTACATGTATATTGTCAACAGTTTTCGCTTCAGCAGAATGTAAATGACGACTGCAGTAATGATGAACTCGGGAATCAAGTAGACGCCGTTGTATGTTGCTGAGCCAACCACGCCGTCGATGGAGAACGAGGTGAAGAATATTATGCCTGCAGCGAACGAGCACAGAAATCTTCCAATGATGCCCACTGCAACGCCGACTACAGCGGGTTTCTTGAAAGCGCCAGCCAAGCCTAAAGCAGCGAAAGCCAACGGGTAATCCAGCAATCCCTGCACTGGGTGCATTATGTAAGCGCCTGGAAGAAACGCGTGAATCAGCCCGTAAACGAAGCCAGCGAAAACTCCGTATTTGACGCCTCTGCGCAGCGCGAACCAAATGAGCGGCACTAGCCCAGCAATGGTGACTGAACCGCCCTGCGGCATATGGTAAATCGGCGGCAAGACATCCTTCAGCACTATGGTCAACGCGATGAAAACTGTTGCTTCTGCGAGAACTCTGACTTTTATAGCATTTAGCCTAGCTTCTGTCATTGTTTCTTTTCCCTCCGCCAGTATTATCTGGTTCAGGTTCATTGGGTCGACAGCAATTCAGCCGTCCTCTCAGCCGGGTCACTTTTCCCCAGCTCCCCGAAAACCTTGAAGGGGATAATGTTATTTAGTTGTATTTTAATTTTCCTAAAGCCTATAAGCGCTCAAAGGAGAAATGTAACAGCATGCAGCCTTTGCCTAGAGAATATAACTTCGCGGAAATCGAGCGGAAATGGCAGCAGAAATGGGAAGAGATGGGCATTTACCGTTTCGACTGGAACGACGCTAAGCGTCCAGTGTTCAGCATAGACACCCCACCGCCTTACCCGTCAGGCGAACTCCACATGGGCAACGTGCTAAACTGGACATACTTCGACATGGTAGCCCGCTACAAACGCATGGGCGGCTACAACGTGCTTTTCCCGCAAGGCTGGGACTGCCACGGCTTAGGCATCGAAATACAAGTCGAAAAAACGCATAACGTGCGCAAACGGGATGTGCCGCCTGACCAATTCCGCAAATGGTGCGCAGAAACCGTGGAAAAATACATCGCACTGATGAAAGAAGGCATCTTGCAATTGGGCTGCAGTATTGACTGGACAACCGAGTACCGCACGATGAATCCGGACTACTGGCGCAAAACACAGCTCAGCTTCATAATCCTGCACCAGAAGGGCTTCATGTACCAAGGCACGCACCCAGTCAACTGGTGTCCCCGCTGCGAAACCGCCATAGCCGACGCAGAAGTGGATTATGACAAACGCGAAGGCACACTGCACTACATCCGTTATCCATTGGAGGGCAGCAGCGAGTACTTGTTGATTGCGACTTCGCGTCCTGAGTTTATCCCTGCTTGTGTGGCGGTTGAAGTGAACCCGCAAGATAAACGCTTCAACAAGTACATCGGCAAAAAAATCGTCGTGCCAATCGTCAACCGCGCTGTGCCCATAATCGGCGAAGAAACCGTTGACCCTGCCTTCGGCACAGGCGTGGTGCAGATTTGCACTTACGGCGACAAAGAAGACGTCAAAACCGTCATGAAACACAAGCTTCCAGTAATCCCGCTGTTGACTGAGAACGGGCGCATCACCGAGAACGGCGGCAAATACGCCGGCTTAACCATTAACCAAGCACGCGCCGCCATAGTGCAAGACCTCACAGAAGCTGGCTTACTCGAGAAAACCGAGAAGATAACACAAGAAGTCGGCAGATGCGACCGCTGCAAAGCGCATGTTGAGATTCTTGAACGGAAACAGTGGTTCATGAAAACCCGCCAACTAACCGACGCAGTGGAAAAAACCGCCAACGAGGTTGTCTGGTATCCTGACTACATGAAAACGCGGCTGATTGACTGGGCACGGTCACTGGATTGGGACTGGGTAATCAGCAGACAACGACTTTTCGCCACGCCGATTCCAGTCTGGTACTGCAAAACCTGCGGCGAACTAATTCTCGCAGAACCTGAATGGGTGCCCGTCGACCCGAAACTGGAAAACCCACGCATTGACAAGTGCCCCAAATGCGGCGGCAAAGAATTCATCGGCGAACGCGACGTCTTCGACACATGGATGGACTCATCAATCACATGCGCAGTGCACGCTGGCTGGCCTGACCGAGCCGATTGGAAACGGCTTTTCCCCGCTGACATGCACCCCTCAGGCATAGACATCATCCGCACATGGGCATACTACCTCATGGTCAGACATCTGGCGCTCTTCGACGAGACGCCCTACAAAAGCTGCCTCATCAACGGCATGGTGCTCGGCGCAGACGGCAGAAAAATGAGCAAGTCGCTAAAGAACTACGTTGCAGCGCCTGAAGTTTTGAACAAGTTCGGTGCGGACGCGACGCGGCAGTGGGCTGCTGCAGGCGGAGCCACAGGTTCGGATATTCCTTTCCGAGCGCCTGACGTGGAGTATGGCAGACGGTTTCTGGTTAAACTGTGGAACGTTTCGGGTTTCACAAGCAAACTCTTGACAGACTACTCACCTGAAAAAACGAAAAACGTCAAGCTTCAACTGTTGGACAAGTGGATAATCAGCAAAGCCGAAACTCTCACCAAAAAAGTAACAGACGCCTACGAAAAATGCCAGTTCAACATCGCCGTGGAGGAAATCCGCAATTTCACTTGGCACGTGTTCTGCGACGCCTACGTTGAAGCAGTGAAAGACAGGCTTTACAGACCCGAAGCGCAAGGAGAAGAAGCCAAGACTGCTGCGCAGCAGACGCTTTACGAAGTGCTCTATCGCATTCTGCAGTTGTTGGCGCCTGTAACGCCGCACTTGACAGAAGAAATCTATCAAGCAATGTATGCTGACGGCAAAGGCTACAGGAGTCTGCAAGTGGCTCTTTGGCCTAAATTCAACATGCAGCTTGTAGATGAAGAGACAGAAAAACGCGGAGACCTGATAGCGGCTTTGATTACCGAGGTTAGGCGGGAAAAAGCTGAGAAGCGCCTGTCTCTGAACACGCAAATCAAGAAGTTAACGGTCTATGCTGGAGACAAAGCAGCAGCAACAGTAATCACGGAAGCCAGCGGCGACATCGTTGGAACCTGCAAAGTTGCCTGTCTCGAAGTGCTCGCAGAAAAAGGCGCTGGGCGGGAAGTTACCCAGTTCAGCAACGTATGCTTCGTTTCAGAATACCAATAGTAAAAGACATGCCAAAATCACCGCGCACTGACAATTTGAACTTTAAAAAAAATTGAACTGGAAAACTGACCAACGAAAGCCCCGTCGCGTAGGCTCTTTGCGCTAGGCTTCTTCGAAACATTTTTACCGTTCATAGCCTCCAATAGTGTTTTGAAGGAAATCCCTTGGCTTAGAGAAAGGCTCAGCTAAGCACAAACAGGGAAATAAATACCCATGAAGAACAAGGCTTTGGCATTGCTGACTACTATTGCACTTTTGGTCTCCTTAGCAGCTGTCTTGGACATTGAACGGGCTGCAGCTAACTTTATGCCGCTCAATATTCCACCCCATAATATCGAAATCATGGCTAACGGAACCGTGACTGGAACCGACAACATCACACGGGTTGGCAGCAGCTACGAGTTTACAGCAAATGTTTCTGGAAGCATATTGGTTTCATGCGACAACATAACAATCAACGGCAACGGATATAGCCTCACGGGAAATGGCGGTTCAACTGGAATCTTCATGGAAGGCAGACAAAACGTAACTGTTAAGAACTTAACCATCAGCAACTTCGAAAGAGGCATAGAATACTCTTACTACCGCGAAATGTTCAGTGACAGCAAAAACAACGCGCTTTTGTCAAACAACATCCTGAACTGCCAATGGGGAATATACTGCTACCTATCAATCAACATAACCATCTCCAGAAATAACATCTCAAACTGCAGCAAACGAGGCATCTCAGTTTTCCTCTCAAGCCAAATTTTCATTTACGGAAACAACCTTTCAGAAAACAACGTAGCCATCGGCTTTGCAGCCTCCAACGACAATTACGTCTACGCAAACAATTTCTTCAATAACACTGCCCATGCCCAGATGAATTACGATTATGACCCCTCAGCAACCAATTGGCATTACAAACAATGGGGCAACTACTGGAGCAACTATACGGGCTCAGACACCAACAAAGACGGCGTCGGAGACACACCACACGTAATAGACTGGAACAACACAGACTATTACCCCCTCATCTCGCCAATTGATACCTCTGCGCATATCCCGACACCCGAAAACAGCGTTTCCCACGGATTACCCTTCGAGGGACTCATACTAATTGCTGTTAGCACAATCGCAGTATTGATCATTCTGCCCAGCGCTTTCCTGCTTCACAGGAGACGCCGCAACACAACCAAAAAAGAGGCAAACGAAGAAGCAACAACCCCGTCATAAGGCTACCATGCTTATTGACGAAAGGGCAGTTAAAACAGTAACTTATGATGCTCCTTTGACCATATGTGACAGCGAACGACAATAGCGGCGAACAAGTTAAAGCTAAGAATAAACAAACTTTACAGAGGATGAAAACCAAATGAAGCAACCGAAAGCTCAAAGGAAGACTAAAACTTCTCCGCCAAGGATTGTCGGCTTAATCGGCTGCGGCGCCATCGGCACAGTCCTCGCCGAAGCCATCGCCCGCAAACTCATAGTGTGCGACGAACTGACAGTGTATGATGTTGACACTGCAAAGGCTCAGCAGCTGAAGAAGTCTTTGCGGTTCCCCGTAACGATTGCAGCAAGCTTCGATGAACTACTAGAACGGAAGCCCACGGTCATCATCGAAGCGGCTTCGCAGCAAGCAGCCAAAGACTACGCGCCTCGAATAGTAGCCGAGGACATTGCATTAATTGTCCTAAGCACTGGTGCATTGCTGGGTTTGAACGTTGACCTGAGCAAGGTGTATGTGCCTTCAGGCGCCATCGGCGGGTTAGACGCCATAGCCAGCGCTGCTCTAGCTGGAATAGACGAGGCGGTTTTGACTTCGAGAAAGAATCCCCGAGCGTTTGGATTGGACAACCAAGAGGTAAAACTCGTGTACGAAGGCAGCGCTGAAGAGGCGGTTCAGCGGTTTCCGCGGGAAATGAACGTTGCAGCTACATTGGCTTTGGCTGTTAAGCCTGCGAAAGTGAAAGTTCAGGTGTTGTCTGACCCAGCGGTGCAGCGTAACACGCATGAGATTAAGGTGAAATGGCGGTTCGGCGAGATGCTTCTGCGGTTTGCGAATGACCCTCACCCAGAGAACCCGCATACCAGCGCGCTTGCCGCATGGTCAGCGATAAAACTGCTGAAGACACTGTTGGAGACATAATTCAAATTTTCAATTATTTACGTTGCTCTCACAGGACCTATGTGACTAAGCGAACCTGTGGAGGATTAGTTACTGTTTGCGTTTCCTGAAGTAGATCAGAAAGCCTGCGCTTAAGGCAGTCACCGTGACTCCTGCTGCTATTATGAAATATTCTGGTTCTGTCGGCAAATTACTGCCTACAGATTGCGACTGCTCCATGAAGCTATCTGAGGGCGTCGGCGCGGGTTGTTGTGTTGGAGACGCAGATGGATTGGGAGTAGGCGAAGACAAGGGATTTGGGCTAGCAGTAACGGAGGGAGATGGGCTGGGTGATGGCGAAGGTGTGCTTTCAACAGGAGGGATCGATATGCTGGATGCAACGGGAAGTTCGGGAAGCGTCAGGGTGGAAGTGTCAATCGGTTTCATTAACGGATAATTGTCCTGAGCGTTTTTAAGCAGATAAGCTGTGTCTCCTATGCCGTCAATGTTTGCGTCAGTGCCATTGTAATCGCTCCAATGGTTACCTTTTGAACCGTTATCCCACACATTATTCTTTCCAAAGTTGTTTGTTTGCTCGCGGTTATTGATGAAATTGTTAAGAAAGAGCGTGTTATTAGATGATGACAGAAATATTCCGTAGCCATCAACAGTGTCGGCGGAACCGTAGCCATTGTCGGCTATGGTGTTCCCGATAAAGATGCTGCTGACAGCAGAACGGCACATGATTCCCTCTTGAATATTTGAACTAATTGTGTTCTGAACGATACTGTTAAAATCGCAGTAACCATCTCGGGAACTTTCAAACCAGATGCCCGCGTACTTGTTGCTCGTCAATTGGTTTTTCATTATTCGATTGTAATCGCAGTCGTTGTAGGTTAAAATTGCTGCGCCATTTCCCGTAATGACGTTTCCGCTGATTGTGTTATTAACAGCATAGTCCAGCGCTATGCCAATATCGTTTCCCGAGATTGTATTCGCTGTGACTACAATGTTGTAGGAGTTTCTGATGCTGATACCCGCGTTGAATTTTCTCACGTCAAAATTCTTTATCACGATGTTGCTTCTGCCTAGAAGAATTATGCCTGAAGGAGCAATTCCCTGTATAGTGTGACTTCCTCCATCGAGGACTGCGTTGTCCATTTGAACCTCGATTACGTATTCAGCTATGAGGTTTCTTGTCAAGATGTAGGTGTTTCCATTTCTCTGCATAGGCGCGTTTGAAGGCTCGACGGTTCCATCGTTCCGTATGTAAATATGCTGCAAATCTGGGATGGGCGGCATAAAGTTAGCTTTGCTTAAATTCGAAGATTGCACAACAACTGCGCTCACAATTAGGAAAACCAGTATGAAAATTGCGGTTTCTGTCCTCACCGCATGCACCAAGATACTAATCTATCGAACTTCCTCTAATGCTTTTTGGGAAAAATCCTTCGCGTTTCAATGCATTAACCATGACCCTCTGTCTAAAGAGGAGTTGATGTGATCTTAAGACACGAAAAGGCTGCGTGCGTGATGGTTATTCGAGTATTATTCGTGCGTCCACCGTCTTTGCGCCTTTCTCATAAACCAACACAGGATTAAGGTCTAACTCCTTAATCTGCGGGTTATCCATCACCAACCGCGACGTATTCACAAGCGTATCCACTATGGCTTCAACATCCACAGGCGGCGTATTCCTGTAGCCCTTAAGCAACGGGTAAGCCCTGATGCCCGTCACCATTTCCAAGGCATCTTCCCGCGTTATAGGCGCGATTCTGAAGGTGACGTCTTTGAGGATTTCAACGAATACGCCGCCTAAGCCGAACATCAAGGTTTGCCCGAACTGTGGATCCTTGATTGCGCCGATGATGACTTCGGTGGATTGCGGCGCCATCTCTTGGACTAAGACTCCTGCGATTTCTGCGGTTGCCTTATATTTCTTGGCGTTTTCCAAGATTTTCACGCAGGCGCTTTGCACTTCTGTCTTGTTTTTCAAGTTGACTATGACGCCTCCTGCGTCAGATTTGTGAATGATGTCTGGAGAAACGATTTTTAAAACCACTGGGTAACCAAGTTGCTCGGCGAAGTCGGCTGCTTCCCCCGCGTTTTTCGCCAGTTTGAACCTAGTGACTGGAATGCTGTATTCTGTGCAGATGGTTTTTGCTTCAGTTTCCAGAAGCGCTTTTCTGCCCTCATTTTGGGCTTGACTGATTATTTTCGCTGTTTCGTTCAAGACAATAACTTCCATTAATGTGCTAATGGGTAACAAACGTTTAGAAGTTTAAAATTGTTTTGCTGCTGCTTACTACGGGTTGATGGCAAGCAACGCGAATACCTTGGCGTCATCCACCATGTTTTCCACTTTAGAGTACTCGTTAGGCTGATGCATCACTTCGTCCACAGTACTCCACACTACTGCTGGAATGCCTACCTGCCTGAAGAAAGCAGCGCATGTTCCGCCTCCAACACCTCCCACTCGGGCTTCTAATCCTCGGGCTTCCTTAAGCGCCTTTTTCAGTAGCGCGGTTATCTGGGCGTTATCCGCCTTCAGCTTGGGCGCAGGCTGTTTCTGGAGAATTTCCAGTGCAATCTTGGCGCCTGTTTTGCTCTGAAACTCCTCGGCGACACCGTTGATATCCGCAAGCACGTCATCAACATTGTAGTTGGGCAAGATTCGGCAGTCAAAATAGGTTATGTCTTCGCCGGGAATTATGTTCACCGCTTCAACGTTTCGCTCCTTCTTTGTGGGTTCAAATGTGCTTTCAGGCATGTCGAAAGTATCGTCTTTTAAGGCGTATTTCTCGTGCAGCCTCTTGTCCAAAGCCACCGCCAACTGCATGCCGATTCGATGCGCATTTAAGCCCTTATTGGGTAAGCTGGCGTGAACTTGCTTCCCAACCGTGCGAATTTTAAACCAAAGAACGCTTTTTTCAGCGGTCTCTATGAAGCTTCCGTCACTGGTGCCGCTGTCAGGCACTACGATTAGGTCGTTTTTTCTAAAAATCCCCTTGTTCATCAAGTGTTTTATGCCCATGACGCTTCCTTGCTCCTCATCCGCAACGAAAGCCAAACAAACAGTTCTGTGAGGCTTTATACCCAAACGTTTCAGGGCGTAGACGGCGAAAACTGAGGCGGTCAACGATTGCCCATTGTCTTCACTTCCCCTCCCATACACACAACCATCTTTTAATAAAGGCTCAAAAGGCTTCGTGGTTGCCCAGTGGTTTTCGTCTCCTGGCGGTACAACATCCAAATGCGTGACTATCCATAACCGTTCGGCATCTGTTTTTCCATGGTAATAGGCAACTATGTTCGGTCTCTTGCGTGCTGAAACGCGTTGGTCTTCAGCGTCATGGCGCTCTATCCTGTCAAAGCCTACGGTTTCCAGAATCTTCATGAGTTTTTCTGCTTTCTGCATTTCGCCGTCGCCACCGTTTTCTGGAGCGATTGCAGGCACACGGATAAGCTCCATCAATGCCTTTGTCATTTCGGTTCTTAACTTTTCGATTTCTCGGAATAGCGCCTCGTGAGACATTGTCTTCTCACCCCTTTATGCGTTAGAATAACTGGCTGTTGCTGCTTTAACGTTTTCCCAAAAACGCAACCATGCAGAGACAGCGTTTACGCTTTTACATTAGGTTTTGCAGGGCTCGCAGGCGCTTGATAATGTTTGGATGCGTCGAAAAGGCTTCGGCAATCTTCGCTTCAGTCGTAACCTTCTGCGACAGGATTTCCTGAACCAAGTCTGATTTGCCGCTCGCTCGCAGTGCATCTATGGCTGCTGCATCGGTGTTTGCCCGTTCTGGGTCAGAAATGAATAGCGACTTGAACGCCAAGCTTTGCTTCTGCTGTTGAGGTTTGCGGATGTTTTTTGTGCTGTAGACTATTTTCGCCAAGCCAGTGGAAAGCTTCTGTGCGCCGTTGTTTACCACTCCTACGCTGTGTCTATCCGCGTAGTACTCGCGAAGTCGGCTCAAGTAAAGCGTGAACATGTTCAGCACCCATGCGAACGCTATGAATGCTATGCCTATCAGTGCGCTGCTACCGCCTTCGTTTCTGCGGTTGCCTTGGTACATGGATGACCACATCAGCGAGTACCCAATGTACGTGAATAGTGCAGGCAGCAGTGAAACTGTCATCATGATTTGTACGTCTTTGTGCTTCAAATGTCCTATTTCGTGTCCTATTACTGCTTCAACTTCGCCTTCGTCTAATTCTTTTAGTAAACCTTGGGTTACTGCGACGCGGTTGCCTGTCAAAGGTGAACCATAAGCGAAGGCGTTAGGCAGGGGAATTTGGGCTATCATGAGTTTTGGTTTTTTGATGCCGCTTTTTTGGCTGATGTTGTTCACGGCTTGGTGAAGTTGGGGGTTTTCGTTTTCTGGGAGTGCGCGGACTTTGTAGATGGCGTCAACCATGTACGGTGCAATTAGCCACTGGACTATGTTGATGGTTACCACGAGTGCGCCTAGTGTGATGAGGTCGAAGACTCCTGCCCAACTCAGTATCAGCGTGAACACTAGGGTTGATAAGCCTATGATGAGGGCTAGTGTGCCTACCATTGAGAGTCGAAGTTTCCATAAACTCATTACTTACTTCACTATGCTTCTCTGATTAACGGCAACTTATATTCATTTTCCCAATTTATGACAACGCAATATAGTGGGCGCTGGTGAAGAATTTGTATGAACAACGGTCTGCTTATTAATCAGATTTCTTGACAAACAAAAAGGTGGCTATAGTCAAGCACAGCACACCAGTTCACACAGTGCTGGAACAATGAATGCAGCGTCGTTTAAATATTAACCTGCAACCTATACTCACTAGCTAAGAATGGAGCAAAGTGGCGAATTGACCGACAAGCACCTTTGGCGGCATCTAAACACGCTTCTCGCGTTAGCGGAAATAGGCGCACACAAGCGGACAGCAAAGATTTCAACCGAGTATTTAGCTGAAAAACTGGAAATTTCCCAGCAAACAGCTTCCCGCTATTTGATTGAACTTGAACGCGGCGGCTGGATTAAACGGACAATAACGCCCGAAGGCAGCTTGATAAGAATCAGTGACAAAGGCACAGGAGAGCTCAAGAAGCTGTATTCAAACTTGCGCTTTCTAATGGAAACCTCGTATCCACCTTCCGTGACGCTTGAAGGCACAGTTTTCACAGGACTAGGCGAAGGCGCCTACTACACTTCGAAAGAGCATTACAAGAAACAATTCATAGAAAAGCTAGGCTTCGTTCCTTATCCGGGAACGCTTAACCTTAAGCTTGCAACAGAGTACGACCTCAAGACACGTGCAGAGTTAGACGCGTACCCAACAATCGAAATTGAAGGCTTCAAGAACGAAGACCGCACCTTCGGCGTGGTCAAATGTTACCCCGCCATAATCGGCAACAAAGTTAAGGGAGCTTTGATTTTTGCCTTGCGCAGCCACTACGACAATTCAGTATTAGAAATAATCGCGCCCATCTGCATCAGGAAACACCTTAACCTCAAAGACGGTCACAAGGTGAAAGTTGAAGTCACACTTCCCTAAGCTCTCAGAAACCATACGTGTATGAGTAGCGGATTTTATACACTGCAGCAGGCTTGCGCTTCATGGCTAACACGTACCCGATTAGGAGCCCAGCGAGGAGCCCACCAATGTGCGCGGAGTTATTCACATTCGGTCCTGAACTGAGCAGCACCAGAAAGAACGCGTAAATCAACGCGCCTATAATGGATTGCCCTACAGCGCGCCGCGCGTAGACCGTGCAGGCTCCGAACAACGCGAAGATGGCGCCTGAAGCTCCAGCCGACGGAATGTCGATAGGCAAGAACACAAGCGACAAAACGTTCCCGGTTAAGCCGCCTAAAAAGTAAACTGCCAAATACTCAGAAAGCGAAAACATTTCTTCGCCTCTTAACCCGAAAATGAACAGGAACAGCATGTTGCCTACCAAATGCGTGATGCTGGCGTGAACGAACATAGACGTGAAAAGCTGCCAATACCACCCGTAATACAGGACTAAACCGTTAACTTGACCATACTGCCAAATCATGTCTACGCTTGTGTTCAGAAAATCTCCGCCTGCAACTGACGTGTAAACGTAAACCGCAATGTTCACGGCGATTAGAATGTACGTGGGCTTAAATTTTTGGCTGTCTGGCATGGCGTGTTCATCTGGAGAATTTTTCAACGATTTTCTGCCTTATCTTTGAGGAACTGTCTAACTCGTCCTCTTCGAACTTGCCTACTTGAATAACCTTAATGTTTAAGCCCTTCTTGCCAATGTACTCGCGCACTTGCCGTTCCATAGCAGCTTGGTCATAGCCTAACGCTATTACGTCAGGCTTGATTCTCTCTATGACGTCTGCGATGTCGAAGTCTTCGAAGCCTAACACTGCTTCATCGACCACTTTCAGTGACTCCACGAGTGTGCGCCGTTGGCTCTCGGACATTACGGGTTTTCTGCCTTTCATTTCTTGAACCGTGCTGTCTCTCGCGATTATTACTATTAGCTCGGCGTTTTTTCCGCCTGCTTTTTTTGCTTCTTCCAGAAACCTCACGTGCCCCAGATGCAGGAGGTCGAACACGCCTGAAGCTAAGACTACTTTGCGTTTTGCGTGTTTGCGGGCCACTCGAATTTCACAGCTCCTAACAGTTTCAAAGCGTCCAACAGTCCCTCGCAGTACGCGATGGAGGTTAAACTTGTCTCAAACCTTTTTTGAGCCTTATAATACTTTGCATCCGCGAGGTAATCTGCCGCGTACGCTAGAACGCTATTTACGTTTTCTTCAGTCACAGTCAAGGCGCCTTTGGCTTGCTGGAGTCCGCCGAAAACCTTCTCCGCGGAAGCAATATACTTCGAAGCAAGCGCTTCAGCGCTCATTCAGCCAGCCTCCTGAACTCCGCGGGGGCACCCGCAAAAGCCACCAGTGCTTCTGCCTCCATAAAGTGGAGTTTTCCAAGAAAAATCAAGATGTGCGGCGGCTCTCCAAAGTCAAACTCCATTAACTTTTCAACAGAATCAGCTTTCAAGACTGGAGCGTTGCTCCCTACTCTGGCGGCGCCAACAGCGAACGTGCTGGTCACGACTACGCGTTTTTTCTTTTTCTGCTCAATCGCCAAAAGCATCCGTAAGGCTTCTTTGACGCTCAGAAAGCGCTTTTCATCTGCCTTCAAATCCAATAAACACAGCGTGTGCAGCCCGCGTCTCTTGTTTTGGGCGATGACATTGTATGGGGTTTCCGAGGCGTTTTCTGGGAAGGGCATAGTGACTGTTTTTCCGAACTTGTAGTTGTGCAAGCCGCTTAACCCGATTATGGCTGAAAGTATGCTGGCTCCATGTATTATACGCGTCTTGATTCCTCTTTTCTCTGCCTCAATACGCAATGAAACATGCGTTGTGGCAATGAATGGGTCACCGGGAACCAGAAGCACAGCTTTGCCCATTTCAGCAGCACCTAGCACTGCGGCACCGTTTTCCTCTTCAAGATTGCGCCTTGAGAGTATTTGCACTTCTTTTCCGATTAACGCTTCCAGTCTTTCCAGCGAGAAATCAGGCAGCAAGCTCGTGTACAACTCCAAGAAGACACGGTCCGCGTTTCGGGCTTCCTCAAGTCCTCTTAAGCTAATGCCTTTTTCGTCATGTAATCCTAACCCTGTGAAGATTAATTCCCTCAAGCCGTTTGTTCCTCAAAGGATATCATTTGTGTTGTTCCTAAATTAAACCGTTTGTTCCGTTGTCACATAGATGTTGTATGAAAAATACTGTTTGCTATTAAATTGCAAAATTGGCGCTCAGTTTAGTAAATAGCATGGTTCATTTTTCTTTATTTTAGGCAAAATTTCTGTTATTCAAATTAGCTATAAGAGTAAGGCGAATATGTTGGGCGGTCATTTTTCCCAAACTATGGTTAGGTGCATCTCTATGAGGCTGATTCCTGAAATCTTCCGTATCTCGTACATTGATTTGAACAAATCTTCAAAATTGGTTACGAAAACATCAACATTTAGATCGTATGATCCTAAGAGCTTCAAGAATACTGCGAGATTGGGTACCCGAAGTAGTTGAGCGCTTATCTCTGTCATTTTGATCCTATTTGCCATCTTAATGCGAAAAGTGCATGATTTGGATATAAATGGCTGCGTTGAGAAAAATGTTATATAGCAAAGACGAAGATAAGGAATTCGCCTAAAAAAGGAGAAAAGAAAATGAAAACCTCAATAGGCAAAAAAAGCGACGGCGCTTGCTTTGTTTCTGGCACTGACTTTTTCGTGCTTTGCTTTGCCTCTCGCTAGTGCACATTATCCAGCGTGGGAAGTTGAAACCTTCGCTTACATAGCAGTTGGACCAAACCCTGTAGGCGTGAATCAACCAGTAGGTGTCAACCTTTGGCTTAACGTGTATCCGCCTACGGCTGTGGGCGGTTACGGCGACAGATGGGACGGGTTCACCGTGGATATCACGAAGCCAGACGGCTCAAAGGAAACCCTCGGGCCATTCACATCTGATCCTGTGGGCGGCTACTGGACTTCATACACGCCTACACAAGTCGGCACATACACTTTCGTTTTCAAATTTGCCGGTGACAAACTCACCGGGCAACCTGTTCCTCCAGGCGGCTACTTCTTCGGCAGCGATGTCTACATTAACGATACATACAAAGCTAGCCAAAGCGCTCCCGTAACACTCACGGTGCAAGAGCAACCAATAGAAACTTACGCTGAGACTCCTCTTCCCGAAGGTTACTGGACGCGTCCAATCAACGCGGTCAACCACGGCTGGTGGGAAGTGGCAGGAAACTATCTTGGACGAGCAAGCCTCACAGGAACCTATCCCAAATACACCAAAGGACCCGAAAGCGCTCACATAATGTGGACAAGAGAATATTGGTCAGGCGGCATCATGGGCGACCAATTTGGCGACTTGTCCTACTATGACGGTTTATCTTACGAAGGCTACTGGGGCGGTCTCGGTGCAGCAGGCGGAATAATCATCAACGGCAGACTCTACTACAACGTGCAAACGCCACCTAGATACGGTTGGTACTGAATAGACTTGCGTACAGGCGAAGAATATTGGTTCCACAACGCTACTCGACCAGGAACTGTTGGCGGCGTTTTCTCTGATTCCGGGACATGGCCGGGAATTAGCTTCGGTCAAATATACGACTATGAATCGCCTAACCAGCACGGAGGCTTCCCGTACTTGTGGTCGACATGGTCTAACGTCACAGGCTCTATGTTCATTCCAGGGTACGGTCTATACGAGATTACTGACAACGTGTGGGATATGTACGATGCGTTTACTGGCAACTACATCTGCAGCATAAACCATGTGCCTTCATCATCTGTTGAAATGTTCGGTGCTGATACGTCTGCAACTGGCAAAGATGGAAGCTTGCTGATCTACCGTATTGTGGACCTCACGCCGTATGGTCCAACGCGCAGCTACTATCTGCAATGTTGGAACTCAAGCAGGGCCATCTGGTACAAACCTTCCTATTCAAGCAATGAATACTGGATGTGGCGACCCTACGTGGGCACAGTGTTTGACGGCAACAACGGATATTCTTTGAACGTATCATTGGCTGGCAAGAACTTGCCTGGCACTCCACAATGGGTTGTAGGCGAAGAGATCATGGTTGGCAAAAGCGGTTTCGCCGGCTTCGGAGCTACAGGCACTAACGATGTAACCGCAATGTGGGCAATAAGCCTGAAACCGGGTCAAGAAGGAAACTTGCTGTGGAGTCGCACCTACAGCACCAACCATATGGGGCACAAAAACCTGACTTATTCGCCGAGTGCTTTCAGCATAGACGATGGTTACTTCTCTATTCGTTGCGCTGAGACAATGCAAGAGTGGGTCTACAGTCTCGCCACAGGAGAACTCGTTTGGGGTCCAACTCCGCCCTCTGATTCGCAATATGACTTCTATTCCACTGGTTTCGGCGCATCCACAATTGCTGATGGCAAACTTTTGTACTGTGGCATGGGCGGAGTGCTGCGTGCTTGGGACATCAAGACAGGCAAAGCCTTGTGGAACTACTCAGCGACTTCCATCGGCTTCGACTCTCCCTATGGCGCCAACTACCCGATTTCTCTAGCGTTTGTTGCGGACGGCAAAGCATACCTGTACAGTAGTGAGCACTCTCCCAGCAAACCTGCATGGCGCGGTGCAATGCTGAGATGCGTCAACTTGACCGACGGAAAGGAAATATGGACAATAACGCACTGGGGTAACGGACCAAGTATTGCAGACGGCTATATCGTTGACCTCAATGCTTACGACAACCGAATATACTGCTACGGTAAAGGACCAAGCGCCACTACAGTTACAGCGCCACCGAAGGTTTCAGTGCACGGCGACAGCGTGCTAATAGAGGGTTATGTGACTGACCAGTGCGCTGGCGCTAAGGCGCTTGCTGAGAAAATGGGCTACGTAAACGGCGTTCCCGCAATTGCTGATGCAGACCAGAAAGCGTGGATGGAATACTTGTACATGCAGCGACCATGCCCAACCAGCGCCACGGGCGTTGACGTGACGTTAGATGCTCTTGATCCTAACGGCAACTTTGTGCACATTGGCACGGTAACCAGCGACATGAGCGGCATGTTCAAGAAAATGTTCGTGCCAGAAGTTCCAGGCGAATACACTATCATCGCCACATTCGCAGGCTCCAAATCCTACGGCAGTTCCTATGCGCAAACCGCCATAGGCGTCGAAGAAGCCCCACCTGCGTCTCCCCCACCTGAGTATCCCCAACCGTTTGACTATACTATGCATTTCGTGTACGCTGTAATCGCCATAATCATCGCAATCGCCATCGTTGGTTTGCTCATCCTCAGGAAAAAATAGCTACCAAACAAAAATCAATCAAATCCCCCCCTTTTTTAGTCAATAAAGCAAAACATGGAGAAAAATGGGGCTGAAAAGGGACTCTGAGCGGAAAAAGCAACTAACGCAGCACCTATTGCTTCGCAGAAGTTGCGTTTTCTCCTTTTCTCCTATAGTTTCGCCTGCTCAGAGCCTCAGCAAACCCCGCGAAACGACAAAGAAAACCCAGAGGTGTGCAGAAGCGTTGTTTTCTTTGGGGGTCGTTGGATTCTTGGGTGCGTCTGGTTTTCAAGCTGTGACAGTGAAATACTATTGCATGAGCTGATTTAATTTGGCGTCTGCTTTCTGCAGGTTAGAGCCGTTGTCATGGAAATTTCTTGTTATCACGAAGTTGCTTATTGAACTCCTTGTCAACTGGGGATGCGTTATTCAAAGTTAAGGCAATTTCCACTTTTGTGGTCATTGTTGGTCTGGTTATTGACTTTGTCGCGGTTGAATAAATATGCTGCAGTCTGCACTGCTCCTTTTTATGTGGAAACTATCAATTATTTTAACTAAATTACAGAATTATTTTTGCTCATTTGGCTTCGTCTGGAAAATTTTAAATACGTGCCGTTTGAATAGTGCTCTCTCACGGAAAATAGGAGAAAAAAGAAAATGTTAACTTCAAGAAGCAAAACAACAGGTACAGCCAACAAAACCAAAATAGCAATTGCACTGTTTCTGGTGCTAACAATCACTGCTTCGCTGACTCTGCAAATCGCAAACGCACACACCCCAGCATGGACAATACCAACATGGACCTACCTATCCACCACAACCAATCCAATAGGTGTCAATCAAGAAGTAGTTCTTGTCTTTTGGAGCAATCAGGTTCCTCCTACCGCAATTGGTGCATACGGTGACAGATGGACCTACACAGTCGAAGTAACAGCACCCGACGGCTCCAAGGAAACCCTCGGCCCATTCACGTCTGATCCTGTAGGTAGCGGATGGGCTGCATACACACCTACCCAAGTGGGCACATACAAATTAATAGCCAAGATGGCTGAGAAAAAAATTACTGGTGAGCCCTTATACCCTGGCAGAACAACAGCTACAATGCAAGGAGCCGAATACATTAACGACACAGCAAAGGCCAGCGAAAGTGAACCGCTCTATCTAATAGTTCAACAAGAACAAATACAGCCATGGCCAGAGACGCCTCTGCCAACACAGTTTTGGATGCGGCCAATAAACTCAGCAAACAGGAATTGGGCTTGCCTCGCAGCCAACTGGCTTGCAGGCGCTGCACAACAGCATCCTTCAGGAGCTTCCGGCGGCACAACCACCAGTTACAGCTACGGACCAGGACCTGAAAGCGCCCACATCATGTGGGCTAAACCACTATGGGCAGGCGGCGTCATGGACGCTCGCTATGGCGAAATAGGCTATCAAACTGCACACTATGATGGTCTCAGCTTCGACCCGCCAATAATTCTAAACGGAAGATTGTACTACAATCACCAAGCTCAACCAAAAATGGGCTGGTATTGTGTCGATTTATACACTGGCGAAACACTATACTTCCACAACACTACTGGTCCGGTAAATTATGCTCTTCGCAGCGACGCTTCAGGTGCCTTGCTTCAAGAATGGCTAAGCTTCGGTCAAATACTGAACTACGAGTCGCCTAACGAACATGGCGGACGTCCCTATCTATGGAGCACCTACGGTCCTGGCGCGCCAACGGGTACGCCATCAAGCGGTGGTCGGACATGGGCTAATAACAATGCAACATGGATGATGTTTGATGCTTGGACAGGTAACTGGTTGCTTAACGTATTTAACGTGTCGACTTTAGGCACAAATGTCTACGGAAAAGACGGAAGCATACTATACTACAACATTGGCACAACAATGTATGGACGCCCAAACACGGGCGGCGCACAACGCTTGACTATTTGGAACTCAACGCGCGCAATTGAGATGTTTTACAATGACCCGAATTCGGCATATCCACTGCGAAATTCTGATTGGTGCTGGAGGCCGTTCCTAAATGCGTCAATAGACGGCAGCAAAGGCTTCTCCGTGAATATCACGATTTCGCCGCAAGTAACCACGCCAATTAGAGCAATTCGCCAAGATGAATTCATCATTGGAGGACCTGAGGGAAGAAACAATGAAGACGGTGTGAGACAAGGGCATTTATGGTGCCTAAGTCTGAAACCGGGACAAATAGGAACGCTGTTATGGAACATAACCTACACGCCACCTTCATCAGCAGGCAACCTAACAGTTAGCGCACCGACAGTTGACCCTGAAAACGGAATGTTCTATTTCACTGAGACCAAAACAAGGACAAGATGGGGTTACAGTTTAGCAACAGGACAACAAGTTTGGAAGAGCGAACCTGAATCACCATGGAACTTCTACGGAATGAGCACAAACATTTACAAAGGAATGCTATTGTCAACAGGCTACGGCGGCGTTATGATAGCCTACGACGCTAAATCTGGAAAGATCTTATGGAACTACACAGCCTCGCAGGAAGGCTACGAGTCTCCATACGGCAACTTCCCAATCGGTATAACAGCCATCGCAGACGGCAAAATCTACTTGACCTCAAGCGAGCACTCGCCTACACAGCCATTATGGCGCGGCTCATACCTACGATGCGTAGACGCGTCCAACGGAGTGGAACTGTGGAAGTGCTTGTTCTGGGGAGCAGGAATGGGCTCTGGAAGTGGCGCAGTAGTCGCAGACGGTTACGTGGTCGGTCTCAATTTCTACGATAACCGAATATACTGTTTTGGCAAGGGTCCAAGTGCAACCACCGTCACTGCTTCACCACAGGTTTCGGTTCATGGCAACGGCGTTTTAATTCAGGGTACAGTCAGCGATCAATGCGCAGGCGCAAAAGCAATCGCCGAGCAATTAGGCTACGTGAATGGTGTTCCAGCGATATCTGATGACGACATGCAGGCTTGGATGCAATATCTATACGAACAGCAAACATATCCAACAAACGCCAGAGGTGTGGAAGTAGCTCTCGACGCTCTTGACCCGAACGGCAACTTCGTCCACATCGATACAGTCACAAGCGACGCTACAGGTATGTTCAAGAAGATGTTCACTCCAGAAGTACCAGGCGAGTACACTATTATTGCTTCGTTCGCAGGCTCCAAGTCCTATTACGGATCATACGCAGAAACTGCCATCGGCGTAGAAGAAGCGCCGCCAGCAACAGCACCGCCAGAGTATCCGCAGCCAATTGACCCGACATGGACTATTATAGGCGTAGGAATCATGCTATTGATAGCAATAATCCTCGTTGGAATCTGGATAAAGAAGTAGCCGCACAGCGATGCCACCATTAACCTTCCCCTTTCTTAGTCTCGAGCAGAAACAAAAACAGGAGAAAAATTGGGGCTGAATAGGCTCCAGGCGGAAAAAAGCAACAACCAGTAACAGCAGTAGCTGTTGTTTCGTAGGGGTTGCATCATCTCTTTTCTCCCAATATAGCCGCCTGGAGCCTCAGCAAACCCCGCGAAACGACAAAGAAAACCAAGAGGTGTACAGCAGCCATGTTTTTGGCGTCTCGTTGAGTTCTTCTATGCGTCTGGGTTTCCGTGTAACAGCATGCGCAAGATTAATGCAAAAGAGTAGTCCTCTCAGGAGCACAAGATAAGTGAATTTAGCTCTAATCTGTGCGAGTTCGAGTTTGTGTCATGGGCATTCATTGATATTAGATAATAGTGTATTAAAATCTCTGCTAACTGGAAATGCGGTGTCTGCCGTCAAGGCAATTTCCACTCGATCAACGCTCGGTATTTTTCTGATTGAATTTACTAAACAAATTATGCTCCTTAAGTTTTTGACTGCTGCGATTGCTAGCAGGTCAAAGTTTCCTAAAATTTCGGTGCATATAAATACGTCTTGCATTTGTCTAAGAGCCTCCATGGTGGTTGTTCGCTCTTGGTTCGGTGCATTGGTTATCATGATGTATGCTTTGCCGTTGTACCCCAGTTGTGACAAATCAATCGTTATTGAGGATTGGAGCAGTGTTCTCTCTTCCTTCATTTTCGTGTGTTTCCTTTGTACTGTTATCGGTGAAACACCTATTTTTTTTGCAATTTTTAAGAACGAGATCTGCGGGTTTCTTGTTAATTCTTTTATTATCTGCAGGTCAATTTCGTCCATATCTTTCAAGCTCTTATTGGTTGTAGGTTAAGGTTCTCAAAATTGAGGCATGGCGTGGTCCAGAGATCGATGGTGATTCTCTCTATACCAGCCTCCTTTTTCAATTGTTGTTTCAAATAGTCCAATTCATTCATGCTTTTTGCAACCAAGAATATGGTTAGGTCAGATTTTCCAATACTTGGAGCAAATGCAATTAAATTCGCTCTTTCTTTAATTATTCTGATGACCTGTGGTTCTTGATTAGAATTCAGACTAATCCCTATAGATGCAGGAAACAAATACCCTAAGCGTTCCATGTTCACATACTGAACTGCTCCAGTTATTACTCCTGCAGTTTTTAGACGCTTAATTCGATTGAATACGGCTGTGGATGATATGCCGCAGTCTTTTGCAATATCTTTCAATCTTTTGCGTGCATCTTTTATTAATTCACGCAGAATTTTAACATCGATTTCGTCAATTTCCACTCTATGGGTCATTGTTGGTCTGGTTATTAACTTGTCGCGGTTGAATAAATATGCTGCAGTCTGCACTGCTCCTTTTTATGTGGAAACTATCAACAAACTGGCTAATTTAGACTAATTATTTTTGCTTATTTGGCGTCTTGTGGAAAATTATAAATATGTGCCGCCGGAATAGTGCTCTCTCACGGAAAATAGGAGAAAAAAGAAAATGTTAACTTCAAGAAGCAAAACAACAGGTACAGCCAACAAAACCAAAACAGCAATTGCATTGTTTCTGGTGCTAACAATCACTGCTTCAATGACTCTGCAAATCGCAAACTCACACACCCCAGCATGGCAAATACCCACTTATGCTTACATCACTGCTTCACCAAACCCTGTAGGTGTCGGACAAACGGTAACGCTGGTGTTTTGGCTTGACAAAGTAATGCCAACAGCAGCAGGCATCGCGGGTGACAGATGGCGAAATCTCAAGATAGAAGTAACAAAACCTGATGGCACCAAAGAAACCTTAGGTCCATTCACATCCGACCCTGTGGGAAGCGGATGGTACCAATATACGCCCACCCAAAGCGGCACATATACCTTCGTGTTCACGTTTCCAGAGCAAGTACTATCACGAATCGGTCCCACGGGCCTCACAGGCACAACCAGCGTTTACGAAAATGACACTTACTTGACCAGCAGTGCAACAGCAACCCTGACTGTACAGGAGGAAGCAATACCTGATCCGCCGATCTATCCCCTTCCAACAGAATATTGGACGCGACCAATAGAAGGACAAAACCAAGAATGGTACAAAGTATCCTCGAACTGGCTAGCTGGCGCTCACGTGGTTCAGAAGGTTCAAATGGACGGCACAGCGCCCAATAGTCCCCATATAATGTGGACTAAGCCAATAAGGGACGGAGGCGTTGTCGGAGGAACAAGGACAGGCGTAGATGGCATAACATACTACGATGGAACACAATATGAAGGACAATTTCAGAACCCAATAGTTATACACGGACGACTCTATTACACCCTGCCTTTTGGCAGCACAGGCGGAAACGGAGGATACATCTGCGTAGATTTGCGTACAGGAGAAACCATATGGTACAATGACAAACTCGGAGTCTCAGGATCAACAGCGCCATCATTCGGTCAACTTTACGATTACGAATCAATGAACCAGCACGGCGCCGTCCCGAATGGCTACTTATGGACAACCAACTTCGCTAATGCATATGATCCGCTAACAGGAAAATGGTTATTCAACCTCACCAACGTTCCCTCAGGCACTGAAGTCTACGGTCCCAACGGCGAGATATTGAGGTATGTAATTAACGTGTCAGGAAAATGGCTGGCTTTATGGAACAACACTGCGGCCCACAACATAACAGGTTCAACCGACCCGAAAGATTTCACGAGCACAAGCTTCAATCAATGGCGACCAATCGGAAAATCAGTTGACTCAAGCGATGCCTACACATGGAACGTTTCCATACCTTGGTTGCCAACAGGAGCAACCGCCCTCGACGTTATCTATGACGATGTTCTGCTGGGCAGAAACGGTTCTTTACCTGCCGTCGGTACATCATGGGCGCCTTACACATTGTGGGCAATAAGCTTGAAGCCAACTTCAAGAGGTTCGTTGTTGTGGATGAAGACCTATGACCCCCCAGCAGGCAACCTCACGCGAAGCTTCAGATTCATAGACCCCGTGAACCGCGTCTTCATTTTCTGGGATAAAGAGACAGTGTCATATTCAGGGTACAGCCTAGACGATGGAAGCCTATTGTGGACAACGCCCTCAGAAAACCCATTCAACATATACGCTGGAGGAGGCGGCTCGATTTGGACACAGACCAGGGCATATGGCAAGCTTTACTCTACAGGTTACTCTGGAATGGTCTACTGCTATGACACAAAAACTGGACGCCAAGTCTGGAACTACAGCACTGCTACTATGGCTGGATTCGCTTCGCCTTATCCAGGCTACCCACTCGGCGTTGCCGCGGTAGCAGACGGAAAACTTTACTTGCACACGAATGAGCACTCATGCGGAGCACCATACTGGAAAGGCGCGCCACTAATTTGCCTCAACGCCACTACTGGAGATGAAATATGGACTATACCTTTCCACGGTGCCTCAGGGTATGTTCCATGGGGTTACGCTGTCGCAGATGGCTACTTTGTAGGTCTCAACTTGTTTGACGAACAAATATACTGCTTCGGCAAGGGTCCCAGCGCCACTACGGTTGAGGCTCCTATGACTGCTGTCACGGTGGGAACCAGCGCAATCATAAGAGGCACAGTGATCGATATCTCTGCTGGCACAAAGCAAAAAGAACAGGCAGCACGTTTTCCAAACGGAGTCCCAGCGGTCTCTGACGCAAGCATGAGCGAATGGATGCAGTACGTTTACATGCAGAAGCCATGCCCGACAGAAGTCACTGGCGTCGCGGTATCACTGAATGTACTTGACGCTAACGGCAACTACCGAAGCATAGGCACAACCACAACGGATGCAAGCGGCACCTTCGGCTTTGTTTGGGAACCAGACATATCAGGCAAATACACTATCATAGCAACTTTCGCTGGTTCTGAATCTTACTGGCCCTCATATGCTCAAACCTACGCAGTAGCAGTTGAAGCACCTCCAGCAACAGCAGCACCTGAATATCCGCAACCAATTGACAATACCTTGACCATAATTGGCGTTGGAATCGCGATGATACTCGCATTGGCTATAGTTGGAATACTATTGCTCAGGAAGAAATAACCATGCACAAAAACTATACAGTACTCTCTTCCCTCTTTTTCCTAGTCAATTCGCAATCATGGATTAAACATCGACTGATTGGGGCTGAAAGGGCTCTGAGCGAAAAAAGTAGTTTACGCAGTAGTAGCTGTTGTTTCTAGAGAGTCTCATTCCTCTCTTTCTCCTTCCTTAAACCGCTCGGAGCCTCAGCAAACCCACAAAAACTCGGAAAAGGGAACTAAAGGCTCGTGGAACTGGCTATTTTTCTTTGACTTCTCCCTCAGCAACCAACTTTTCATAGTGTTTTCTGCATGTGTCTAAAGAAACAGCGTGACGTGCGCAGAAGTTGACGAGAACCTTTTCCACGGGTTCCTGAGGCTTTTTTGCCTGAATCATCTCCTTCAACTCCTGAATATGCTCTTTGTCCATTTTCTCAGTCATCTTCACAATCCTCTTTCCATACGGCTTTAATGCGCAGTAATGGTTATGTTTTTTGGTTTCAAAAAAACATTTCCACGACTGCTTATTTGACTTCAAGGCTAAACAGCCTGTTTCATTGAGTATCTAGCTTAGCAACTTTCTGTTTTCAGCCGTTTTTTACTCGCGAAAGCGTATTCAACGAAGGACACAGCCAACGCTACAACGCCTAAACCGATTGCAATCATGGTTGTAAAGTCAAGCATATAGTTCACCATTTTTGGCTTTGTGGGCTCAACCGCGTTTTTAAACTTTTAGCTGCACAGAAACCTTCTTTTACATGAAAACATGCCAATTCAACTGCATGTCAACTGCGTTAACCGCAAGCTTAAAACGGCTGCGTGACTATCAGTAAAACGTGGACTTTTTTGAGCAGACGCCGACTTTTTGACAGACTAGAATGCAAAAACTGCATTTATAAGGGCAGCCCCTACTGTTGGAGCCAATGCCCCTACAATATTTGGCGAAACCCTTAACCGCAAACCATCATAGCGGCTCAACGCGCCGAAGCACCGCGCATATTGCCAAACATGACATATAACGATGCCGACATAAACGTTTTATTAACGATTCCACATACGCTTTTCCAGTGCAAAGGTGGAAGGAGAAGGCTTCCATCACATTTTTTCCATTTAAGCAAGTATTCAACGCTATCTACTACAAACTTCAAGACCGAAAACGCTGCAGCCCCGTTTATTCGAAAAAACCGCGCTTCACTCTTCAACTCAGCGTAACAATTTGAGGCTTAATTTCTCCCTCAATGCCCAACGCCTTTGCTTCCCTAACCTGCAACATGCAATCCACACCATACGCGTCGTTAAACACTTCATGGTCTATGGTGCTTAGGAACGCAGCGTCAACAGAAACAGCCGAGTCCGCTGCAAAGATGCCTAAATCCTTCATCATGATTTCGCCAGGACCAGGCAAACAATCACAGTACTGCGTGATGTCCTTTGCGAAACTCACATAAGAAACCTTGCCTTTAACGAAAGTGGAAAGAACGCCGTACGCTGCGGAAGCAAGAGCCCTACACAGGTTTTCTTTATGCGTTAATCTTATAGCGCCTGTTGGGCATTCCTGCGAGCACACGGGGCAACGCATACACAAAGGCGAAACATTAATTGCTTTCCCGTTGACGATTTCAGGCAGACTCAACTCGCATGTTTGTTTACACTTGCAACAGCCAATGCATTTAGCTTCGTCAATTTCCAAACCTACCGTTCTGTGTTGCCGCAGCTTGCCCGCCCGAGATGTGCAGCCCATGCCCAAGTTTTTTATGGCGCCGCCGAAACCACTGAGTTCATGACCTTTATCATGCGACACGACTATCATGGCGTCAGCTTCGGCGATGACTCCTGCTACTTCGATTTCAGATAGTATTCCTCTGGTTTCTATGGCTCGGTAGTTCTCGCTTCTAAGCCCATCTGCCACAATGAAAGGCGCCATGTTAAACCCATTAATCAAAGCAGTAACCATATGATCGTAGCCGTTGTTGCGTTGGGCATGATAGTACGTGTTGGTGTCAGTAAGGAACGGTTTGCCACCCGCCTCTTTGACTCTGCGCACAATGTCATGCACGAAAAAAGGCTGCACATAATAAGGGTTACCTAACTCGCCCACGTGCAATTTAACAGCGACGAGGTCGCCTTTTCCCACGCAGTCAAACGTGCCTGCAACGTCGTAAAGCCGATTAACCTCCTTCATCAGGTCACGTTTAGTGTTCCACTCAACGAAATGCACAGTCACAGTGCTTACTCCTCCATGCTGAAAATAACATGTAAATATCATATTTAAAATAATCAGCGCACTGCAAGTTACCGTGGAAATTGCAGAAAAGCACATATGGCTTAACGCTTAATTCTAAGCTATGCCCAACGACCCGGCGATTTCTATCTTGTTCCAGATAGGTTTGTTGATAATTGTGGCTTCACTCGGCTCTGAATTGTTCAAGAAATTGAAGCTGCCCGGCGTAATCGGCGCCATATTAGTCGGCATGTTCATAGGCGGTCCCGGAGGGCTTGGGCTTGTCACTGACATCACTGTTATCAACCTGCTGGCAGTGTTAGGCTCAGTGCTGATACTGTTCACAACTGGGTTAGAGTTTGACGCTTCAGCATTTTGGAAAGTGGGAAGCAAAGCTTTCCTACTAACCACGATCGGCGTGATTCTTTCTGTGCTATTTGGCTACTTCATTGGGCTCGAGTTAGGTTGGTCGTGGCAAGCTGCGTTTCTTCTGGGCGCGGTTTTGGCTCCCAGCGGAACCAGCGTGATAGCAGCGCTGCTTAGCTCGGAAGGCGCAGTGGAAACAAGACATGGCTCTACTTTGCTTACCGCGGTCATAGTTGACGACATCGAAGGAATCCTGATACTCACCGTGACGCTGGGCGTGATCGCAGAAGGCACATTTTCAGCAACCAGTTTTCTCAGAATCGGATTAATCGCAGCGTTATTTATTCTTGCATCCATCTATGTCGGCAGCAAAGTATTTCCGTTGATGGTTAGAAAGTTTGAGCGAGCGTTTTCGGATGAAGTGTTTTTCGCAGTGCTTCTTGGGCTGGGCTTGATCCTGGCTTTTGTGTCAACTCAAGTGGGGCTAGCAGCGGTAACTGGCGCATTCATAATGGGTGCCATAATTCCTTATAAGAAGGTAGGCGAGAAACTAGCCAACAAAATTCAGATGACAAAGGAGATTTTCGCAGCCATCTTCTTCATCAGCATCGGGCTGGTCATAAGCCCGTGGGATATGCTTGTCATTCTTCCAGTTGGTCTGATAATCCTCTGCGTGGCGCTTGCTGCGCGACTTATTGGCGGCTTAGCAGGCGGAGGATTGGCAGGATTCCGCGGCAAAACCCTTTTGACTTTAACTCTGGGGCTTGCGGTAAGGGCTGAAATGTCTTTCATAATCGCGTATGAAGGCGTTGCTATGGGCATCGTGAGCGACGACTTCTTAACCGTAACCGCAATAGCCGTCATCGGCTCCATGATAACAGTTCTGCCGGTATTCTCGAAACTACTCAAGTCGCTGCAGCAGCCAAAAGTACCCTTTTGATAAGTTATGCGTGACAAACCAAATCCAAGATGGTGGGGTAAGAATTCTGTGTGTGGCGGGCCCGACGGGAATTGAACCCGCGACCTACGGATTAAGAGTCCGCCGCTCTGGCCTGACTGAGCTACGGGCCCGCTGGAGCCATTGAAAGAGAGGCTTCATCAAGAAATATAGAGTTTACGGTTCCAACTGGAACACTTTTATAGTTTTATCCACATTCAAACCTTGTGTAGATGCGCTATGGCTTCTGAAGGAAGTATCGTCCTGACCCCCATAGGTTTCGTAAAAACTGAAGCCGCAAGCAATGGGGTCAAAGACAAGGACCGAACATCGCAAATAATCATCAAGCGCGAATTGACTGAAGCCTTGGAAGGCATATCAGGTTTTTCACATTTGTTTGTGCTTTTCTGGCTCAACGAAATCGCAAGTGAAGAGCGGGAAACACTGAAGGTTCACCCACGGGGTAGAAAGGACATGCCGTTGCTGGGTGTTTTTGCCACCCGAACAAAACTTCGTCCAAACCCAATCGGGCTGACGCTGGTTGAGCTTGTCAAGGCTGAAGGCAACGTTTTGACTGTTCGTGGACTCGATGCGTTCAACAACACGCCTGTTTTGGACGTTAAACCCTTTGACTTCTGGGATGCGCCTAAGAAAGCTAAAGTGCCTGAGTGGTGGCGCAAACTCGAAAGAGAAAAAACGCATAAGCTTTAGCGCGGAGCGCAGCGCGCGTTACTGGAGTTTTTCGAAGCCGTATTTGTTTTCTGCTGCCTTGATGATTGCTTTTCGGAGTTTCTCTCCTTTTAGTTTTGGTTTTTTTAATCTTGCGAGCTCCTCAGCGAACTCTGCGTCGTCTAAAGTTGTGCGCATCCAATTTTCGAAGTCGCCTCTGGTCAGATGGAACTCTAATGAGCAAGCGGCAACCTGCTTGACTGCCTCGTAGAACTCCCAAACGCTTTTTGCTGCTACGCCAATAGGTTGTCCGATTGCGGCGTAGAACTGGAACTCTGCGCCTTCTGGAACAGGTGTGATGGCTTTAAGCAGTGTTTTGCCCGCGTCGGTTATGCCGTATCCGCCGCCTATTTTTCTCAGGAAATCTGCCTTCAGCAACTCTTGCATATGCTCTACGGTTTGATTCGGCGTTAACCCGACCATCCGCGCGAACTCGTTCAGGTCTAAGCGCCCTGTAACTTCGCCCATAACCTTTAGGACTTTCAATCTTTCCCAGACCAAGGCAGTCTGCCTCCGCAGCGTTACTTATTCACTCATACAGGCTTAAATGTATTGATGCACTGCTTAGATGCGTAACACATAAATTCTTTTGTTATATCCTTTTTTTGCAGTCGGGAGGTAGCTCAGCCTGGCAGAGCTCTCGAGCTAGCTAACGCTGCTTAGCTGGCGGAGAGGCTGTAGAGGTCCACCCACGGTGGGCTTCATTCTAGCCTGCTCAGGCCACAGAAACCGAGCTGTCGCAGGTTCAAATCCTGCTCTCCCGACCAAAATTCTTTTCCCTTTTGCTTGGTTTGCACGTAGTTAGCCGCGTGATGTAGGTGCAAGCTTGTACTTACTGCCGTGAAATGCAAATTGGCTCAGTGGTTCAGGTTTTGGGCTTTTGCTGCATGCGTCTAAAGCAGAGCGTGTGCAAAAATAATTATACAAGTAGTCTGAATCGTTTGCGTAAGTGGATTTGGCTGAATAATGTTTAGCGTTTATCGAGGTATGCCGAAAGAGGCAACGTACCTGATATGTGCGGCTATTTTGCCTTCAGTTGCTTACGGCATGTTCTACACGGACATATCTTACTTTCTAACTGCGGTTCAAGGCGTTTCCTATGAATTGATGGGCGTAGCAATAACTTTGATGGGCGTGTCCACTTTTGTTGCCAGCATATTTCTGGGAATCGCTGCGGATGTTTATGGAAGAAAGAAAATGCTCATAGCAGGCAACATATTGGCGAGTCTAATACTCGCAGTGTTTGCCCTAACAACCGATCCCACGTTGCTGTTGGTTGCGGCTATTCTTGAAGGAGTTTCCGAAGCGGCGGTCTTGGCGTCAAGCAGCGCTCTGCTCGCTGACAAGGCGGAGAATGAAAAGAGAAACAGTGCCTTTTCAATGTACGGTTTTGTCCAAAGCATTGCTTTTGGGCTCGGCAGTATAGTGATACCGGGCATGGCGGTTTTTGAGGTGTTCGGTTTCACGAAGAAAGAAAGCCACATCCTGCTCTACGTAGTGATTGCTCTTTTCAGTTTAGCTTCCACGCTTATTATGCTCAAGGTCAGCGAGTCCAAACGGTTGAAAAAACACAGTACAGGTATTACCAGTTTGCTTCCGAGAAAGTCAAAGGCAGTTTTGTCCAAGTACGTTTTTGCCGGCGCCATAATTGCTTTCGGAGCAGGAATGGTGGTTCCGCTCATGACTGCGTGGTTCAGCCTGCGCTACGGCGTTTCCGACATCATAAGCGGTCCAGTGTTGGGCATATCCAGCATACTGATTGGAGCAGGAACCCTTGTTGCTCCGCCGCTGGCTAAGAGGCTCGGCATCGTAAAAGCTATTGTCGTGACCCAGACGGCTTCGATGGTTTTCATGTTCGCGACGCCTCTTGCACCAGATTTTGCCTTAGCCAGTTTTGTCTACAGCATAAGAGCGTTGCTCATGAACATGGCAAGCCCGCTGCAGCAGTCGATGATAATGGGATTGGTGGCTGAGGACGAACGTGGCGCCGCTTCTGGCTTAAGCGGCGCTTTATGGAGGCTGCCTAACGCGTTAAGCACGTTCATAGGCGCTTGGCTTATGGGTTTAGGGTTGCTTGCTGAACCGTTTTTTGTGGCAGGGCTATTTTACATCGTTTCCATAGCGCTGTTCTGGGGCTTCTTCAGAAAAACGCGAATGCCTGAAGAGCAACCTCGATAGGTATCAACTCGCCGCTGTGAGCAGTTCAGCCGCTTCATTCCTAAACTCGCAGATATGCACCCTGCATCTATCAGCTGCAGGCTCTTTCGCAGGCTACCAAGTGCCCTTTGCCCACTTCAACCAGTTGAGGTGCATGCTCCACGCAACTATGCTCTGCCGCGTAGATACATCTCGGCTGGAACCTGCAGCCTGAAGGCGGGTTTATTGGACTTGGGACTTCCCCGGGCAGCACGATTCGGCTTTTTTTGGTTGCGTCAGGGTCTGGAATCGGAATTGCAGACATCAACGCTTGCGTGTAAGGGTGAAGCGGCGAGTTAAAGAGGTCATCTGTATCCGCTATTTCCACAAATTTGCCCAAATACATAACAGCCACGCGGTTGCAGATGTGCCTGACTGTGCTCAAATCATGCGAAATATAAAGGTAAGTGATTTTGAGTTTCCGTTGCAGTTCCTGCAGTAAGTTCAATATTTGCGCTCGCACCGAAACATCCAGTGAGGCTACAGGCTCGTCTGCGATCAGAAGCTGAGGTTCCACGGCTAAAGCGCGCGCAATGCAGATTCTCTGTCGCTGACCGCCGCTGAATTCGTGCGGGTATCTTTCTGCATGATAGTCTTCTAAACCCACGAGTTCGAGTAACTCGTAAAGTCTGTCGTGCCATTTGTCTCTGGGAACATGTTGGTGAATCGCTAAGGGCTCCATGATTATGTCTGCTACTGTCATCCTTGGGTCGAGCGATGCATAGGGATTTTGAAAAACGTATTGCATCTTGCGCCGCAGTTTCAGAATTTCTTTTTTGTTTTTTGATTTGAAGATTTTACCTATTTCTTCGCCTTCAAAGTAGATTTCGCCCTCAGTCGGCGAATCCAAATACAATATTGCTCTTGCCGTGGATGTTTTTCCGCATCCGCTTTCGCCTACCAGACCGTAGGTTTCTCCCTTGTGCACTGAGAAGCTTATGCCGTCAACTGCGTGCACAACGCCGATTTGTTTCTTCAGCAAAACTCCTTTTGCTGTGATTGGAAAGTGTTTAACGAGGTTCTTGACTTCCAGAATTGGTTTTTCACTCATTTCATTCAGCCCTGAGAGGTGACTTAACATCAATTTCTTTTGCACGCAAGCACGCAACATAGTGCTCTGGCTCTATTTCTACAAGCGGTGGCACTTCTTGGCTGCAGGCAGGTTGAGCGTACTCGCAGCGCGGGTGGAATCTGCATCCTGATGGCGGCTCTATCAAGTTTGGAATAGTTCCAGGTATGACTTTGAGTTTTTCTCGTTTAATAGCCAAGTTTGGAACAGCGGTCAAAAGTGCAACAGTATAGGGGTGTTTCGGGTTGTAAAATATGGTTCTGGCGCTTGCAGATTCGCAGACTCTTCCCGCGTACAGGACTGATATTCTGTCAGCCACGCCAGCGACAACGCCCATGTCATGTGTGATTAATATCATGGACATGCCCAGTTTCTTCTTCAAGTTCTTCATTAACTCGAGGATTTGAGCTTGAATTGTAACGTCCAAGTTCGTTGTAGGTTCATCAGCGAGCAGCAGGCTCGGCTGGCAGGATAAGGCTCGGGCAACTGCGATGCGTTGTTTCATGCCTCCACTTAGCTGATGCGGGTAGTTCCATATTTTCACTTCTGGGTCAGGTATCTCAACAAGCTTGAACAAATCGATTGCTCGTTCTAGTGCTTCCTGTTTGCTGAGGTTCTGGTGGTGCCGTATGATTTCAACCAGTTGGTCTGCAATGCTGAAAACTGGGTTTAGCGATGTTGCTGGGTCTTGAAAGATGTAAGCGATTTCTTTTCCGCGGATTTTCTGCATTTCATTCTCTTTTTTCTCGAGGAGGCTTTCTCCTTTATACAGAATGCGTCCGTCAACTATTTTCCCAGGACGGGGAACAATTCGGAGGATAGACAGCGCTGTAACGGATTTTCCAGACCCTGATTCGCCCACTAGCCCCAATGTTTCTCCCTGTTTAACGTTGAGGCTGACGCCATCAACCGCTTTAACCACGCCTGCCCACGTATCGAAGTAAGTCTTAAGGTTCTCTATCTTCAAGAGTTCATTTGTCATTGCTGTTTCCCATCCGTGTTTCTATTCTCTGAGTCTCGGATCAAGAGCATCCCTCAAGCCGTTTCCCAGTAAACTAAATCCGAGAACTAGCAAGGTTATGAATAAGCCTGGGAAAACTCCTTCCCACCATGCTTCTTTCACCGCTTCGCTTGCTCCTTGGAGTTGCTGCCCCCAAGTGATGCTGTTCGGGTCGCCGAATCCGAGGAAACTCACTGCTGCCTCAACCAAGATTGCAGTTGCTATCTGAAGCGTGGTTAAAACTATTACCACATGCAAAACGTTGGGAAGCACATGTCTGAACATAATTCGCCATTTGCTGGCGCCAAGCGACATTGAGGCTTCAATATACTCGTTCTGCTTCACACGTAGCACTTCTCCTCGAATAATCCGCGCGTTAGCCGCCCACGAGAACAACCCAATCATGAGTGTCACTGTTGAGAGTCCACCAACACCAGAAGGCGCCAATGTTGTGGCAACTTTCAGGAAAACCAGCAAGATGAGGAGAAACGGTATAACAAGGAAAATTTCCGTAATCCGCATCAACAAGTTATCCACAATCCCGCCGATGTATCCAGAAATCAGCCCTATCACGATTGCCAGCGACATCGCAATTGCTGCTGCTCCGAATCCAACGTACAGCACATTTCCAGCCCCATAGACGATTTGGCTGAATACGTCGCGACCGACATAATCTGTACCAAAAATGTACCTCGCAGAGGGCGGCATCCTGATCTTGCCTTCTTCTTTGAGACTTGCGAGATAATTCAGAGGATAACGCGCGATTAATGGGCTGAAAATTGCCATAAACACTATCGCCCCGATGATGACTAGCCCCGCTAAGGCAGCCTTGTTCTTCTTGAAGCGGCGCCATGCTATGCTCCATTGGCTCACGCCTTTTTTCTGCTTGGTTTCTGCTTGTCTTACGGGCACATTTTTCTTTGATTTCCTTATTTTCATGTAATCACCTATTTCGGCATCACTCAATTCTTATTCTTGGGTCAATGTACGCATAGGTTATGTCCGTTATCAGGTTGGCAACAAGAACCATCAAGGTAATGAACACCGTAATTCCCATAATCAACGGAAAATCAAGTTTTGCAGTAGCCTCAACATACAGGCGGCCAACTCCAGGCCAGTTAAAAACTGTTTCAGTTATAGGCGCGCCTGCAAGCATGCCGCCAAAGTAAAGGCCCACATACGTCACAACTGGAATCAGGGCGTTTCTTAACGCGTGCTTGTAGACTACTGTTCTTTCGCTTAAGCCGCTGGCTCTAGCCGCAAGTATGTAATCTTGTCTCAGGATTTCAAGCATGCTTGACCGAACAAGAAGCACGACTGGGGCAAGTGTTGCGAAAGTTAAAACAGCAGTCGGCAAAGCAAGATGCCACAATTCATCCAAAGTATAGCTTCCAAACGGGTAACGTGAAGGTTCAAGCGAGTGTGCTTGCCCATACGGGAACCAGCCTAAGAAGTAAGAAAATATCAATATAGTGACTATACCCATGTAGAAAATAGGGATACAAGTGCCTACTAGTGAAGTTGTCGTGACAGAGACATCTAATTTGGAATATTGCCGTCTAGCTGACATCACGCCTATTGGAATTGCTATTACCAGTGAAAAGAAAAGCGCTGCTAGTTGAAGCTTGAATGTTTCCCAAGCGTAGTCGCCGATGAGCGTAGTTACCGGCGTGCCGCCTCTAAGCGCGTAAGAGTTACCCAAGTTACCTTGGAAGAGCTCCCACAAGAATTTTGCGAATTGATAATACAAAGGTTGATCCAAACCGTAATATTGAGTTAGTCTCTCTCTGGCTTCTGCTGTTATTCGAGGGTTCAACCCGGTCATCAGCTTAACAGGGTCACCTGCCAGCCGCGTGGCAACAAAAACCAAAATCAGAATTCCAAAGAACAACGGAATCAAATACAACAGTCTTCTGAGAACGTACTTTGCCAAAGGACTTTGCACTGCATGCGCAACCCGTGTTGGAAAAAAATGCAAAACCTTTCTCTTAATTGACAAGGTCTCCCCCTAATCGATTCCTGTTCGTGCGCTAATTATATAAAGTTTGTTTAAGAAAAAGCAACAGCCCGTAGCTAGCATGTTCTTTTGCATTTACAGCAACAGCCACCCGAATTCATGGCAAATGTTATAAAGCAAAACCTAGAAACATAGTCGCTGGAGGTTACAATAGAGTTGACCGCCAAAACCAAAACATTGCTCTTTTGTTCGCTGCTAGTGCTAAGCTTATTTTCGCTGCCAGGCATAATGTTCGTCCAGAGTCAAAGCGCGCCTTACTTTAAAATCACATTGATCGTTCCAGGTCCAAACCCGTCCAGAAAAGCGTGGGCTCAAATAGTGGAAAACAGTTTGGACGAGGTTGGAATCGACGCAGTAAGGGTAGAACTGGACTGGGACACGGTGTACAGCAGGGCTCTAACGCCAGACGAAGACACCGTGGGCAAGACTTACGATGAAGGAGGCTTCGACGCGCTGTTTGTCGGCTACGCTATGGGTGTGGATCCAGATCCCTTCCCGATGTTTGACAGCAGCCAGTTTCCGCCGACGGGACAGAACTACTACCTGTGGAATAACGCTGAGAACGACCGGCTGGGCAGATTAATCAAGGAAGAGCCTGATTTGAATAAGCGGCTTCAGTACGTCAAAGAATGGCAAAAATTAGCTTATGATGAGCAGCCATGCGCTACCATATTATACACAAAGGAAGTTGTTGCCTTCGACCCGACAGCACTGCAAAAAGAACCATTTACGGCGTATCACTATCCCGCTTGGCCAAGAGTGAAAAACTGGAAATTAGCTTCTGGCTCCACTCAGACTACGATAGTTGTTGCCCAAACAGGCCCCGCTCCATCTGAAGGTCTGAACCCGCTGCTGAGCACTTCATACTACGACTTGACGGTTTATGACAACGTGTTTGACAGCCTTGCCGAAAGGTGGGACCTAATTGACTTCAAAATGGTGCCAGCGCTTGCTACAAGCTGGGAAGTGGCATCTGACCAGAAGACATGGACAGTGCATCTGAGGCAGGGTGTGAAGTGGCATGACGGTGTGGACTTTACTGCTGACGACGTTAAATTCACGTATGATTCTTTCATGAACGACGCGGTTTCATCACCAGTGGGTGCTTTTATTAAGGAAATCATAGGCGGACCTGAGAACGTTGAGGTTGTTGACTCGAACACTGTTGTGTTCAGACTGCCGAAGATCTATGCGTATTTCGTTGAGAGCATCCTTAGCTACCACATAATTCCGAAGCATGTCTTGCAAAACGTCGCGCCAGCAAACTGGAAGACTCATGCCTTCAACACTGCGTCAGGTAGCTACACGGTCGGCTCGTACACTGCTTATGGTCCAATAGGCACAGGTCCATATGTGTACGCTGCGTATGACCCGACGACAGCCGCTAACGTGCTGACGAAGAATACCAATTACTGGAATAAGGCCGAGTTGGAAGGCAAGGGAACATTCGGAATAGAAGTTCTGTATGTGCAACACATAGAATCTTCTGACGCTGCATTATCTGCTCTTAAAACAGGTGTGGTTGACGTATTAGATTCTCAGTACCACTTAGAGACAAAGCTTTCAAGCATTGAGAAGCCGTGGGGTGACTACGTAAGCTATGATGCGTTCGGCGTCCAGGAACTCGGATTCAACATGAGGCATCCCGTCTTTGGAACAGGAGTTGACACGCCGCTTGGCAAGCAGAACCCGTCAAGAGCCGCTGAAGCCGCTCGTTACGTTAGGCAGGCAATTAGCCACTTGATACCTCGGCAGCAGATAATTGACACGATAATTGCAGGCTACGGTAGCCCGGGCTTGACGACGCCGATTACGCGCGTCACTGCTGGGTACGATACGTCGCTTGAGCCTTACTCGTATGACGTTACTTTGGCTAAGTCTCTGTTGGCAGCGGCTGGCTACGATACAGGCGTTGCGCCACCTGCAGGCGATTTCTTGCAGCAGTATGGCTTGTACATTGCCGTCATCGTGGTGGTAGTGGTAGTTGCCGTTGTAGCGATGTACGCTCTTAAAAAGCGGCGCTAGCGCGAAATAAAAATCTCTTTTTCTTTTTTTTGTTTAGTGAATGGTTGCGTAGTTGCGGTTCTGAGGGGAACTCCTGCTGCTCAAGGAGGCTGCTGGTAAATTTTAGGGTAACTGCTTTTTTGAGGATTTACAGGGCGGATACCACGAGTGCTGCAAGCACCAATATTGCTCCTGTGGTGATGAGTGTTTTTCCTTGGTGCTCCACTTGTTTTCGTCGTTTTGCGTCCCATGTTTCAGAGCGGAAGATTATTTCTCCTGCCTTGGTAAGCATTGGGGAGTACATGGCGACTGCGCTTCCGATGATTAATGCTGTTCCTCCTTCAAGTAGTCCTATGAGCGACAGAGACGAAGTAACCCGTGCCGATTCGACTTTCAGCAATAGGATAATTGCAAAATCAATCAGCAAAACTGCCAGCGCGTAGATGCTGCACAACGCTAGCTGTCTTAGCAGGGCTTTTGTCTTGCTCTTTTCGTGGTTTTTCATCAAGGTCTCACGCATTCAGCTTTGGGTTTGCTTGGGCGTTTTGCTGTTCTTCGCCGTTTGTGGTAGTCGCATTCGTTTATGCGGGTTAGCATCCAGCCTTTGTCTTGGTATATGCAACCGCAGGGCAATGTAACTGGGTCTGTTGTTTGTGGGTTTGTTTTCTTCATGAGTGACCGTTTCTGTTTTGCTTGTTCTGTCTTACCATTGTGTGGTTGTGGTTTTTAACTTTCTGTTTGTTTTAAGAAAAATTTTTGGTGTGAGAAATTAGGGTTTGGTGGAGTTTGCTGGGATTAGTACGGGGGTTCCTTCTGAGCCTACTATGAGTATGTCTATGTCGGGCGCGATTTTCTGTAGTGCTTGGACCCACAGGTAAAGTTCGGCGATTCGTGTTTCGTTTCCATTTTGCCCTACTGAGGATAAGACGAGTTCAATGGCTTGCCTTGTCGCGTTTGCTTCAATTACTTTGGCTTCTGCTTCGCCCGAGGCTTTGATTATTACTTCTTGGGCTGTTGCGTTGGCTAATATCAGTATCCGTTGCTTCTCGAAATCTGCTTGGATTTTCTGTTGCTCAGCTACGAGTTTGTCTTCTATGGCAGCGGTGTATTTTGCGGGGTAACCTATGTTTCTCAGGTCGAATTCGAAGTTGGTTAGGGCTCCAGCGAGTGACGGTTCAGAATCTACTTCTTGGCGGACGGTGGTTTCGATTTGGTTTCTTACTATGTCTCGGAATTCTATTGTTTGGAGGGCGGTGAAGTTTTTGGTTACTAGTCTTATGGTTTCTGCCATTATGGATTCGATTGCTGCTTGTTTATAGTTTAGTCTGGGGTAGTTGCTGTAGAGGTCTTTCAGTTTGTCTGGGTTCAGTGACCATCGGACTAGGATTTGGATTTGCATTTCAAGTTGGTCTGACGAGAAACAAGCGATTGTGTCTTCAAACGTGTCAGTTGCGTAGTAAACATCAACGGCGGTAACCCACGGTGCCTTCAGTACGTATGCTGGTCCAATCGTCGGGTCGCTTGTTGATTTCGTGAGTGGGTCCACCAGTATTACGGCGTGTCCCACTCCGACTGAGACCAGCATGGAGAAGCCGAATCCTATTGAAAAAATGAGTAGGAATACCAATGTCACTATTAGGAATGTGCTTTTTCTAGGAGACCAAAAGGTTCTTGTTTTTCTTTCTTCCATACTGCTTTTCACCTCCTCTGTGTGGTTATGGTGTGTTGTGTGTTTCAAGCTATTATGGGTAACAAGTAAATAAGTTAAGTTGCTGGAAAGGCTCTGTTTATTCTTCATGCGTGTATACGTTTAAAAACACTTGCTGCTATGAGATTATCGAAGATGAAAATTATGAAGAAACCCTCACCACCGTATTTCATCGACCTGCAGAACGCGCCGAAGTTTCGGCAAATGGAAGGTTTGGAAACTACGATTTTGACGGGGTTGCATGGCGAGAAGATGATGATGGTTCTCAACGCCACTCTGCCCAGTCACAGTGTTCCAACGCATTCTCACCCGCATGAGCAAATCGGCGTGGTTTACAGTGGCCAGGCGCTTTTGAAAATCGGCGAGGAAGAACGCGTTGTCAAGAAAGGTGATTTTTATTGTATTCCTGCTAGCACGCCTCACAGTGACGTGTGCATTGGAGATGAACCGTTTGTGATGCTTGATGTTTTTTATCCGCTGCGTGAGGATTTCATCAAAAAACTATGTGCCAGCGGCTCCAGATAGCTTAGTAAGCATATGTGTGTTTTTGTTTGTGAAAAAAGAGGGGTTGAGTGGCTGGTGTTGTTTATTGCACGTTGGCTGCGACGGTTGCCAAGTCGGCTATGTCTATTCTGTAGTTGAAGTTGAAGTCCATTTTTTGCTCGTAGTTGCCCCAGCCTGGCATGTTGCCGTAGCATTTTGCCACTGCGGCTAAATCTGCTTTGGTCACGCTATCGCTTGTGGTGCCTGTTAGGTCTTCTGTTATTTTGAACGGGTTAAATTGCATCTGCCTCATCATTGAGCGTCGTACAGTGCCTGTTAGTGGGTCGATGCCGTTGATTGTGAGGGTGAATTTGGTCCAGTTGTTGGTGATGTTGAGTTCTCCGTAAGCTTTTGTGGGGACAACATCTGTGTTGCGGTTGACGCGGGTTATGTTGCCGTTGTCGTCTAGGATGATGGTGATGGTGATGGTTACTGTGTTGACGTGCCATGTGCCATTCATGAAGAAGTCGTTGCCTTCGTAGCTTAGCGCTGCGACTGATGCGTTCATCAGTCTCGCAGAGTAGATAGTATAGGTTAGGTTTTCTTTGGTTCTAACCGCGTTGACCATTGGTCGGAATTTGTCAGTTGTCCATGTGGCGCTGGCTGGAGACAACTGGCGTGTGTTGCTGTTGTTGAAAAGGGTTGTTCTGGTTTGTGCGGCGAGGAAACCTGTGACGTTGGTTGAGCCCCATTTGGCTATTATGCCGTTTATTTGCACCCAACTTTGCTGAATTGGCTTGTTAGCCATGTATGCCCCGGCGAAGTGATTGAACATATTGCGGCCTTTCATGGGGAATGCCTGTGCATAGCTTGCAGCGAAGCTTAGGCTGCCTATCATGACAAGTGCCAGCAATACTGTCGCGAGTTCTCTTCTCAATTTCGTGTCCACTCTCTCTGAATTCTTGGGGAGAACATTGTTTCGAGGCTAATAAAAGCTTTTCTGAGCCTTTTTTTGAATAATGGTTTATATAATCGTTTATTTTAGTTCAATAACGTTCATTTAGGTTTATTTACGGTTTTGAAATTCAAGAAGAGTCTGTTTGTATTCGTTAACTCTCCAGAGTGCTTTGCGGCAACACTCTTCACTTTGAGGCAAGCACGGCGTAAAGGGCTATTGCGGCTCGGTTCGCACATGTCCAGAACCTGTAGCAGTGAAAATGAAGTTTTATAATTCTTAAATAATGCATAGTCATAGCTTAAATGAGACCTGAAATGCGACTACGTCGGTTGGCTAGCTACTGCATCCTCAGTGCATTACTGCTTTTGCTTCTGCCTGTTCACTTGGCGTGCTGTCAAAGTTACGTTGAATACAAGGTTCAAATCCACGGCGACCAATCAGCTGACTGGACGATAACTAGAGTTTCAAGCATTGATGCTGATATTGACGTAAGCGGTTTTCAGCAGAAAATTATAGGGCTGGTTGACGCTGCAGCTAACAAAACTCGGAGAGAAATGGCTGTAGATGAGACTTCCCTACAGTTGAGCGATGATATCTCGTGGGAGACTCAATCCAGAAGAACAGTGTACGCCTTCAAGTGGCGTAACTTCAGCGTGGCTGAAGATGGCAAATTGATGCTCGGCGATGTGTTCAGTGTAGCTGGTTTCTTTAGGCAACTATACGGTGAGGGAGTACTGCAAATTCGTTATTCGCCTGCGTATGTTGTTCTGTCGGTTTCCCCTGAAGCGGATGAACGTGATGATGAGGCTCAGATGCTTAAGTGGTTTGGAACTGAATACTTCGTTAACGCTGAACACAGCATAACTCTGATTAGCAAATCCGAGAGTGGGAGCGGAGGTTTGTGGCAGCAATATGGCACAATAGCTGTGGTTGCCGTGGTGGCTAGTGCAGCGGTTGTGGCGGTTGTTTACTTTTTTAGGCGTCGAAAATTGGTTGGTGCGGTTTCCCAAACTGCAATGGCTGCTGGGGTTCCATTCATTGAGAGTGATGCTGAGAAAATTGTGAAGCTGATTCGTTCTTCAGGCGGCAGAATGCGGCAGTCTGCAATAACTGAGCAGTGCAGGTTTTCTAAGGCTAAGACCAGCCAGATTTTAGCCGCGTTGGAGCAGAAGGGTGTTGTGGCAAGATATAAGAGCGGGCGAGATAAAATAGTGACGCTTAGTGAGCAAGTGAAAGGTGAACATAAATGAAAACCCAATTTTCCCTAAGGCTCTATAACTTTGTGTTCACGTTACTTCTGATGCTGGTTGCATTCTTTCTGGTTCAAGCTGCTCTGGCGCAGGCTGCGTCAAGCGTAACAGTGAGCGTTGTTCCCTCCGCAAGTTCACCTGTTCTAGGCGAAACCTTCGTGGTTAACATCACTATCAATAACGTGCAGAATTTGTATGGCTTAGATATCGCGCTTCGCTGGAACGCTTCGGTTCTCCAAGCGTTAAGCGTGAACTCGCGGTTAGGCGTGGAATCGCATAGTGACGGCGTGCTCCATGAGCAACTGCCTAATTCGCCAATTGAAATCATAGAAGAAACTCTATCCCCAACCACCGGTGAATACCATATTGTGGCTACGTCTGTTAATCCTGCACCTTCTTTCAGCGGCAGCGGCAACGTAGCAATAATCACTTTCAACGTCACTGGCTTAGGGCAAACTGCCCTCGAGTTAGAGTCAGAACTCGCAGATTATCCCGCTGCCGGTGAACCCGCGAACTTGATTGAGCACACGACCGTCGACGGCTCTGTTAACGTTATTCCCGAATTCGGCGTACTCGCAGTTGCCCTCTTACTGGTTCTCGCTACAGCCGTCGTAGCCCTATCCAAAAAACGTCTGCAATCGCCGCCACAAACTGCTTGAACATGCGGCAACCATAGCTGGAAGACACGTTCTATTTTAAACGTTAAAAGCGTCCACTGGCACATAGTTGTTGAGCGTGAAACACAAGTTTGCAGACAGAAAAAAGATTCTGGAATAGAAATCTCGCCATCATACTAGTTTTCAGCGCGCTCGGCAGTTTAAGCAGCGTTTCAGTCGGCTACTTTGGTCGTTTATTGTCTACGTTGACAATTTTTTCTTTCGTTGTTCCGCAATTACTGTCTGGGCTGCACGTTTTCTGGCTCATTTTAATAGCCCTAATAGTGCCTACCCGAGGCTCAGCCACACTGACAGGTGCATTAAAAGGATTGATTGAAGCGTCACTCTTCAGCCACATAGGCATTTTTTCCTTTGCAGTGTCTTTAATGCAAGGCGCTGTCGTGGACATTGTCTTTGCCATTCCAAAAACGAAGCGCCGCTATACAGCTTATGTTGCAGGCGGTTTATCCTCAGCCAGCAACTTCATCTTCGTCCAGTTTTTCTTCTTGCCAACTCAGCCAACTCCACTTTACGCTTCAGCGTATCTCGCTGCTCTCCTGTCAGGCGTGATTTTCGGAGGTTACTTGGCAACTAGAATACTGAAAGTTATGCCTGCAAACTTCAAAACTCTAACGACAAACTGACTCTATATAAACTATTTAAAAGGGGGCTATAGTTTTCTCCACGCGCCAGTTCGCAGAGGCTATTTTTACATGAACCACATGCAACAGCAACGAATGAACACAATCAACAAACTAAAACCTTATATTCTTTCTCTGAGTATATATACCGTGAGGGAAAGAGTCAAAGTCTCAGTATCTCAAAGCCTCAGAAAACTGCAATAACGCCATTGCTGCAAAGAGGCTGTTCCACAAGCAAATCACGCTTACGGGGATATCAATGAGCGCTTTGCTCGCCACGGCTTTCTGAAAAAAACAATCCCGAAAATAGACTCTTTCCCTCAACCACCCTTTTTTTCACCACATACATTAACCACGAAGAAGCCCAGCCAACTTCACCAAGAACTCAAACATTACGAAATGCCCTTTCCCATCAAAAACTTCAACTTGCGCACCGGGAACAGCCCTCGCCAGCCGAAAAGCGTTATCAACACGACAAGTCGTATCCTCAGCACCCTGCCACACAACCACTTTGCCACGCGGAATACGCGCCAAGGGCACATCCCAAGGCTTCACAAAAAGCATATGCTCCTGCAAAACAGCCTTAACACTCTGGTTACCTTGGCGAAAAGCCTCAGCCATAGACACAAAAAGCAAACTTGCCCAACGCCTATCAGAAAAAAACTGCGCATCCGCCCTGCACAAGCCACTGAGCAAACGCTTCCCCGCTTTGGAAACCAAAAAACCATCAACATCCGCGTTAGCACGCAAAACCTGTCTGCGCATCCGCATCAAAGCCAACAACCCAACCCACGGAAACTTCACCGCAAAACGCGCAAATCCACTGTTATGCGCAACAGCCACATCAAAAGGCAACGCAGGCGCACCCACAACAACCATCCTGCTCACAAGCTCAGGAAAAAGCGCCCCAAACCCCAACGCGAAAACGCCACCCCCCGACCACCCAAGAACCCCAACACGCTTAAACCCCAATCCCCTAACAAGACAAGCCACATCACCAGCAAAACCTCCAACGCTTTGCCCACTCCTAAAACTCGACAAACCAAAACCGCACCTGTCCACACCAACCAACCGCAAACCCCCACCAAACGCCAAATCCTCCAAAAGCAAAACTTCCAAACGACTACCAGCCGTACCATGAAAATACAACACAGGCTCGCCATCACCGACTACACAGTAACCAAGCTGTCGCCCATCACACAAAGAAAACGCTTGCTCTTTCAATGTTAACCTTTCCCTAACCCCTGAACAACGACGACCACGACTCCCCAAACCGCCGCAGCCACCCCCTTAGCCGCCAAAGCATCCTCGCAGAATAACCACCAACATACTGACAACCTTTGAACACATGCGCGAACCCTTCAATTCCCGCAACACACGCTCAAACCCACACAGCATCCACCAATAATCACGAACCCGTTTATATAACAATATTGCAGTCCAAGAAGCAATCCACAAAACAAAAAACAATCACACAATCCAACAACCAAACACAACAAAAAAACCCACAGAAGCACACAAACGCACACGGCATACCAGAAAAACACACCAAAGACCCAATTTACAGAAAACCAAAGAAGCAATGAGTGTCTCTGAAAGCGCGGGGTGTGGGATTTGAACCCACGCGGCCTTTCGACCACAGACTTAGCAGGCCTGCCCCCTACCAGGCTAGGGCAACCCCGCCGTGTTTCGCCTTCGGTGTGTAGTGAATTGATTTGCTGCTTTTATTTTTTTGTGTCGTGCCTGGTGTTTTTCGGGTGTAGGTGTAGGTTTTTATGTGTTGCTGTTGTTTTCTTGTGTGGTGTTTGGGTTGGTTGGGCGCGTGTTGCGGGTTTCGAAAATTCATGATGGCACGGTTATTGACCATATTTGTGGCGGTTACGGATTGGAGGTAGTGAAGATTTTGGGGATCACTGGACGTGAGGGTCGTGTGTTAACTATTGGCGTTAACGTGCCGAGTAGGCGGTTCGGCGTCAAGGATGTTTTGAAGGTTGAAGGGCGAGTATTGAATGCTAGCGAGGTTAACCGTATTGCGTTGGTAGCGCCTCATGCCACGATTAATATTATTCGCGATTTTCGGGTCGTGGAGAAGTTGGTGGTGAAGTTGCCGCGAGTCATTGAAGGTTTAGTTAGATGCGTGAATCCTGCTTGCGTGAGTAATAGTGGTGAGCCTGTTGTGGCACGGTTTTACGTGGAATGCGAGGAGCCCCTGTTGTTGAAATGCCACTATTGCGGTTCGCTGCTGGAGAGGGCTGATGTGCTGCGGCAGCTTTAGTGTTCAGCAGCGTTTTTTGTTTTGGCTTGCGCTTGCTTGAGCAGTTTGATGTAGTAGTTTTTTCTGAGCGTTTCGCCTTTGCCGATGCTGGGGCATTCAGTTGTGTGCTGGAATTGGTGTTTTCCGTTTGCAGTGGTTCTCAACTCGAATGGGTAGAACGTGCAGATTAATGGTCTCAGCGGGTAGATGGCGCAGTGGTTGTTTTCGGTTAAGAAGACGCATTTGCCGTTTTCCGCTGTTTTTTTCATCTCGTAGGTGTAGGGTGTTTTGCCAGTGGTTTTCTCTGCAAATTTGGCGATTGGCTGTTTGGTGACTTTGGCTATTTGTTCTGCTTCGGCGGTTAAGAGGAGGATGTGTCGGGTTTTTTCTGGCGTATCGCCGCAGCATATTCCGCATTTTGTGCATTGAAAACGCAGTTGCGCTGGATAGTCGAAGTTCACTTCTTAATCCCAGAATGAATTGCTATACGAGCGGAGTTATTTGTTTCGGTGTCCTTCGCCGTATTGGTAGGGTCTACTGTGGTTCTTTTCCAGCTTTGTTTTGAACATGGCGTCCATGTCTACGGTTGGGCATGCTAGGCGGCTTGCGTCTAAAATGTAGAAGATTACGTCGATGAGTTCCTCAGCTATTTTTTCTTCTGGTGTGCCTTTTTTCCATGAGTCGCTGGCTTCGCCCAGCTCAATGAACGCGAAAAGAAGCTTTTTCGGTATGTCTTCAGGCTTGTTGTAAAAGCCTTTCTTGATGACTAATGCTTCGATTTCCTTTTTCATTTCCTCCAAGTGCATATTCAGTTTTCTCCTTGGCTGTTTAGTCGGTTGTGAGTGTTTGTGCTAACACAAATCTATAGCCCCCTTTTAAATAGTTTATATAGTGCTTAAAGTGCTGTGCAGGGTAGGCCTTCTACTGGTTTCTGCATAGAACTGCTATTAGGCTGCAAATAGGCGCGTGTTTGTCATGCATCAAAGCTGCTTTCGTTGTTGCACTATAGACGAACGTTGACTCCTTCTCTCAAGAAACCTTGCGCTTCTTGTTAGCCGTGCTGGCTTGGTTTGCTTTGTGGACAATTTTAGCTTGGGCTTCCCAATGTTCTGAGCTGGTTCATGGTTCCGAGGTATGTGCCGTCTAACAGGTAAATTTCTGCGTTGCCGATGTCTACGGCTTCTGAGCGCAAAACGGGTCCAATCAATTCTTCATTCCTTGGCGTTTTTTGGACCTTTGTTTCGTTTATGGGTCTGCCGCCGAGGAAATCGTTGAAGCTGGGCATAATAAACAGCCGAGTTGTCTGCGGCTTGGCTCCATAATGCCTTTGCACTGTGGCTTCAGGCGTGTCTTCGATTTTTGCGCCGTGCTTCTGCAGCAGCAGCTTAGCTAACGCCTCAGTGTTGCATCGGAGTTTCAGCCACACTTGGCGGGTTATTTTGAAACCTGCGGGGTCGCGGAAAACCACCATGGGGTGCACATGCCCCGTAACCAGCGTTCTGCACTGCAACAACGTCGGCGAGGGCCATTTGTGTCCATGGAAGAGCCCGATGTTGCCAATAACGGTGCCTGTTGCGGGGAGCATTTTTATGTTTTCAGGCAGTAGCGGTTCAAGATTGGCGTCGTGGTTGCCGCGTACTATGGCTATGTTGTTTACGTGGCGTTTGAGTTCAGTGAAGAATTCGGGTATGTCGCGCCATTCGCCTGCTTCGGTTTTGACAACCGTATACTTGACATCGCCGAGAATTAGCAGGGTTTCAGGCTTGTGCCTTGACAGGAGCGCCACCAGTTTCTTGAGCAGCCTATGCGTTTGGCTTGGAACGTGGATGCCTTTAGGTTGAAGCGCCATTTCCCAGCCCAAGTGCGGGTCAGCGATAACGAGAGTCCGAGTTTTTCCTGTTTTAATCAAAGCCGCAGAGTGGGGCAGCAGTAACTTTAACATTTCATTTCCTTTTTCGGGGTTGAATTAGTTTAAGAATGGTCCTGTGAATCTGCGGGTTGCCAGCAGCCACAAACTTCACTTTCTCTGTAGGTGCAAGCTTGACGTTCAACGCATCGCCTTCCGGCGTGGTAATTAATCCTCCTGCCTCGCGTAGTATCAACCAAGCAGCAGCCAAATCTGTGGCGCGGAGCTTCCCGCGGACATCCACAAACGCGTCTGTTAAGCCTTCAGCCACATAGCAAAGCTCAAGGGCGTTAGCGCCGAAATGACGAATATGCCCAGTTGCCTCAATAAGACCCGTTACTTGCGGCGCAATCTCGCGAACCCTATATGTGTTCAAATCCAAGCCAACCACCGCATCATCCAAAGACAAACGTGAAGAAGGCGCGATTCTTTCGTCGCCGCGATAAGCGCCTTTGCCCACATGCGCCATGTACGTAGTATCGTGAAACAGATCCGCAACCATCGCCGCGTAAACCGACGAAAGCACAGGCTCAGAGGAAACCGCTATAGACGAAGCGTAAAAAGGTAAGCCGCGGACAAGGTTAGTGGTGCCGTCAATCGGGTCAACCGTCACATAGCATTGACGTGGCTTTGCGCCGAACTCTATGACGCCTGACTCTTCGCTGATAAGCGTAAACGAAACATTACTCTGCTGCAGCACTTCGATTATCGCTTTTTCCGCAGCCAAATCCACAGCTTTCATCGAGTCGCCTCCTGCGCCTTTCCCCAAGTCGGGTTGAGGTTCGCTTAGGGTTTCGAATAGCGGTTGAATGCGCAATTTCACGTTGTCTTTGCAGCGTCGAAGTATCTGCAACCATTCATCCTGAAACTCCATGGGAACTTCCTCTCGTCAACTTCGTATATGCGTCCAAGCTGATAAAGACTCACCTGTTACGCCACAAAGAGGGCGAAATACGAAAATCCCAAAAGGTATTAATATGCGCATGAGCCATTCGCTTAGGCATGGTTGGAGGTAAACGAAACTCAAACCCAAACAAAAAACCCGAACAATAGAAGAAATAAACCAGAAAATTAGAAAGGGCGATGCCCAAGTTTTAACCGCCCAAGAAATGAAGAAACTCGTTGAAAGCAGCGGCGTCGAAGTTGCTTTTAAAGAAGTCGACGTCGTAACAACAGGAACTTTTGGAGCCATGTGTTCTTCAGGCGCCATCATAAACATTGGGCACTCTGACCCACCCATAAAAATTGAAAAAGCATGGATAAACGACGTCCCAATTTGCCATCCGGGCGCAGCCGTAGACTTATACATCGGCGCCACTGCCACATCGGAAACGCAGTCTTTCGAGTACGGCGGAGGACACGTAATTGAAGACTTAGTCAGCGGAAAAGAAGTCGAGCTTCGCGCCACAGCATACGGCACCGACTGTTACCCGCGGACTAGAATAAAGACGAATCTGACGAAAGACGACTTGAACCAGTTCTACCTGCTTAACTTCCGCAACTGCTATCAACGCTACGCTTGCGCAGTGAATAGCCGTGACGAAACAATTTACACTTACATGGGCAAGCTGCTGCCGCGGTTTCGAAACGCCACGTTTTCAGGCGCTGGCGAACTAAACCCGTTAATGAACGACCCCGACTACGAGACAATAGGCGTAGGCACGCGCATTTTCCTCGGCGGCGCACAAGGATACGTTATCGGCGAAGGCACCCAGCATGACCCCCAGAATCTTAACGGCACTTTAATGGTTCGCGGAAACGCGAAGAAAATGAGCCCTGAATTTCTCCACGGCGCAACTTTCACAAGGTACGGCACTACAATGTACGTGGGAATAGGCATACCCATACCGATTTTGAACGAAGGTTTAGCCAAGAAAACAGCCATACGGGACGAAGAAATTTTCACCAACATAATCGATTACGGTGTCCCACGCAGAGACCGCCCGAAACTGGGCAAAATAAGCTACAAAGAACTGAAGTCAGGCGCCATAACCATCGACGGGAAAAAAGTCCGCGTCAGCTCGCTTTCAAGCCTAAAAACAGCCAAGAAAATCGCTGGAACACTGAAATCGTGGATTGAAGAGGGCATGTTCTACTTGACCACGCCTGTTGAGCGGCTTCCACTTGACAGCGTCTTCAAGCTCATGCGGCAAACAGAAGAAACATCCTTCATAGCCAACGTCGTACACGCCGCAGTCACATGCAAAGAGAACGAGCCCATACAAGCAATCGCCGAACGCATCGTGAAACAGTCAGTAAACCACATTGTCGTGATTGACGATGCAGGCAAACTCTCAGGAATAGTGACTTCATGGGACATTACACGAGCCATGGCTGAGGGCAGAAAAGCACTCGCCGACGTAGTCACCCGCCGAGTAATCACAGCAAAAATCGACGAGCCATTGGAAACAGCTTCCAAACGGATGGCGCAGCATAACATTTCCGCTCTACCGGTGATTAACAGCGAACGCAAAGTGCTTGGCATAGTCACATCTGAAGATGTCGCTAAAATCTTGGGGCGGTGAAAAAACAATGGTGCGAATTCTTCTCAGATTTTCAGAAAACATCGTTGAACAGCCGATTACAGCCGAGATAATTCTCGCGTTGAAAGTGCCCATCAACATCATCGCGGCGCACGTGAACTCTAAAGGCGGCGAAGTCCTAGCCGAAGTCCCCGATGCAGCGCTGGAGAAAGTGGTTACCGCCTACCGCGAGAAAGGCGCCACCGTAAGCTTGCCAAAACTCATCGAAGTTGACAGCGAAAAATGCTTCAGCTGCGGCGCCTGCGTAGCGCTTTGCCCAGTGGAAGCCATAACGCTGGCTGACGACAACTCAATAGTATTCAACAAGGAAAAATGCATCGGCAGCACCTGCGGAGCCTGCGTTGAAGCTTGCCCCGCCAGAGCCATAAAATCAGTCAAACAGGGCAACTCGGAACTTGCTAATGACTTGAACCCAAAAAAGTGAAAACGGCAAACGGCAATGACACGGAAACTCTTCAAAGAAGCTTTCCAAATCAAGGAAACGCAGTGCACAATAATCTCTGACACGAAACAAGGCATCAAAACCGCCATCAAATCCATAAAACACCATCGCGCAGCACTGGAAAAATACGCAGAACAAAACCCCATTTTCCTCTACACACTTGAACCCGTAGCAGCACCTGAAAAGCCCCTCGTGGCGCGGTTAATGGCTGAAGCCGCAGAAAAAGCAAACGTCGGTCCAATGGCTGCTGTGGCGGGAGTCCTAGCTGACTTGGCAGTGAACGACATGATTGCAGGAGGCTGCAAAGTGGCTGTTGTAGAAAACGGAGGCGAAATCTCAGCCGTATCCGACGAACCAGTTGACGTGGCGCTTGCTGCTGGAGACATACCGCTTTCGAAACGTTTCGGCTTCAGACTAACTGATTTCCCGATGGGCGTAGCCACGAGTTCGGGGCGTTTCAGTCACGCGCTAAGCTTCGGCGATGCTGAAGCAGCAACGGTTTTCTGCAAGAATGCAGGATTAGCGGATGCTGCGGCTACGGCTGTGGGCAATGTGGTGAAAGGCGAAGACTGCGAAGCTGCTGTTCAACGCGGAATAGACCGAGCTTTTTCTATTCAAGGTGTTGACGGCGTGTTAATAATTTACAGGGGTTTTACTGGAACCGCGGGCAAGATTCCTCAAATAATTAAGGTTACGTGAGCCACTGCAGCGATTTGCTGCTCTGACAAAGTCAATCCTTGCCTACATCAAAAACTCGACGCTCTACTTGAAGTGCATGTTTAATGTTTTGGCATGGAAAATGCTTAATTAAGAGCGGTGCCTTTTTCTGTGCAGACGGAAGGAATCAAAGTGAGTGATGAACTTTCAAAGTTGCCGCCTCAAGTTCAAGAGCGTTTTCTGAGGCTTCAGCAGCTGCAGCAGACCCTGCAATCAGTCTTAGCGCAGAAACAGCAAGTGGATATGGAGCAAAATGAAGTCGAGCAGACTCTTGCCGAACTGCAGAAGACGGCGGACGACGCCGTGATTTACAAAGGAATTGGTTCACTTTTAGTGAAAGCAGAAAAAGCCAAGGTAACTGAGGAACTGGTTGAACGCAAGGAGCTTTTAACCACGCGCAGCACGGTTTTGGCAAAACAAGAGGAGCGCCTACGCAGCCAAGTGAAAGAGGTTCAAACAAAACTTCAAGAGGACCTTAGCCAAGTTTCACCGCCTTCGCCGTAAGCGCAGCAAGGTGAAACTCGTGGAAGAATTAGGCTTACCCGAGTTGACCGCTGAACAAATCGAAACGTTATGTTTAACTGCAGAGAACGCTGCCAAAAAGTATATTCTCGCCAAAGTTTCCCCTAAACTTGTGGAGAAACTGAACATAAGCGTGGAGGCTGACGGCGCAAAACCTGTAAATTTGACCATCGAGGTAGACCTTCTGCTGTCGCCACAGGCGAAGAATGCAGACGTGGACAAACTTGCAGGAGAAGCAGCTAGAGAAGCTTTGAAAGTTAGTGAAGAATACCTGAGAAAATTACCATGACATTCCCAGAAATAATTAAAATTATAGATGAAACCAACGTCACTTCAATTCTTTTGCTATGCCACCATAACTCAGACCCTGACGCTGTATGTTCCGCCTACGCCTTTCAAGGCTTACTGGCAAAGCTTAAACCACATGTAACCGTGGAAATCGGGACTGGGCAAGGCATAAGCAAGCTTTCGAAGCATCTTCTCAATTACATTCCAATAAGTGTAAACTTCAACCCGAACGTGGAGAAAGCACAAGCTATCATCCTGCTGGATACCAACACAATCCAGCAACTGGGCAAATTGGCAGAAAAGGTGGCGCAAGCTTCGGCGCCTATAATAGTTATCGACCATCATGCGGCGCACCCTGAGACAGAGCGGTTGGCAAGGCTCTGTGTGACTAACGAGGAAGCTTCATCAACCTGCGAGATAGTTTACAGTTTTTATCAGCAAGTTGGCGCAAAACCTGATTTGGATGTGGCAAAAGCCTTATTTTTGGGCATAGCATTCGACACGCGTCACTTTGTTTTAGCTAACTCCTCAACATTCAAAGCAATTGCTGAACTCTGCGAGGCTGGCGTAAACGCCCAAGAATCCGTAGCCTTGCTTTCGTTACCGATGGACTTTTCTGAACGCGTAGCCAGAATGAAAGCATGCCGAAGAGCTAAACTGCTGAAAATCGGAGAGTGGATAATAGCCCTCTCACACGTCAGCGCCTATCAAGCCTCAGCGGCACGAGCGCTAATCGATTTGGGCGCGCACATGGCAGCGGTGGCTGGACAAAGAAACGACAGCATAGAGCTAAGCTTACGTTGCACTCGCGAATTCAACCAGAAAACAGGCATCCACTTAGGAAGAGACATCGCAAAACCATTAGGCGAACTCCTACAGGGCATGGGCGGCGGACACGCAACAGCAGCGGGAGTAAACGGTACAGGAGACGTGGAAACAGGATTAAAACGTTGCTTGCGGCTGCTGAAAGAAGAACTATCTAAACAGAAATGAGTAGTTACTCTTAAATGGGAAAACAGCGCGCTAAACCTAGGCAGGCAAAACAAACATGGCGGTAATAGAAACAAGAAATCTCACCTACACCTACCCAAACGCGGCAAAACCCTCAATCAGCGGCGTTTCCATAAAAATAGAAAAAGGCGAATTCGTCCTAATCACAGGGCCAAGCGGATGCGGAAAAACAACCCTCTGCCGATGCTTCAACGGGCTGATTCCGCATTTTTACCAAGGCGAACTGAAAGGCGAAATCACCGTCGCAGGAATGGACGCAACCAAACACCCCACATACGAAATGGCGAAACATGTAGGTTTGGTTTTTCAAAACCCAGAGAATCAACTTTTCGCATTATCAGTCGAGAAAGACGTAGCCTTCGGACTGGAAAACCTAGGTTTATCCAGAGAAGAAATGCGGAAACGCGTGGATTGGGCGCTGAACCTAACGGGAATTTACGACCTGCGGGAAAGGTCGCCGCATGAAGTGTCAGGTGGGCAACAGCAGCGCGTCGCCATAGCCGCAGTTTTGGCCATGCAGCCTGAAATAGTAGTGCTTGATGAACCGACATCGTTCCTCGACCCGCTAAGCGCTGAAAAAATTTTCGAAGTAATCTACGAATTTAACAAGAAACTCGGAATAACCGTTGTGCTTGTGGAGCACAGGCTGGATTTAACCGCAAAATACGCAGACCACATAATAGTTATGGACGAAGGAAAAGTATGCTTCGACGGTGAACCCCGCGGCGTCTTAAGCAGGGAAGAACCACGCTTAATAGGCATTGGAATCCCAAAAGCTACGTTGCTTTATCAGATGCTTCGAAGAGACGGTTTAAGCCTAAGCAACACCACGCCGCTGTCTTCGCAGGAACTATCCAAGCTGATATTGGAGGCATTTGAAGCTGCATGATTGAAATTGAGCAAGTCAGCTTCGCTTACCCTAACGGTGTGGAAGCCCTGAAAAACGTTTCATTAACCATAAACGACGGTGAGTTCACGGCTGTGATGGGGCAGAACGGCGCTGGAAAAACGACCCTTGTCAAACACCTGAATGGTCTGCTGAAGCCTACCAAAGGTATAATCCGTGTTGACGGCGTTGAAACCACCAAAACAAGCGTTGCTGCCCTCGCAAGAAAAGTTGGTTTTGTGTTCCAAAATCCTGACCACCAGCTTTTCAGCGAAACCGTTGAAGAGGAAATCTCTTTTGCGCTCAAGAACTTTGGTTTCACAGAAGACGCGATAGAAAAGCGGATTACTTGGGCGCTGAACCTTCTGGGGTTGACGCAGTACAGGAAAACCTCGCCGTTTATGCTTAGCGGTGGCGAAAGAAAACGTGTAGCCTTAGCCTCTGTTCTCGCGTGGGACCCGGAAATACTGATTTTGGACGAGCCGACTATAGGTCAGGATTATCAGCAGAAAGAGAAACTGCGGCAGTTCATCGTTCAGATGCAGACGCAGAGAAAAACAATAGTCATAGTTACTCATGATGTGGAATTTGTGGCTGAATGCAACCCGCGTGTGGTGCTGATGAAGGATGGACGAGTCGTCGCTGATGGAGAAGGAAGAGCGATTCTTACAAATCCTGAGGCTTTGGCGCAGTCGTCGATTGTGCTGCCGCAGATTGCTCAAGTATTCAGCCAACTATCGCCGTTGGGGCTGCCGAAAGACGTTATTGACACGTACGAGGCGAAAGAGCTGCTGCTTAAAACTTGGAGAAGATTGAAATGAGCGTTTTCGACGGCTTGAAGTTCCGCAAAGTCTCTTCGCCTATTCACAATTTGGACCCGCGGGTGAAATTCATTTATGTCTGCGCCATATTCGTAGCAGCGATACTTTTTGGCGAGATTTTGCCGTTAACCGCCCTGTTGCTGATGCAGATTCCTTTTGTTGTGCTGGCGGGTGTGCAAAGGGAATGGCTGCGCTCTCTTCGCGGTGCTGCTTTTCTTGCAGCGATTATATTCTTCACCAATTTCCTTTTCTCGTTTGTTACTGCAGGGTACGTGGTTTTAGCTTCCAATGTTGAATGGGCAGCTTCAATGACCTTGCGCTTCGTGGTGCTTGTTGAATCTTTCTCCGTTTTCTTCTTGACAACATCACCTGACCATTTGGGTTTGGCGCTGGAGCTGACGCGTGTGCCTTACGAGTTTGCATTTGCCTTTACAACAGCCGTGCGTTTTGTTCCAGTTTTAGCTGAGGAGGCTCAGACAATAATGGATGCACAAAAGGCAAGGGGCTTAGAGCTGGAAAAGGGCAATTTCATGAAAAGAATCAGAAACTACATTCCAGTGCTTATACCGCTTATCGTGAGTGCTATCCGCCGAAGCCTCGAATTGGCTGAAGCTATGGAATCCCGCGCTTGGGGCGCAACTAAGAAGCGCACTAATCTGTATACGTTGCGGTTGCGTAGAGGCGACTTTGCCCTGTTAGCCTTGGCTATCGGAGTTTTGGCTGCCTCAATTTGTGTCCGTTTGTATGTGTACGTGCCGACTTTGAGTCAACTCTTGCAGGGATGGCTTTAGAAGTTAATGCGTCGAGTGGTTTTGCTCTGCTGTTAGCGGCGGGGTGCCCCTTTGTGTTTGGCGGTTTTGCGTTAAGTTGAGTATTGATTAGCGATACATATAACTTATTAAGACTTGCGACGCTCTATATTTGCGAAGGCGTTACTAGACACCCTGAAATCAAGGAGGAAAACTTCAACGACAAAAAAGGAAGACGCAAAAGCAGCGGAAGTTCTTGAACAGCCCCAACCCGCAGCAGTTATAGGCAGCGAAGCGAAGAAAACCGCTGTTTTCCAAGAAGTTTATCCTCTGCAGGAACCATATGTTTACGCGGCAATAGTTAAAGAGCCAGAAACCCAAAAAACCCGCTACGAAATAATAGAACCCACACTTAAACCTGACGAAGAGAAGCATCTCTGCGAAATAAAAGCCTTCTTAATGGATGAATTAGACGTAAGCCTGAAAGAAATCGAAAGCAAAGAAAAAGCAGAAAACTACCTAAACAAGAAAATACGGGAACTCGTAAAAAAATACAAGCTCAAAATCCCCCCAGAAGCAGTGGATAAGCTTGCATATTTCATAATACGCGATTTCTTAGGCTACGGAAAAATCGACCCATTAATGAAAGACCACTTAATCGAAGACATATCCGCGGACGGCGTAAACATTCCCATCTACGTATGGCACCGCCTTTACGAGTCCTTGCCAACGAACATCACGTTCACAGACGCGGCGGAACTGGATTCCTTCGTGATTCGCCTAGCGTATCTCGCTGGAAAAAACATTTCCGTGGCTGCGCCTATTCTTGACGCGTCACTTCCAGAGGGAAGTCGCATACAATTAACCTATGGCAAAGAAGTCACGCGGCGAGGTTCAACCTTCACTATCAGACGCTTCAAAGCTGACCCTTTAACGATTTCAGACCTGATAAGTTTCAACACGATTTCATCAGAAATGGCTGCGTACCTGTGGTATCTCATAGAAAACCGCGCTTCAGTCATGGTAGCAGGAGGCGTAGCCTCGGGGAAAACAACCATACTGAACTGCTTGTCCATGTTCATAAAGCCTGAAATGAAAATCGTAAGCGTCGAAGACACACAAGAGATTAATCTGCCCCATGAAAACTGGATACCCTCGGTTGTGCGTTCAGGATTCAAAGGCGACGAGCGCCACAGTGGCACCATTACGCTTTTCGACCTCCTACGCGCTGCGGTGAGGCAGAGACCAGACTACATCATCGTGGGAGAAGTCCGCGGCGAAGAAGCCTACACGCTGTTCCAAGCGATGGCTACGGGGCATCTGGGAATGTGCACGATCCACGCTGAATCCCCTGAGGCAGTTATAAACAGACTGGAATCTGAACCTATGAACATTCCTAAACCGCTCATCGCCATGACAAACGTTATCCTCGTCATGGAAAGGACAGAAATTAACGGGAAACCTGCAAGACGCGTGAAAGTTGCAACTGAAATCAAGGAACTCGAACCAAAAACAAGAGAAATTCTCATCGAGGAAATATTCCGCTGGAACCCACGCTTCGACAAATTCACCTTTTCAGGTCACAGCACCCTACTGGAGAAGCACATGCAGAAAACTAGCCTCACAGAAGAAGACATAAAACGCGAACTGCAATACCGGAAAACGGTTCTAGAGTGGATGGTGCAGCAAGGCATCCGCAGCCACAGCGACGTGTCCAAAGTCATCCGCGAATACTACGCTAACCCCGCCCGCGTCTTCCAAAAAGCAAGGGTGGGGTTAAAATGAGCGACAGCGAACGCGAAAAGGCAAGATCACAAGAGCCCAAAGCAAAAAAAGCAAAACAGAAGCCGCAAGAACCCAAAAAAGACGCGGCAACTGGACTGGAAAAACCTTTAGCTACAGCTTACCGCGTAATGGGCAGCAAGAGCCACGGTTTTCTGCCTCTTTTCAAAGACTTAGACCAAACACTGCAAAAATCAGGCTTGAAAGCTAACTTCAAAGCGTACGTAAGCTTAACGTTGGTTGCCTCTTTCGCCATTGCAGTGCCAGTTGCGGTTGCCACGTCGTTGCTGCTGTACTTCCTATTCAACATGCCCCTAATCACTGCCCTTTTATTCGGCGTCGGCGCTGCCTTATTCGCATGGGCGATTTCCATCGGCGGCTTCTACTTGTACCCTGTCTACCGCGCTGACAAGCACAAACGGGAATTGGACGACGAATTGCCTTTCACGACAGGTTACATGGCTATTCTCGCCAGCGCAGGGGTTTCCCCTGAAAAAATTTTTCACTCGCTTTCAAATTTGAGCGCGCCCTTAGCGGCGTCCAGCGAAACCAAAGAAATCATCAAAAACATCAACCTGTTCGGTTTAGACATAATTTCCGCATTGGAGAAAGTGTCAACAGTAACGCCTTCAAAGAAACTGCAGGAAACCATCGAAGGCATGATTTCCACAATTCACACGGGCGGCAACTTGGGCGCTTACCTGCGTGAAAAGTTCAAAACCCACATGAAACTGAAAAAAGTAAGTCTGAAAAAATACGCCGACAGCCTCTCAGTCATGTCAGAAGTCTACGTGGCGCTGCTTCTGACGGGACCGCTGCTTTTGATTATTATGCTTTCGGTTATGTCGATGCTGGGCGGAGGCGCCATAGGCATGTTCAGCTCTGATTTGCTGTTGAATCTCATGACTTACATCGGCATACCAGTCGCTGCCATAATCTTCCTCCTAATCTTGGATTCAACCACGCCGAAATGGTGAGAAAAACGCCGAAAGTAGAGCGAAAAACCAAGAAAATCGCGGTCGCCGTTTCAGTTGCCGTAGCCTCCGCCATAATTCTCATCGGCTACTTGAACATCTATGGATATCTCGACATCCTCGGCTATTTCAACATCGACATTACCATAACTTTGGATGACTACGTGTTCTTCGCTTTTCTCGCAGCCATATCGCCCATAGCCGTTCTGGAGTATGTCGATTACAGGTGGCGAAAAGCCGTCGACGAACGCTTGCCTGACCTTTTCAGAAGCATCGTGCAAGCGCAGGAGGTGGGTATGACTTTGCCTAACGCGTTGGAGGAAGCGGCGAAACGAGACTATGGACCGTTGACGTCTGAGCTTAAGCGAATGACTGTGCAGATTTCTTGGGGCGCCAGCTTTGAAGACGCGCTATTGGCGTTTGGCAAACGCGTGGGCACCGTGTTAACTCAGCGCGCCGTCCCCATGATAATTGAAGCCAGCCGCGCAGGAGGCAGCGTAGAGAAAGTCTTTGACCCCATGGGCAAGTTTATCCAAACAACCAACCTGCTGGAAAAAGAACGCAGAACACAGACGAGACCGTACATTGCAATCATATACGTGGCGCTGTTTGTGTTCCTGTTCACCATAGTGCTGCTGTTTAAAACATTTTTCACAAGCGGCGAAGGCGTGCCGTTATTGTCGACGCCGACCATGGCGCCCGCGGAGATGCAGCGGATATTCATACATTTATCGCTCATTCAGGGCTTCTTCGGCGGGCTAGTTGCAGGAAAAATGGGTGAAGGCACAATAAGCGCCGGGCTAAAGCACAGCCTAATCATGATGCTGCTCAGCTTTGCAGCGTTGAAATTCTTCCTGTGAGGAGGCGGAAAAAAGAGATGAAGCTCATGTCTAAACGGTTGCTGCGTGGCAAACGGGCTTTAACGCCTGTGCTCAGCAGTCTCTTGCTCACGGTCTTGGCGGTTGCAGCCATGGCCATTGCCACCTCTGCCACGTACATGATAACGGCGAATCTGAAGGATAACATGAGCGAGCGCGTAGTAGTTGAGGATGTATGGTTTACTGGCGGCGCGATTAAGGTTCATCTGTTAAATGTGGGAAAGGTGTCCATTCACGTTTCTGCCGTTTACGTTAACCATGCCAGTCAAAGTTTCAACTCACCTTTCCATTTGGGGTTGGATCAGCACCGTGACCTTGAAATTTACTATGCTTGGGGCACTGGCGAAACATATTATATCGACATCGTCACGAGCAGGGGGACTCATATTGCAAGCTATTACAAAGCGCCTTAAACGCGGCAAACGAGGCATAAGCACCGTCATAGTCGTCATGCTAAGCCTGGTTCTAGTAGTCATCATAGTAAGCAACATCATCCTCTGGAACTTCCAGATGAACCAAGTCGACATAGACAGACAGCAAGAAACCGTAAACCTCACACACGTTGACCGCCCCCGCTCCCCATGGTTTACTGCCCAAAACGAGTTTGCCGTGAGCGCTGGCAAAATACTCAGCGGAACATACGCCGACACCCAGAGTCCAGACAACTCGTTTGAAACCTTCAGAGAGGAACCTCAGGGTTTTGCCAGCTTTAATCCTTCAACTTACCTCCCACTAGGAGCGACCAGCCTTGTTTCAGGCAGCATAACAAATTTGGCTTCAAATGACGGCGTTTACATGAATTTCCGCAGTTACTCGTCTACTCTCCAAACTAGCGCTTTCATTGCCTACAGAGATTCAACAACGACACTTGCAACGCCTAAAGAACGCACATGGAACGGCACAAATGCGACATGGAGTTCACAAAGTGATTTGCCAACCGCTGGCAGCCCCGTTCGCTGGGTAAGAGTAGCCTATTGCCCGCTTGAATCAAGAAGTTACGAGAAAATCGTTGTAACATTGTCTGATGACGGCTACTTAGACGCTTACGTTTGGACTGGGACAACATGGACGGCGACAAATAACATCGCTTCTACGGGAACAACTGCAAACGCTTACAAATGTTTTGATGTGGCTTACGAGAAAACAAGCGGCAGAGCGCTGCTCGTTTACTCAAGAGGCACAACAACAAACGAAATCGGCTATAAAATCTGGACATACGGTAGCGGCTGGGGATCTGAGCAACTTCTAGACCTTCCATACACGTCTGGCATAGTATACTGGGTTAGTTTAGCCTCTTGCCCAGGAACACGCGCCGGCGCAAGCGATGACAACGAGATAGCGCTGATCTACCTTGATGCAAACGTTGACGTTTACGGTTTCACCTGGAACGGTTCCGCTTGGGAAAACATGGGTGCAACCGCTGTTTGGGATGCTACTGCGGCATTAGCCACAGAGGAATGCTTAGCCGTTGCGTATGAGCAGACCACGGGCGAAGCAATGTTCATCTGGGCAGATTCAGTCAGCACAGACTTCTACTACAGAACTTGGAATGGCGCGGCGCTTAGTTCAAACACTCTGCTAGACATAGCCGCTGCTGGCGGTGTGGGTAACTGGGTAACATTGAAAGCTGACCCTGCTTCAGATGATTTACTGTTCATGGTGGTTGATGGCGGCTCAGACCTTAACACTGCGTATTGGGACGGAGATAACTGGTTAGTACATGAGGAACACGACGCTGCAGTTGACACTAACGCTCAGCGACCAGCAGATTTCGCGTGGGAACCCACAGAAGGCAAAGGCTTACTTGTGTGGGGCACCACCGCTGGGCAAATAACCTATAAGACATTCACAGCCCCAAATACATGGGGATCACAACAGAACCCCACGATGGGCGCAAATATTCACCCATGGATACAGCTGAGAACCAACACGCGGAGCATAGCAGGCGACACGCTAATACTTGGCGTTGTCCTTGAAGGGACAGTTTTTGACTTGGGCGCCATAAGATGGGACGGCGCAACCTTCACAGTTATAGGCACAAACACAATTTCAGCAGATACAACAGTAATTTCGTATGAATGCTTTGACATCGAGTTCAGAATTTTTGAACCTCCCACGCAGTTTACCTGCGAAGTAGAACTATCTGGAACGGCAAACGCTCAAAACTGGACACAAATCGAGTGGGCTGTCGGTTTGGCTTTTTCTGCTCCGAACGTGTCGACAACGCTTCAATTGTACAATTTTAGCGCCAGCCAATATCCGACATCAGGCGATGGATACATGACAGCTGTTATCGGGCAAACAGGCGTAACAAAAAATCAGACAATAACAATCAATCCAGCTAATTTCAGAGATTCAGGGAACAAATGGCAAATAAAGATTACAGGAACCAAAATGGACACTGCGCCGTTTGAACTAAAAATCGACTGGATACAATTCAAGGTGTCCCCGTCTGATGTTTGTCGCCTCGTCATCAGCAACAACTTCGCCATAGACTCAGTTGCCTACCCGAAAAGCGATATCTATGGAGTTGAAATGCGAATCAGATACAACGTGACGAAAAACGGAGAAAGATGGTTCCTGAAAGCGTATAACTGGGCAACAGCTAGCTTTAGCTACATCGGCTTCAACGTCACGGAGGGACAGTACCCAGCGTTGGGTGAATGGAACGAGTACGCCATAATCGTAACGGGCAACTGGGCTGACTACGTCAACGATGAAGGCGTCATGCGCATCGAATTTTCTGACGCAGGTTTGAGCACAGAGCAAGCCGTCGTAAGCGTAGACTTTTTCGGTGTAAGAGCAATGACACGCGGCACAGTGTTGGTGATAGAGAACACCAGTCCCTTGACCGTTCATATTGTGGCTATCTGGATTAATGACGTTACCCATCAACGTTATCCTGTTGACTGGTTCTTGAATTCTGGAGAAACCGCCGAAAAAACCATTGAGCCAAGTCTGCCGCAAACCGCTTTTGTAGTTAAAATCGTTACGGAAAGAGGCAACGTAGCCGTTTTTTCAAACGGTTAACTGCCTATCTGAGTTTTTCTTTAAACGTTTTCACTGCTTCTTTTGCGTCTTTAGCCTCTACTGCGCGTATATTGTACAGTTGCGCCATTTTTCTTCCATTCTCGTTAAGCTGCGGAATCGCTATTAAGTAGGCTCTGTCTGGCGAAACGTCAAAGATTTTTGCAAAAAGCGCAATAACAGGCTGTTCCGACACGAAGTCTTCATTTGATTTCGCCAAATCAACCACTATCGCTTTCTGCCTCGATTTGTCCTTGTATGCCGCGATGTCAAAAGAGTGGTTTGTTCCAGATTTGCCCTTGAGCAAAGCGGGGCTCTCAACAGTGAATCCTTCATCCGTTAGGAAATCTCGTATGGGCGAAACCAAAAGCCAGTTCAAAGTGACTGTGTTTCTGAGGCTTTCTTTCACAGTGTATGCGTAAACGTCTCTTATGACCGCGCCTTCAAAAGCGGAGACTGTACCGCAGTTTCGACAGAAATGTTCAGGCACAGGTATGTCAAAATTCTTTTTACAGTCATTACAGGAACACCAAATCCCCGCTTTCCTGTAGTCAACATCAATCTTCTTCAACTCTGTATGGCACTTCGGGCATATGTACCTGTCGCCGTCTCGGAAGTTAACTTCTATATCCATGTAACCGCACTTAACATGCTCAATCAAAGAGCTTCTTTGAATATCAAAAGATTTACAGAAAGGGCAACAATAACGAAACGAAACATCCGCTGAGCCGCAACTTGGGCAAGAAATGGTTTTATCGTAAAGTTTCTTCTCCAAGACACCTGCCTGTAGAAGCTTGTTTAAGAAAGGCTGCACAAGCGAAGAATCGCCAACGATTGCTTCCACTGCTGGATAAGTGTAACCAGTCCGATGGTCATAGACGGGTTCCAGCTTCTTGATTTCGCCGCTTAGAAATTTGCTTAACAACAACTGAGCATCAGAGTCTTTGTAGAGTTCAAGCGGCTCTTTGGCGTTTGCCTTCTGCATGTTTTCTCCTCTTTCATAGGCAGGGCTTATAAACTTTTTATTGACCTTAACCACAGGGCATAGAGGTATTATACGCTGTTAATACGTTTACATAGCAGTGTTTAAGCATTTCGCGTTTTAACACCGAATGAACAACTGCAGAATGAACAAAAACTAAATCAATGACTCTTCTCAAAATGACATCCAATGGACAAGTCCTTTTAGTTGCAAGCACTAACCAACATTTTCACCACCTATGAACTGTGACTTAGCTGGGCACAGGAAAACCAACGCCATACAAACCGCAGATTAAAAACGCCTCTTTTGGCGCCTCAAAGCGATGCTCTTAAATGAGGAAAATGTATTCACCTGTAAGCTGCGAAAGAAAAGAGGAAACTAGATGGCAGACCGCCCGCGTTTTGGTCCAGCCGGAGTTCCACCGTTTTTCAGGCTAATGAGCGCGCAATTGGCAAACGTTCCAGCACTCCTAAAGGCGGAAGGATTAGACGCCTTTGAGTACCAAGCCGTTAGATGGGGACAAAAACCCCAGATGAAGCAGCAAGACGCTGAGCAACTGAAAGTCGAGGCGGAAAAAAACGACGTTCTGCTAAGCCTCCACGGCTCCTACTTCATTAACCTCTGCGGAAAAAAAGATGTAGTTGAGGCAAGCAAGCAGCGCCTAATTGCTTGCGCCACCGCGGCTCACTGGATGAACGCTTACATTGTAGTTTTTCACACGGGATTTTACGGAAACGCAGACAAAAAAGAAGCCCTAAAAAACTGCATCAGAGAATTAAACAGCGTAACCGAAACCATGCGGGAGTTAGGAATCGGCAATGTCAAACTGGGTCCAGAAACCATGGGCAGACACTTCCAACTCGGCACTTTAGACGAAGTTTTAGCCATATGCGAACAAGTAGAGCAAACTCACCTAGTAATTGACTGGTCGCACCTGCATGCCCGCAGTGGCGGCGCACTCAGAACCGCTGAAGACTTCCGCGAAACAGTTGCAAGAGCCGAGGAAAAGCTGGGCACCGAAGCCGTGCGAAATATGCATTGTCACTTCAGCAAAATTGAGTTCACTTACAAGACAGGTGAAAGACGCCACCACATTCTGGAGGAAGCTGCGTATGGCCCAGACTTCAGACTGCTCGCGGAGGTCATTGCCGAGTTCAAGTTGCGACCAGTTGTAATCTGCGAAACGCCGCTGCTTGATATTGACGCTGTGAAAATGCGTAATATCTTTTTGGAAATCGCTGATAAGCAAAGCTTTTCCGCGTCTGCGAGCCATTAAGGTAGAGGGAGCACCCGAAAACAAGTTCGCTGTGCTCCGCAGGAATGTATTGAAACAGAAGTCGCAGAATATTTTCCGAACTCTTATCTAACCAGTGTTTTCGATAACTTCCATTACATTCAACGCTGAACTAATCCATCTCAGGTAAGCGTTTAACATGGCGCGTAGAGCAACTGTATCCTCAGCTTCAACATTCAGAATCAAAAACTTGTCTTCTTTCTCTATAACCGCTCTAGAACGCTTGGTAGCTGGAACCGCGGTTTCTGGCGCTAAAGCATTAAGCAACGTTGCCAACTGCTTTTCTGATGCAAGCTGCAAGCGAACAGTAGCTTTAGTCTTCATGGTGCCTAGCCTGATACAATTATGAAACGAAAGCCTACTTAAAATAGTTAAGGCGCCAACAAACAAAAAACTGAAAGAAAAGAAGAAAAGGGGGAAGCTTACTCAGTTTCCTCTTCTGCAACTGCCTTCGACGATTCTTCTACGGGAGCACCTTTCGCCGCTCGTTTAGCGACTACGCCCAGCTTAGTGACAGGCGTGTAAGCTCCACCCGTGAAAGTGAAACTGCACTTTTTGCATTTCCAGACGCCTACGCTTTCGCGTTTGACTCTTGCAAAACCGCATTGTGGGCACTTGTGGGGTTTCTTTAGTTCCGTAATCACTTTAATGTAACGCTTTCTTACAGTGGAACCGTAACGTGTGCCAAGTCCCCGGGTCGGACCTACTTTCTTCATTTTTGCCAATTCTGTCACCACTCCAGTTTTTTCCGCAGTTCAACTGCTTTTTCTCTTGCTATTTTTGTAGCTTCCACAATCTGCTTCGGCGTGAAATATCCCGAGCCGCCTTTCTGTATGGCACAGATGTTGCCGTCGTCATTTATCGCTATCGAAAGCCGTGCGTCAATTATTTGCTCCTCTTCCAACCATGGATCAACAATCAGCTTATCGCCTATTTTCCCAAGAGTCACCGTTATGGGACGACTCTTCATAGGTAAAGGCGTGTATCCAGCCTTCAATATTACTTCACCGTCTTTGATTTCGTAGTTGGGCATTTTCGTGTTAAGCAACGCAGCCACTGCCGCTAAAGCAGAGGCATCTATCAAGTTTCCGTCGTGATTAAGCACGTAGACATCAACGAAAACGACGAACACTTTCTTGCCGGCTTCAATGCATAGTTTTGCGGTGTCAATAGCTTTTGATTCTCTTATGCCTCTGTCCACTATACGAGCCAATTCTATTGAGTTCTCGTCTGGCGGTCCCGGTTCGAACGCTGCTGAAGCCAACGGCACAAGCTCCGCGTTCACTGTCTGCACTCCTTCGTTCGGTGTATCTGGGAACGGTTCGCCAGTCTCAATTTTTGTACCAACCAGAACCTCGGTTTTTCCCAGCAACACTCTAGCGGAGCCTTCTGCTCGCTCAATTATTCCTTGTTCAACTTTGATTTCACGGTAGTCGCCTAAGCCTCTTCCGTCCAAGCGTTTCCCAGCGTCAATTAACTGACCTATCTGCCTCTGTCTCACGCGAGTAACAAGCGTCGACATTACTCTTCGACCTCCTCCTTAGTGTTCATGTACTTTGTCTTTAACGCTTCCTTCTGCAAAGCGTAAATCTTTTTGCAGCCCTCAATCGCCAAATTCACGGCGCTCTCGAACTCGTCTGGTGTGAGGATTCCGTCCATCTGCAACAGCGTTACGGCATTCAAATTAGGCATGAAAGCCACAGGAACATCAGCAACGCCTACCTTATCCTCAGTATCCATCAAATCCAAAACCACTTTATCATCAATCTTGCCAGCTGCACACGCAACCACTAAATCGCGCATTGGAATGCCTGCGTCAGCTATAGCCAATGCGGCAGCGGTTATGCTTGCACATCGTGTTCCGCCGTCAGCCTGCAGAACTTCAACGAAGATGTCTATGCCTGACCGCGGGTAATATTCTACGAACACGGCTGGTTCAAGTGCTTCTCGGATTACTTTTGAAAGTTCAACTTCTCTTCTGGACGGCGCTGGCGACTTGCGTTCCTGCACTGAAAAAGGCGCCATGTGGTAACGGCACCTCAGCACCATGCGGTCTGGAAGCGACAAATGCTTAGGATGCATTTCTCTTGGACCGAACACTGCTGCGAGAATTTTGTTTTTTCCATGCTCAATGTATGCTGAACCATCAGCGTTTGATAAAACGCCTACTTCGATTTTTACAGGTCTTAATTCGTCTATTTTTCTTCCATCCAATCTCAAACCTTTTTTGTCAATTAGTTTTTCTGGTTTTTCACTCATTCTTCTTTTCCTCCCGTTTTGATTTTTCTTCTTTAAGCAATTGCGTGATGCGATCTGTTAGACCGCTTGTGTGGGACTCTTCTTCGATTTTTCGAATCGCCAGCAAGGCAAGTTCTTCGTCTTCGAGGTTTTTCCCAGTGACCAATATGACCCCGTTGAGTCCCAAGATTATCTGGCAGCCTGTTTCTTGCTTTATCATTGAAATCATGGAGCCTTTTCTGCCGATCACTCGGGGAATCTTTGTAGGCGTCACTTTCATTATCTGGCCACGGGTTATTTTTCCTAAGCCAGGCTCGCCTACTGTAAGTTGCGGGTCATGAGCTCTGTCGTACGAAGCTATTTTGGCAACTATCAAATCACCTGCATTGAGAACTTGTGATAACTCGTCATTTTGCGGTTTAAACGGTCTGCTTAGAACGTCTGAGGCTCGCAAGAGCGCCGTGTAGGGTGATTCGATGTCTACTGTCCAACCGTTAAATCCGACTTCCACCACTGTGCCTATAACAATGTCGCCTATTTTGGGAACATAAAATGCCCTTAAAGCGACGATGTTTACGTTTTTGTTGTCGCAGTCTACAAGCCCGATTCTTGAGGCGTAGATTTTGTTTCCTTCTTTATAGGTGTTTTCGCCTGCGATGTAGTCACCTTCTGCAAGCAGTTCTCCTGGTGTTACAAGCTGCTTCTTTTCAAAAAATGTTGGCATAATTTCATCTATCCTCCAGTTTAATTCATTTTTCAGGTTACTATTTTTGCTTCTCCACTTCCTTTTGTGGCTTCTCCAAGTTTGTTCAGAAACGAAGCGTAAGAGCCAGCTGGCATTTCCATTATGCCGTACCATGAGCCGTCGCCGCGCCATTCTTCTCGTTTTATCGTACCGAAAGTTTTGATTGCGCCATACGCTCTTGCGGAGTATTCGGCGGGTATGTGGATACCAACGGATATTTGCTCTATTTTTAAGGGCAAAATGGGACGTAAAAGTTTCACTATGTCTTTGGCTTGTTCTTCCACGGGCTTGTAAGGGTCTATTGGGTAGTGGATTTGTTCCATGGCGTTTTCTATGCGCAGCGGTGGGTGCGGCAGGTTGGTTTTTGGGTCAACTGCCTGTCGTGATATGAAGTCGATTATTTGTTTTCGTTTGTCTTCTACCATTTTGCGTCTCTGTTCTGTTGTGAGCTGTAATGTGCCTTTTTTTAGTATTATGTCTGCGATTTTAAGCGGGTCTGTTGTGCCGAAGGCTTTGCGGAGTTGTTCCTCAGCGACGCGTGTTCCCTTGTTTGCGTCTGAAAAGATTGTTTCTGTTGCTATGGCTTCGGTTATTGCTGCAATTTTTCCGTTGCGGTAGTCCAACGCCTTCTGGGATTTAACCAAAACCTCAAAGTGTTCGTTATCTTTTGTTAATCGTGCAACGGTGTACTTATCACTCATTAAAGTTTCACTTGCTCGAACCCTGCTCTTTGATGATGTCTTCTATTTTTTCGTCCGTTAGCATTTCCATCTTCTTTGTGGCTGCGGGGATAACAGCGATTTTTATTCTGGGCGGCAACTGTCTTGCTTCCAAGGCTTTTACTAAGCATTTTACTGCGAGCTTCGTGGTTTCCTCCAAGCTCATGTCTTCGCGGTATTCACCTTTCAGTATAGCTAAAACTGTTTCTCTTCCAGCGCCTAATGCCGTGGCTTTATAGCCTCTGTAGGTTCCGCTTGGGTGAGTCCCGAAAACGCGGGTTCCAGTTTTGTCTACTCCCGCGAAGATTATGGATACTCCGAAGGGTCTCACACCTGAATGCTGCGTATACATCTGCTGTATGTCGCATATTCGTTTCGTAACGACTTCTGCGTCGATGGGTTCGTCGTAGGTTAGCTTGTTGCTTTGCGCGTAGATTCGCGCTTGATCTATGAGTATTCTGGCGTCGGAGCTCAAGCCTACTATTGCGGCGCCTATGTGTTCGTCGACCCTGAAGATTTTCCACGAGTATTCTGCTTCTTCAAGGTTTTCGATGTTTTCTTCTGCGCCCAGGACCACTCCCCCCGCACATTTGATTCCTATGATTGTGGCGCCACGGTTTACCAGTTCCATGGCATATTCTACTTGAAATAGCCGCCCGTCTGGTGAGAATACTGTAATTGCACGGTCATATGCTCCTGGTGCTGCGAACACGGACATGACATTAACCTCGCATTAACTCTTTACGCTTTTGCAGTCTTTGATGTGACTACTTAACTAAAAACCTTTCCTATTTAAGGTGTGGTTTTGGTTTGCTGTGAGTTGTGGTTTTGTGTAGGTTTTTTATTGATTGTTGTTAGGATTTTGTTGAGGTTTTCGCAGATTTCTTGTAAGTCTTCGGCTATGATGTCTGGTGGTGGATGGATTTCGCGTAAGTCTTGCGTTGAGTAGAATTGGGATGGAACGAAGATTGTTTTTATTCCGACTGTTTTTGCGCCTTCGATGTCTTCTTTTGGGCTGTCTCCTATGTACATTGTTTCTTCAGGTGTCACGTGGAGTTTCTGTAGGGCTGTTTGGAAGATGAGTTTGTGCGGTTTTCGCCATCCGATGTCTTCTGAGATTATTATGGCGTTGAAGAAGTGGTTTATGTCCAGTTTTCTGAGGCTTGCGTGGATTGCGGGTGCGTATGTGAAGTTGGAGATTAAGCCCAGTTTGTGGTTTTGGGCTAGTTTGCGTAGTAGGCTTTTCGCGTGGGGTCTGAGTTCCAGCGTGTCCACGTAGTGTTGGAAGAAGATGTTGAGTGCTGCTTTTAGACGCGGGTCTTCGGGGGTTGTTTGGTAGCTGAGTGTGTTCAGTGCCTCGGAGACCCAAACGGCGTTTGTTACTTCTCGCAGTTGCTCGTAGCGTATTCTACGGTATTTTTCGTGGGCTCTGTTGTATGCTGCGAGGAACGCTGTTAAACTCGTGTCGAAGCCTGCTTCTGTTAAGATGCGCTGCAGTTGGGTTCTGGAGGTTTCGAGGCTGTAGTTGCGGGCGTTGGTTAATGTGCCGATGTAGTCTGTGATTACGGCTTTGATTTCAGTCACTCTAGAGCCTTCTGTGGGTTATTTCGGTGATTTTTTGGGCTATCACTGTGCTTAGGAGTTTGGTTTCGTCGCCGATGGCGTCTTCTACTTGCGGGTCGTAGGGGATTTCTCCTATATACGCCAAGTTCAGTTTCTCGGTTTGCTGCTGGATGTTTTTTGTGTTGGTCATTTTCATGTTTTCTATTATACCGATTATCGGCGCGTGGAGTTGTTGCAGTAGGATTGCTTGTTTTTTGACGGTTTCGAAAGCCAGTTGTGAGGGTGTGGTGACTATTAGGAATTCTATGCGGTTTACGAGTCTGATTAGGTCGAGCACTGCGTCGCCGATGCCGGGTGGCATGTCGATGATTAGGTAGTCCAGTGGACTCCATCGTGTTATGGCGAGGAGTTCGATTAGGACGTTTGATGTGTCTGCGCCGCGTAGTGGTGTTGGTTTGTCGCTGCAATAGTAGATGAGTGACATGTACTCTATGCCGTTAATGGTGGGCGGCACTATGCCTTTTTCTTCTTTTGGTTGGGCGTCTTTGGTGCCTAGTATTAGGTGTGTTGATGGGCTGGTGAAGTCTAGGTCGAATAAGCCGACTTTGCGGTGTTGCTTTGAGAGTGTTAGGGCGAGTGTGGTCGCGATTAGGCTTTTTCCTACTCCGCCTTTGCCTGATGTGACGGCGATTATGCGGTTTATGTGTTTTAGGCGTTGGTTTATGATGCTTGTTCTGGGGTCTGCCACGTTTAGCGTACTCCTGTTACTTTTTCAAGCTGTATCCCGCGTCCTTCGGTGATTTCGAAGTCTGGGCTGCTGCATTTTGGGCATTTGATGTATGTGTGGGCTGTTTCAGGGATGAAGTGTATGGCTTCGACGATGGCGGGGTCTAGTTGCTGTCTTGCGAAGAGCCATGTGTTGCCGCAGACTCGGCACTTCAATGTTGCTTTTTGGCTTTTTATGTGGAATTTGGTGTTTTTGAGGTTGGCGGGTTTGAGCTGTTGGAAGGCGAATTCGAGTATGTCTGTTTCTACTTGTTGGAGTTCGCCGATTTTAATGGTGATTTCTGTTATTTGTTTTAGTTTTTCTTTTGCGGCGATTTGTGTTGCTGCGGCGATTACTGCTTCGGCTAGAGCCCATTCGTGCATGGGAAGCCATTAGCGAGTAGCGGAAATTAAACATATTGCAGAAGTACGCTGCGTTTTCAACGTGCTGTTGGTTATGGAAAACGTTAATGGTGACCTACCCCCCTGTAGGTTTCTGCATATCATTTCTAATAGGCGCCAAATAGGCTTGTGCTGAATGAGCCCTCCTCCCGTTTTTCTGAATAGTTTGGATATTAGGCTGCAAATATGCTGGTGGTGTGTTTGCTGTTGTTTCTGTGGTTGTTCTGGTTGTGGCTTGTGGGGTTGGGATTACTTCTTTTTGTTTTTTCTGCGTTGGTTGATGGTTGGGTTCAGGCTGTGCTGGGTTTGGGCTGTTATGTTAAGAGAAGTTTATGGCTTCTTTTGGTTGAGAGTGTGTGGAGAGTTGTTGTGGTGGTTTAGTTTGTGTTTTTCTTGCGCCGTTTCCTAAGTGTTATTGCGGTTATGGTTAGTGCTGTGATGGTTGCTGCGCTTGCTGCGGCGGCGTAGATGAGTTCGGGTTGCTGGTTTGAGGACGGCGGTGAAGGAGAAGGTGAAGGCGAAGACGGAGCAGATGGCGATGGCGAAGGAGACGGCGTTGGGTCAGGCTTGCCGTAGCCGACCGGCGTGTACTGCTCATTCACGGCGCTTGGTGTGCCGTGGCCTATGAAATTGTAGATGACGCCTCCAATCGCGTATAGTTTGTCGTTTACAACTGCAACGCCGAAATAGGAGCGGTTTGTGGTTATGTTAGCAGCAGTTGTCCATTCGCTGTTCGCAGGATTATAAACTTGCGTAAAGCACGGCGGTTGAGGGCCTGGAGCAATGTATCCGGGCGCGTTTATAACGTAGATTCTCTTAGGGGCTAAAGAGCCAGTCGTCGCTCCTGCCGCTCCTAATGCATCCCGAGGGGGGGATGCGCCTTGGCTCCAGCTGTCGGTTGCAGGATCGTAAATGTGGTTGAGGCTGTACCAAAAAATGTATATTTTATTATCAACAACGGCTGAAGCATAGCCACCTGCTTCAGTCGACAGGGGGTCTTTGTTTCCCACGTGTCGGTCGCTGGGTCGTAAACCTCATTAAGAAGCCCATTTGGATCTCCACCTATCAGATAGATTTTACCGTCCACAACGTGTGCTGCTACTGCCGATCTGGCGGTAGGCATAGCTGCTTTCGTTTCCCACGCGTCTGTTGCTGGGTCATAGACTTCGTTTGCACTCGTATGCGCATATCCTGTGTCACTGGAATAGCCCGTGGTCCCGCCTATACAGTAAATCTTGTTTTGATAAGCGGCTATTGCAAAACTCCTCCTCGGCGTCGGCATAGACTTCTTGAAAGTCCACGTGTCCGTTTCTGGATTGTACTCCTCGTTTGTGCCCACAAACCCGCCGGTAAGGGTATCTGACCCGCTTGCGATAGAGCCTCCGATTGCATAGATTTTACCGTCAACCGCAGCAACGCCTAAGCCGCCTCTTGCCTCCTGCATCGGCGCCTTTGACACCCATGAATCCTCAACTGCGTTGGCAAAAACCCAAACGGGCTTAACGACGCCGGTGCACGAAGCCGCCAGCAAAACCAGAACAAGCAATAGAGCAGCGCTCTTACCCATGCTTATCCCGCATCACATAAAGCTTCTTCCACGGTAAAAACGTTTTTGTCAAGGTTTCTTGACTAAACGGGCTTTTTTTAGTCAAGTTTTCTTGATAACCAGTTAAGGAGATTCAGTGTTAACAGGGCTGGCGGGCTTGAGGCTGTGTTTTACACGTAAATGAGGCAAGCTGATGGAGCGTTCTGAGTGAAGTTTACAGGTTCGCATTCAAATTTGTGGCAGCCAGCATCATCGAGACAAACGCCAAGGTATGGGTAGACGGAACACTATACCACGACGTCACAGACAACACCCTCGCAAGCATCGCCGGCTACACAGGACTATACACACCATCATCATGGGGCGAATTCGACAACGTAGTCGTAATGGACTAACAACTACTCTCATTCTTTTTTTCTTTCAACATGCAAATTATATTTTAGTTTCTCACCTTAAAAGGACAGCAGTGCTGCTTCTCGCTGTTATTGTTTTATTTGGTTTTGATTATTTTTTGCATGTTTATTTCGAAGGCTGCGGTGGGGTTTTCTAGTTTCCACGCGTTGAGCACTTCTGGGCTGACTTCGCCGAGCACACCTACGTTTTCGCCGTTGATTACGGCGGCGCCGACGCGCCCCTCTATGAAGCTCGGGTGCTTGGTGGCTTTGATTTGCCAGTTCACGCCCAAATTCGCAAAAAACGCATCCAAAGCCGACTTGATTTCGCTGAAGCCTGCATCTGCATGTGACACGGCTGCTGCAAGCCATTCTTCATCTCTTGTTCTTGTTTCCCGCGTGTCATCAAGCAGTGAAACTTTGCCCAGTTCGAAGATTCTCTGTGGAAATTCGACTGATTGGTTTCTGCTCAGGAACTCCATCAAGCCCGGCAACAGCCAACTCCTCAGACACGTAAGCGTAACCACCTTTGGATTAGCAATCTCCACGATGCGCGCCTTCTCGCAGTTCATCTTAACAAAAAGATTATCAGGATTAGTCATCGTGTACGTCAAAACCTCCTGATAGCCTAACCCAACCATGAGTTCACGGGCAATATTTATGAAACGCTGTTCCGCTCTTTCGCTTCCTGTCGTAGGCAACTCACGCCACAACGGCTCAATGTTGTTGTAACCGTAAGCCACCGCGACATCCTCCACCAAATCCACCATATGCATCACATCAACACGGTAACACGGAACCAGTACACTCACACTTTTCGCAGTCACCCCTTCAACATCTAAACCAGCCGTCAAAAGCAACTCAGCGATGCGTTTGCCCGTCAACCGCAACCCCAAAATCCTATTCGCATAATCCACATCCAACTCCATCCGCTTGCTGCCGAAGTCAGGCGTCACGTCTTCGGCTGGCGCAACATCAGCATATTCAGGCGGATAATGCACAGTCGCAGCGTAAGCCTCACCGCCTCGGTCAATCAACGCCATAGCAACCAGCTTCAACGTGTTAAGCACAGTCTCACGCACCGTGCCTGTGACTTCCACCAGCACATGCCGCGTCTCCGCTGTTACACGCCCCAAATCATTCGAATTAATAATAGGCGGAAAAGACAAAGGCTTCCCCTTCGCATCCAAAATAATCGGGTAAACACTATGCCTCTTCACGATGTGCCCGTACTCAATGCCCTTCGGGTGACGCTCCAAAATCTCCGCCAGACTCAACTCATCCTCAAACCCAAGCGGCACAAAACTGATTCCGTCTGGTTTGGCCACCGTGTAATTCAAAGGCGGCTCAATCAAACCAAACTCGTAAAGCCCAATAGACGTTTTCCGCCTGCTCCTACCATACGTTTGATCCAGCTTATCCTGCAAATGCATGAGCCCGCGGATAATGGCATCCGTCAACACGACGTTCTTAACCACAGCACAGCCCATGAATGGGCGAATGCTCCTCAATCGCGCATCAACATGCACATCCACAATAGGCTCGCCAACAGAATAATGCTTAGAGCCTTTAGCAATGTTCAGGAAACCACGTAATGCACGGGCTAAGCCTTCAGCGCTCCACAAGTCCGCGCGGCTTGTATCCTTAATCTCAATGCTCAAAACGCCTTCCTGCTTATCGTAGAGCTTCACTTCGCTCTTCACGAACGCCAAAATCTCATCCAACTTTACCATATCACCCTGAACAGCAACGCCCAGCAGTCGCTCAAACTCCGCATAATCGACATCAATCGTCGGCATAGTCTAAATCACCTGCTTCCTCCTAAGCCAATCCAGATCCTGCGAAAAAATCGCGCGGATGTCATCAACGCTTGCCCGCATCATAAACAAGCGGTCAACGCCCAAACCCCAAGCTATAACAGGCACCTTAACGCCTAATGGCAACGTGACCTCTGGTCTGAAAATGCCTGAACCGCCAAACTCAACCCACCCGTAGCCCTCCTTATACGCGCTAAGCTCCACGCTTGGTTCAGTGAACGGGAAATAATCAGGCTTAAACCGTACCTTGTCAGCGCCAGCGATTTCCAACGCAAACTTCGCCAGCACACCCAGCAAATCCCTCAATGTCAGCGACTCATCAACCACAATGCCCTCCACCTGATTAAACTCGCTCAAATGCGTCTTATCCACAACCTCCGGCCTATAACAACGCGCAATAGAGAAGTACTTGCTCGGAACCTCCAACTTCTCGCTCAGCAATGTCCGCGCGCTCAGACACGTGCCATGCCCCCGAAGAATCAACCGCTTAGCTTCCTGCACTGAATACTGGTATCCCCAACCCGTCGAGCCGGTTGTCCACCCGTTCTCATGCGTGGCTTTAACATTCGCCACCGCTGCCTCGTATGCGCTTATGTCTCCGAATTCTGGCTCCTTAACAAAGTAAATCCCCACTTCCTCACGGGCAGGATGGTCCTGCGGAGTAAACAACGCATCAAAATTGAAAAACGAAGTTTCAACGCTTGTGCCTACCATCTCCTTAAAACCCAAAGCAACCAGCTTAGCATGAACTTCCTCTAGAAAGCTCAAATAAGGATGCTTCTTGCCCGGCCAAGTCTTAGCCACAGGCGCTTCAATGTTATACCTCTGAAGTTTAACGCTTCGCCACTTGCCAGTGATGATAAGCTCTGGAGTAAGCTGCGTCACAACCTCCGCTGCTGCTTTCTGCCCAGCCTGCACTGCCTGCTTGCCAGCAGCAGTAACAGCCAAGGTTCTCTGTGTTTTTTCCTCCATAGTCAACAGTTGCCGCTTTTTCAACATTACAACTGCATCCTGCGACTCAGGATTCAATTCGCCAATGGCAACTTGCTCTCTGCCTTTTAGGCTGTTGAGCAGTTTTTCGTCGCTTCCCTCTGTTGGCGTAGAAGACGCCTGCAAAACGTTTGCCTTCGAATCGTAAATAGCCCATTTCTTGCGCAGAATCCAGCTCAGTGCTATACGCGCGAATTGCTCGTCCAAACCTGCTTTCTCGGCGGCTTCGCTCAAAGTGGCTTTTCTGCCCATGGCGTTCAACGCATTAATCAAGCGCCTTTCAGGCAAGCCCCGCTCGGCATGAAGTTTTCCTTCAGTGTTCAGCTTGAGAATGGTTTCTGTTTTTGCATAAATTTTTACGAGCCCTTTCTCCTGAAGAGTCAAGGCTGTGCGCATTACCGCAGCGTCAGCCAGTTTGCCTTTTCTCGTGAGCTCTTCAACTGTAACGTCTTCAGGCGATTCGGCTAACAATGCGAGAATTTCAAGTTCTTGTGCTCTTAGTTCCACCATGATTTGTGCCTTCGTTAATATGCTGCACGGTTTTGCCAATTGTAGTTCTAGCTTCGCTAATAAAAGCATGTTGGGTGCACATCGCGGCTACCTCTGTTTTCCCCAACCGCTTCTCCTTGTCTTCGTAGCCCAGTTTAATCCAGAACCCATATGCCTTCCAAGGGGCACCCTCAGCGTTCTCGGTCGTGTCCGTTTTCACCGAATTATAGCCCTTGTTTTTTGCTGTGTCTTCTACAAAAGCCACAAGCGCCTGGCCTACGCCTTTTCTCCGCCGCACTCTGGCAACAACAATGTTACCTATATAGCCGTAATCACGCTCAATCTTGAAAACCGTGAAGCCAACAATTTTCCCTTCAATCTCAGCCATAAACACTTCAAAGCCCTCGGTTAACCTGTTTTCTTTGCTCCACGCGCCGCGCAGTCTTTTGACAGAAGAGAAAGTGGCGAATTCTGCAGCGGAGAACCTGATTATTTACTCATCACTCAACGATACCAGCCTGACTTGCACAATGACTGGAATGTCTTCAGCTGTTGCTGCCTGAATAGCCAAAGTAATCCTGCTGTTAACAGAGGTTGCGAGGAAAAATAAGTCCTATCCAAATCCGCATTGAGAGCGGTTGCTGTGCAGCAAGCTTTACAAATTTAATAAAATCTGTTTTGAATCATTTGTGAAGAAAGGGTGAAAGAGAGAAGAAAGCTTCAGAGCGCGTTTCTCCTTCTATGGCTTTTCTCAGCTGCGGCATAGTCGTTTGCTGTTTAGCTTGTGGCTTTGTCAATTACTGTCTTCGTGAATATCGTTATCTCAGTGACTTTTGCCTGCGAAACATCCACTTTGACGACTGCGAAACCTGAAGTGCCGTTCTGCAATGTTGCCATGGCTGTGGTTGCTTTCGTAGTGACTGTTCCGTCAGCCCCTATGACCGTCTTGATGATTGGTCTAATTGAAGTCACATTGTAGCCTTCTGCGATGAGGTTCTGCACGTCCGCGTCGCTTTCAAGTATAGCGCTCACTGCGTCAGTGTATTCTGAGCTAACCTCGATTGTTCCCATATCGCCTGCTCCACAACCTCTGGGTCCTCTTCCGAATCCGTGTCCTCTGCCTCCGAATCCTTGCTCATTCATCATCATTCCTTCCATGCCCCACGATTGACCGTTGCTGGCGCCGCTGGTGACTGAATTCGCTGTTGACGTTGTGCTCGTGTCCGTGGTTTTGTTTTCCGTTTCTGCTGCGAACGCCGTTACTGCTAGTCCTCCGAATACGGCTGCGATGGCTGTTAGCAGTATGAGTGTTAGCGCCATAGTTTTTCTTTCTATTTTCTTCCACCTCCATTTTTGTTCTGAAACAAGCGATGTCAGAACGCTTATTAAATGATTTTTCAAAATTCACCCCCAGAATCTCCAGATTCTCTCCCAAATCTCCACAGACTCGAAGGCGCGAATCAGCTACCGCTGTTAAATGGAAGGTGTACTTAGTTCTTTTGAATGTACTCGTCGGTGCTAACAATTGCAGAACATGTTCCACAAAAATCTTAAATCCGCAGCGCACCATACATCGTCGCTAAAAATGGGGAAAGAGAATGAGCAAGGACGTTGTAACGGTTGACTCGCTTGTCAAGCAGTATGGGCAGTTAATGGCTGTTGACGGCATTTCCTTTCAAGTTTACGAGGGCGAAGTCTTCGCTTTTCTGGGTCCCAACGGCGCGGGGAAAACCACTACAGTGGAAATTCTCGAGTGTATCAGACCGCTCACCAGCGGAACCGCACATGTTCTCGGTTATGATGTGACCCGCAATGAAGATGTGAAAGAAATCAAGAAACGAATAGGCGTTTTACCTCAAGAATTCTGTGCGTTGGACAAGCTTACGGTAAAGGAGAACATAGCATTAATCGGCGACATGTACGCCAAGCACCTCGACATTGCCGAAGTAATAAAACTGCTTGATTTGGAAGACAAAACCAACGAGAAATTCGAGAATCTTTCAGGCGGATTAAAACAGCGAGTCGGCGTTGCAGCAGCGCTTGTAAGCGACCCACAACTTATATTCTTAGATGAACCTACGACAGGGCTCGACCCCAAAGCAAGACGCGACGTTTGGGCTGTGATTGCAAACCTCAAGAAACTTGGCAAAACCGTGTTTTTAACCACGCATTACATGGAGGAGGCACAGACGTTAGCTGACCGAGTCGCCATAATAAACAAGGGCAAAATTGCCGTAATCGGTTCTCCGCAAGAGCTGATTTCACAATACGGGGGATTGAAGGTCCTCAAAATCTGCGGCGGAGACAAGAAGCTTGCGGGTTTGCTTCAGAAGAAATATGATAAGGTTGCTTTGAACGGCAACGGCGACGTTCTTGTCAAGATAGATGATGTAGACGAGTTTTGGAGGGTCATGACTACGCTGACGGACATCAAAGTCGGCAAAGACATTGAAATCCAGACGCCTACCATAGAAGATGTTTTCCTCAAAATAACTGGAGCACGAATAACCGAAGAGGGAGAACTGAAGTAATGAAAGCCCTTACCATATTCAAAGCCGTAACCAAGAACTGGATGAGAAGCCGTTCAGGACTCTTCTTCAGCATACTATTCCCAGTGCTACTGCTAATCGTGTTCGGCTCTATTTTCTCAGGAATTGGCGGCTCTTCCCAGTACCGCCTCTTCATACAGAATTTTGACTTGAACACAGCAAACGGCGAACTCAGCGACCTGTCAAAGGCATTCATTCAAGCATTAAACAGCACTGAAGCCTTCGGCATAACGGACATACCTGCAGGCGAAAACGCTACAGAATACGCCCGCGAAGTGCTTGGACCTTTAGGCGGGAACATGCGTATCCTCCAAATCTCCGAAGGCTTCCAAGGAGACCTACTTAATGGCACGCTTAAGGTGAGAATAGGCATAATCTACGACACAATTCAGTACTTCGAGCCCTATCTAACCAGCGAGCAGAAAATGGCTGTCATGCAAGGGCTAACGCAGATACAGCAGTTTAACGCCTCAATCCCCGACGCGAAAGCCTCTCTGATGATTATGCTTGATCCAGCCGACCAATCCGCCGCCATGGTGAAAAGCATAGTCATGAGCGTAGCAAACGCGTTCAACTACGAACTTATAGGCGCAGAGAACGTCGTGGAGTTCAATGAGACCTCAGTAACGACCAAGCGTTACAGTAACGTGGATTTCTACATCCCCGGCATTACCGCAGCTTTCATAATGACCAACGGCATAATTGCCTTGACCGCCACGACCACGGAATTCAAGCGAAGAGGCATCATAAAACGCTTGTCAATAACGCCGCTTACGAAGCTGGATTGGATAATAGGCAACGTTCTCAGTCAAACCTTGCTTAACTTGTTGCTGACAGGGATAATGATTGCCCTCGGCTGGGTAATCTTCAATGTGCGCGTGATACCCGATGTTCTCTCCATAGTTTTGATTCTCTTGGGTTCAATAATGTTCTCAGGCATCGGCATGACGCTTTCAGGCTTCATAAAGGATGTCGAAGCTGCCTCAGCGATAGGCAACGCCATAGCCTTCCCCATGATGTTCCTCTCGGGAACGTATTTCCCGCTGGAAATAATGCCCTCTTACGTGCAAGCAATCTCGAAAGCACTGCCGCTGACTTACTTTTCTGAAGGGCTTAAGCACGCGATGATTTACCAGAACCCTGAAGGCGTATACCTGAACATGGCTATAGTTGCAGTGCTCGCTGTCGTCTTCATAATCATCGGCTCGCTTGTAACCCGATGGAAAGAAAAGTAAACCTCTTTTCCTAAAACTGCTAACGGTTGCTGGTTGCATAGGAAAACACGCTTTGACTTTGCGAAAAAAGGATATATGACTGTCACTTTCTTTCTTGTCAAAAAGGGCTCGGTGATTAAGACGGTCACGCCTAACAGTGGAGAAAACGAGATGGTAGTCACGCCTTGGGAAGTCAAGGGCAAAGTAGACTACGAACGCTTGATACGCGAGTTTGGCACGCAGCCGTTAACCGAAGAACTGCTCAGCAAAATAGTGCATTACACGGGCAAGCTTCACCTTCAACTTCAAAGACATCTTTTCTTCTCCCACCGCGACCTAGACACCGTGCTTAACCTTTACGAGCAAGGAACAAAATTCGTTCTATACACAGGCAGAGGCCCATCAGGACCAGTGCACATAGGGCATCTCGTACCATGGATTTTCACATTACACTTGCAAGAGAAATTTGGCACTAGGCTCTATTTCCAGATGACAGACGACGAAAAATTCCTAATAGACGACGACGCATCGCTTACAGAAACTCGGAAATACGCTTACGAGAACGCCCTAGACCTCATCGCCCTCGGCTTCAAACCAGAAAACACATTCATAATCTACGATGTCGAAGACATGGACCTGCTTTACGACGTAACTTTGGAAGTGGCAAAACGCATAACCTACTCCACCGCAAAAGCCACATTCGGCTTCCAAGACAGCACCAACATCGGCTGGGTATTCTGGCCAGCCATACAAGCAGCACCATGCTTCATCCACAAGAAGCTAACAGGCGAAAACGTGCCAGCGCTGATACCTGCGGCGATAGATCAAGACCCATACTGGCGCGTAACACGAGACATAGCGCAAAAACTCGGCTACTACAAGCCAGCCCAAATCCACTGCCGGTTCCTCCCGGGCTTAGGCGTCGGCGGAAAAATGAGCGCCTCCATGCCTGAAACAAGCATATTTACCATGGATCCGCCTGAACTGGTGAAACGCAAAATCTGGAACGCTTTCACAGGAGGCAAAGGCACAGCAGCGGAACAACGCAAGACAGGTGCTGACCCAGCCGTCTGCTCGATTTTCCAGTACTACTTCTACCTTTTCGAAGAAGACGACGTGAAACTCGTCGAGAGAGAACGCAAATGCAGGGCAGGCGAAATCCTCTGTGGCGAATGCAAAAACGAGTTGGCAGGCAGGCTTAACAAATTTCTTGAGGAGCACCGTGAAAAACGGGAAAAAGCTAAGGATGTAATAGAAAAATTCCATGTAAAGCGGTAACCGCGCTCCGATGCGGTTGGTTGCGTTAAGAATAAGGAATGCAAATTGTCATTGAAGTCTCATGATGTCGTCGGTTATATCGAATGGAAAAAGAGAAATAAGCTGGGTAACTGAAATTACTTAAATGCCGATTAGAATGCAATAGGAGTTGACTGTCATGTCTGAAAAACTCGAAGTTAAAACAGCCTACGCCTACAGGCTACTTCACCCAATGCACACCGTGCTTGTCTCTTGCGTGGGAAAAGCAGGCAAACCCAACGTGACCACGTTAGCGTGGACGATGCCGACCAGCAACGAGCCGCCATTAGTCGCCATAAGCGTTTCACCCAAACGGCACTCGCACACGCTAATCGAGGAATCACAGGAATTCGTAATAAACATACCCACGCTGGAGCTTCTGCAGTCGGTTTACGCATGCGGCTCATTCAGCGGGCGAAGCTTCGACAAGTTCAAAAAAGCAAACTTAACGCCGATGCTTGCCAAAAAAGTTAAGGCGCCAATAATCCGAGAATGCATAGCTCACCTCGAATGCACAGTGGAAAACCAAATTGCAAGTGGTGACCACACGGTTTTCGTTGGCAAAGTCGCTGCAGCTTACGCTAACCCGGGCGTTTTCACGGAAAGCTATAATTTGCAAAATGCGCGGATGCTGTACCACGCTGGCGGAAACAATTTTGTAGTTCTCGACCCGAAAACCTACAAGCCGTAAAACGCATTCCCATTTGGGTATCAGCAAGTTATGCATTTAAGCATCTAACACGTAAAACTAAGCAGGCTTGATGAAGAAACGAAGTGAAGACGCAAATGCCTCTCTACGATGAAGAAACCCTTGAGAAATTTCGCTTGTCAGGCAAGATTCTCCGCGAAACCCGAGAGGAAATGCGCAGTTACGTCAGAGAAAACATGCCTGTAATACAAGTATGTGAAAAAGCCGAAGCGCTCATACGCGAAAAAGGCGGAAAACCCGCTTTCCCCTGCAATGTCTCCATAAACGAAGCAGCGGCACATTACACCTCGCCGCCGAACGATACGAAGCGGATACCTGAGAAAGCCGTGGTCAAAGTGGACATAGGCGTTCACGTAGACGGCTACGTAACCGACACTGCCTTTACAGCTTGCTTCAACCCAGAACACGCAAGCATGACCGCCGCAGCAGAGCACGCATTGAAAACAGCCATAGACAATATTCGCCCAGAAATAACTACCTCAAAAATCGGCAGCGCAATCGAAACTGACATAAAAAACCGCGGCTTCAAACCTATATCCAACCTAACTGGGCACTCAGTGGGCAGATACTTGATACACGCTGGAACCTCAATACCAAACGTCGCCCAGTTCTCCTTAACGAAAATCAAAACGGGCGATGTTTACGCCATAGAACCCTTCGTGACGTTGCCAGACGCTGTTGGACGGGTGGAAGACAGCAATGAAGTGACAATTTTCCGCTTAGTCAAAGCCAAATCAACAAAAAACCCCTACGCAAAACAACTATTGAAATACATTGAAAAAACCTTCCGGACGCTGCCCTTCACTGAACGCTGGCTCGAAGGGATAGTGCCTCAACAACAGCATGACACAGCTTTCAAAGAGTTGCTATCGTCCAAATCCATCATGGGCTACCCTGTTTTCATTGAAGTCAGCAGAAAAACTGTTACCCAAGCTGAACACACAGTGCTCATAACTGACGACGGCTGCGAAATCTTGACTTAGAACGGATACTGCTTTTCTTTTTCCTTAATTTCCTTGTAAATCGCCGTTATCATCATCTTTGTGTCTAGACATTTCTGGCAGGATTCCAGCTCCTTAAACACGTAGTCGCCGCGCTGAAACTCTCTGACATTCTTGAACCCGCATTTTCTGCACTCAATGGTCGTCATCATCGCTGGGTTCGCAATCTTGATGTTTGCCACATGCCTACGCGATTGAATCAACACGTAAACTGACAATGTCATGGCGATAGCGCCGATGACCGCTAGATAACCAGCTACAATTTCTTGCCCAGTCAAAAAAGCGTTAGCTGCCATTCCAAGCGCCACTATGGACAACGCTAAGACGATAAGCACAGTTAGCAGAACGAAAGTTGAGATTTTAGCAGTTCCAGGTGCTGATGCGGTTTTGCTCACTTTTTGGTTCCCCCTCATTGTCCGATGCCGATGGTGTTACCTACCCCGACAATTATGACTTTGTCTCCCTCTTTGGTTCTCTCAAGGATAACGCTTTTCACCCTCTCAATTGCTTTGTCTATTGCGTCAGAGATTTCCTTCCGCATCGGAGAAACAGCGTCTCCTATGTCTTCCTTAACAATAACTGCGTTAATCGGGATATGATACTGGGAGATGGATTCTTCAATCTTGAACTGGTCTACGCCTGGTCCACCAATGGCTGCACCTATGCCCTCAGCCACTTCGCCGACGCCTTCACCTTCAAGCTTCAAACCAGCATCAATCATGATTACTGAAGCAATCTGCCCGTTGTTCTCGTCGATGACGGCTTTCACGGCGTCACCTGGTTTTCCTACGTTTCCACCTGGTCCCTCAGCCTTTATGACCAGCGCTGTGCGTCCTTCGATGGGCACGGTGGCGACAACGCAGTCTTTGGGCACTTTCCGAACTTCGTAGCCATGCATCAATTTTGCCGCTAAAAGCGGTCCAGCGCCGTCGCCTATGGGCTGCCCGTAAGCAAAAGCCTTCAGTGCGTTCGCGTAGGCTTCTGCCTCCTTCATAACCAAGGGCAAAATCATCTGCAGCTGCATTATCGTGTAGAGACTGAGCGTCTTCTTTCCTTGAATGTAATAGTGCCGTACAACTTTGTAAATGTAATTAAGAGCCATGGCTGCTTCCAAAGTGTTCTCCAAATTGTTTGTTTGCACTTCGTCGACTGCAGGCGCCATTAATTTAACTTCATCTTTCAAGCGGGTATCTCTTACGTCCAATATGTGGTCAAGCTTGTAGACTATTCCCGCTGGATCCATGCTCTGTGGTGAAATCGTGAAATACTCTAAATAGCGGTCAACCCGCGCCGACGGGTCAGTTTGCGTCTTCCCGATTTCCTTTATTGTTTCTATGGCTGTTTTTCGTCCTTCGTCCCGTATATACTTCAGCTTGTAAAGTGACCCTTCAACTTCACGTATCATGACGTACATTTGAATGCGTTGTCCGTAGAACAGGAAAACTATAAAGACAACGTAGAATAGCATGCTGAGAATCTGCGATATGGTGTCGCCTGTAGGCAGCTGGAAAAGCTCATTCTCTAAGGCAGGAAGCACAGCCAGCGTGTTCAAGATTTCACCATCTTCTCCCAAAACTGTTGGCACTTAGTTATAAATCTTGGCTAATTCTCTCCTCTTTTTGCAGGAATAAGTGGGCTGCCAGCTTTCCCAAGTTCACGTGGCCGAAGACCACACTACAGTTGGGAACGGAACGCGGTTTAACTTCTGAGTTCGGAATGGGATCAGGTGGGACCCGCGCCCTCTGACCGGCAAACCCAGCAATAAACGTTAAACTTCCCTTCATTAACCTTTCGCTTTTCGAATGCGCATATGCGTATGGTTATAGTGTTAAGCGCCCTTTCGCAGCATGGCTTCCCATATGCCGAAGCCGCCAACCGTTTCAGGGCGTTCCACATGATTATACCACTGTTTCTTGGCGCCTACTTTCGCTCGCATTTTCCAGCCGAAAGATTTTGGCTCCGCGTCTATCCTGTTCAAAAGTGCCGTGATTTTTTCGCTGATGACGGCACGTTCTTCGTTTGGAATTAAGGCTGGATTAATCTGTGCGTCTGGACCCAGCCTGTCCAGTTCAGCGACGAAGCTTTTAATGTTTTGAAGGTTTGTTGTGGCCGTATACCAAAAGCCCCAGTCTTGCGAAAGCAGTTTGGCAATGTAGCCTGCGTCTATGCATTCTTTCTCGTTCTGCTCGCTTATGCTGTGGGCTCTCAGGAGCAGCAAACAGTCCTTCAAGTCTTTGACGCCGAAGGCTTCCCACATCTGAATTTTTTCAAGAAGCATATCCGTAACCGTGATTGTTGGGTAATCCAGTTCCAGCCTTCCGCGGAAATCAATGGGGTGATTTGCCACTATCAACTGGTCGAAGAACACGTCAACGTAAAACCAACCTTTCGGGTGATAGTATATTTGTCTCTCAGAAGCGGCAGAAGACAGCGTAGCCCGCCTTTTCACGTAACCCAGTTTGCCGAAAAGCTCTTTCACTTTGTCTCTTTGCTTGCGGTAAGAGACGAAGTCCAAGTCGCTGTACTCTTGCCCTTTAGCTACGCCTGTTCCAGTTCTGCACAGGTTTCGTGCAAATTCGCCGAGTTGTTGACAGTGCATTGCGATGCCTAAACCGCCGATTATTCGCAGCGTTAAGCCCTCTTTCTGGGCTGCTTCCGCTATCGCTTGGGACTCGTGCATGAAAACTTCAGTGGGAACTATGTCGTTCCATTCTTTGGGCAAGTCGCGCGTGATTTCTTTTTCCAGCAGCCACGACATTGTTTCGTGCTCACCCTTCGATTCGTTGAAGTTTGGAGATGCGCGTGCCCTTGAACTCTACGAGGAACGCACGGAGAATTCCTTCAGCGTATTCGCTGCCAGGGTTAACGCAGTAGGTTCTGCCGATTTTCATTGAGCCTGCGCTTTCGTGTATGTGTCCATGCAGCGCCAAGAACGGCTGATGTTTCTCGATTGTTTTTCTCACAGCTTTGGAGCCTACGGGAACCATTACGACGCTTCCGCTTTGAATTATGGGGTTAAGGTTTTCATCCAACTGTGGGGCGTCGTCAAGTTTTGTCTTGTAAGGCGGCGCGTGAAAGTTGAATATTGCGTTTTCCTTGTTTTTTACCTTTGAAATGTATTTTTCCAAGCGCTCTTCGAGTTTGTCTTCTTCCTCCTCGCGTGCTGTTTTCCACGGGCTCGGGTTCACCCAGCCGCAACTGACCATTTCGTGTGTTTCATCAATGTTTATTATGTTTCCTTCACCGTTGAGCACTGCTTTGTGGCTGTTGACAAGCTCGTCTACGCCTGAGCGGTCATCGTTTCCCGGGCAGACAATTACTTTTGTTTCTGGCGGGAGCTTCTGCGGTATGAGGTCCAGCCAGTTCTTAAGTGTGGATATCATTACTTCGTGGAAAACTTCGTCAACTTTCTTTGAGTCTCTGGTCATCTCTTCATATTTCGCGGAGTTGGTTAAGTATGGGTAGTAACCTATTCCTCGTATGTTTCTGAAGGCAGCGTCTAATTCGTTTTTTTCGACGATGTGGTTTTTTCCCATGAAGTAATACGCGTATTTCTTGTCGTCTTGTTCGACAATGGGCACGATCATTTTTCCAGTTAAGTCTCCGCCGCATATTGCTGCGTTGACTTTGAGCATGGCTGCTGCATTTAGAAATTTTCTCCAGACGCCTTCGGAGCCGTGCATGTCTGTGGCGAAGAGGATTCTTGTGTTTTCTTCTTCTTTTTTCTTTCTCAACAGAAACGACATTATTGCTGTTCATTCCTGTATTTTTTACCATGCTTAATCATCAATTTGCCTATTTAAGTCTAGGCGTAATGGAAAATCTTAAATGTATATAGCAACAAAACTTGTGGTTCGGGTGCTTGAAACGAATGTCTTCAAGTAAACCGGGATTGTTCGCAAGAGAAGCTACTGGACTAGTAAGGGAGATCGGCTTTACTCTGGGAGTCATCATCATCCTCAGCCACGTCATCGGCTTAGGCTGGCAAAAACGTGCATTTCAGTTTTCAGGTCCAATGCCAATGCCAACGGATATGATGCCGTTGGGTCTTCCAGCAATGTTCTGGGCATTCCTCGCAGTAGGCTTAGTGGTGCTCGTTACAGGCTACGCGTCAGGCTACGTTGCAGCGGCTATGCCAAGGTCTGGAGGTGGCTACGTTACCATCTCGAGAGTAATTCATCCTGTAGTCGGGTACATTTCAGGGTGGCTGATGTTCTTGGCTGAAGCCTTCTCGTATGGGCTCATCGGCGTCGCGGTGTTCGAGGGTATCGGAATATTCTTCAATATAGCATTGCCTGGTGCTGAATGGCTAAGCGCAATGGGTGACCCTGCAGTAATCTTTGTCGGCGGTTTGCTGCTAGTTTGGGTATTTGCGTTTATTGCGTTGTTGGGCACGAAGCTTTATGGGCGACTGATGGAGTTGATGTTCTATATTCCTGCGGCGATTACTGTGGTTTTCTTTGCTATGTGGATAGCTGGCGCCTTGAATCCAAGCGTCGTCGTTGATGGTTTTACGACTGTCACTGGCGCAGCGCCAGATGTGTACGTGCAGACTGCTCTCGATACGGGAATGGCTGAAAACGCTGCTGGATTCTTTGATGCCTTCTCATTTGCGCTTGGAGGCGCGTTCTGGGCGTACATGGGTTGGTATGCGACTACGTTCTTAGCGGGCGAAGTTAAGGAAGCAAACAAGAAACTACCGAAAGTTCTGCTGGTTTCTGGACTGGTGATTATGGCAGTTTACCTTATTGCTTCATCGCTGTCTGCGCTGTCTGTTTTGAACGTGGCCACTGTCACGACTTCGGATGGGCATACTTGGGGTCTCTTCCAAGCTTACAGTTGGCTAAGCTACGGCGGAGTTGACAAGGCGACGATTGCTGCGGCAGGAATTACTAACTTCCAGAACGCGTGGAGCACGGGAATCGCCTCAATCATCGCGCAGGGTATGGGTCTCGGTTGGCTTTCGATAATCATTGCCATCGGCGGCGTGTTCTGGGTTGCTAACGACATTCCACCGTTCCTGCTTGTTGCTTCGAGAACGTTCTTTGCTATGTCTTTTGACAGAATGATGCCTGAGAAATTCTCCTACGTGAGCGAGCGCTGGCATGCTCCTGTGTGGTCGTTGATAATCACCGCGGCTTTCGCTGTTCCTGCGTGTATGGCTGAAGCCAACTTCCCCGCTGGCGCGGCTACTTACTTAGGGTTTGCCGGCGTTGTTGGAACCGACATATTTGATGCTGCTTTTCTGCTGATGTTCTGTGTGTCTTGTATGCTGTTGCCGCTTGAGAGAAGAGACATCTATGATAGAGCAGCTGTGAAGCATTCGGTGTGGTTCGTTGTTCTCTTAGGCTTGGTTGCTACTCTCGGCGCTGGCTTCTGCCTGTACATATTCATACAGCAGTCGCCGTGGATATGGTCGCTGTTCACAAGCGGCGCAAGCGCGGGCGATGTTGCGAGTGCTATTGGGTTCATAGGCTGCATTGTGGCTGGGGTTCTGTTGTATGTCTACCACATGTACAAGAACTCGACTCGCGGCATGGATATGCGGACGCTGTACATTGCCATCCCGCCTGAATAGTCTTAAATACTCTCCCTCCCCTTTTTATTTTTTTAAGCGCCACATGTGAAAGGTGTCTTGCATGTATGAATTGAGATTTATCGCTGATCTTGTTGAGGAGCAACTTGTTAAGGGTCATTTGCGGTGGCTGGCTAATTTTAATGAAATCCGCAAGGATTTTGCTGTGGAAGACGTAACTTTTCCTGTTTATGCTTCGGGCGGTTTGCAGGAGAAAGGGTTTTTTCTCTCTAAGATATACTCAACTTTAGTTGTGCCAAAGTATAAGGTGCACTTGTTGCTTTACACTTCGCCTGAGATTAACCCAAGTGTTCTTAGGAAGATTATTTTGGCGCTTAAGCATAAATTTGGGTCTGAAGACTGGGTTTTTTTGGTTCTGGCGCAGGGTCAGCCTGTGGGGAAAGCGTTGAAGGAAAGCATCGAAGGCGTTGAGGATAAGACTGTTGGTATTGCTGCTTACGGTGTCGGCACAAAAGAGATGGTGACTTCTAATAATGTTCTCGGCAGGGGTCTTTCTAAACAGTTGAAGCTGCATGAGGCTAAGTATGAGCAGTTTGATGTGCCGAATTACTTGAAGAGTTTCACGGCGACTTTTGCTTTAGGTGTGTTTTTGCTGGTTTTTCTCGCGATGTCTGGTGTGCGGCAGTTGGCTGCGCAGTTGCCTGTGGCGATTATGATTTTGCTGGTTTTATCGGTAATTGTAGGTCAAGTTATCTATAAGTCCCGTTATCACATGTCTGTTACAATAAACAGTAAAGGTTTTCAGCTGCGTGAAGGCAAGAAGCTGAAAGAGGGCAAGTGGAGCGATTTTTCGGGCGTGTGGATATTTGTCTCGCCGAAGGTTGAAACCTTTTTGCGGTTGAAGTCGAAGGATGCAACATTTGATTTGCCTTTGTCGCGGGTTGGTTTGCCTAGGCGCGAAACGTATAATATGGTTAGGCAGTTGATGCGGCAGAAGTAGTGTCTACTGGATTGTGGGCGTTTCGACTTCGGTGTTCCACCATGGCTTATCCCATTTGCCGTCAATTTTGGGTGTTTCTTTCAGGAGCGTCTCGATTTTGTCGGCTACTGCTGTTGCTTCGTTTCGCGGAAGCCACTTTGCGAGGATTTCTGGTCTCTCGGCAAGGTTTTTGAGGTTCAGCGTGACTGTTAAGGCGAGTTTCTTATCTTTATCGAAGGCTTTGCGTATCAGTTGCGGGTCGATTTTTTCTTTTCCTTTGCCGAGGTCGTGGTCGAGGAATATGGCGGCTACGTCTCTTAGGTCTTTTTCTTCCATGCCTATGATTATGCGGTCTTTTGGGAAGTGAGGGTAGTTGAGGATTCTGTATTCTTGTTTTTTCTGTTTGAGTTCTTCAGCGGTTTCTTTGGGCATGTCGAAGATGAATTGGCCTTTTGAGAGCAGCATGGCTTCTAAGCCGATGGTGTAGAGGTTTTCTTTGTAGTGTTCGAAGAGGTTCATGTCTTTGATTTTGATGTTGTGTCTCAGGTTTATTTCGTCGCAGAACAGGTCCAGCACGGTTATCATGGGTAGCCCGTCTGTGGTTATGCCGTTTATTGTGGTTAGCCTGTAGCGGTTGCCGTATCGCCATGTGTTGAAGCGTCTGTCGTTGGCTGTTGCGAAAGAAGTGTACATGGTTCCAAAAGCCTTAGCCATGCCTAATAGCAGTTTGTAGAAGTGTATGCCTTGTTTCTTGGGTACTATGAAGTCTGTGTCTTTTATCGCTCGGGTTAGTTTGCCTGTGCTGTTGGCGCTTTGGCAGTGGATTTTTACTGCAGCACCGCCGAAAAGCAGTGCGGGAATCGGTTTATCGCTTATTTTTTTGTCGAATGCTGCTGGGTATTGTTCGTGTAGTTTGGGTGCGTTTAGGGCTGCCCAGAGGGTGACCATGGCGCTTTTCATGGGGAAATAGTCCAAGTCCACGTAGGCGGGGATTTCTAGGGCTTCTTTGAATTCGGCTGGGTTGGCGGTGTTGGTTAAGGGTAAATCTACGTCGTAGGTGGTGCCGTCTAAGTCTTCGTAGAGAACGATTTTTTTTCCCGTTGTTGCCCCGCTCCGTTGGCGAATACTCACGTTATTTTATGTGTTGAGCATAAAAGCTTTAAGTAAAGATTAGAATTTCATTCGTTGCTGTGCGTTACTTTTTTGTCTGGTACAACTTTGACGGATACGTATTGTCCTTTTATTCCAGCTAGGGGCGGGAGGAGATGGGAGATGACTTGTTCGGCGGTACATGGGTGAACTGTGTTTTTTCGGGTGTACTCTTTCCAGTTGTCTTCTTCTTTTCTGAACTTTTGTATCCATCTGTCTTTGTACAGGATGTAGATGGTGCATTCAGAATTCTTCAATTAGGGATTACCTCGGCTACTTTTTTGTTGCCTGTAGCGTAAATGGTGGGGTCGGAGTGATTTGAACACTCAGCCTTTGGGTATCTTCAAGCAAGCTCCAGAATTAAGTCATCCCCCGTGAGGGGTCAGCATACCCAGAGCTGTTTCTGGAGCCCAACGTCATGCCTGATTAGACTACGACCCCGACCAGCTTTTTACATCGAGCAACGAATATTTAACCGTTCAGTATGGGAACATAGAAAGATAAGCTGTGGTGATGGATGGTTTTTTGTAATTTGGGTCTTTTATGTTGCGGTTAGTTGCTGTGAGTTGTTGTTGGGTATTGTAAGTGCGTGTGAAGTGCGGGTTGTGGTTTAGCTGTATTCGCGGAAGGTGTGGTTGCATTTTGTGCAGCGGAAAAACTGTGTTGACGCTTCGTCTCCGCCGCGTGTTTGCACTTGCCAGACGTAGCATAGGCGGTTTCCGCATTTTGGGCATTCCATTTTGATTGTTGGCATGGTTTTGACGTCTTGGTTTTTTGGGATAACCGTTACGGCTTCCTGTCGGTTGCGGGTGATAATCTTGCCTGCGTCAGCGCTGACATTTTTGGCTGCGTCTTGTTTCATGTATGTGCATTTGCTGCAGGCAAGCACTATTGAGGCGCCGTTGCTTGTTTCGGTTTTTTTGGGTCTCAGGACTGAGCCGCATTCAGGGCAGAACTCCATTTTTTGAACCTCTGTTAGCCGTTGTATGTTTGGCTTCTTTAAGTGAAGAATCTTAACCTAATATAGGTATGCGTGTGCATCCGAACATTGTATCAGTCGTCAACTCGGTTGAATAACCCAGCCCCCATTTTCTTTTTTTACTTTAAAGGCTTCAATTTCAACTTTGAATTGTCTATGCAGACGCGCCGAAATCAGTTAAGGTTCTCTGCGGTGTTCCCTTAGCGTAGAGTGGATACGTGATTTTTGTTCCCTCTACAACGGCGCTTGGACTTAATTCGTGATTAAATTTTTGCTCGCTGTTGAGGATGTGCTCTACTTTTATGTGTCTGACGGTGAGGGCGTCTGAGATTAGTATGCGGTGGCAGCGCCATGGCAACGCTTCCGCACACATCACTGCAGCGCGGTTTTCTCGGGCAAGCGCCATCAGCTTAAGCAGGTTGTCCGTAAACTCGCGGCTCTGCATGTAGTCTGCGTAGCCTCTGAAGCTTTTGTTTCGCCATGCCTTGTTAACTGAATCGCTGATTGCTCTGCGCAGTCCTCCCAGCTCAGGCATGTGAATGTACCGTATGCCTTCTGCTTTCAGCGCGTCAGGCAATGTTTCCTTGTTGAATTGCGGATTGTGTCTGGAACGCGGAACCGTGCGCACATCCACCACTAACGCCACACTGTGCGCCTTCAATATGGCGATGAATTCTGGTAGCGTCCGCGTGGAGTGCCCCACGGTTAGTACGGTGGTTTCCGACTCGCGTGGCATGCGTTTTGCTTCCGCTTTCGCTTATGGAGTGATGTGTTATATTAACGCACGCGTGGCTTGCGTTGTTCAGCGTTCGGGAATGGCATAAATAGCTTGTTCAACATGTGTTAGCGTTAGGTGACACGTGTAGAGGTTTCAGTTATGGTGGAGACGGCTGTAGATTTTGAGGACGAGTTGATTCAGGCGATGCGGGATGAGCTTGAAGGCGCATTCAGCGAAGAAACTTACGATGGGCTTGGCGATGACGCTGATGCTGAACGCGAGCGGCGAAAAAGCGTCATGATGAGCGTTCTCGCTGCGTCCGTTCGCACGCAACGGCTGTATTTTGTCATTCGGTCAGCGATTATGAGTTCGATTAGTGCTTTGATTTTTTTTGTTGCAGTTTTGTATTTGGGCACGGTGAATGTGGTTCAAGCCGTGTTTCTCGGAATTTCCTTGTTTGCCGCTTCGCTTGTGCTGTCTAGGCTGCTGGACAAGCAGATTATTGCGCTTTCAAAACGAATCGTAAACTATCTGAATAGGCATAAGCGGGCAAGTGAATTCGTGCTCAAGAAACTCTAGCCACGCGCGCTTCGTTTGCTATTTTTCGGGTTTTATGCGCCATTCGCAGTAAGCGTCGCCTCTTTCGATGCATTTGGTTTCTTTGACGTCAGGAGTTATCGAGGTGATTTGCTTGTATGCGCCAGCTGCGAAGGCGCCTACAATGTTGCAGCATGTGCCTTGGTCGCTGCGGAGTTCGGCAAAAAAGTTGTTCCAGATTCTAAGCGTGAGTTCAGCGGCTTCTATGTTGAAGTGCACGATTTCTATTTTTCCTAAGCCTGCGTCCGTGAACCTTTGAGCTGCCGACTTCAGGAACAGCGCCGCGTCGGTTTGAGTTTGTTTAGGCATTTTGGCGGCGTACTGCATGCCTGCTGCTTTGGATGCTTCAGTGATTATGACTTGGGCGCCTGACTGGAAAAGGTCTGTGAGCCTTGAAAGGATTTGGCTCAATCTGGCTTTTGTTATTATGAAGCATCTGTCGCCTGTTACCTTGTCGTGGATTACACCGTTTTTTTCGTCGAACTCGTAATCCATGCTTTGGTCACGCCGTATGCTTTTGGCGTGTTATGATATTTATGCTTTTGAGTGTGCGTGCAGGTACACAGCGTTATTCATAGGATTTATCTGAATTTTCAGAAAAGTATAAATATTCTGACACGCATTGGGTCTACGGCAGTGATAAACAATGGCAACCAAAAGAGAATGCTGCAAAATAGACGCAGTAGTCAACATAGACACAAAAGGACAGATAGTCCTGCCGAAAGACTTACGCGAACGCGCAAAACTCAAACCAAACGACAAACTGGCAGTAATTGGCTTCGAACGCGACGGCGAAATATGCTGCATAGTCATGGTCAAAGCTGAGCACCTCGGAGGCACAGTGAAGAACATGCTTGGACCAATGCTCACAGAAGCCCTCAAATGAGGAGATGAAAAGTATGAAAGAAGAAAAAGTAAGGAAAATGGTGCGCGAAGGCTACGGCAAAATCGCCAAAGCAGAAAAATGCGGCTGCGGCTGTGGATGCGGTTCACAGGTAAGCAAACAAATAGGCTACACCAGCGATGAATTGCGCTCGGTGCCTGAAGGCGCGGATTTAGGCTTAGGCTGCGGCAACCCAACCGCGTTAGCCTCGCTGCGCGAAGGCGAAACCGTGATTGACTTAGGCTCAGGCGCAGGCTTAGACTGTTTCTTAGCCGCGAAAAAAGTAGGCTCAGCAGGCAGGGTAATCGGCGTGGACATGACGCCTGAAATGCTTGACAAAGCACGCGCTAACTGCAGAAAAAGCGGCTACAAGAACGTGGAGTTCCGCCTAGGCGAAATTGAAAATTTGCCCATTGCCGACAACACCGCAGACGTAGTCATCTCTAACTGCGTAATCAACTTGTCACCTGAAAAGCAACGCGTGTTCAACGAGGCGTTCCGCGTGCTGAAACCCGGCGGCAGAATGCTGATTTCAGACATGGTGCTACTGAAGCCTATTCCTGAAACTGTGAAGAAAAGCGTTTTAGGCTACATCGCCTGCGTTTCGGGCGCAGAAATGAAAACTGAATACTTGAAGCTTATCGCGAACGCTGGCTTCAAAGAAGTGCATGTTGTCGAGGAAACACCGCTCTCGGCTGAATTGGTTTTCAGCGATGCCACAGTAGAGGCCATGATTAAGGAAATGAGCTTGACCAAAGAACTCGCTGAAGAACTCGTAACTCCTGTGGTAAGCGTCAAAATCTCGGCAACAAAACCATCAGAGTAGCCCTCTTTTTTCCCAGTTTTCCGCAAAACATATCAGAATTAACGCAACATCCTTATTCAGGGAGCGCTGTTTGTCCAAGATTTCAAAACCTAAGAAGCCGCTAGGCATATACTTGATAGTGCTGTGGATGACCGTGAACATAGGCATGCTTACGTACATGATGTTAACCCACCCTGAAGAACCCAACAACTTCATAGAGATGGCTCTGTGGCTGCCCTCAATCGCTGGCTTATGGCTGATGAAGAAATGGGGCGCCGCCTTGTCAACCGCTACACTGGGTATCACTCTGGGAATAAGTTTAGGGCATCTGCTGCTGGCGTACAATTCTTCCCCAGCGCAACTAATTTTCGCACCCGTTAATGTGCTGCGCATAGCCCTAAACGCTGCGGCGTTTGCCTACTTGTCCAGAAGCATCTTCGCAAACAAATTCCGCTAGGCACACTTTTCAGTGTTCGCTTACCTGTAAAATTTTGCACCAAAAAAATCTTATATATACCCAAGATACTTGCACCAAGGCAAAGGTGACTAATATTGAGCTTAGCAGTGGACGCGCGCTCGCTGGTTAAACAATTCGGCAACATCCGCGCCCTTGATGGGGCAAGCTTCAACATTAAACAGGGCGAGATTTTCGGGCTCATCGGACCGAACGGCGCGGGAAAAACCACTACCCTCCGCATAATATGCACGCTTATTCTGCCTACCTCAGGCACCGTGAAAATTTTCGACTTAGACGCGGTGACTCAAGCCGCTGAAGTCCGCAAAATCATAAGCTACTTACCCGAAGAAGCAGGAGCATACCCAAACCTTTCAGGCTGGGAATACCTCGAATTCATGGCAAAATTCAGCAAAACCACCGCAACCGACATCAAACAAACCATAAACGAAGCCGCCGCAATAAGCGGACTAGGCGAACGCTTGAAAGACAAAGCAAAAACCTACAGCAAAGGCATGAAACGCCGCCTCCTCGTCGCCCGCGCCTTAATGACGCGCCCGAAACTTGCCGTATTAGACGAGCCAGCCAGCGGCTTAGATGTCTTACACGCCTACCACGTTAGAGAAATAATAAAGCGCTACGTGAAAGACTACGGCGTAACCGTGCTGCTGAGCAGCCACAACATGCTGGAAGTCGAGTACCTCTGCAACCGCGTAGCCTTAGTAAACAAAGGAAAAATCGTAGTTGAAGGCGAACCGCAAGAACTAAAAACCAAATTCAAAAGCGCAAACTTGGAAGAAGTTTTCGCAAAGGTGGTCGGCTATGCTTAAAGGATTCCAATCAATCTTTATCAAGGAACTAAAAGAACTCATCCGCGACCCAAAAATCCTCCTCGGCATGCTCGTTATCCCGCTGGTGTTGTTCCCCATTCTCGGTCTTGTCCTCGGCTACGCAGCGCAAACCGCGCAGGAGCAGGCTCAAAAAGCCACATACCTCGTCATCGACAACGACGGCGGCAACTGGTCGCAAACATTCATCACCTTCCTCGGGTCTTCAATAAGAACAATAGTCGTCAACAACATCACTCCCCAACAAGTCCTAGAGCAAGGTCTGTTAACCCAGAACAACAGCACCCAGTTCATCGAGATTCCCGCAGGCTTCAGCGCAAACATGACCGCGCACACAAACGGCAACCTCGCCATCACCGCCACAGTAAACGTCTACGGCGTCTTCCAAGGCGGAGGCATATTCTCCGACATCGGCTCATCAGCATTCAGCGTTCTCGTAAGCAGCTTCAACAGGTACATAGCGCCTGACCTCGTTCGCACCACGCAGTCAACCATCATCAAAGGCGAAATCCAAACAGGCATAGACCCAGCTACGCTTTCAGGCTTAATGATGCTGCAATCAATCGCCCTACCAATCACAATAATGATTATGCTCACTTACTCAATGCAGATAGCCGCCACCTCAGTGGCAATGGAGAAAGAAGAAAAAACCCTAGAAACCCTGCTAACCGTGCCAGTAGACCGCTTCGCCATACTAATGGGCAAACTATCTAGCACCATAATCGTCGCAGGCTTAGCCTCCGTGGCAATGATGGTAGGCTACAACTACGTCATCGGTTCCATGACCATAGGCATGCCCACTGAACTGTCAGTTGACTTGGTAAAACTCGGTCTAGTGCCCTCACCATTCGGCTACCTGCTCCTAGGCATATCACTTTTCATAACGCTGCTCTCAGGCTTAGCCTTGGCGGTTATCCTGTCAGCGTTCGCCTCAGATGTCCGCGGTGCAACCGCCATGGTAGGCTATATTTACCCGCTGATTTTCCTTCCTGCCATGGCTCTGATGTACTTAGACATCAACACGCTGCCGCTGGCAATCAAAGCCGTATTCCTAGCGATTCCGTACAGCCAACCGATGATTGCTTCCAAAGCCGTGATAATGAATGATTACGCAACAGTCATATTCGGCATAGTCTACGTCGCCGTGTTCACCGTCGTCGTCATGTACATTGCTTCGCGGCTGTTTGCCACCGAAAAAATCTTAACAGCGAAACTGATATTCAAGCGCAAAGGCTTCAGAAAAACAGCAGAACCAACCGAGTAACCATAACTGTCCAACGCGAAAACCACGTGAACAGCAGACCCCTCTATTGCTTCTGCATTCTATTTTTATTAGACTACAAATACGCTATTCCCCTGTCTCGCGCACCGCCTTCGCTTTTTTTGTTTTGCGCCACTCTAGTTTCGGAAGAAACCGTGAAAAATAGTGCTTCGCAAATACCTGTTCCTAATCAACGATTCCATGCTTGTGACGTTCTTAACTAGTTTTCCCGGATGGTTGCCAACAACCACCGCGAAAGGCTCAAACCCCGCCTCATCCAACCGCTCCAGCAACTTCAGATGCTCCCGCTCATCTGTGAATATGGGGTGAATCTCCATAAACAGCATCAAATCCTTCTGCTTCAAAGTCTCAGTCATTCCTTCCACAATTCTCGTTTCGTAGCCTTCCACATCCATGCGAACCAAATCGACCCTGCCCTTATCTTCAAGAAAAGTATCCAAACTTTGAGCAGGCACAGTGATTTTCCGACTTATATTCAAATCCGTTTTGATTGCTGACGCCCAGTTAGACGCGCGACCTAAAAACAAGTCCAAGAAACCATTTTCTCCGCTAACAGCCAAGTTAAAAACCTGAACATTGTCAAGATTGTTAAGAGCCACATTATGTTTCAACAGAAAATAGTTCTCGGGAACAGGCTCTATGGCGTAAACCACACCTTCAGGACCAATAGCTTTTGCTTCCTGCAGAGCGAAATAGCCGAGGTTGGCGCCAACCTCCACGACGTGCATGCCCTCACGCAAATTCTCCATCAAAATCTTAGTCGATAACGGTTCATGTGAACCCTTAAGCATCAACTCCTGAGATATCCCCTCGTCAGCAGCATTCAAAATCATGCGAACGCCTGAATTATTCAACTTCTTCAAAACGTAACCATTCATCCTGTGATAAACCAGACATTGAGCTAAACGCGAAAACACATAAGCGTCTGCAGAACTGCACCAAAAACGTAAACCTGAACGAACCCCTTCCGTGTAAGTAAGCCTCTTAAACTCGCGTATGGATTTCTCAAGCAATATAGGTCCTCCTTCTTTTCTAACTGGACCTACAGTCGCAACACGCTAAACCATCCCACGAGTAATCTTAAACACTAGCAATCAGTGGTTCTTCTGACAATCCACAACCCAAAACCGCACGCTGACTGAACGAAAACTCCTGCCGCGCCATGGACAAAACTCGTTTCCTGAAATTTGAAACCAAAAGGATCAGCCAGTTTAAACGAAGCTTTATCTCTGTTAAAGGCGTAAACCTACAAGCAACGATTCAAGGTGAAAAACGCCTTTGAACAGCCACAGGTTAAACCTAAACTTCGCAGGATTAAACCTTAAAAGCCCAACGGCTTTGGCTTCTGGAATCCTAGGCTACTCCGCCGAGTCCATGCAAAGCATCGTTGAAGCCGGCGCCGGAGCATTAGTCACAAAATCCGTCGGCTTAAAACCGCGAACAGGCTACGCAAACCCAACCGTGATTCAAGCAAAATGCGGACTAATAAACGCCATGGGACTCCCCAACCCAGGCATAGACACTTACGTCCACGAAATCCGCCACGCCAAAACCATCTTAACCGTGCCACTCATCGTAAGCGTCTACGGCTTCTCAGCCGAAGAATACGCAGCAACCGCCCACAAAGCAGCAGAAGCAGGTGCAGACGCCATAGAACTAAACGTCTCATGCCCACACGTGAAAGAAACAGGCTCAGAAATCGGACAAAACCCCGCATTACTCGCAGAAGTCGTCAAAAAAGTAAAAGCTACAGTACACACCCCCGTCATAGTCAAATTGTCCCCAAACGTCACCGACATTACAGCAACAGCCGAAGCCGCAGTGAAAGCAGGCGCAGACGCATTAACAGCGGTTAACACCATCAAAGCCATGGCGATTGACGCTGAAACCGCCCTGCCCATACTCAGCAACAAACGCGGCGGCTTGTCAGGACCAGCCATAAAACCAGTCGCCCTCAGATGCGTCTACGACATTTACGAGAAAGTGAAAGCACCCATAATGGGATGCGGCGGCGTAACCACATGGCGAGACGCCGTGGAGTTTCTCCTCGCAGGCGCCTCTGCTGTCCAAATAGGCACCGCAATAGCGCTGAGAAATTCCAGCGTGTTCGAAGCTGTAAACCGCGGAGTGTCCGCGTATTTGAGAAAGAAAGGATTTAGGAGCGTGAACGAGATTGTCGGCTTATCTCACCGCAGCTAACACGATGCGAACCACACGCATCATAACCGTTAAAACTGAGAGCCCAACAGTGAAAACCTTCATCGTAAAGGACACGTTGTGCTCTAAGGCTAAACCCGGACAATTTCTAATGCTGTGGGCACCGCGTGTTGATGAGATTCCGCTGAGCATACTTGACGCTGGAGATGGTGCAGTGTCCGTGGCAGTTAAAGCGGTCGGCGAAGCCACACGCGCGTTGCATATGCTAAAGAGCGGCGACACAGTTGGCGTGCGCGGTCCATTCGGCACAAGCTTCACGGAAAACGATGGCAGAATCTTGCTAGCAGGCGGCGGAACAGGCACAGCGCCTCTGCTGTTTCTAGCTAAAAAACTCGCTGCGAAGGTGAAACGTTTGATTTTCGTCATGGGCGCCAAAACAAAAGATGAACTGCTGTTTCTACGCGAGATTGAAGCGTTATGTACTGGAAAAAGCGTTGTTGCAGCTACGGAAGACGGCAGCTACGGGCTCAAATGTTTAGCAACCGAACCCTTAGAAGCCCTGTTTGCCCAAGAAAAATTCGACATGGTTTATACGTGTGGACCAGAACTTATGGTGCGAAAAGTTTTCGAGCTCGCAGAACAGCATGGCGTAGCCGTGGAAGCTAGTTTGGAGCGGCTAATGCGCTGCAGCATAGGCATCTGCGGAAGCTGCGTCATAGGCAAATACCGCGTCTGCCGCGACGGACCAGTGTTCAATGCTACACGACTACGCGAAGTCACAGCTGAGTTAGGCGTGTCCAAGTTGGGTTTCGACGGCGCCAGAATCCCAATATGATTGCAGGTCGCAAAGATGCCTCTGACTCCGATTCACGGACTCGCCGTGATGTTTCTTTACTTCAAAAATAAGCGCAGCGTGGATCCGCTTGCCCTCTTCGCCTCAGCAACAATAATTGATTTGGAGCCGCTTTACTTCACTTTGCTCGGCGAGCCGTTTGACCACAGAATTTGGCACGGCTACGCTTTGGCGTTGACAGTTTACCCATTGCTGATTAGCTTAGTAGTGTATCTTGTAGAACGATTCTTAGAGAAAAAGCTCTGGTCAACATACAATGTGCTGCGGCTGAAGCCAGCGAAGGTCAGGTATTCGCTGTTAACCATTTACGCCTGCTGCTTAATCGGTGGCTTAAGCCACATATTCTTCGACATGTTCACTCATGAAGTCATGCCCTACGTTGTGTATCCTCTGGTTTTCGGCAACCCCTTTTTCCTCGGGCAGGCATCTGGAATAGTTGAACTGTTAGTGATAGTTTTGGCGCTCTACTCGGTTTACTGCTGGTCGAGAGACTGGAAACCTTGACCGCCACCTGAACCCGCGGAACAAAACAAGGAAAACTCAAAATACCGAAAGCGCTTTCTTGTTAAGCAGGCATACACATGTCTTCTCAGACCGAGCTGGAAGAAACCCTCCGCCGTGCAATCGCCCGCTACAACCGATTTAGGAGCCCTGAAGCCATCGCCAAGCTTGTCCGCGTGTCACCGGACAGCGTCACCATCGCTTTTTCAGGCGCCTTCTGCAGTAGCTGCAGCGTCATAGGCTACGTTGAAGCTTTCATCCATGATTTTGAAACATTAACCGACAAGGTGAAACTGAAAATCGATAAAACCCGGCAGATGAGCCCACGAAGCATCGAAGCAGACTACAAAATTAAAAATGAGCGACAAGCAAGGGCCTGAACACCGTGGTATATGGCTTCGATTGCGTCAAGGAAAGAGTTTCAGCCCAAGGGGTTTTAGCGCATTGAAATGTTTTAAGTCGAAGGTGTAGAGTCTAGCGCCACTGCTGATTGTTATGGCGGCTATCATGGCATCAGTTCTACGTATTGAATTACCTTTTTCTTCCGCTTCCCGTTCGATTTTGCTCGAAAGCACGGCGTCTTTTTTTATGAAGTCAAGAATTGGCAGCAGCAGAAGATCTTTCACTGGTTTTCCATATTTATCCAAGCCATACAGAACCTCATGTAAATTGATGACTGTGGTAGCTATTTCTTCGCCGCTTTGAAGAATATGTTTGAGAGCTTCTTCGCCTTTTTCGGATTTCTTGTCTAATATCTCAATCAACACGTCGGAGTCTATGATAATCATCGTCTTCGTTCAGCCCTTAAAGAACGTAGTTCAGACAGCATTTTTTCTTTTTCTGTAAATTCCACCTGCGCCCTAAGCTTTAAGAGCGTCTCTATTGGGTCTCTGTTCTCTGCAAGTCTTTCGAACAACTTGCTGAAGCTCTCGTTTTTCTTTTTAACAGCTAGCAGTTTTTGGTATACCTCGTCTCGGATTGTAATTGTCTTAACCAAAGGGGATCACAATTAAATATATGTTTGAACATACATTTAAACACTTTGAACAGCTCGAATCCTACACGTAAGCTGTATCACAGTTCTTCTTCTGGGAAGCCTATTTTCCGCAGGTAATCCCTAGCGAATGTTGGGTCATGGTTCAGTTCTTTGCTACGCAAGATTCTCCTGTCAAGCCTATCTAATGCCACGCGGAAGGTTGGTTCTATTCCCCAGCCTTCACTTGAACTGTAGAAGGCGCCTTTTGCCGTTCGCAGCTGCAAGCGGCAGTGGATAAGCGGGACGCCCTTGAGGTTTGTGCCGTGCGTTTTAACGTAAGCGAACAAAGTTCCTGTTTTGAAGACGTTTTCGTATTTGCGCGCGAACGTGTCGAAGTCCTCCATCATGAAAGCCTGCTCGTCGGGGTTGATTTTGATGTTTTTCACTGAGAATTGAACTGTGAATTTTCTTTCAGAAACCTCCATCTGCGAAATTGGCTCGAGAAAGTCCAGTTTTGTGACGATGCCTATCAGTTTTTCCTGCGACATTATGGGCAAGCATGAAATGTCATGTTTATGCATTTTATCTTCAGCTTCCTTCAGGCTGTCTTCAGCTTGGGCGGTAATTACGGGTTTGGACATTATGCCTTTCGC
>JAOZHU010000009.1 GCA_026014705.1 Candidatus Bathyarchaeota archaeon | reverse complement strand
GGTTGATAACGAGAACCGGACGCAGTTCAGAGGCGTCACGCAGTATGCTGTCACTAAGCAGCATGACGCGAGCGACGCTGCCATGACTGGGGGCAAAAACAGGATTGACAGTGAGATGCAGTACTACTTGAACCAGACGTTCAACCCATGGGATTTTCAACCTGCTGTGCACAAGAGTGTCCGCATGTGGGGCGGACTTGATGTCGGGCCATTTAGGTTTACAACTAATGCTACCAACATTAACTCAAGTTATCCTACGGCAATACTTAGCGCTGATGATTCTAAAACTTGGACTGATATATTAACCATGCAATGGGTGTTGGAAATAGACGATCTTTATTTGACTTCGACTGCCTTGAACACTATTGATAATTGGAGCGTTGTTTTCAACCGTACCCTAAATGGTTGGCAACGCAACTTTGAGGTATTCAAGGGCGCAACTTACACTGGCAGCTGGGACTTCCAGAACTTGGCGCCGCTTAGCAACAGCAACGTGTCTGTTGCCATATCCATGGTTGACATTCACTGGAGCGTGACTAACCCAACGCTGCGAGATCTTAAGGTGTGGGAGCTTGGCTTCACAGCAACCATAGAAATCAACGTGACATACGATGCCACTACTGATTCGATGAACATCACAGCAATAATAGACGCTGATCCTGCTTATGAATACGAGGGCATGCCTTATATATACACAGAAAGCCAGATGGGCCGATACGAATGGGCCATAGTTGGCAGAGATGCTCAAACAGTTGACAGCGCTGGCTCCGCTTTGGTTGCTGAAGCATTTGGCTCTTTGAAGGAGACCAGAGTCGGTATCGGAGGAGCGGACATGGCTGTTGCAGATGTTACTGGGCAGATGCCTTTTGTTGTGCACAAATTTGGTTCAGGCACAGCTAAAACCGATTACAAGGATGGTGCCTCACGTGCTGCGCTGAAAGGCATTTGGTGCACTTACTGGCCGGTTGCAGGTAGCAGTATAATTGGCGTCGGCGGTCCGCTGGCTAACCTGTTCGCTTACTACGCTAACGACTGGACAGATGCGTTCTATGGTCTGGAGCAGTTTGCGGGCACAGCCTACAGCAACAAGATCGTTCCGATAACGTGCTGGAACAGGAACTGGCCAGGCTACACCTACAACACCTATGAAAGCAGCAACACCGTCGGCTACGCAGTCATCGCCACGCACAAGGACATCAACGGCACAGTGCTGTTCACCGTCTGGGGCCACTGGGGCAGAGACACCTACTATGCCTCGCTGTGGCTGCATGGTGACGAAGCACGCGGTATAACACCAGGTATCATCGAACTCCAATGCTCGCCCCAAGGCGCCACTGCCATTATCCTGAAAATTAACTATAACCCCAACCCATACCACCCGACTTACACCATACCTGAAGTACTCGGCACCATCAGCGAACGCCTGTGGTATCACGAAAATGCCAAAGACGTCACCAACCCCTACAAAGGCGGCATACACGACCCATAAAACACAAACCCCTTTTTCTTTTATTAATTAACTCCAAACATAACAATTGCTCTAAACCAACGTACATCGTACCTTTAAGATTCTTGAATAGCAAATTGTTAGAAACATGAGAAGATATTCCCCCCAGCAACGCCTTAGAGTCAACACCCCCAGTAAGGGGAAGGTAATAATTCCAAAAATTTAAACAACTAAGAAGACGCTAAAAGTCTTTGATTTAGATATTAGACTCGAGTCAAACTATTGATAGTAAATACCAAACCAACTTGCCCATTGAACTGGGTCCAAGATTGTGTTGCCGGCTATCCTTCTGCAATAAACTGCAGTAGCTGTCGAACATCTAAATCTATCTCCGAACAAACCCTGTTAAGAATCACATTATTCCTCATCATTTTAATCACTTTAACTGTACTCTCTCCCCTGTTGTGGGAGTCATCTTCGGAGTTGCCTTTTAATATTGTGCGCCAAAATCCTAAAACAGGTGACTTAAAGCGCAAAACCCAGTTTTACCCGTTGCCAACAAATATCACCATAATCAACACAATGAAAACAGTTATCATCACGAGTCAGTAGCGCCAATTTTTCAAAAAATATTCGCAAAAAAGATGGGGGAGTTATGACTAAGGGCAAGCCATGGACAGTAGAAGAAGAAACCCAGCTTAGAGAACTGATTGAAGAAAAAGCACCTATTGCCATCGTCGCCGAAAAACTCGGAAGAAAACCAAACGCCATACTGGTCAAGTGCAAACGCCTAGGATTAACCAGCTACAAGACCGCTCTAAACACCGTGGTCACATTGCCAAAGGAGCTTCCAAGCATTGAAGAAACACTGAAAAAACTTGCCGCCGCGCTAGAGGCAGCAAGCACGCCTGGGATAAACAAAAATGAAATTCAAAGACTCCAAGTAATAGCCACCTTAGCGAAAACCTCCAAGGAACTCCTAGCCGACTACATCAACTACCGCGAAATCGAAACCAAACTAAACGTCATGGAGGAAAAATGCCCAATTACTCCAAAAAGCCGAGAGCCTACCGCCCAAACCAGATCCTGCCCAAATGGCGCAAACTCCAACTCAGTGAAGAACTAATCCAGCAAGCTCAAGCCATCAAAATCCAAGCGTCAAGCACTGACGCCTTAATATTCTTCAAAGAAATCCTCAACTTCACGCCCTTCGCTTACCGAGAAGAATTCGCGCGATTGTTTACAGAAAACCAGTTCACCGCTGCTCGATGGTGCCGACAAAGCGGCAAAACCATCCTCATATCTGCACTCCTGCTATGGTACGCTGTAACGCACGCAAACAGCCAAATCGCCATCGTAGGACCATCATGGCGCCAAACCAAACGCATACTCGCACGCATAGCACAATTCACACGCAAACTACCACCCAACATAGCCTTTAAACCGCAGAGAACACTAATTCACTTCACAAACAACAGCACAATCGAAACCTTCCCCAACAACCCAGAAACGGTTAGGGGACCATCATTCAATCTCGTCTACTGCGACGAATTCAACTTCGTAGCCAACGACCAAGAACTCTACGACGCTATACTATACACTCTGGGCGCCACAAACGGCAAATTCGTCTGCAGCAGCACCCCATGGCATACGGATAGCATATTCTACAAAATCTTCAACCACAAAAACTTCACCGACTTCAAAACCAGCCACATACCAGTAACAAAAGCGCTAGAGCCAAACGGACCGCTAAAACAAAGCATAATCGAAAAAATACAAACCCAAATGGGCGAAGACCCAGCCAGATGGCGCCGCGAAATGCTCGCCGAATGGGCAGAAGACGAAGACGTCTGGCTAACCCAAAGCCTCATCGCCCAATGCATAGGCACCACAAAAAACTGCGGAGAAGACCTGCGCGAACACGATACGGAAAAAACCAGAGAAGGCGACTTCTACGCAGGCTTAGACCTAGCCCAAACACGCGACTACACCGTATTCACAATAATCGAGCACACCAACGACAAGCTGCTGCTACGGCACCTCAAAATCTTCCAACAGCCAACGCTCTACTCACAGGTTCTAGGCTACATAAAAACCATCCAAGACCGCTGGGACGACTTCCAAAAAATCCGCGTCGACATAACCCGCGAAGGACCCAGCTTCATCGCAGACATGGAAAACGCAGGCATCAACAACGCAGAAGGCGTCACCTTCACCGTTCCGCGCAAAAGCGAAATGGCAAGCCTGCTCAAACAGCGCATGGCAAACCGCAAACTCTACTACCCGCTGTTAAGCTGGGAGCGACCATACCGCAGCGACATATGCACCGAACTCAACATCGAACGCTACACACTGCAGAAAGACGGCACAATAAGCTTCAGCCACCCATACGGCGCACACGACGACGTATTCTGGTCAATAGCCCTCGCCGTCTACGCAACAGCAGAACTCACACCCGAACCATTCCTCACCGTAATCCCAAGATAAAACTAGTCAACCGCCAAACACACAACCCACAACCAAACCAACCCGCAAAACAAACAAAACCAAAAACAAAACCCAAAACACAAACACAAAAAACTGGCGGCACTGCAAAAACGAACACAACAACAAAAAGAAATGGAGTTTGTGGGTTTATCCTGTGCCTGTTATAACGATGTTGACGCTGAATGTTGTTATGCCGCTTATGCCTGATGATACGGTTAGTGTCAGCGTCGCTGCGGTTGATTGACCAGCGCTTAGTGATGTGCCTTCCTTGTTCCAAGTCACTGTTATTGGTCCGTCTGCGTTTGCGGGGTTCCAGCCTGTTTTGGTCATGCTCAAAGTTATCGGCGTATTACCTGTGTTCTTAACGTAGATTGTGTAGGTAACCGAGTTTCCTGGTGATATGGTTCCCCAGTTTATGTTTGTCAATGTCTGGGTGCATTGGCTGTCTGAGTAGACGCCGACGTTTACTGCGGTTACTGTTCCTGTTGATGACACTGTTTGGCTTACGCTGAGTAAGCCGGCTGTTGTTACTGTTAGGATTAAGCCTACCATCGTGATGGCTATTATTACTCCTGATGATATTTTTTGTATTGCCGTTTTTTTGTGTCCCCCTTATTGTTCAAATGCGAAGTATTAAGTATTAATAAACGTTATTGTTCACGGTAACAACACAAATACACATACAAAAAGAAACAAAACCACAAACCACACATTTGCCCTGGCTAAACAAAGGCAAAAATAACCTTTTCGCCACACATTTCACTTCAATCCGTGCCGCCAGAAAGCCTGCCACCCCACATGCAGCAGCGACTGACGTGCACTCAGCGAACGCTCTAAACCTATACGTTTAATAAAGCGGTAGCCGAATGTTTGGCTTTCAAGGAGGAGTCTACCTCGTTTGCTGTTGGACACATGGCGCTCGCGTATCTTATAGGCAAATCCTCAGCACGCGTCCTGAAAGTGCCGCTTAACACGCCAATAATCTTGGTTCTCTCGATTATCCCTGATGCGGACATCCTCTTCGGCGTAAACGAGTGGCACAGGGGACCAACCCACTCACTAATAGCCGCTTTTCTCATTTTCGTGCCTTTTTTTGTTCTCTACCGGCAGAAGGCACTGCCGTATTTTCTCGCCTTGATTTCGCATTCGTTGATAGCTGACTTCATCACAGGCGGAAACATAATGCTGCTGTGGCCGTTGACGCCGCGACTGTTTGGATTAAATGAATTTGGACTTGACTTCGAAATCTGGAGCCCAGTGAACGTGGCGTTAGAATGGACACTTTTTGCGCTTGCAACCGTTGTCATGTTCAAAACTGGAGAGTTAGCCTCGTTTTTCCACAACCAGAAACCCAACTTGCTGTTGGCGATACCTGTTGGAACAGTCTTGTTGCCGACTATTGTGAGTTACCCTCTCCAAGTGCCATTCTTGTTGATGCCGCCCCACGTGTTCTATTTAGTCCTCTTCTCTGTATCTGTCCTGATAGCGCTCTCGGGGTTATTGAAAAGGAGTCGATGCCGCTGAACTGCGTTTTTCGAGAAGCATTCCCGAGAGCTATAGTGCGGGCTGCTGGCAGTAACTATGTTTGAGTTATTTTTTCTTTTTCTGGGCTGCTTCAGTTTCTTGTTCTTCGCCGCTCAGAAGCGTGCGAAGCGATTTCACTTCTTCTCTCAGCATGTTGATTTCACTTTCTAACGCTTCGGTTTTTGCGTTAGCCATCCTCTTGAGCTCTTCGATTTCCAGCAGCAAGTTCTTTCGTTCTGTTTCTAGAGATCGGATTTTCTCCACGATGCTTTTGAGACTGCTCATGATGTTTTCGCCTGTTAATACTTCGTCTGTGGTGTCTGCACTTAAAACTTTTGCAAGTTTGTTTGCTCTTCGCCTTGCTGCACCGGACGTGCATGTTTGCTTGTGGTTTTTGCGTTTTATTTTGGAGATTTTTATTGCGGATTTGCTGTTCTCATCTTTTAGATATGGCGCCAAGGTTGCCGTGCGCTAGCTGTTCATGCCGGGTATGCATGCAGTTTTTATATAAGAATCGGCAAATAAAACAAGACGTTTAGCTTCATCTCGTTGGACTGGGTTGTTGATGAGGAAAACGATATTTAAGAAGCTTGAAGCACAAGGGCTTATTGCCAACTATAACCGTTTGAGAAAAAATTTACCCCCGAAGCTTCCTGAGAGAGTCTTCATTTGGGATGAAACCTTTAGGGAAGGAATCAAAACCCCAACTGTTTTCTTAACCTACGTTGAACAGGTAAAACTTGCCAAGTTAATGGATGAGGCAGGCGTATCCGTAATTAATGTCGGGTTTCCAGGTTTATCTGAGGATGACAAGCGAACTGTCAAGCGAATCATGAATGAGACCTTTGGAAACGTGACTCTTGTTGCCTCAGCGCAAGCGACCAAAACTAGTGTAGCTACATGTTTGGAGTGCGGGGCGAAGGAAATAACTGTAGAAGCACCGTTTAACGAGTTTAACCTCCAGCAGAGGCTTAAATTGACTAAGGAACAAGCATTGCAAAAGACGGTTGAAAGCATTGAGTACGCTCGGAAACATGGCGTAACCGTGGACTTCATGCTTATGGATGGCTCGCGCACACCGCTTGAAACTATTATTGAAGTTTTCGAAGCAGTGGCTGCTGCCGGGGCAAGCAAGCTTGGGTTAGCGGACACGGTAGGATTTCTCAGACCTCTTTCAATGCGCTACCTGATGATGCATGTCCGCGACGGTTTACCTGAGGCTGTCAAAAAGAAGACAGCGTTTTCAGTTCATTGTCACAACGATTTTGGTTTGGCGACCGCTAACTCTCTAGCGGCAGTGGAGGAAGGTGCAACTCACGTGCACACTTGCATCGCAGGTTTCGGAGAACGCGCAGGAATCGCGCCTTTTGAAGAAGTTGTCGCCAGTTTGGAGCTTCTGTACAACATTGACACTGGGATTGATTTGGAAAAAATCTATCGAATTGCCCAGTCAGCTGAAAAAGCTTTTGCAGTGCCGATTCAGTTTCATAAACCGATAATAGGCGAGAATCTTTTTGCACGTGAAGTGGATGATGAAGTAGAGACGCTGCGGGCGCAACCGCTGCTTTTTGAACCGTTTCCGCCTGAAATTGTCGGGCGAGAAACAAAGTTTTTCGTGGGAAGAAACACTGGGCAGACATTGATTCAGAGGCTTCTGGAGCAAGCTAACGTGAGGGCTTCCCCGCGGCAAATGGACGAGTTGTTTAGGCATATCAAGAACCCGCAGGAGAGTTTGGACAAAGGCGAGTCTCAAATGACGTTTTACCAAGTGAAAAAACTTCTTAAAGATTTGCAGAAAGGTTTGACAATGGATGAGTTTTGGCGTTTGGTTGAGATGATAACGCGGCAGAAGCCGAAGCTGCCTGAACCTGACAAGAAACCACCACCTGCGGAATCCAGTTGACCCGAGTGTTTGAACGCTTAAGGCTGCTATTAGAAACCTAGCTGTTGTTGTATCTGCGCTGCTTCTTCTGAAGAAACTTGCCGTGGGTAATTATACAGTGGGCCACGAGGTTTCTCATTATAAAAGGGTCGATTGCAGTCTAAGCATCCTGTAGTGAGAAACGGCTGCCCAGTTTTCACCAAGCCGCTCAAAATTTCTGTTTGAATACCAAAATCCACTATTTTGCCGTCAACATCGAAGCGCATTTTATCATAACTTGTCTTGCCGTTAACGATTAAGTATCGTGCAACCTGTATTCGCCTATAAGACTCGATTTGAGGCTGCAGTTTCTTCTCCAGTAAAGTGCCTTTGATGGGTGTGAAGGCGAAAAGGGCCGGCAGCACATCCATGTCTACGCATTGCTGAATGCAGGCAGCGGCTTCTTTTTCGGTTTCGCCTAAACCAACGATTAGATGTGTGCTGATGTTTCCTCTCCCAAAAACTTCTGAGGCGTCACGCAGATGCTCTAGCTGGTTTTCCCAACGGTAAGGACCACCTACGCCTGAACCTTTAACTTCGTTGAATAGTCTCTCCGTCGCTGCGTCTAAGGCGATGCCGATGCGGTCTACGCCCGCGTCTGCCAACAATTGCATGTTTGCGCGGTTCAGCGGTTGGCATGAAACTGAGATTGGAACGTCCACATGTTGTTTTATGGTTCTGGCAAGGGCAGCAAGATGCGTGAAGACCTCTGGATAGTTTAACGCTTGTATACAGACGCGTCTTATTCGTGCATCATCAACTGCGCTTGCGATTTTCTCAATAACGGTTTTCACGGGGAAAACAGGCCACGAGACTCGCGAAAGCAGTCCAGCCTCGCTGCGGCTGGTCTTGGCTTGGGGGCAGAAACCGCAGTTTGCAGTGCATTTCTCAACACTATAAGTCATTAAGTAGGCAGTCGTAGGTTTGGCGTCAAGTTTGCCATGTATCAAGTTGAGAACAATTGCAGAGCCCAATGATACCCGCACTTGTTCTGGCAGGGCACCGTCGAGTTCTTTGCCGAGTTCGCTCACTTTTAGTTCTCCAGTCGTGACGTGTCTCTTCCAGCAAGTGAATGTTTGAAGTCGTTTATTAATTGAATCTACCTCTTCCCGAAGAAGATCCAGTTTATGGTGGCATGCAGTCGTTAAGCAACAAATCTAAATTTGTTAACAGCCTCCAGCGGGTACTAGGGTTCATTTTATCTTTCCGTTTATTGCTATTACATATTGCTTCACTGAGATTTGTTTGCCCGATGTCGCTACTGCCTTGTCCACAGCCCACATTAAACCTGAACAGCAAGGCACTTCCATATGGGCAACTGTGATGCTAGCAACATTATTGCGCTTCAGTATTTCCCCAAGTGTCTGAGCGTAAGCTTCTGCATCATCAAACTTTGGACAACCTATAATCACTCTTTTTCCTCGCATCAATTTGCCTCGAAAGCTAACGCAAGCCACTGGCGCGCAATCCGCAGCAATTAACAAATCAGCTTTTTCAAAGAAAGCCGCCGCAACAGGCACCAAATTGAATTTCACTGGCCACTGAGTCACAGGAGGCTTGTCTTCCCATACAGCTTCAGTTTTATGTACGTGGGCACGCGCGGCTTTTTCGTCAAAATCTTCGGCTTCTCTTTCCATAATTGTTATTGCGCCCTGAGGACAATGCCCAATACATGCGCCAAGTCCATCGCAGTGGCTGTCGCTGACGATTCTGGCTTTGCCACTGACAACCTGTAACGCCCCTTCAGCACACTTTGGAATGCAGCTACCACAACCATTGCATAGAGCTTCGTCTATATGCACAATTTTTCTCCTAACCATTTTTCATTTTTTCTCCCTTCAAACATCTTCCGCCGCTTGGACAATATTTCTCTGCGTGATTCTCAACAGCCTTGAACAACATGCTGACCGTTTCCCTGTTGGCTGAATAAACGCGTTTTTTGCCCTGTCTCTCAGAGAAGGCTAATTTGCATCGGAGCAATGGCTTGAGATTGTGGGAAATCATACTCTGCTCCTGTCCCAATAAAGCGGCAAGCGCGTTCACGCTCATGGGATTTTCCATAAGCTTTTCTAAAACCGCCAATCGCGTGGGATTAGCTAGATTGGTGAAAAACTTGTAGCATATTTCCGTTAATCCTTTTTTCATCGCGCTTTCTCCATGTATCTCGGAGTTTTGAATGGAACCCGTTTACATGAATAAAAATTCATATGTATAATTATTCAAATAAACCTGTCGGTACGCCTCACAAAAACACATAATCAATCCCCGCTTGTAGGGCTATATAAACTATTTAAAGGGGGGCTATAGACTGTTCCACGCGTCAGCACATGGCAACCAAAAAACAAAAACAACAAAAACAAGCTTCCCTTGCGGCTGACTAAGAGAGCAGTCAAAACTTATGGCTTTCCATTAAAGATTCAGAATTCGCAAAGGCTTTATTAAAAAACAGACAACCACACACCGAAGCGTGCAAGCATGCATAGGTCAAAGCTAGAACTTTACGAAGAAATTCTGCAAACATTAGCAAAGAAACCATTAATTCTTGATAGCATAGCTTATACATGCAACATGGATTGTCGCCTTCTCAACCAACGCCTAAGCTTTCTGGTTAAAAATGGTCTTGTACAAGAAGAAAACTTCAAGAACAAAACCCGATACGCCCTAACGAAAAGAGGCACAGCCATCTCCAAAACACTGGCAATAACAAAACGCCTAGAAAAACTGCAACACGACGCTCCACTCCTCAACGATTCCCTCCAAGCGCTTCCCGCAATCTTTAACAAAAGCGAAAACAAAACAACAAACACAAAGCAAAACCAAAACTGTTAACAAGCCGCAAAACCTAGAAGAAAGCCATGGCGCAACTTTCCCCAGAAACAGTTTGGAACGCAAAAGAGCAACAACTTTTAAGCTTGCTGGAAACTGACATTCTAAATCCAAAACCGAGAAAAATCCACTTTTATGCCCCAAGTTTCATGCCCTATCAAACCAGCAGTTACCGTTCCAAACCAGATCAGTTTCCAACAATATCCATAACAGGGAAAACCTGCACGCTAAACTGTAAACACTGCGAAGGCAAAGTCCTAGCAACCATGCACTCAGCTACCACACCTGAAGAGTTATTCGCACTTAGCCTGAAACTAAAGCAAAAAGGCACTTCAGGCTACCTCATAAGCGGAGGATGCATGCCAAACGGTTCCGTGCCGTTGCAGCAGTTCATTCCAACAATAAAGAAAATCAAAAACGAAATAGGCTCAGCAGTCATTGTTCACACAGGAATCATTGACGCTACCACGGCGCAAGCACTCAAGAACGCTGAAGTAGACGCTGCATTAATAGACATAATCGGCTCCAACGAAACAATAAAATGCATCTACAACCTGAACGTGACAGTTCAAGACTACGCTAACTCGCTGAAGGCACTGCAAGAAGCACATTTGAACGTTGTCCCACACATAATCGTTGGACTTCACAACGGACAACTAAAAGGCGAACTACAAGCTCTAAAAATAATAGCACGCCATAAGCCCTCAGCACTGGTTATCATCGCATTTACGCCCATCCGCGGCACAGCCATGGCTCTGGCTAAACCGCCACAACCAATAGAAATCGCCAGAATCGCCGCAACCGCACGACGGATGTTTCCTGAAACACCCATAGCGCTTGGCTGCATGCGCCCAAAAGGCAAACACCGCGCCGAAACCGACGTGCTATGCTTGAAAGCAGGAGTTAACGCCATAGCGTTCCCCAGCGAAGAAGCCATCCAATACGCCGAAAGCAAAGAATACGAGTCATCGTTTTCAGCATACTGCTGCTCTCAGATCTACACGGGCAAAAAAGCAAGTAACCTGTTTCGAAGCAATTCGAAGTAGCCACTAAAACGGCACTTTTCACAAACCACTGTCACTAGGCTATGAAGCTTCTGAACGTGAAGCTTGCTTAAGCATCTTGCCGCTTAAAACCACAGCCCACACAGAACCAGCAAACGCTGAAACAATTTCGGGCACAGCCACATTGGAAACATAGTGAAAAGCAAAATAGAGCACCCAAGGTGCAGCCGCAGCTAGAGCTACCACCAGCGTGAACACCGCCATCCGCATTTTGCGCATAAGCCAAAAAGCTCCAGCAATAACCATCATAGAAAATGGCAGAAACACAAAAAACATCACAGAAACAATATAATGCACAGGTCGAACATCTTCAGGAAAAACCCCAATCGCAAAAAGCGCCAAACTAGCCAAAACAAAAATGAAAACACCAATTTTACCGAAGAAGTGCACCTTCAGAAACACAAACAACCCTGTTGCAAAAACAAAACACAAAAAGCCACCAACGAGCAAACCAGAATTAAAAAGAACCGCTGTAACGCCTTCCACAATGCCCAAATCGCTCAAGGCGTTGTCACCCCAACTGAACTCAGGGTAAGAAGCAATAGCCAAAAAAATAAGCGCAAACGCTACAAGAGGTGTCAAAAAACCGCACAATCCAGAAATCTTAAGCCGCAACGCATCATCAATTTTCGACATACTGACTTGCTCCTTTCAGAAAGCTAATTCACATTTCACGCTTAAATATTTGCGTTTTCAGGAACAAACCGCCTCAGCCTCTGCAACGACCGCAGCTTCTCCTTGTCGCCAATTTTAGCTGCCTGCACTGTTTCCCTGAGCAACTGAATCGATTCATCCATGGCGCGGCGGTGCACTGGAAACGGAACGCCATCCTTGCCGCCGTAAGCAAACGAATACTTTACAGGGTCATCCCAGCTTGGCTTTTCACCGTAAACCAATTCGGCTACAAGTGCTAAACCACGCACCGTAGCAGGACCAACACCTTTCACGCTCAAGAGCTCCTCGTAATTTCGTGGTTGGGCCTCGTAAACCTTCTTTAAGGTTTTCCAGTTCGCGTTGCGAGGCATTTGGAGAACCACAATCGGCTGCTGATTGGCGTTTTGAGGAAACCATTCCCGCAGAGACCGCTGCTCCAAGGGTCTTGCAGCTTCAAACAAGCGCATGAGCCGATTCGGCGTTTCCTTGGCAATGTCAACTGAAGCCTTCCGTGCACCTTCGCTGCTCTTTGCAGTCATGTTTAAGGCTTTCTCGCGTTTTGCGTCGCCAACTATCGCGTTATGCGGCTCCACAACGAAGCTTGAGACGTTTTCCGATAACCAGTGGTAGCGACGTGCAGTTCTGTCCTCAGCGCTCATGCCTTGTTGGATTACCGCCCATTTTTTGTTTTCAGTTAAGAGAAAAGCGTGGTGGTAAAGCTGGTAGCCTGCTTGGATGGCTGCATTGTCAACCTTGGCTGTCATGCGACTAGTGTATTCAAGTGTTTGGATGTTATTGTCGGAGAAGCCGAACTTTTCAGCAACATCAGCGATTTCCATGGGTGTTTTTCTGCTTGTTCTGCCTTTTCCGCCGCAAACAGCGATGCCGTGTTCTTCTGGCGAAAGCGCTTGTTTGAGGATGCCTGTAACAACGGTTGTTACGCCTGAACTGTGCCAATCATAGCCTAAAACGCAGCCGAACGCTTGAAACCAGTACGGATCTGAAACACGGGTCAGGAAATGGTTGATTCCGTATTCGTTGATTATTATGGTGGCTATTTCTTTGGCGAGCTTGCACATGCGAGTGGTTAACCATGCTGGTGCTTTTCCGCCGTGCAAGGGCAAGTTTGCAATGCCTGTTCGGAACATTAACCGTCAATGCTTATGTGGAATGTTCGGATTATATCTCCGTTTTGCTTCAGGATTGCATCCTGCAATGGTGTTAGCCTCACTACGTGTTTCATTTCCAGTTAAACGAGATACAGATTTCGGTTTTGAACCGAGTTGTATGATTTAGCAGTTTTATTTTTAGCTGATTGTGGTGATAACGTCATAGGTGGGTTATGTAGTCTGATTCTTTATCTTTCTCTTCGTCTGCGCCGCAGAGGTTTTGAAGGAGAGAAAAGCCTGTTAAATGAAGGTGACTTGTGCATTTGTTGCAGCAGATAACCAGCTCTTCTAAACCTTGACTGCTGACTTTTGCTTCTGTTACGGAGTAAGTTTCTTCTGTGCAATCGTCAGGAGATATTGTGGCTCCACAGCGAGGACATGCGAAGTCCCCATTGCCATTGATTCTTGTCAAGTCCAACACGTATGTCTGTTTTTGCTTCATTTTTCTGCCTCATTGCCAGTTTTAGCGTTTTCAGCGTGTTGTATGCGGAAAGAGTATTAAGCGGTTTTCCAGATTTTCACTCAAATCTTTTCCAAATTCACCCCACATTAAAACTTAACAGTTATGCCTTCAAACATTTTTTTGTCGTGAATGCACTGCTGATTTGCTTCCATGTCTCCTTCAGAAAAAGGGGCATCGCATCATGTTACACAGGGTAAAAATTGATGCCTAACTCAATAGCTGTAGTTGCCAATGAGAAAAAGCTAATAGCTAAAATTGCATTGTATTATTTAACACCCTTTCAATGCGTAGCCTTTAGCGGTTGCCCATGCTGGGGAAAACTTCGCAGATAACCGCGCGTAAAGAAGGTTAGACCGTGAAAGAAAGGAAAGAAGTACTAAATATGTTTAGAGAGTTGTGGCAGAGCGGAGATTCGTCCCTGCATCGGATATACTCTTCTTGGGAAGAGTTGGAGGCGAGCGTGAACATAAAAACGGAAAGAGCGGTACATAAAGGGAAAGCTTCTTTTCAACAGTGTCCAAACTGTGGTGCAAAGCAGAAAATAGTTAAGCCTTTAGAAGATTTCTTCCCGTACCAGAACTGCAAAGCTTGCAAGCGAGCTTTCTACGTTAACAAGAATTTGACTGTGAGAAAATTGACTGAAGAAGAGAGAGAAATGCCTACAGCATGGGTTCAAATCGTTGAGGACATGAGCAAGAAGAAGATGGCAATAGCATTCAGAGTAGAATAAACAATCGGTCACAAACAAAATGTGTAATCCCATAGAAAAAAGATAAGCGACCACTTAAGGACACGAAAGAATGCTTAAATAATTTCGAGCCTTCCTTTCATACGAGTGTAAAATGTCACAGGCTGCAACAGGAATTCGTTTTTTCAACACGTTAACCCGCCAAAAGGAAGCGTTTATGCCTATTGACGAAGGCAGAGTGCGCATGTACACTTGTGGACCTACAGTGTATGATTATGCACATATCGGCAACTTCAGGGCTTTTGTATTTGAAGACGTGCTCAAGCGTTGGCTGAAGTATCGCGGTTTGCAGGTCACGCATGTTATGAACTTGACGGATGTAGATGACAAAACAATAAGAGGCAGTCAAAAGCAGCAGATGTCGCTTCGGCAGTTCACGGATTTTTATGCCAAGGCTTTTTTCGAAGATGTTGCCGTTTTGAATATAGAACGTGCGGATTATTATCCGAGGGCTACTGAGCACATCGCTGAGATGGTTTCGTTAATCAAGCGGCTTATGGATAAAGGCTTTGCGTACAGGGGTGAAGACGGTTCAATTTACTATGCCGTCATCAAATTCAAGGATTACGGTAAGCTTTCGAAGATTAAGGTTGCTGAGCTTAAGGCTGGTGCACGGGTAAAAGTCGACGAATACAGCAAGGAAGAGGCGCAGGATTTTGCGTTGTGGAAAGCGTGGACGCAGGAAGATGGTGATGTTTGCTGGGACACCGAGTTGGGCAAGGGTAGACCTGGTTGGCATATTGAATGTTCAGCCATGTCTATGCGGTATTTGGGCGAGACGTTTGATATTCACTGTGGCGGTGTTGATAACATGTTTCCTCATCACGAGAACGAGATTGCGCAGAGTGAAGCGGCAACTGGCAAGCGATTTGTGAATTACTGGCTCCATAATGAGCATTTGCTGGTTGAGGGGAAGCGCATGGCTAAGCGTTACGGTAATTTTTACACGTTGCGTGATTTGCTTTCGAAGGGGTATGATCCAATTGCGATTCGTTATTTATTGCTATCGACGCATTACAGGCAGCAGTTTAATTTCACTTTTGAGGGTTTAGAAGCAGCCAAGGGCGCTGTTGAACGGTTAAGAAATTTCATACACAGATTACAGGATGCCGATGGAAAAAGCAGCGGCGAAAAAATGGCAAAGTTGACGGCTAAAGTGCAGATGAGTTTTGGCGAAGCCATGGATGACGACTTGAACATTAGTGTGGCCTTGGCAGCACTGTTTGACTTCGTGCGAGATGTGAATAATCTGCTGGACGCTAACGCTGTTAGCAGGGCTGAAGCCAAACAAGCTTGCGCGTTGATTGCGGATTTTGACAGGGTTCTAGGCGTAATCGGCAAGATTGAAGCTGACGCTGCTTTACCGAAAGAAGCAGAAGAACTAATTAAGAAACGTGAAGAAGCGCGGAAGAACAAGGATTGGAAAACCGCTGATGCAATTCGGCAGCAGCTGAAAGCTATGGGCGTGGTGATTGAGGACACTACACAGGGTGTAAGATGGAAAATCGAAAAAACTTAGCAAGCAGATGTTTTTCCGTTAAAGTTCCATTCGTCAGTTGCGTATTTCTCTTTGCACAGTTTCTCAGCAAGTTCACGCTCATAAACTGTTAAATCGCCATTAACCAGTTCAATGCCAAATGCGTTCTTGAAACCCACGACCAAAGCGTTGCTTACTGTTTCCGGTGAAACTGCGTGCCCAAGCGTTTCATGAACGGAAGTGATTTTTCTTTTCGCGACAGCAGCGACCTGCATGCAGGTTTGTGCCCATGGTACACGTAACAAAGTGAACATTTGTTCTAAATCAACATCTAAGAGCACGGTTCCGTGTTGGAGAAGTGTGCCCTTTTGAATTGTTTGTGCGCTGCCGCTGATTTTTTTTCCGTTAACTGTTAAGTTTGGGCAGTTCTTTGCGTCGCCTGTGTTGTAGTCTGCTGGAATGCCTAAGAGTCGTAATGCATCGGTTATAGCTGCGTAGACGCGTTGGTATGTGGTTGGTATGTCTTTGCCTATTTTGGAGGTTTGAGCGATGACGCTGAAGGTAATTTCGCCTGTTGCACTGTGGAAGACTGTTCCTCCACCGCTTATGCGTCTTACTATGTCAATGCCCATTTTGCGGCAGTTATCCACATAAAGCTCGTTTTGCGGGTTTTGGTTCTTGCCGATGCTTACTGCACTGGGGGTCCAGCGGTAAAGTCTAAGCGTGTTCGGAACATTGTTTATTTTATGTGCTGTTAAAATGGCTTCGTCTATTGCCATATTCATGAAGGCTTTGTGTGTTGCAATCGGGATTAGTCGCCACGTGTCCATTCTGTTTCGCCTTTCTTGTGAAAGGTTCAGGGTTAGCTTAAATCTGTTATGCTTCCGCAGTCTATAGCTCCTTGGGCAGTTTGTTTTTGTTTTTTGGTTTCCATGTGCTGACGCGTGGAACAGTCTATAGCCCCCTTTTAAATAGTTTATATATTCCCGCAAACGCTACGCAGCATGGTCTCTCTATAGAGGTTCTACTCCAAAGCAGTGTTTTCAGCACTATTTACGTGGGTTTTTGGGTTGTCTCACGCGATAGTGTGCACCATAAAGTAGCAAGCGCCTCTTCGCCCGTTTGTGCAGCGCAGCACGCAATCTGACCCATAAAACTCCGAGAGGTACATCTGCTTAAAGATTCAAGATGTTCGCCACAAAAATCTTAATTTTGTCATTTGCATTTAAAATCGTCTCTATCGTTTTCTTGCCCTTGTCAGTGAGTCTGTAAATTCTCTTTTTTTCATCCCAAGTTCCTTCAACCAGCTCATTCCGTTCAAGTGAATACAGAAGCGAATAAACCGTGCCTGAGCTCACAAGGAGGTTAAACTTGCTGTGAATATACGAGATAACATCGTAACCACTAAGCGGACTCTTCAGTAACTCGGCCATTATGATGATGTCCATGAAATTCTTTATCATGCGTTCATGCATCCTCTTCAGAATCCGCCCTTCCATCTTTTCGTTGCCGAGAACAACAGTCAATATCACCATGTTTATTCACATTGTAATAGTTTAGTTCGTGTTTAGATATTTAAATTTTATTCGGACTTCGAATCGGAAATTGAAATATGACGTAATGGATACATATGGCCAGAAAAAATCCGCGCAGCCGCCTTATCGGCAGCCGCCGTTTCAAAGCCTTCTCCAGTTCCCAGAAACGCCCTCATTGATAAAGTCCGCAAGCAAAATTGCCCTCACAGAACCAGCATCCATGATTTTCGATTGAGAAAAATTTCAATTTTTAAATATATAAACAACATTCAACCAACAAGATTTTAAACGCATAATTTCCTTTTTCTCAGCAGACAGACCTGTTCCTAACACTCAGCGATATATGTGCATGTTAACAAACGTTATCTGCTCTTCTGTCTCTAAAAAATCACGGTGTAAAAAATTGATTTCGTGGAGACACTCATTTAAGCGATTAAGCGAAGAATATGAAATAGCAAAGAAAAAGAAGCAAGCATTGGACAACTTATTTGAAACTGGTCGAATTTCCAAGACAACCCGAGATTCATTCAACGACGAACTAGTCGCAGCCATCGTAGAAATCGAAAAGCAGCAGAAAGACCTACTGGCGAAAATGCAACTAAAAATGCACGACCTCGAAAGCCAAATCAAAACATTGGAGACCCTTCTTGCCAACTATGAAATACAGCATGTTGTTGGTGAAATCGACGATGAAATTTACCAGCACGAAATAAACCTTCTCTCAACAGGACTTGACACTGCAAAACATGAACTGGACCTAATCATAGAAGCAGCAAATCAGCTTTGCCCACCTGCCGCTCCTGCAGCAGAACCTTCATCCCAAAGCACCGATATAGCGCCAGCCGTTGAAGCGCCAACTGTTGAAACCGTTCCTGCTGCTCCAGTTGAAGTTGAGGTTCCAACCGAGCCGTGCACTCAGGAACCAGCCATAACCTTGGATGAATCAGCACCGATAGAAGCTGCACCTGCAGAAAACGCAGAAGCGGCACCCATTGAAGCACCAGAAACAATCGTGGAAATCGCTCAAGAACCAGTTGCGCCCATCGAAGAAGCAGCACCAGCCGCAGAACAGCCCTCAGTGGAAAACGCTGAGGCGGCTGCGATTGAACCCGCTCCTCAAGAAGACAGCGAAGTCGCACCTGTTGAAACCGCCTCTGCAGAAACCGTAGAAGTTGTTGAAGCCGTTTCCGAAGAACCAACCATAACCTTGGACGAAGCCCCACTGCCACCTGAGCCAGCCTCATCACAAACCGACGAAACCTTACCCGCTGAAGCTGCCCCTGTGGAAAACACTGAAACTGCAATACCCGCGATAGAAGAAGCCACCGGTGCTTCTCAAGAAACCATAATCGTTACTGAAGAAGCAACATCCGAGGGCCTTCCAACAGAAACCGTCGAAGAAGCACCAGCAGAAACGCTGGAGCCCGTGGAAATTGTGGAAGAAACCTCTGAGGAACCCGTAATAATCCTGGAGGAAACAGCGCCAGCACAATCATCAGACGAGAGTGAAAGCACGTTGATTACGGAAGAGCCGCAATTCTTGGAAGACCTACCGCCAGTAGTGGAAGAGGTCACCCACACGGCAAACCCTCGGAATGCGCCCCAGGAGGCGCAGCCAGAAATAACAGCCGAGCCTATAGTCGAACAAGTAGAATACACCGAAGACACTCAAGCCGCAGAAGACACAGCCGAAAATACTGAAGATCAGGAAGAATAAATCTACAGCGTAACACCTTTCCCTTTTCTTTCTTAAGTAGTATCGAGACTGCATATTGGCTCTCTCTTAAATTAATTTGTTCATTCTCCTCAGCAGTTTAGACAAAATAATCAACTATTGTCGTTTGGTTGTTCTCCTGACGCTCTTATGTCGCAGCGTATTGGAAAGCCATGCAGTTTTTGGAGCTATCTTAGTTAAGATATTTTTAAATGTTGCTTTATTTTGGCTGCGGTTTGATCCAGTCTTTCTCTGGATGCCTCTGAAGTTTCGGTGAATCGAGTCAGTTTCTTTCCCACAAATCGGGGTATGACGTGAACGTGCAGGTGAAGTATTTCTTGATCAGCAGCTCTCCCGTTTTGCTGGACTATGCTAACGCCATCAGCTTTCACGGCTTCTTTAACTGCAAGGGCAACTCTTTTGGCAATTTTATGGACATGGGAAACGAGGTCATCTGGGATTTCAAAAATGGTTGCATAATGCTTCTTGGGGATGACGAGAGTGTGTCCTTCGCTGAGAGGTTTTATGTCCAGGAAAGCCAGCGCCGTTTCATCTTCGTAAACTACGCTGGCTGAAGCTTGTCTGCTGGTTATCTTGCAGAAAATACATGAATCAGCGTACATGACTTTCCCTTCAACTGTTGCCTGCAAATTGGATTGCTATACAGAGGTTTAAACTTTAATCCGCAATAACCTACAGCACTTTCATTAGTGGTTATGCTAAGAAAATGTCTCCGCTGGCGTTACCAGCAAGGAATGAACTTTCCCAAAGCCACTATCTGTCGGCTGCACGAATTATCCGCGCAGTTTCGTGAGCCGTTTTTACCCAAAACCATTTATGCCCTTAGCGTTGATTAACTGAAATAAGCATTTAACGTTTGTGTGGGCGTATAAAGTGAAACTTAACCGCGAGTTTTGGTTTGCTTTGCTCATGGTTTTCGCAACTGCTTGCTTAATGGCAGCAGATTATTTCGATTGGGTTAATTTCGGCTTCAGCGTAGGTCCATTTCGCCTGAATCACTGGTTCGTTTGGATTGGCACACTTTATATGGCTTTGACTGTTCCAATAATAGCCGTCTTAAAACGTAAACGCCCCAGCAAGTACCTATCGCTTCTAAGGCTTCATGTGTTTGGCAACCTTGCCGCTTTCTTGTTGGTGTCGCTCCATTTTGCAGGTCAAATTTGGAGACCAGCCGCTTTTTATCCTGATTTAGGCACAGGAATCGTTCTGTACATAGCCATGCTGCTCTTGGTGAGCACAGGATTTGCCAAACGTTTCCAATTGTTTCCCCGCATTAAGTACCAAAACTACCGGTTCGTGCACACCAGCTCCGCCATGGCGTTTTACCTAACGATAACCGTTCACATATTACACGGTTTAGGCATATTATAGTCATTTTACGAGGAATTCACGTCACTTCCTCTGGCTAAAGAGGAATATGTTTTCTATAGTCTCTGTTTCAGAATACCCCTCTAGCAGTTTATATGTCATAATCGCGTTTATTTTTCTTGGAGTGGGATGCTGAAAACGTGACAGATTTGGAGGATAAAGTCCGAGAGGAAGTGGGCAAAGTAGTTGATCCCGAAACAGGTATGACTTTTGCTGAAATGCAAATGATTACAAACGTGAAGGAAGACGCATCTGGCGTAGTCAAAGTGGAATTTATCCCTACGAGCCCCTTCTGTCCAATAGCGTTCAAACTTGCCAACGACATAAAAAACGCTGCAAAGAAAGTTCCAGGCGTCACAAAGGCTTTAGTTTACTGCCGCGGGCACATGATGGAAAAACAGATTAACGAAATGACAAACAAGTAACCTGTTAGCGAATTAGTGCGGCTGTACTGCTCGGGAGACGGTTGCTTAAGGCAGTTTATTTCATTCTAGTGAAAGCCCATGTTCCAATAATTATCATAATCACGTCGAAAACGCCGATAACCGCCAAATTCACATACAACGGATACAGTGGTTGCCATGTTCCGCCTAGAATAATTGTTCTTAAAGCATCCACGCCATACGTTAAAGGGTTTGCTCTTGCCAGGGTTTGCATCCAGTCAGGGAGGCTTTGCACTTGGAATAATGCGCCGCTTAAGAAGAACAGCGGCAAGTTGATGAAGCTCTGTATGGCGCCGAAGCTTTCCAGGCTTCCCATGAAGCTCGCGATGGTTAAGCCTATGCTGACTAAGCCGAACGTGATGAGCAGCATGACGGGTAGGCACGCGAGAAAGGCGAATAAGTCTATTTGTATTCCTAACGCTAAGCCTAGCGCAAGCACGATTACGCCTTGAAGCAGGGCGTCGGTGCTGTCTCCCACCATTTTGCCCAGAAATATGGTCATGCGTGAAACAGGTGCAACTAGGATTTCTTTCATGAAGCCGAATTCCTTGTCCCAGATTACTGAGATACCCATGAACATCGCTGTGAAGAGCAGTGTTTGCCCGACGATGCCTGGAAAAATCAGCTGCTGATAAGTCAAGCCGGGAATAGTCACTGCGCCTCGCAAGCTCGAACCGATGCCGACGCCGAACACTACCAGCCACAGCAGCGGCTGAAAGAAACTGCTGATTATGCGGGTTCTGTCGCGTAGGTAACGTTTGACTTCGCGAAGCCATAGCGTGTAAAAGCCTCTAAGCTCCGTCAACGTATTTTCCTCCTCTGTATCGCTGCGATGCCGTGCGGTTCTTTGCCGCTGTCTGCGCGTATCATTCTGCCCGTGTAATGCAGGAAAACGTCTTCAAGGTTTGGTGCACGCAGGGATATTGATTCAACATGGATTTTGTTTTGCGCTGCTGTCTCCACTATCCTCGGCAAGAGGTTTTCTCCGTTTCGCACTGTAATTTCAACTGTTCCGTTGACTGTGCGGGTTTTCTTTAGCTGCATTTTTTCAGCAACCAGTTTGGAAAGCGCGTCAGGATTGTTTGTTTTGACAATTACTACGTCGCCTTCGAGTGTGTCCTTCAGTTTCGTAGGCGTATCAAGCGCGATGATTTTGCCGTAGTCCATTATGGCTATGCGGTCGCAGAGTCTGTCTGCTTCATCCATGTAATGCGTTGTTAGCACCACGGTTATATCATGTGTTTCTTTCAGTTCTCGAATGTATCTCCAAACATGGTCTCTTGTCTGCGGGTCAAGCCCAAGCGTGGGTTCGTCTAGGAATAGCAGTTTGGGGTAGTGGATCAAGCCGCGTGCAAGTTCTAGCCTGCGGCGCATGCCGCCTGAATAAGTGCGTAACAAGTCATCTGCCCTGTCTTGGAGTTCAACCAGTTTTAACACGTGTTCGATTCGGCTTTTCTGTTCGCTTGCTGGAACGCCGTAGAGGTTAGCGTGCATGTAGAGGTTTTCGCGTCCAGTTAGCCTATCGTCGACGCTGGGGTCTTGGAAAACGATGCCTATTGACTTGCGCACTTGCGTGGCTTCTTTGACGATGTCGAAGCCGTTGACTTTTGCGGTGCCTGCTGTTGGCTTTAGTATGGTGCAGAGCATGGAGATGGTTGTGGTTTTTCCCGCGCCGTTTGGTCCGAGCAAACCGAAAATTTCGCCTGACTTCACTGTGATGTTCAATTTGTCAACTGCCATGAGCGAGTTAAAAGTTTTCGTTAGCTGGTTGGTTTCAATGACATTAGCCATTACGTTTTCGTCACTGTCGAATCTTGATGCGCTCGGCTTAGATTTATAGTTATTCGTAAATTTTCAAGCAGAAAATGTATTTCCTGTGGGATAGTAACTTCTTTATAGCGAATGCGCCCTTCAAGAATAGACAGACACACTGAAGGTGCGCTGAAAACATGTTTGTTCACACGAGTATACGCACAAGCAACATGGAGCGGTCAATAGATTTCTACACTAAGTTCTTGGGGCTTAGGCTTGTTAGTCGGCGGGAGATACCGCAGAACAACGCTGAAATCGCGTTTCTCCGAGACCCCGAAGCGAAAGGCGCCCTGCTTGAGTTGACTTTCTACCGTAACCAGAAAAAATTCCTCCAACCCGACTACGAAGACCGCGTGTTTGACCACTTAGCCTTTGAGGTCAAAGACATGACGAAAACCATCACCGAAATGCGCAAAGCAAACGTCACCATAACTGACGAGCCCTTCAGACTCGCTTCGTCTGGGTCGCTGATTGCTTTCGTGGAAGACCCCGATGGAACACTCATTGAACTAATCCAACGCGCCTAAACAGCCCATTCGCAGGATTACATCAGGCTTAAATACCGTTCATTCTCTATCTCAAAGCGGCGTAGAGTAAAATGGACAGCGCATACGCAGTTGAATTAAAAGGCGTTGTGAAACGCTACAACGAGATTTTAGCCGTAAATCAAGTTGACTTATCAATAAAAACTGGCGAAATTTTCGGTTTGCTCGGACCAAACGGCTCAGGCAAATCCACCACGATGAAGATGCTTCTAGGCTTAGTCCAACCTGACGCGGGTTCAGTCAGCGTGCTAGGAGCGGACGTGCAGACAGACCCTGTAGGCGTAAAACAGAAAGTAGGCTACGTTCCCGAGGCACCGCGCCTCTACGAGTTCTTAACTGGAATTGAATACTTGGATTTCATAGGCGACATATACGGCATGCAGACCTCGGAAAAGAAAAACCGCATCAACGAGTACCTCAAAGCTCTTCAACTCGAAGGCAGAGAAGGCGACATGATAACCAGCTACTCGGAAGGCATGAAACAGAAAATCGCGTTGATTTCCGCGTTCCTGCACAAACCCAAGCTGTTGATTCTAGACGAACCACTAAACGCTTTGGACCCGCGTTCAGCCCGCATAATCAAAGATTTCCTGCAAGAATTAAAAACACAAGACATCACAACCATAATATCCACACACGTGCTAGAAATTGCCCAAGCCATGTGCGACCGCGTAGGCATAATGTATCAGGGAAAGCTTTTAGCGTTAGGAAACATGGACGAATTGCGGCAGATGGCGAAGCTGCCTGATTCTGGTTTAGAAGACATTTTCTTGAAGCTCACAGGCACGGGCGACATACGCGCAGTTGTTGAGGAACTGCTGAAATGAACTGGAAAAACGTTATTGCCCTGATGCAGGTTGACCGTAAATCAGGCAGACTAATACGAGGAAGCAAAGTCACCAAGTACCGCGAGAACAAGTTTTTCGCTTACTGGGCTTACTGGGTTGCCCTAATAATCGGCTTAGCAGTAGGCGGATTGGTTAGCTACGGTTACACCGTTATTGCGGCGTCTGATCCGACTTTTCTACTGGTGGCTCAGGCAGGTGCTCTGAGTCTTTTCCTGTCGGTGCCTACGCTTGTTTTGATTTACAGCTTGGTTTTCACGATGCTGCAGCAGATTCAACGCAGCGGCGTCAGATTCTCAGCTCAAGTGCCCTACTGGTTGCCCATCACATGGCAAGAGCACACCTTGGCATCGATTTTGGCTAATCTAATGGGCTTTCCATTGGCTTCAATAGTGTTCATCGGTTCAGCCATTATCGTGTTCTCAGTAATCATCGGACAAGTTCTCGCGGCAGTGCTGGCTACGCTTGCTGCATTGGCAGCGGCTTTCATGGCAAGCGCTATAACGGAGATTCTAAGAGTCCTGCAAATGCGGTTCGTAGGCGCAGTTTACAAGTCCTCAGGTAGAGCTGCAGTGTGGGTGCGGTTTCTTGGTTCTTTGTTGTTTTTCATTGTTTTCTACGCGGGTTATTTCTACATAACTTCTGGTGCGGGAGCATTGAATTTCGTTCAAACCATCGCCTCAATGCAGAGCGCAGTTTGGTTTGTTCCCTTCGTGTGGTTGGGAATGACCCTCTTCTATTTTATTGCTGGCGTACTACTGGAGGGCATTGTGTTCTTGGCACTTTCGCTCTGCTTTATAGCTGGCTTGTTTTTCCTCGCTGTTGCCTTGAACAAGCGGTTCGGGTTGTATGAGCCTCCTGCAATAAAAGTTTCGCGTGGCGTTGGAGTTTACACTCCTAAACATGGAGTCTTGGGCAAAATTGGCTTTTCAGCGGTTGAAGCAGCGCTGGTTAGAAAAGATTTCAGGGCGTTCACACGCAGGCGAGAGTTAATGATGGTCTTCATAATCCCCATAGTCATAATCATGGTGCCCGCCATGCAATCGCTCAACTTTCCAAGTGAGCCTGCGCCAACCGAATTCATCCTGTCTATGTCTGCCACAATTTTCCTGATGCCCGCCTTCATCTTAGCCCTGAGCCTAGGCAACTTCATGATAGGCGAAGAAGGCCAAGCCGTTTGGCATATCTACTCATCTCCCATTTCGCCTAGAAACTTGGTGAAAAGCAAATATTTCTTTATGGTGCTCTTCTCTCTTGCCGTTTTACCAATCCCCATTTTAGTTGGATTCTTGCTTTACCACCCGTCGCTTCGTGCCGCAATCATAGCGGTGTTGCTGCCCATTTTGCTGGTGCTGTCGCTAGGAGCCATTTCGCTGTCAAATGGCATTAAAGGCGCAGACTTCACCGAAACGCCTAGACCGAGAATGATACGCACAAGGTGGTCTATCGTCAACCTCATCGTGTGCAGCCTAGCTGCTGCAGCGCTTTTGGCGCCCTTACTACCTTATGCTGCTTCAATGCTCTTCCAGGGGTTCCCCATGTTCTTAGACCCGCTTATAGCTATTGCAGTGAGCGGAGTTGTCGCTGCTGTTATAATTTCAGCCTTCTATCGAATCGCAGTCAGAAACGCAGAGGAACTCCTCTCAAAGGCAGAAGTATAGGGTGACCTCGCATACTGTAAGTTATCTTCCTGAATTACCCACGGTGTGCTCTGCGTAGCGAAGGGCGATTTTATGGAATTTGTGTGTCGTTAGCTGGGAATCAGCGTTTTCGCGATGCTTGCGTTTTTCTTTTTGTAGACAATTGCCATCATCATTATTATTGCCATGAGCAGTGGCAGAATCAGAACTGAGGGGAACTCTGGAACTACCCAAACGTTTGATTCTTTGATTTTCCACAATCTCGTTATCGTGACTGTGGGGTTGCTATACACTTTTGCGTCGCTGAGCTGGACCAGCATTCCTGTCTGTTTATCAAAATAGTAATCCACGTGCTCAATGTAATCGCCGCCGCTGTCGCTTCCCTCCAATGTTAGGATTAAGTGATTTGTTTCTCTTGAACCGCCCAAGTACTCCCTCATTACGGTTGCGTTAACAGTAATGTAGTTTGGTCCACTGGGGTGCAGTCGGTCATTCACGCCAAGATTTCCAGCGACAATCGCCCAAAAACCTCCGTTAGTGACACCTGTCTCCACGTTTATTGTTCCGATAGATGTTGTTTCAGTTCCATTATAGAAGTGCCAAACAGTTTGCGTGGTAATCTCAGCGCCTGAAACCGCCGCTATTGTAACGCGGTAATATTCAGTCTGGTTGATGCTTAATAATTCCGCTGGGACAACGGCGCTTGGGTCGGTTGAACTCCAAACAGCAGATACGTCGTATGTGAAAGTATTGCCTTGATAAACTCCGGGAATTCGGGTTTGCGCCCACACGCTTCCAATTGCGGTTAAGCACAGCAAAGCTGCGAGAAAAGTTGTGATACATGCCCGCTTATTCATGTTGCATCATCGCAGTATTCAACATATATTTGGTTTTTATGGTTTGCGGAAGTTTGCCGCTTACACGGAGTTGCTTAATAATGCGGCGTTCTCGAAGGGCGAAATTTTGCGCTTTTTTCTTAAAACTTTACCTTGGAAAGCCATGGGGCATTTTCAGAGATTGGCAGACGCAGTAACACGAATGGCCATATGCCGAGTGTGCATTTGCAGTATCGTAAAGCTTATTGCTCCAACATGCATCGAATTAATGGGTGGTCCGCATGGCAAAGCTGATTTGGGCAACTCCTGCTTACTTATCCGTTGCTTGGGCGTTGATGATAAGTTACCAGTTGTTCACGGAAACTGCCGTCAAAACGCTTGTAGCGAGCATCGGTTTACTTTTTCCTACAGCAGGGTTCTGGTTAGGTTCAAGGATTGACATGATTGTTCTCATCGACGCGTTTGCATGGATTTTCGTTTTGTCATCAGTCATCCCCACCATCATTTTAGGCAAGGAAAGAAGCGTCTTAGTTCAATTCTTCGTCTGTTTAACCTTAACAGTGATTTCCTTCATAATCCTCGACACCATACAAACCACTGGCGGACCATTGATGAACCAGTTGCAAGGCGTGGCTTTTCTCTTCACCAATCCTTTCTTCGCCATATTGTACTTGGCATTGCCGTACATAGCCATGTTTATCATTGATTGGCGTATCAAAAAGAGACAGAAGAAACTAAAAACACTGGAAGAAATTAACCACGAATACGCAGAGCAATCATCAACCAATAACCACAAAACAAAAAGCACCCAAGCAAAACCTGACAAGAAATCTCCTCCGAATGAAATAGAGGAACAATAACCTTAACATGAGCCCAATCACCCTGCGTGGTCAGAATTGACCCGTTAAGCGCGACCATATTCCTTTATGAGGACAAGCACAGTGACAATTCAAGAAATCAAGGCAAAATCAGTGTTGCTCAAACACGGCAAAATTGACTCATGGTTCGTTTCACGCTACGGCATGAACCTTTACAGAGGCTGCACGCACAACTGCGTATACTGCGACGGCCGCTCAGAACGCTATCGCGTAGAAGGCGTCTTCGGAGAAAACGTGGCACCGAAAACGAACGCAGTGGAGATTCTGCGCAAAGAACTAAAACCAATTGGCAGACGCACAAAGCTGAAACCAAGTTTTATTATCCTAGGCGGAGGCGTCGGCGACAGTTACCAGCCAGCAGAAGCAAAGTACCAGCTGACCCGCAGAGCATTGGCGCTCCTATGCGAATACAAGTGGCCAGTGCACATACTAACAAAATCCACCCTTGTCGAACGCGACATCGATCTCATCAAACGCATTAACCAGCAGAACAGAGCAATAGTTAGCTTTAGTTTCTCTTCAACAAACGATGCAGTCAGCGCCGTCTTTGAACCGCATGTGCCCTCACCGAGTGAACGCTTAAGAACACTTGCTGCTTTCAAAAAGGAAGGCATCGCATGCGGCATGTTTCTTCTTCCCGTGATTCCGTTCATAACAGACACGCTTGAAATGATTGCAGAGGCATTGCGAAAAGCCCGTGATAGTGGGGTTGACTTTGTTGTTTTCGGCGGCATGACGCTTAAGACTGGGCGCCAAAAGGATTACTTCTGCAAAGTGCTAAACGAAAAATATCCTGCACTCGTAGCAAGGTACGGGGAAATCTACAATGAAAACGAGTGGGGGCAAGCTGCAGATGCATATTATAGCTCGATAAACTCGATTTTCAATCAAACCGCAAAAACGCTTAAGCTGCCTAGACGTATGCCGCCAGTGCTTTACAGGGATATTCTATGGGAAAACGATTTAGTTGTTGTAATTCTGGAGCAGATTGACTACTTCCTGCGCCTCGAGGGAAAACGCTCCTCTTTCGGCTACGCTGCCTACGCCATCTCAAAACTGCAGACTCCATTATCCGCCATGAAGAACCGGCTGCGCGAGATTAAAGGCGTAGGCGAGGCTACTGAGCGCATCATCTTGGAAATATTGGAAACCAAGGGTTCAACATACTACAACAGCCTACAATAGCTTCCGTTTTTGTTTTTCCAGCAAGTCTAAATGTAAAAGCATATTTAGGCTAAAGACGCAAAGAAGAAAAGCAGTCCCTAACAGACAATTGAGCAATATGCAGCGGCTACCGGGAGCGAAAGTGATTTGGTGAAAGTTCTGTTTATTGAACCGCCAAAAGACTACTGGTTCGTTATGGGCGAATATCTTCCGCCACCATATGGGCTTCTTCAACTCGCCGCGTACCTAGAAAGCAAAATAGCAGACGCTGAGATTGAAGTTCTGGACTGCCAAGCCATGTCTCTCGACTGGCACGGTTTAGCGAAGCGCATTGAAAATTTCAGCCCCGATGTAGTTGCGTCAAGCGGTTTTGCAACATGCAACGTTTACGTGACCGCTCGCACTCTGGAACTCGCCAAGAAACTGGCACCTGACGCCGTAACTGTTACTGGCGGGCAACACTTCACAGCGCTGGCTCAGGAGAGCCTTTTAGCGTACCCTGAAATCGATGTTGTTGTCCGCGGAGAAGGCGAGGAAACCTTCGTTGAACTCGTGAAAGCAGTTCGTGATAAATCAGCTTTTTCAGGAATAAACGGCGTTTCTTTTAGGCACAGCGGAAAAATTTGGCATAATCCGCAGCGTCCGCTTATTGAAGACTTGAATACGCTGCCCTTTCCAGCGTATCATCTTGTTGAAAAATACGCACATAAGTATCATTTCACGATGATGGCTGGTTCCAAAGCAAAGTACGGCATGGTTGAAGCGTCTCGTGGATGCCCGCACCGTTGCACGTTCTGTTCGCAGTGGAAGCATTGGCAAGGACGTTGGCGTCACAAATCTGTAAAGCGAGTAGCCGACGAAATGGAGTTCCTCTACAATAATTATGGAAGCAAGCTGCTGTGGCTAACAGATGACAACTTCGGCTTAGACCAACGCATGGAAGAGTTCTGCGATGAACTGATTAAACGTGATTTTTCAAGGGACATAACCTGTTTTATGCAAGCGCGCTGTGATGATGTGGCAAGGAATCCGTTGCTCATGGCCAAAATGAGTAAAGCTGGCATCAAGTGGCTGCTGCTTGGCGTTGAAAGCCACAGCAAAAGCACTCTAGACAGTTTTAATAAAGGCTCAAAACCTGAATACGCTGAAGAAGCTGTGAAGCTGCTAAGGCAAAATGGGATTTTCTCTCAGGCAACGTGTATAATCGGCGAGCGGGGCGACTCAGTTGAGTCAATCAAGCGTCTGAGACAGTTTGTTAATCACATTGACCCTGACATAGCCATTTTCATGGTTCTAACACCGTTTCCAGGCACGAGCCTCTATGAGGACGCAAAACGCAAGGGTTGGATTGAAGATTGGAACTGGGCTAACTACGACATGGTACACGCTGTTATGCCAACTGAGACCATGTCCCGTGAGCAAGTGCAGTATGAGCTTTATCAGTGTTACCGCGGGTTTTTCGGCTCTTGGAACAGGCGCTTCAAGGGCGTTTTCTCCGAAAACAACGTGAAAAGACGAGTTTACCGCTACATGGCGCGCCAAAGCGTTTTAAGACAGTTAAAAAGCATAGTCTGAGTTTGGTGTGTGTGTTAGCAGTAAACGGTAAACTCGGCAACTTAACGTTGCTATTCTTGGTTTTTGCGTCATTGTTCGGGATAGTATTGGCTTTCTTCTTTGTCGTTAATCCGCCATTTATGGTTCAGGATGATTATGCGTTGCGGAAACCTCTAGCTGGCGGGACCTTGGCAGTCATATGTCTTTTAGGAATTTTTGCGGCGTTGTATCCTAACCCATGCGCAAAAATCACCGGGTTAAGAAAGCACACTGAAAGCGTACACAGTTCCGTTAGGTCAAGCAGCCAGGTTTTTCGTGGGCATCATGTTGTTTGCTCGCCCTATTCCACGCATATTATCAGAGTTGGCAACAGCGTATTCTGTGCCACTTGCTCGGGACTGGTCGTTGGAGCAATTGCAGCGCTTGTCTGCGTTGGCTTGTTTTTCTTCGAAAATTTGCGTATAAATATACCTCCGCTATTGCTTGTATCAGTCGGCGCCATGAGCGTTACCGCGACGTTGCTGTACCCAACTGTACCATCGCGTTTTCAGAATGGATTTGCGCGTTTTTCCACGGGTATTCTCTTGCCTGTTGGGTCATTTCTGGTTCTTGCAGGCGTAAATGAGGCAGTTAAGAGTCTTTCTGCTAGTTTTTTCTTTGTTATGGTAAGTGTGCTTTGGCTGGCAACGAAGATGTCTCTGTCCCAGTGGGAGCACAGGCGAACGTGCACTCAATGCACCTTAAACACATGCAAGATTAAGCAAGTTGTTTGATTTCCGTGCTACGGCGTTGCTTTTCGGCGGGTCATCCCGTAGACTGCGCCAGCGATTAGCAATACGCCGAATATTATGAGAATTATAAACCAAAGGTCAGGTGTTCGAGTTATCCATCCCATTTGATGAGCCATGGTGGTGAACCCCCAGAGCAGGACGATTATGCCTATGGCTAAGCCTACTATTGCGCCGCCATGCGGAAGCCCGAAACACTCTTGCTCTGCTTTCCTGCGTTCATATCTGCGAGTAGCACTTGTTCCTGTTTGCAGGTTTGCTCCGCATTTCACGCAGTACTCTGCCGTGTCTTCGTTTTGAGTGCCACATTTTGAACAATAAACCATTGTGGGCGCCTCCCCTTTTATCGGGGTTTGTACTGTTCCGCTAATAAGGTTTGTGGCAGACCCCGCAATCAGCGCGTGTTTTCTACGTGTGCGCAACGACTAAGTACAGCCTGCTTTACTGTATAAACGGTGAATAGCGTGAGTGTTGAGCTTCCTGAGGCGTATATTCTTGCAAAGCAAATGGATTGCGAGCTTCAAGGGAAGCAAATCGAGAAATACGAGTTCAGGAACTATCAGAAACTGCAGAAAATAGGATTCATAAATAAATGCGTAGCGGATTTTGACAGGTTACTTGGCGGCAGAGTTGACTCTGTAATTTCCAGAGGCAATGTCATATGCGTGAAACTGGATAATGGCGCAAACTTGCTTCTTGCGCCTGAGTATGGCGGCAGGATCCAATATCACCCAGAAGAAAGCAGCGCCCCAGAAAAGTTTCACTTTAAACTTGTTTTCAGCGACGGCGTCGCGTTAACCGTAACGTTAACGGGTATGGGTGTAATCCAAGCACTAAATGATGAAGAGCTAAAAGGCAGCTACATCTACAAGCGAGACTTCCTCACAACAGCACAATCGCCACTAGGTGAAAAAGAATTCAGATTCGACCAATTCGCAAAGGGCTTAACCATAAAAACCGTAAACATTAAGGCGGCGTTGGTGGGCAAAGACGCCCTTGTAGTGGGCTTAAGCAACAGCGCATTCCAAGATGTGCTTTATCGCGCAAGAATTCACCCGAAACGCAAAGCCTCCACCCTCACGGAAGCCGAGAAGCTAGCTGTTTACGACGCGATTAGACTTGTAGTTCAGAAGCGAATTCAGTCAGGCGGCAAGAACCAGTTCCTTGACCTCTACGGGAAACAAGGCAGCTACACACCTGCTATGGGTCCAAACATGAAAGACAAAGCATGCCCAGAATGCGGCGCCAAAGTGCAGCAGCTTAGTTTAGGCGGCGGACAAGTGTATTATTGCCCAAAATGTCAAACTTAACCTGAGTGCAACACAGATTTTTGTGTCAGCGCTCGTCTTTCTAAGCAGAAAGCGGTTTTTGGCATGTTACCTATTTAAGCGTAGAACTCAAACTATCTTCAAGTTAAAATCAAACTCCCCTAATAATGCACCTGAATAGGAGTCTGCGAATGCATCTGAACAACAATGCGCAGTTAGCTTTGCTGGCGACAAGCCATGGCGTGAACCATATTTACCAACTGCTAACGCCAGTTGTTCTTCCAGCAATAACTGCTGAATATGGCTTGTCTAACTTCACCGCAGGAGCATTACTAGCTTGCTTTCTCGTTGCATATTGCCTGCTGCCTGCCTTGTCAGGATATTTGGCGAAAACCTTTAGCCGAAAAATTCTTCTATCAGTGGGCTTCGCATTAACCGCTTTGTCTTTTCTCGCTATGGGCTTCGTAGACAACATCGCCTTGTTCGCTTTGCTTCTTTTTGCTGCTGGTACTGGAGGCAGCACATATCACCCGAATGGTGTTCCATATTTGGCAGAGGTTTACCCCAGCAATCGAGGACAAATGTTGGGGCTTCACCAGACTGGTGGAGCCATCGGCTCATTCATCGCACCCCTTCTTGCAGGCGCGTTAGTTTTAAATTTAGGTTGGAAACCCGCATTAATTGTGCTTTCTATTCCCGGCATCGCTTTGTCTTTGCTTCTTCATTTTTCCATTAGCCAAGGTCAATTGCGCGAAACCCTTGTTCAAAATCAACCCAGCAAAACCAGCACTAATAAACAGAGCATATATGGCTCAGTCCTTCTCTTCATGGCAGCCGCGTTCATTTATGTTCTTGGTCAGCGGGGAACAGACGCCTTCGCCAATCAATACTTCACTTACGGAAGAGGAATCGAAAACCTTTTAGAAGCGTCATTGTTGTTCGCTGCTCTGAAAATGGCTGGATTATTCAGTGCACCCATCTGCGGAAAACTCTCCGACATCTACGACAGAAAAAAAGTCCTAGTAGCTCTAGTAATCATCGAATCCGTCTCACTTTACGTGATTACAGTAACGCCAACCGCTTTGCTCCTTGTGCCCTGCATAATCTTTGGGTTTGCTGCCTTCGGCTTGCTCAGCGTAGGCGAAGCGCTGCTGGCTGACATAGTGCCTGCCGCGCATAGAAACGCCATTTTCGGCATAAACTTCACCATTAACTTCTCAAGCGCGCCGCTTCTCTCGCTCGCCCTAGGCGTAATCGCAGATCAATACAGTTTTGACACCGGTTTTGCTCTTCTTAGCGTGTTGATGCCTCTGAGCATACTGCTTCTGCTAAAGATAAAAAGTCCCGTACAACAAAAAGCGTGCTCATCAATAACAGGAGTCACGCATTAGATGGAAGCGTTTTGAAAGGACTTGCAACGAAACGTTAGACCGTGAATTTTTTAGCGGTACCCCTTTGTATCCTTAGGCAATAATTTTCAAGATGGAAAAGTGTATTGCTGCCAATATCGCTAATGCTCTGTGTGATTCGGACGCTTGCAGGGACTCTGCGTGGCACCTTCGCTGATGGCGCTTTTTCAAGTGCGACACACATCAATGCGGCTCGATAACTTGCAATAACCTTATATACTAATTGATGCGTATTAATTATGGGCAGAAATGAAAGTCACTCTTACAGTTGAAACCGACGAGTTGAAACTTGCACAGCTGCTATCCAAATTTGCAGAAAAATACAGGATGACCTACAAGCTTAACCGCCAAGCGAGAGGCTACCGTCTGGAAGTAGAGCTTAACAGCGATGACTTTGGAGAATTCATGAGACGCATGAATCACCTGAAAGGCGCCACATTTAAAATTGAAGAAATCCGGGGAGGCGGTTTGCTAGACAAATTCAATGTTAGCCTAACCAGAACTAATGTTGATGCTCTGATTGGTAAGGAAGCAATCGCCAAAACAGACATTGACCCCATAGACGGAGGAATAATCAAGCTCAGCGGCGAACTCTGGCTCTCTCGTCCAGCAGACAACGCAATCATAAAGGAAGGCTCAAAAGTAAGAGTGATCAGAACAGAGGGTGTCAGCCTTATAGTTGAAGGAGCAAATGAGCTGAATGTATGAAATCGAACTCTCAATAATAGGTATAGCGATCGCTGCGTTCGTAATAATCCTGCTATCTCTCTCAATTAAGAAAGTCAACCAGTACGAAAAAGGAATAGTTGAAAGATTTAATGCTTACGAAAAAACAGTTGAACCTGGACTGCGCCTGATTACGCCATTTATTGAAAGAATACTCCGCGTCAACATGAGAGAACAAGTAATAGATGTGCCGCCGCAGGAAATCATAACTGAGGACAATGTCGTCGTTACCATCGACGCGATTATCTATTACCAAGTAATCGACGCCCGAAGGGCGCTTTATGAAATTGAGGATTTTGAACTTGCCATAGTGAAGTTAGCACAGACAACACTGAGAAACATAGTCGGAGAAATGTCCCTTGACGTATGCTTGACCTCAAGAGAGAAAATAAATGTGGAACTCCGAAGCGTGCTTGACCAAGCCACCGACAAATGGGGCACCAAAGTCAACCGCATCGAACTTCAAAGAATAGACCCGCCTGCCGACATACAAACAGCAATGCACAAGCAAAAAACGGCTGAGCAAGAAAGACGCCAGTTACGCCTGTTAGCAACAGGCAGAAAAGAGGCAGCCGAGCAGGAAAAGCAGGCAGCGATTCTGAAAGCTCAGGGAGAGAAAGCATCTGCAATACTGAAAGCTGAGGGCGAAGCTAAAGCAGTTGAATTGGTGGCAGAAGCTCAGGCTAAAGCCTTGAAGTCAGTCTCAGAAGCTGCAAACCAATACTTTAAAGAAAACGCGCAGTTGAACAAGAAGCTTGAAGTAATCCGCGACACATTCTCGCAGCAAACCAAAATCGTGGTACCGTCATCCGCAGACATTCTAAACGTCATCGGACTTGAAGGCGCTACAGTGCTTCCAGTAAAAACAGTAGCTAAACAGGACGAAGCTGAAGCAAAGCGGTGAGTAACCGTGGCTTTCACCATTCTCCCCGCTTTTCCATTAATCCTCGTGGGGACAGTGTTCATAATTGCGGTCGTAGTTGCATTAAAATCGCAGAAAAAAACGCGACCACTACAACGCTACCAGAGTAGTGGACGGCAAGTATACGTACCAGGTGAGTTCAGCGAACAGATGGAACTTGACTTGAGGCTACCGTATAGGCGTTTCAGACAAATTTATCCCCATAGCAATCTGACATACGATGCATACAAGAAACTGCAGATGCAGCGAGCCTTCAGACGCTCAATGAGCTCAAAGGACAACAAAAGAATGGTCAGATAGGGCTAGGCGCACTATACACCATCTTTTTTTGAGTTAGTTAAAGGGAAAGGCCCGTTTACAAGAGATGCCTAGCTATGCTTACGAGTCTCGGTTTTCTCATCAAAACCTTAGCCAACACAGACAGTTTTGCGCCGCGGGCAAACTCGATTATGTCCTCGGGCTTAAGCGCATCAACAAGATCATTCAAGTCGCCGTCAGACAGTTTCTCCAGAGTCTCCCTCAGTTTTTCCACTCTCTTCAGGTGGTCGCCCCGTTCCTTCCACCATATGTCATTAAACTTCGACAGCGCCTTCTTTGAGACATCATTCTTCTTCAAGCACTCGGCTATTACGTCAGCCGCCATTTGACCCGACATCACCGCTTCCTTAATGCCTCCGCCGTGAATAGGGTTAACATGATTCGCTGCTTCACCGCAGAGCACGAAGCCATTGGCAACCATGTCTTTAACCATTCCGCCTACTGGAACGCAGCCAGCGTTCACTTCCAAAATCGAGCCTTTGCTTATTTCTGGATGCAACTTCAGAAATTCATCCAAATAGGCTTTTGGTTTCTTTTCCTGCGGGATAATTCCGAGTCCCACGTTTGCCCTGTGGTCGCCTTTCGGGAAAACCCACACGTACCCTCTTGGCGCCAGCACACTTGACAAGTAAATGTGAATAAGGTCAGAAACCACATCAACATTTGTCATTTCATATTGTAGGCACGAGTCAATCAAGTTCACTTTCGAGAATACGCCCAAAGCTTTATTCCTTAAAGGCGACTCTGCGCCAGTTGCGCAAACGACAACCTTGGCTTTTTCCTTGAACTCATTGCCTAAAAACTCGCCTTTGACACCGACAAAATAGCCTCTTGTGTCTTTTTCTATGTCAGAGATGAACGTGTTAGCCTGCACTGTGGCTCCAGCTTTAGCGGCTTCTTCGGCAAGCCACTTGTCAAACACTTTCCGTTCAAGCACAAACCCGCCTTCAGACAATATCGCATCCAAGTATCTGCCGTCAGGCGCGTATAACCGTGCACCTTTGATTTTCTGTGCAATGCACCTCTCTGGAATCCTCCCAACAAACTGTTGCGATGCCTCGCTTAAACCCTCGCCGCAGCGTTTTGGCGCTCCAATTTCAGCCCTCTTATCGAACACTTTAACCGAAAAACCGTTTTCAGCCAGTTTCTTCGCGCACGCCGTTCCCGCTGGTCCAGCGCCGATTACTATGACGTCATTCATTGCGTGGTCACCTTTATTGCCTCTACTGGGCAAGCTTTTTCGCATATACCGCATAGCGTGCAAAGTTTCTCATCGTAAATAACATTGTCCTTCAATTCTAAAGCTGCAGTTGGGCAGACGGAGACACATCCGCCGCATCTGAGGCACCTGTTATTCTCTATGCTCCAAGTCATGAAACCCTCAACCCTTGAGCACGCGATATATTTTGTATATCTTGTTGTATAAGTAAACCCTTATAAACCCTGAAGTAAGCCATAGCACACCAAGTGTGAACCCAATGAATACCCAATTAACGTTGAGTGCTGAACTCCGTAAACTGGTGGAAGTCCGCCTTGAGCAGACGCTGAAGGGCATAGAAGACACCCTTACACAAATACTCGAAAAACAGCAGCTTACACCGCAAGAGTTGAAGGCAGAACTGAAAAGTCTCGAAGAAAGCTTCACAGTACTATTCCAAAAATGGAATCTGGAACTCCTCTACACGCTAACCCTGAAAACCACCGTGGGCTTCAGCGAATTCAAAAAAACCCTCGGCATAAACTCACGCACGTTGTCCGACAAACTTAAACTGCTTAAAACACACGGCTACATCGGCAGAACCGTTGACGCTGGACCACCCTTGCGCGTGGAGTACGCCCTCACGAGGAAAGGAAAAAACACCGTGTTACTCGCGCTACCGCTATTATACTACTCAAGCGCCACATAAGGCACGCATACACCTCAAGATGTCCCTAATCTCTTAAGAGATAAAGATATTTTTGTTGTCTCCTTCACAGTTTCGAAAACCATGCACGTCAACGTCTTCTCCAATCCCTTAATGAGCCGCAGCTTGTCCACAACAAACTTCCCAATAGCATCAACATTTTCTGCCCTAAGTTTTATCAGCAAATCCCAGTCACCAGTGATTATGTGCACTTCCTGTACTTCAGGAAACTTGGCGATTTCTTCTGCCACTGTCCGCTGCGAAATCGGCGCATCATCCGCTTTTGCTCTGTAAGAAACGGAAGCCAGAATAAACGCCGCTGTGCCTGAACCCAGTTTTTCAGGTGCCACTATGGCTCTGTAATCTTTGATTACGCCTAGTTCTTCCATACGTTTTATTTTCGCAAAAACCGTAGTTATGGGCGCGTTGATTTTCTTGGCAACTTGCTTGGCAGTGAGATTGCTGTTCTCCTGTATCAACGCCAGTATCGCCGCGTCTTTCCCATCAAGTTTAACCAACATAATTGTAATTATTACAGGCATCACGCATATAAACTTATATTTTTTGGAAAAATTATGACTTTACTTATAAAAAATTTATTAAGCACATTGCATGTTTGTTTCGGCAAGACAAGCAATAAGAGGCAAAAACCTTGAGCAAACAATCAGTCATGCTAAAACTTTCAGCGCCCGTTGAGGCGCCAAAACCTCTAGAGCAGCTTACCGAAACCGAAATCGAAAGAAAAGCCGTCATCGGCAAAATAACGACCTACACGTTAAAGAATCTAACAGATTACTTCTTAGTCAACGGTTTCCAATGGCTGCTTCCCGTAGCGCTTTCTCCGTCAACTGATCCATTATGGCCAGACCCTGGCGCTTCCATCGAAAAGCGAATCGAAGTGGACATTTACGGCAGAACCGTCCGCACTACCGCCAGCATGATAATTCACAAGCTCATAGCTGCCTCAACCGCTTACCCAAAACTCTTCATATTATCGCCCAACGTGCGAATAGAAAAAGCTGAACGTGCCTGCACAGGCAAACATGTCTACGAATTCACGCAGTTGGATTTCGAAGCCAGAAACGCAACATCAAGAGATATCATACGCCTCGTCAGCGACGCCGTGTGTAACCTCGTAGCCAGCGTGAAACGCGATATGAAAGATGAATTAACATATTTGGGCAGATATGACGCTCTGAAAGTTCCAAAGATGCCTTTCAAAATCTGCGACAAACAAGAACTGGAAGCGGAGTATGGCGCAGAGTGGGAAAACTGCGTAGCCATGAAAAACGGAGACCCCGTGTGGATTACTAACATACCAAGAGAATTCTACGACTACGAAGATTTCGCAACAGGCAAATGGGACAACTACGACCTCTTCATGCCCCAATACGGCGAAGTGCTTTCAGGCGCCAAACGAGAATGGGAATACGATAAAATACTCAAAAAAATAGAACGCGACAAAATCAACAAGTCCAACTATTCGCTCGTGCTGAAATTAGCGAAAGACGGCAGATTGAAGCCAACTGCAGGCGCTGGAATTGGCATAGAACGCATAGTAGCATGGCTAACAGGTGTAAAACACATTGCTGAGACCCAACCGTTCCCCCGTGTTCCAGGAACGGTCTGCGACCTGTGAGGCAAAAAGAACAGCGATGAATTTCAACTCAACAATCAATTTTTCTTTTCTTGCACAAAGTTTATCACTCCCACACGCAACTTACAGAGAAGAACCCAAAAACACTTTAACCACAAAAACAAACAGCATAGAACCTTGACAAGTGACTAAGTAATGAACCCATACCTTGAAGTGTTGCGACCAAAACTAAGCCAGACCGACTATGAGAAGCTGGCAGCGATAACTCACCCCATAGTCCACGAATTCATAGCGAAAGCCAACGACCTCTGCAATCCTAAAAGCATCTTCATCTGCAGCGACTCAGCCGAAGACATCGCTCACGTCAGAAACCAAGCAATAGCCACAGGCGAAGAAAAGGCTATCCTGAAACTCAAGGGTCACACGGTTCACTTCGACGGAATGTACGACCAAGGCAGAGACCGCCAAGCCACCAAATACCTCGTGCCCAAAGGAATAACCCTCAGCAAAGCGCTCAACCAAATTGACCGCCAAGAGGGATTAACTGAAGTCAGAGGCTTGCTGCGCGACTCCATGAAAGAGCGCACAATGATTGTCCGCTTCATTTCGCTGGGTCCGCCTAACTCTGTATTCACAATTCTCGGTCTGCAATGCACCGACTCATGGTATGTAGCCCACTCAGAAGACTTGCTCTACAGACCTGGCTACGAAGTATTCCGCCAAGCAGGACTGGAGAAGGACTTTTTACGCGTTTTGCACTCGGCAGGCAAACTAAACGAGAACATGACCAGCGTGGAACACGAAAAGAAGCGCATCTACATCGACCACATGGACAACACCATCTACAGTGTAAACACACAATATGCAGGCAACTCCGTAGGATTCAAGAAACTTGCCTTTCGCTTGGCCATCCGCAAAGCAAACTACGAAGGTTGGTTGGCTGAACATATGCTGCTCATGGGCGTGCGCGGTCCACGCGGGCGTAAAACCTATTTTGCCGGCGCCTTTCCGAGTGCTTGCGGCAAAACCTCCACTGCCATGCTTCCAGGCGAAACCATTCTAGGCGACGACATCGCTTATATTCGCAATATTGATTCAGTAGCCCGAGCAGTTAACGTTGAATCAGGAATATTCGGCATAATTCAGGATGTCAACCCTAAAGATGACGCATTAATATTCAAAGTTCTCAACAGCCCGGCTGAGATTATTTTCTCAAATGTCTTAGTTAAAGACGGCAAGCCTTACTGGCTGGGTATGGGTTGTGAATTGCCTAAGGATGGCATCAACTTTTCTGGAGAATGGTGGGAAGGCAAAGTAGATGATAATGGTGAGCCTATTCCGCCTGCCCATAAGAACGCCCGTTACGCTGTGGCGCTCAAGGCACTGGAGAACTGTGACCCTGAACTGGATAACCCGCAGGGCGTGGAGTTGAGCGGGATAATGTATGGCGGACGCGACGCTAAAGCTTACGTGCCTGTCCAGCAGAGTTTCAGCTGGGAGCACGGCATAATCGCTTATGGCGCGTCTTTGGAGACTGAAACAACTTTTGCCATAGTCGGAAAAGAAGGCGTTCCTGAAATTAACATGATGAGCATACAAGACTTCATTTCCATTCCTTTTGGGCAGAACATTAGCAATAACTTGGAGTTTGGAAAGAAGCTGGGGAAGGCACCAATTGTTTTCGGGGTTAACTATTTTCTGCGAGAAAGGGGCAACGGGAAATTCTTGAACGACATCCAAGATAAGCACGTGTGGATAAAGTGGATGGAACTGCGCGTGCACAATGAAGTTGAAGCGATAAAATCACCTACGGGTTACCTGCCCAAGTACGAGGATTTGCGGAAACTCTTCAAACAAGTGTTAGATAAGGACTACAGTAAGGAAGCTTACGACCAACAGTTCACTATTCGTGTTCCTGAAAACTTGGCGAAAATCGAGCGTGTACAACGGTTCTACCAAGAGAATGTGTCTGACACTCCGCTGGAACTTTTCGGGATATTGTATCTGCAGCGTGAACGTTTGCTTGAAGCCCAGAAACGCTTCGGTGATTATATTCCTCCTGAAAGTTTTATGGAGTGAATCGAATATGCTTTACCTAAGAGTATATGGAATCGTGTGGGTCGCTGGTACTTCGAAACGCAGCAGTGAATCAGCAGGTCGCATATTTGATGCACCGATGCACACTGATTAGTAATTCATAATCGTTAATTACTCAATGGCGCTCCATGAAAAACAAAGAAAGGAGAAGTGAAATGACATGATGAAAAAAGCAGTGGTCAAAAAAGGCGAAGCGTTTACGGTAGACTTGACGACGATTGAAGGCGACGGCGCGTTTCCATGCCCAAAATGCGGAACCGTGATATCTCCAGAGGACGAAAGCGAAGAAGTCTACACGATTGTTGACACAAAAATAGTCAACGACCAACTCGTCGAGCTTGTCGTGATGTGCGGCACCTGCGGCAGTACAATAAAACTTGCTGGTTTCCAACAGGCAATGGAAGGCTTAACCAACGAGTAGCCGCGGCAACTTTTTCCTGTTCTTCCAGTTTTCTACTTATGCCTATAAGCATTAAGCAACACTCTATGCCGTAGAAGGCGACATTGCAAAGCGCATTGTCCGTTATTTTCTCATCACTTAAGACCCAAGTATGATGTCGTAGCTACTGTTGAATCCTGTTTGGCTGTAAGCTTGCGAATTATAATCGCGTGTTTCTCAAATTGTTAGCCGTTGGCAGCTTTTTCCAAAATGTATTATAGCCTCAAACAATCTAAATACTGTTTAGCGCATTGGGTGTGGTTGATTGCTGAAAAACATGAAAATCGCCCTTGCGGAAGAAAGGCAGGAAGACGCGTGGTTCGACTTGAGCCTGCGGCAGCTGCGGGTAGGCGAAGTTCGCTTTTACAAAGTTGACGATTTGCTCACTGGCAAATGGCTCTTCAAAGTCTGCATAGATAAGGAAAACAGCAAAAGCATGGTTAAAGCCATAAAGTGCCCAGCGGGAATTCTGTTCTCTCAACTCGAGGGCAACACTATGCTTTTCCAGAAAAGCATAATCAGTGAGGATTTATTTTATGACGTAATCTCCCTTACTCGTGTGGACAGCGAGGGCAAAGTCCGCAGGGAAATCGCGGAAAGCATAGAAGAAGTGCCGTCGGTTATACGCGAAAATTTTGACGTTAAACCCTACGAGGAGGCAACTGGCAAGAAACTTCCCACAAGCTATCTGGTGACATTAACAAAAAGCGACAACGAGAAAGACATGATTAAGCTGTTTCTGCTTCAAAGAGCATGGACGCTCCCGATGGAAGAAAAACAGAAAACTTTGAACCTGATGGCTTTAATCAGGAAACTGGAAAAGGCAAGCGTCGCGGAAATTCGCAGCGTCGCAACCGAGCAGTTTGGAATCGAAAAAGACGCCCTTGACAGCTTGCTGACGGATTTGGAAGCTAAAGGAAAAATAAAGCGTTTAGACGAAGGTTACGTTAAAGCCGCTTAGGTTAAGCTGAAAATCTCCGCTATCACTTCTTCAGGCTGGAATTCTTCCCTCGACCTCACTGAAGCTTCTTCCACGTAAAGCTTAACTGCTCGTTCTATGGCGTCTTCGCTTACAGGAATATAGTCCATGTCTGAGTTGAAATAGCTTAGAAGTGAAGCGGCGCAAGCAAACTTGACCATGTTGCTCTCTAACCGTGCGGAAAATTTCATGCTGCCCGGTATCCGCTTCAGAATAGCTTCTCTCGCTTTGCTTATTGCCTCATATAATTGAGGCGTAATCATCACAGGCTTAGGCGGAAATCGTCCCCTTACAAGTGGATGCCCGGTTTCAATGGCGTACGTCAATGTTACGTGGTCTCTGATTTGCTGGGCGCCTTTGTCAACGCTTACTTCGCCAAGCGCCAACCGCATCTGGCTTTTTGCTATTTCAACGAATCGCTCTTTTGTGAGTCTGTGCAGCCTGCATATCATGCGGTCTTCTATGGCGTTAAAGTTCGGGTCACCTATTGTAACAGCGTAGCCTTTGCCCATCACCTGTGTATTGTAGTTAACGCTGAAATAGGAGTTAAACCTGTAGGGTCCAATGATTTCTCTGTGGAGTTCATGTTTGATTTCGCCGCGTTCCATGGCAATCTTTAGTACATCAACCATGCCTGAATAACGGAACCAATCGTTGAATTCTGGCACGATGAAATTGAATGTTCTTCCCGTGTAAGCCTGCCCGATGCGTATGAAGCGGGCTGGTGTGATTCCGCCGCAGTAGCGGTTTCTGCCTGGGACGCCGTGCGCTTTTATTTTTCCGTCTGGAACGCCTAGTATCAAATCGCGGGTTGAGAAGCTTTTGCCAGTGCCTGGCTCTCCGAACAGTGCAAATGACCAGCCTGTGCGCATGCCTGTTCTGCCCTGAGGGTTTACGATTTCAATGTCTGCAATGGCGTATTGTTGCAGTATGCTTAGAAATCCGTCAAAGTACAGCACTTGTCCGAAGAGGTTTTGAAGGTAGTCTGCAAGGTAGCTTGCAGAGAACGTTTTACCGAATTTGATTGTTTGGATTAGCCTGTTTTTAACCAAGTCGTTTAAGTAGTTGTTTAGTTCTTCTTCCATTGCCTCAATTCTTCGGCGTTCGTCTTCTAAGTAATCTACTTTCTCTTCTGCGGCAGTTGGTGTGGAGCCTGTTACAGCTGCCGTTATTGGCTTGTATTCTGCAGAGGGCAACCCCAACTCAGAGCGGATGAATGGAAGCGTTTCCTCAAGTATTTTCCATTCGTGGTACTCTTCGCCCTTATAGGTTGGCACCACTACCTTCAACTGTTCAAGTTTGCTTAGAATGGGGTAGGGTTCGATTTTTTGTTTGCGGGCTTCAGTATACTCTTTTAAGCCGAAGCCTCCGCCAGTTTGAACCATGGCTTTTAATACGTAAAGGCTGTCTTTGCCATATTTCTTTGCTGTTTCAGCAATGGCTGTTCCGATTTTTTCCAGAGAACCGTGCAGGTTCAAGATTCCGTTTTCAAAAGTGTAGTGTTTCCCGCGGAAAACAGCCCACTCTCGTGTTTCATGTTTCTTGAAGATCTCTTGAAGTTGGGTGTCGCTGACTGCTTGTGCTATTTCTAAGGCAGCGGCGTCAGCATCGGTTTCCCAACCGCTCACGAATTGGCTAAAATAGTGAAGCCCCAACTCTTTGCCTATTTCAAAAATTTCAGTCAGCGCAAACGCTCTTTTAATGAGGAGTTTTCTTTCAACAATTTTGTCGTCGCTGATCATGTTTCTTCACCTATGATTCCCTTGCGAACTGTTGCGGTTTCCTCAGCAGTTAACCATTGTCTTTGTTCAATTTCTGCTAATCCTTCGTTAAGAACTCTTTTGAAATCTTCTCGTTCCAATAAGTTATTGGCGCGGCAGATGCTGATTATGTTTTGCCGAAAAGTTTTCTCATTCTGTATTTTTCTAATTATGGCAGAGTTGAGCATTTCATGTAATTCGTTGGATGCTGGACGCATAAGCAGTTTTAGCCGCGGTTCCGAAGGGTGAGTTAAGATTTTGCGCAGTTCCTGCAGAACACTAATGTCTTCGGAAAGAGTCACGGGCGAAAAAAGGCTGTACCTTTCTTCGTTATCTTTTGTATATTCAGCAATGTAAATTGGTATGCATATTAGTGTGCGGTCGTCCAGTTTCCAATTGATTGTTGTCTGCTCTCTGAAAACTGATGCTGCCCGCTTCATTTCTTCCATTAAGCTTGTGAAGTTTTTCGCTATGGCTTGTGCTTCAGAAGATGTGGCGGCTATCTGTTTCTTTTTTTCGCTAATTTTCGCCTCGTATTCGCTGCTGAGTTTTTTGATTTTTTCCTCCTCTGATGCTGCGTTGACGCGGAATTCGTCGTCAATTTTTTTTGTGTTTCGGTTTTCCTCTTTTTTAACTTGCTCAATCATGCTGGAAAGCATGTGAATCTCTTTTTTGATGCTGTCGATTTCTCTGTCATATTTTTCAAGCATGTACGTAGAGGATCTTTTTTTCTGGGTGTAGGTTTTTCGATGTTCAAGTTCTTGGAGCTTGTGCATCCATTTCTCGCGTTTTTTCTCCAGAGATGCGACTTTTTTCTCAGCGTTCTTCATTTCATGGGCGACAGCGGCATCCCGCTTAAGCTTCAGTTGCTCTATGGTTTTTTTCACTTCAGTTTTTAGAACTGCAACTTCAGCTTCGCATTTTTCCCTTAATAATTCCACTTCATTTAGCGTCATACATTCATGGTACTCCACACTCTCATTAAGAATCTCCAGAGCATACCGCAGACCTTTAACGCTAGCATGAATTCTTCTTAGACAATTTGCTACAGTCTCGTACGCGGCGGCAGCTGCTGCCTCATCAATTGCCATTGGTATCAGAACTAGTTTGTCGCTGTTGGTTGTTGAGCTTCTGCGAAGGTTCTCAGCTAAAAATTTCAGCAGTTCCTTGTTTGCCACTAATGCGTTGAATGAAATGTTAACTGTTGACGCGAGTTTTCCGGCGTTTTTGGTTTGTCGATTTACCACTGTCATGAATTCCCGAGGAACTGCTTTATGCTTCTTTAGATCTTCAACAAAAAATTCTATGTTTGCCGGCTCTTTGAAACTGAAATTGTGCGTCACAGACGCTAAGCCGTCTATGACCAAGCATGAATCCTCAAATGGGGCAATCCACATCGGATAATATAGCTTTGACAAGAATGCTACTTTTTCAGGAGTATCTCTTAAGAAACCCGTTTTTCGCCTCTGGAACTCAGCTAAGCACACGATGCTTGCCAGTTCAGCAGGATAGCTTGGGTTTTCTTTGCTGTCGTGTGCTGTAATGATGAACGGTGCGATTTGGGTTTTATCTACCACTTTGCATCCGCGCCCTATTTGTAACCGCTTTTGCGCTCAAAGCTCTTTTGTACAGGCATATGAAGATTCAGCTTTGAAGCTTTGAAACACTCATTCTTCAATTGTGTGTTTTCCAGTCTCAAAGCTTTGTTTTCCTCCATAATGAAGCCGCTACTCGTCTTTACTTGTTTGTCCAATAAAGGATTTTCCCTTTCTTGTGTGCGCAGCAAAAGGTACTTTAGAACCATTGCGGCTCTTAAAAACGGAAACCATCCGTGCCTCGACTTGTCTACGGGTGATGCATAGGTTGCCGTGGTTGATTGCGTTTAATGCTTGTAACATTTTATTATTCGGGTTTTAGGAGTGTTTTCTTTATTAACGAAATGACTGCCATGAACACAAGAAGTGCGATGCTTGCGACGAACAAGTATGTGGCGTACTTGACGGTTTCAACTCTAGTAGACACATCGGTAATCTGCAGCGATAATCCTGCAAGGTACATGGAACCAGCTAGTAAAATAATTGAAATCCCAATAATGGCGTAGTCGATTCTCAAAGTCGTTCCACCTGCGGCTTTAGCCTGAAACTCTCTCGTCTCTTAGTTAGCTGCTTAGGGAACAGCCTATAAAAGCATTCTGAATTCACCTTTGTCACTAACGCGTCTCAGAATTATTCCAGTGTCCCGCCGATTTTTTCTCTGTGCCTAAGTATTAGCGTTGTTTGTTGATGGTGATTCTGTATTTGAAATTCGAAAGGTTTAGTAATCCGCCAATTGGTAACCTTTAAACGTTGACGGGAAGAGGCGAAAATACAGTGGACGCTGCCTATTTCTACATTTTGATTCTTCCTTTAGGAATTCTTGTAGTGGGTTTAGTCGCAGCAGTTTATTATTATGCTCACAGAGAAGACATCGCAAAGAATAAAACAAGAAAACTCATACAGGCATACATCAAAGAGAAAGCGAAACAGAAGAAAGCCCTGAACAGAGAGTTAGCGAAAATCGACAAGCTTTTTGAAGAGAAGTCAATCGATGAGGAAACTCGTGAACGCTTGAAAAATGTGTTGATAGTGATGAATGAAAAGGAAAGCAGAGACGCAATGGACATTATTGAGTATGTGAAAAACGGTAAATAGCTGAATTAATATCCCTTTTTGGTGGCTGGAGTGCGGTTCTTTCGCAGTTTTTATGAGAATTGAGCGCTTTTTTGCTTGTCTATTGTGTGGTTTGTATACGCGTCGAACATATCACCAATACTGCGTCTTAATACATAATATTTAATATCGTGAAACTTGCCCTAGCCATAGGGAGAATACTTAATGCCGAAACTCCGCCGCAAAGGGACACTGGCAAACCTAAAAAAGCCAAAAAAAGGCGAAGAACAACCGCTAGTTGCACCTAAACCTCTGCCAAAAGGGTACCAAGTAATCGACAAGTACCCGTTATACGAGCCATTCTCACACGTTGCGATAGTTCAAAACCCACAAACAGGCGAACACAAATACATACTAGATGAACTTCAACTCGACCCGCTTGAAAGAGGAGTCTACAACCGAATTCTTGAAATCCTGCTCGCAGAAATAGAATCACCAAAAGAAGAGATAGTTGACCCACGCAAATTTTTTGCCGAAGAAGCCAAAAAAATCGTGGACAAATACCGCATCAGCTTAGGCTGGCTCCCAGATGTTTCATGGTATAAAATACTGTACCACGCAGAAAGAGATCTCGTCGGATTCGGCAAAATCGACCCACTAATGCGCGACCCAAACATAGAAGATATCTCATGCGACGGCGTTAACAAACCCATCTACATATGGCACCGAAACTACGAAAGCATCGAAACAAATGTTGAATTTGAAAGCGATGAAATCCTAGACAACACCGTCGTCAAACTCGTGCACATGGCTGGAAAACACGTCAGTTCGGCCTTCCCTATAGTCGACGCGTCACTTCCAGGTAAACATAGGCTTGCAGTTTGTTACCGCCGAGAAGTCACACCTTTCGGAACAGCATTCACTATCCGAAAATTCAGAGAAGACCCCTACTCAATCATAGACCTGATAAACATCGGCACATTCTCGGAAGAGATGGCGGCTTACCTCTGGGTCTGCCTCGAAAACCGTTCATCCATTATGGTTCTCGGCGGAACCGCTGCAGGCAAAACTACCGCACTGAACGCGTTGGCCTGCCTGATCAAGCCGGGAAGCAAAATCATCACAATTGAAGAAACCGCAGAACTTAACTTGCCTCATGAAAACTGGGTTTCACTTATTGCCCGTCAAAGTTACGGTTTAGGCGGAAGCAACGTAGGCGAAGTAGCCCTATTCGACCTCGTGAAAACATCAATGCGGCACCGCCCAGACGTACTGGTCGTAGGCGAAATTAGAGGGCAAGAAGCCTACGTGCTCTTCCAAGCTTTGGCTACAGGGCACGGTGGCATGTGTACAATGCACGCGGAGAACTTGGATTCAGCGGTTAAGCGTTTAACTCAGAAACCTATGGAAATCTCGCCAGCGTACATCCCACTGATGCACATTGTCCTTTCGATTCAGCGAGTTCACATCACTAAGAACAATGAGAAAAAAGCCTTCAGACGCGTTATTACCTGCAGCGAAATTGCGGATTATGAAGATTACAGAACGGCTTTCAAGTGGAACGCCGCGAAAGATGAGCACATCGTGAACATAGAGAACAGTCTAGTATTATCTTCATTATCTGAACGGCAGGGCATAAACAGAAAAGATTTGCTTGAAGAAATTGGCAGGCGCAAAGCCGTTTTGCACTGGATGCGGGAACGCAACGTAAGAAGTTACAAGAGTGTTGCAGCCATAATCGCCGAGTACTGTGCGCGACCGAAATACACTTATGAAAAGGTTCTCGCAGGGGAGGAAGTAGGAGCAGTTGCCGTTTCTAAAGAAAATTGAGGCGTGGTCGTTTCGCCTCTTCGGCGGCATAGCACCGTCCTTTTTGAAAAACGTCTATGAATTCAAGAGCATGCTGGAAAGGGCAAAAATTAAGATTTACCCTGAAACCTACGTTTCAATGATGTTTTTCACCGGCTTATTAACAATCCCAGTCTCCGTAATATCTTTGCTAATTTTGTACCTCTATGGGTTCATGCCTGTCATCTTTTTGGTTCCATTCCCCTTTTACGCCATGGCAGGCTTCCTGCTAGTGCCCATATCCAGAGCAAGCGATAGGGCAAGCATTCTGGAACGCGAGATACCTTTCACAGCGGCTTACGTTAGCGTCATGGCGTCAGGAGGCATAGCGCCCTATACGAGTTTTAAGCGGCTTTCAGAAGTGGACTTAATGCCCGCGATGCGAGGTGAAGCAAGAGAAATAGTCAAAGACGTGGAAATTTTCGGAATAGACCCGCTCACAGCTTTAGAACATGCCGCCAAAAAGAACCCCTTAGAAATATTCAAGGACTTCCTCTCAGGCTATGCTTCGACTGTGATTATCGGCGGCGACATAGGGCATTTTCTAGAGCGAAAAGCAGAAGACATATTCAAAATGCGCGCACTACGCGTTAAAGCAGCTGCAGAACGCCTAGGCATGCTCTTGGAAACCTTCATAATCGTCATGGTTATGATGTCGCTGTGTTTCTACATCCTGTTCAGCGTAGAGCAAGTCTACAGCATAGGCGCATCATCATTTGAAGGCATGATACTGTACACTTACTTGTTCACGCCCATGATGTCGCTTCTATTCATTTATTTAGCCCACAGCATGCAGCCGAAAACGCCGCTGGTGGACATGCGACCCTACAAAGTGTACGGCGTCTGCAGCGTATTCGGCGTCGTCTTGTTCTTGCTGCTTACAAACTTCATGGGATATATACCACTGCCTTTCTTCAGTTCACTGCAAGGGATAATTGATTTGCCTATAGCAATATCTATTGCACTTTTTGTTGCAACGGCTCCAGCGGCTATAGTTTATGAAAAGTTGGCAAGCGAGAAAAACAGCATGGAAAGAGGCATCAGCAGCTTTCTCAGAGACTTGACTGAAGTTAGAAAAACTGGTTTGTCTCCAGAAAAATGCATAGAAAGTTTGTCCACGCGCGATTATGGCGCATTTACGAAGCAACTGCGAAAAATAAGCTCTGAAATTTCGTGGGGTATACCAGTCAAAAAGGTCATCATGGACTTTCTTAAGCGAACGAAAAGCTGGATGACGCAGATAGTCATGTTCCTCCTCGTGGAAGCCATAGATGTCGGCGGGGGCACAATCGCAATGATTGAATCTCTTTCCAGATTTAACACATTGACGCAGGACGTGGAAAAAGAGAAGAAGATGGCAGTGCGCCCCTACATAATGATGCCCTATTTCGCGGCGATAATGCTTGTGGCAACAACAGTTATGATGATAGGTTTCACATCGGGCACGCTCACCATTTCTGCACCAGGGCAATCAACTCAACCGAAAGACATGACGCTGATGATAACCACGTTCGTTACGTCAGCTATCTTTCACAGTTACCTAATAGGTGTAGTCGCAGGAAAAATAAGTGAAGAGTCTGTTGCCGCAGGTTTCAAGCATGCAGCCATACTTGTTATACTTGCTGTTGCAGCCGCAAAGATAGTGCCAGCGTTCGTTAAATTCGGCTAAAGGAGGAAAACATACGCGGGTTAGACGCCGAAGTTTAAGCAAAGATACGCATGCTATCAGCCCAGCGATTTCAACTGTTATAATAACTGGAGTTATTGTCGCGTTACTGATGGTGACGATTAGTTACGCAAACAATTTTTTGGGTACCAGCCTTGCCGAGAATGAGTACAGCGCCGCCAAAGAGTTTATGCTTACAACGGGGCTGCAGGTTGATGATGTCGCGTGGACTGTTGGCCGCGCGCAGACAGTGCGTTACTCAAGCAGATATGGAAATGTACGTTTTGAACCTGCTGTTCTGAACTATACCTTTGAAGTTACGCCTGTGTCAGGTTCGCCTGCTAATTACACAATGACTACGGGTATTGTTTTGTATAACATGCCCGTAAGCGAGATTACATATGGCAATAACTACTTCGAGCGAATCTATCCATCTAACAGTTCATTTCTGTTGGGCGGTTCGTCAGCGCCTGTAACTCACGTGTTTGCTGTGGAAAAACTGCCTATGGTCGATGGCAGTTATACGCGAGTTGTGGTTGCGCCGTCAGTGAGAATGCTGCGCTCAACTGTGGGCGGGACAACTTATGTTAAGTTTTATCTTCCAGTTCTCAATAGCGGGTCGAATCTGTACCGTTCTCAGTCTATTACGCTTTCAGGAAACGGTGTCACCAAAATTACCCAGAGCAACGTCACTCAGGTGAAAATGAGCATTGCCTTTACTTCTGCCTCTGAGGGTTTCACTCAGGATTTCTTCAATCTCGCTGTGCCTAGTACCCTTACCTTTTCTCCTAACACGGTTGTGGAGTTTTATTCCGGGGAGGTACAAGTTTCGCTTGGGTTACACACTTAAGCCTTATGGAGGATAAGAGGTGGCGCACGTAACTATTGAATACGTCATTCTGCTTCCACTTTTGATTTCACAGATTTTCCTATTGCCGTGGGCAGCCAGCATCATAATGAACAACTGGGTGGACTCTCGTCGAACCCTTGCTCTGCAAGAAACGGCGAGCCACTTGGGTAGTTCAATTCAGCAATCAGCGGCATTCATGAACAATGAAAAAATAGGCACGGGCAATGTCAACAAGACGCTGGATGTTCCGCTTTTCATAGACGGCTACGCGTACACTGTAACGGGCACTTATAATGAGGGTTCCACTGTTTTGGAATTAACTCTTGCGCTTAAGGGTGCTCCATTGTCAGTTACTACAGCGGTAAAGCTTGGTCAGAATGCGGTGTGGCAGGATTCAGCTTTCATGAGCAATTCAACTAAAGCTTATCTGCATGTTGAGAAGGTCAGCGACGAAAGGATTGAGCTTTATTTTTTTGATGAGGAGATGGGATAGCTTGGCGGGTGCAACTTTAGACCACTTGGTTTCGGTTACCATCTTGTTAGCGGCTGTTCTGCTTTTCATTAGCCTTTTTAACCAGACGATTCAGACCGCGACGATTTATCAGCAGCACAGTGCATCAGCGGCTAAATGCAGCGACTTGTTAGATACAATGCTGCTGAATGAAGGTTTCCCGTTGGAGGGTGAGCCAGCCGTTTTTGGGCTGCGTGATACAAGTTTCGCTCAGTACGTGATTAATTCTTCTTCACTCATGCGCTTAAACTCGTCAACTGGAAAACCTGTCCTTTATGAAGGTCTCGCTTACAGTAACATGGCTGTGGGTTTGGGCAATTCCCTGCTGGTGCCCATGGACTCTGTTGTTAATTATTCTTCAGCGTTGAAAATGCTTGGGCTATACGGGGCATATGGCTTTCAGTTGACGCTGACGCCTGTTGTGACGGTTTCAATAACTGAAAACAGCAGTAATCCGTTGTCGCTGACGGTTAATGCTAGGGGTGTTGGTTTTCCGCTTGCAAAAGCCACGGTAAATTATTGCCTTATGTCTGTCTCGCTGAGTGGGGCTCACCCTGAATATTTGGCAAGCCAAACTGGCACAGTTAGCACCGATGCCGCGGGTTCTGTTTCAGTCTCGTTCTCAGGTTTCGCGCCGAACGAAACCCTCACTTACGTTTTCATGGCTTACGCGCATGTTGGCGGCGTTACTGGCGTTGGTTTCTACACGCCTGCGCCTTCCAGCAGTGCACAGCTGGTTTCTCTTGTTAAGTCTTTATCAGCGCGTCAAGTGATGCTGGCGCATAGTTACGACTTTTCTGGCGGAACTGACAATGAACCGTTGACTTATAATTTGTCGTTTGTTTTTTGGGATGAAGATTCCACGTTGAAGACGTTGCCGCTGGAGAATCCTGCCGGGACCGTTATTTCTGGTTCAGCCCCACCGTTTGTTACGCTTCCGCTTGATAAAGCAGGTGTTCTGGTTGTTGCCTATTGCTATGGGAACGGCACTTCGGGCGGCGTTGCGGTGATGCCTTGGGGGGTTGGCTCTTTGGCTTTTCCCGTTGTTTTCGGCGGAGACCCTATTGCACAAGAATGGGTGACGACTGATATGCGGCAAGTGCTAATCAACGGCGTAGCGTATCAGGTGAAGCTTTCATTGTGGAGCCTTGGCGGTGTTCAGGTGGTCGGCTAAAGTATGATGCGTTCAGTTGAGATTCTGCTGGTGATAATCATTCTTGCTGGGGCATTTATTGTGGCTTCTTCGTTTGCGGTTTTGCCTGAGCCGCGGCAAGCGTCACCTGTGAACCTTCGGCGTTTGGCGTTGACGACGCTGCAGATGCTGGATTCAAACCATGAATTGGGCGATATCGTTTTTTCAGATAATGCCACACTTTTGAGCGGGCTTCAAGTGGCTCTTTCGGCTTCTCTGCCGCCTGATGTGGTGTATAATCTTACGGTTTACGAGGTGGGCAACGCTCAGGGCATTGTTCAGCTTTATGCTCCTGTTTACAGTATTTCGAACGCGGAAAGCTTAGGCGTCTCCTCAGATGCTTCCTCGTATTATGTGACTTCGTCTAATGCGACTTTCACTTTTACTCCGGAAAAAATTAACAGCACATTGTACATACTGAACTGCAGCGACGCGAACGGCTGGTGGATTACAGGCTACACAGCGCATAGTTTGGCTGAGGATTTGTATACTCTTCTCTCGCAGTATTTCGTGAAAACCATAATTGTGCAAAACACGGCGCAGCTTGGGCAGATATTAAACGGAACATCACTCCAAGGTGAAACTCTGCAAAACGCGGTTGTTATTAATACGTGCGGAGAAGCCGTGCCAATACCAGCAGGATACTACACAACCATTGGATACGACGCTGCACGTAGCTCTTATGCCAATTACACTTATACTCTGGGGCATAAAGTGCGAGTTTACAACTGGACATGGGCTAGCATTGTAGGGTATCCATTTTATTATGTTTCAAACACTGCGACCTTTAACAGTACACAAAATGATTGGGGCATATATGGCATGAGGCAAGTTAGTCAAGCTGGACTTAACGCGTTTCTCAGAGGAATAGCGAATCAATCCTATTCGTATGACACAACTGATATTAAGAGTTCGTTTCCTGTGGTTTATTTGTCAAATTCTGTTGTGGGCGATTGTAGCTATTACGGTATTTATCCGTCTCGATCTCAGACTTCCACGAGGGCTTTATCAACATCCATACAGTCCGCATACAATCTTCAGGTGGGACTTTATGTCTTTGATCAAGTCGGAAATTATTTGCCAGGCGCGATATACAATCATGTTTTTGTTAACTCTGCAGATATTACTGGCTCGTTTTTGGCGTTGGGCTTAACGCGAACGCCTGATATTCGTGTTACCGCTATTAGTCTTCTTTCGTATTTTAAGCCTAATCGTTATCCTTCTGTTTATTCGGCTTCTGAATCTTCTAGGCTTGTTGTTTTGCAGCTTGGGTTGGTTGGAGGCGGCTAAAAAGTGAACAGCAAGGGTCAATTTTCGATTATTGCGGCTTTGCTGGTTGCTGTTGTGCTGGTGGGCACGGTTATAACGACTTACGCCACGCTTCGCCAGAGCGCCAGTCAAGAGCAGCCTCAAGTGTTAACTGCGGTGGATGAGACTAACTTGGCTTTGGACAAGGTTCTGGGTTTCACGGTGGGTTACTATGGCTCAGTTTTGCAGGTTACTGGAGACTCTGCATACGCAAAAAGCCTTACCACGACATATCTACGAGACAGTTTAGGCAGCTTAGCTGACATTAAGCCTGAGTGGGGAGCAGTTTTCACTTTGGTTTCTTTAGATTTGAGCGCGAACTGGTTCACGAACGCCAGCTACAGCGCAGGAGAAGCCGTGGTCGATTACAGTTTGCCGGGTTTAGGCATTTCAGGCATGAGCTACAAGACCTCGTGCCGCATGGACGTGCAAGTTTCAAACTCTTCTTCCCTCAATCAAGCATGCCTAACCGTGCTCAAGGATGGAAGTGAACCATTAATCAATTTGGGCAGGGCGAACTTCAAGTTTTACCGTTACCTGCAACCAAATGCGTCATGGGGTTTTGAAGAGCCAAGTGGTGAGTTTACAGTTTTCGCCAACGGCACGTACGTGATTGGTATTCCCACTGGCATGGGTATTGACGCGTCTGATTATATGGTTCAGGTTACGGATACGCGGGGCATAATGGTTGCCGCTGCCTCGTTCAGCCGCATCACTGCCTCGTTCATGTGGAACACCACCAGCGTTTTACCAGCAGCAGACTACGTAGACAGCAGCACCGTGAACGTAGGCGTACAAAGTAATTTCACTGCGCAGCAGTTTGGGCCTGATGGAATCAGTGACACTTTAACTGAGAACGTCTTCAGAACAATTGCCCAAAACTATAACGCCAGCGAATTCAACTTAGGTTCAACTTCGCTTGTTTCGGGTTTGTTAAGTGACTTGCAGTCTGATAACGGCGTCCGAATGGTTTTCAGAAGTTACGTTTCGGGCACATCTATACAAACGTTTTATGCCCACCAAGAAACAACAACCATCGGCGGGACACCTTATTACGTGTTCAAGACGGATGCTGCTGATGCTTCGGGACTCACTCTCACGGCGCAAATGAGCAGTTCAAGAGTGATGTTGGGGAAATCAGTTTACCGTCTTCAAGGGATTTCCTCTATTCCAGAAAGTACATGGACGGTGAACTATCGAGCATGGCAAGACCCACCTGCAACTGAAGTTGCATTTGACAGCGCGTCTTCTGTGGAAGCTACCTCGCTTGCGTCTTCTGTCATGTGGGCACATACCACAGGCGCAGCAAACAATCGTCTGTTGGTTGTCGCAGTAAGCGTTCACTCTGCAACAGATACTCCCGCAACAGTCTCCAGTATCACTTATGGGGGTGTGGCGCTTACTCAGGTAACCACTGCGCTCTATTCGTCTTCAAATCCACAAGTTAGAACCTACGTTTTCAGGTTGGTTAACCCGCAGTCTGGAACGCAACCGATAGCAGTTACTTTTTCATCTCCTACATTGTATGTTTGCGGCGCAACCACATATGCAAACGTTGATCCGAATGCGCCCATTCAAACTTCGGCGACGGCGACTGGTTCTTCGTCAGCGCCTTCTGTTGAGGTATCTGCAACTGGCACAGGGAGAGCTGTTTTTGGTCACGTAGCTGGCGATAGGCAAGTTGCATTTAAATCCGCGGGAGCAGGTTCAGGAACCACTGGAAACCCAACGCCAAGCTATCCCTCTGGTCTTCAAGCAAACGATCTAATTCTGCTTCAAGTTACTGTGAGAGATACTTCTAACACTCCAACCACCCCGTCGGGTTTCACTTTGCTTCATGGACCTGACTCTACTGGAACTGGCAGACAGTGGATTTATTACAAGTTTGCTACAGGGTCGGAGTCTGGAACAATAACGGTTATCATCGGCGGGTCTAGTTGCAAGATTGCGAGAATGTATTCTTTCAGAAACGTGGCTTTGTCAAGCTTCACTGAAGGCGGAAGTTTTGGTAGCGGCTCATCCTCAACAATTAATGCGCGGTCGGTAACGACCAGTGGCTCTGACAGGCTTGCAGTTTCTTTCGTCTTTGTAAATGACGATAACGCTGTCGACAGTTTTACTGGAGAGACAGGTGGTGACTGGACAGAAGCAACGTCGGAATTCACGACATCCGCCGGCTCAGATGGCTGTGTTCAACTTCAAATTGCAACCATTGCTTCCGCTGGAACCATTTCAGGAGGCAGCTACACTATGGGTGCTAGTGATCCTTGGGGTGTACGCGCCTTTGCATTAAAACCCACCACCAATTGGACGATCACTGAAGGTGGTGGACAAAACAGCAGATGGACTAAAGAGACATATCTGTTCAAGGGTAGAGGTAGCGATAGACTTAACGTCACCTCGGGGACAGTTGCTATGAGTTGGTCCACAAGCTTGGCGGCAAATTGGGTCTGCTCGGCTGTTGTCATTAATCCAGTTGTTCCAGTTGCACACTGTGATGTTGACGTTCTAATTCGAAGGTCAGATGGTTCGCAGCGAAGCGTAATAGCCACGAATGTAGCTAACTCGGGCAACTTGACATCCGTTGCTACAACGCTTTCAGGAACATACTCATGGGGCGCATACACTGTTGTTGACCAAACTGATTACCTCGAAGTAGACTACTATGCGGAGGTAACGGTTCCCGCTTCTCTGAATGCTTATCTCAGGATAGACGATTCGAGTTTAGCTCTAAGTAATCAGACAAGAATTGAGGGAATAGTCATCCCAAGCGAGTACACCAGCGAAGTTGAGTTTATGGGAACTTCCAACATGCAAAGTTGGACTTTGCTTAATTGGGCAACTGACAGCAACTGCACCGCCGAAGGAGTGA
>JAOZHU010000037.1 GCA_026014705.1 Candidatus Bathyarchaeota archaeon | reverse complement strand
GATTATCTTGTATGTGCCTGGTACTTCTGGAGTGAATAAGCATCCGTAAGTGCCGGTGACGTCGCTTGTGACGGTGCCGATGTGTATGAAGTTGCCGTTGGGGTCAATCGTGTCCAGTGTCACGTCAACGCCTTTCGCGTTTGCGGGTATGGGTCGCTGCTGGAATAGATACTCCATCCATGCTTCCATGTCTTCATCAGATATTGCGGGGGTTCCCTTAAGTGTGAAGTCCAAGCTGCCTGCTGCATTGTGTCTGCCAGATGGAGATTGATCTGTAACTGTGCCTGTTATCATTACGCTTTGTCCTTGTGTTATGAAGGTTTGCGGTGCTGAAACTGTTGTGGCGCTTTGTCCTTTGCCGAGGCAGTAGATTTGGTTATCAAATATGTCAAAGTATACCAAGCGTCCATCTGCGATTCTGAGAGCACTTGGCCATGCCTGTATCTTCCATAGCAAGGTTCCTGTTTCCGCATCTAGGCACCATATGTTTGCATCGCGTCTTAATGGCATGGTAGGCGAGTGCTCAGTGGAGTACAAGTAGATTTTGCCGTCTGCAATTACACCCATCGACAGTGGCGTGTTTGGATACCATGTTTCGCCCAAGCCTTCGTCAGGTGCTGTCCAATTGTATATGATTTTTCCTGTCGTAGCATTATAAGCAATCAGTACGCCGCTATAGCCAAGTCCGAAGTATTTGCCTTGGTAAATGAAGTTGCTCATGCCATAGAAGTTAAATTGCGGTTCTGAAGGGCTTTCCCAGATTTGTTGCCCCGTGGCAAGACTGTAGCCCCAGCGTCTTCTAGTTTTTGTTTCCGTAAAGTAAAACATGCCGTTTTCTGGATCCACCGTCCCCATGCTGACTGTCAAGTTGCCTGCACTAGATGGTGGCGTGAATGTTATATTCCAAAGCAGTGTCGGGGTGATTGATCCGTCTGCTGCGGGTTTCAGGTTCAGTGCCCACAGATTGCCTTGAGTGACACCCTGCTCGTTGTTGCTGCCTGTGGTTCCGCCGATGATGTATTGATCTTCACGCACTGCACGGATTGTGCCCTGTACTGCGGGTATGGATGCGTTCAATGAGTAACCGTTTCTGCCGTCGAATGTATAGCCAAGGTAGGGGCGCCACATCCAGTATTGGTTGGTCTGGTAGATGTTTCTGTACCATATGGCTTGGCTTGTATTCCACACGCGCAAATAGTACTTGGGAGCTGCCGTAGTTCCCAGATTAGCAATGTTATAGTAGAGTATGCTTCCGTCTTTGCCATAGACGTTTGTGCCCGTGGCCAGATTAGTGTTGTTAATGCTGCAGATGTAGTTTCCACTGTATGCATCGTACATGTCCCATGTGTTGGTCTTTCCAGTGGAAGTGCTCCACAAGTACGGGAAGCCTCCGTGCTGGTTTGGTGATTCATAATTGTAGATTTGAGCGAATGATAACACTCCGTCTGAGATAGCTCCTGATTGATCAAAACCTGTGCCTGTTATCACTCCTGAAGCATTTGTAATGTATGCAGTCTCTCTTACTGGTCCAGTAGTATTGCGGAAGTAAATTATTTCGCCTGTGTATAAATCAATGCAGTAGTACCCATATCTTGGAGGCGTTCGCACATCATACCAAATTTTCCCTTCTATAATGAAATCTGGACTACCAAAGCCCTCGTATGACAATCCTGTGTAATAGCCTATGCTGCCCGTTCGTGTGTCCATGACGCCGCCAGACCAATACGGACGCGTCCACAATATGTGGGCGCTCTCTGGTCCTTCACCATATGCAAAATTTGTAGTTGAGCCATGCTGTTGAGCTGCACCGCCCAGCCAATTCCCTGCAACTTGATACCATTCTCTGTTGGCGCCGTGTATGGGGCGAGTCCAGTATCCTGTTGGAAGCGGGGTCTCAGCGTACTTTGGAATTGGGTCTTGCTGTACCGTTAACGCAAATGGGTCGCTTGTGCTCGCTACGTAGGTGTCGTTGACGTATTGATATCTTGATACATAAGCCGACTCTATAATTGGAGGTCTTGGCTCACCTGTCAATACTTTTCCTGGAAACTTGGCGACGAAAGTATATGTGCCAACTTGAGTTGGCGTGTATGAAGTCCATCCACTTCCTACAGGGTCAGATGTATACGGTCCTAGGTTTTCTTTGGAACCGTCTGGCTTGGTCACTTCCACAGTGAAAGTCCACCTGTCGCCATACCCCCCTTGTGCCGTTGGCGGGTACTCGTTGAGCCAAAAGACAATTGTCGCTTCCTGATTAACACCTATAGTTTGTGGAACAACACCGATGTAGCACCATGTTGGAATTTTCCATGGAGGTGTGTGTGCACTAGCTAGTGGTAGAGCCAATGGAGCGGCGATAGTCAGTGTCAGAAACAAAACAATCAACGTAGCTCTTGATTTACATTTGTCATTCATTTCTTTTTTCTCCTTTTCCTGAAATTTACATGCAATAAAGACATCTCTTTATAGCGCAAGTTTTTTAAAAGAGTACGTGACTGTTACCTCACAGTCAAAACTTGACAAAATAAGCGCGAAAACCCTTGGAGATTACCAGTTGCCTAATTCAGATGACATATTTCAAGTTTTGGCCGAGTTTGGCTTAACTAACGTACAGGCTAGAATATATCTCGCCTCCGTTAAATGTCACATTGCATCCGTTTCGCAGATTTCCGCTTCTTCCCAAGTCAGGAAGGAAGATGTGTACCGGAGTTTGCCGAAACTGGAATCATTAGGGCTTATTGAAAAAACAATTGGCGCTCCGGTCAAAATCAAAGCGGTGTCTATCGATCAAGCATTTGATATGCTGATTAAGCAAGAGCAAGAAAAGGCAAGCAGGAGAATAAGAACGCTTGAAGCCAAAAAAAAGGAACTGAAACAACATTTCACAGCTAACAGTGAGCAACAGATAAAACAGGACGAACAAACAAATTTCTTGTTGCTATCCAAAAGGCAGCAGATACTGGGTAAAGCTGTTAGCATGATTCAGAACAGTGATACGGAACTCAAGGCAGTCTACGGAAGGAACAAATTGATGCAATGCCTTCACGCTAGTGAACCAGAACTGAAACAAGCGACTCAGCGCGGAGTGAAACTGCGAATAGTGTCCGATTTGCAGAGCTACAACGAAAGCGACCCAGCAATAATTGAAAACTGCCTCTCTGCAAGGGGTTCCGTTGAAGTACGCTATGCTGATGTCCCGCTTAGCAATTTTCTAGTTTCTGACTTTAAAGAGGCTCTAATATCGACCAACACAGAAGGCAATATTGCCGATTACCCTTGCTTGTGGACAAACAACCATAGTCTAGTAGCAACCCTTCACAGGAGCTTTGAATCTCTCTGGCAGAACTCCACCATCCACCAAAAAATTGCCGAGAAAACACTATCCCCGAGAATCTTGGAGCAAGTACAAAAACTAAAACCGACAAACCATGCGATACTGGTCTACGATTCGATAGACGCTAAACATCAAGTTCTCTTTACCTATTTGAACACAGGATTAAACAACCACGAAGCAGTCATTTACGTGGCAAGCGAAGAAACGCCTGCCGACATTAGAATTGCCATGAAAGAACACGGAATAGATGTTGACAAACACGAGAAGACAGGTGCGCTTCAAATTCTAAACTACAGTGAAGTGTATGTTTGCAATGGAAAATTCGATATAGAAAAAACACTCGCCTTCTGGAAACAAGAATATCAAAAAGCATCTAAGACTTTTTTTGGTTTGAGGGTAACTGGGGAAATGTCGTGTTTTTTTAAGAATAACCTGATAGACGATCTCCTCAGCTACGAAAAAACGTTGCATCGCAAACTGGACCTCCCGATAATAGCAATATGCTCCTACAACAGCAAAGATTTCAATGCGGATAGCAATCCAGCAAAATTGTACACTGAATTACTTCAAGCGCACGGGACAGTTTTTTTCACCGCGTTGGACAACAAACTAGGCATGATTGAAATCAGAACATGATAATATGACTTCAATAACCAACACCAAAGTACAGGAAAACGCGTTCTCTGGGGTTTGCTGAGGCTTTGGGCGGAGGTTAAGGAAGGAGAAAGAGAGAAAACGCATTTCCTTTGAACAACAGCTGCTAGTTGCTGCTGTTAGTTGTTTTCTCCGCTCAGAGCCCATTCAGCCCCAAATTTCTCCTAAACGTTTGTGTGTGACTAAAAAAGGGGGGAAGTGCAGTTTTATTCCATTGCTCCGCTGGCTACTTCTTCCTAAGCAGTAGTACGCCAACAATTATGACCACTAGTATTATGGCGATGCCGACGGCGAGGATGGTCATCGTGGGGTCGATTGGCTGCGGGTACTCTGGTGGCGGCGATGCTGGCGGAGCCTCGTCTACGCCTATTGCTGTTTCCGCGTATGATGGACCGTAGGATTTGGAGCCTGCGAACGTGGCAATTATTGTGTATTTGCCTGGGACTTCGGGAGTGAACATCAAGCTGTACATGCCGCTCATGTCGCTGGTGACGGTGCCGATGTGTACAAAGTTGCCGTTGGGGTCAAGTGCGTCTAACGTGACTTCAACGCCTTTCGCGTTTGCTGGGCAGGGTCTCTGCTGGAATAAGTACTCCATCCATTCTTCTTGGTCTTCGTCGGCTATTGCAGGTGTACCTTTTAGTGTGAAGTCTAAGCTGCCTGCGCCGTTATGTCTGCCGGAGGGCGAATCGTCTGTGACTGTGCCTTCGATTAGTACGCTTGTGCCATGTACTGATATCTTTGGCGAAGCAGTGACTGTGGTAGCGCTGGGTCCCTTGCCGAAGCAGTATATCATGTTGTCGAACAAGTCAAGCGTTATAATGCGTCCGTCGGCGATTATCATGGCGTTTGGCCAGCTCTGTATTTTCCAGAGCAGCTGTCCATTTTCGGTGTCTATGCACCATATTTGAGCGTCGCGTCTTAGTGGTTCCGACGGCGAGTGTTCACTGGAATACAAGTAAATTTTTCCGTTAGCAATGCAGCCCAAGACGAGCGGAGTGTTTTCGTAGTAGCCTTCGAAGCCCACGGTGCCGCTTGTCCAGTTCCACAAGACTTTGCCAGTTTTAACTTCATAAGCCATCAGTATTCCGCCGTAGCCGTATGTCAATAGTTTGCCGCGGTAGATGACGCTGTTGAGGTCATAGAAGTTCCACTGTGCTTCAGACTTGCTTTCCCACAGCATTTGTCCAGTGTCAAGGCTGTATACGTAGTATTTTCTGGTTGCGCCTTCTTTGAAGTAGAATACACCGTTTTCAGAGTTAACTGCAACTAGGCTAACTGCGCCTCTGGTGGCTGTGCTGCCTGAGATTTGCCATTGCTTTGGCGGCGTGAAAGTTATGTTCCACAGCAGTGTCCCTTCTTGTCCTTGTTTGAGGCTTAAAGCCCACAAGTTACCCTGCTGCACGCCTCGTTCATCGTTGAAGCCTGTGGTTCCGCCAATTATGTGTTTGCCCTCAACAACTTCGCGGATAGCACCTTGCACCGCAGGAATTGAGGCGTTTAATGAGAAGCCGTTTCGCCCATCGTATGTTTTATTAAAGTCAGGTCGCCACATCCAGTACTCGTTTGATAGCCAAGAGGCTTCGTACCATATGGCTCTGCTGGTGTTCCACACTTGCAAGTAGTACGCTGGGGTTGTTGTGCCCAAGTTGACGATGTTGTAGCGCAGTATGCTTCCGTCTAAGCCATATACGCCTGTACCGGTGGCGCCTGTAGTTATTGTCCTAGTACCTCTCCGTTCAGTCTGTGTCGTGTTAGCAATGCTGCAAATGTAGTTTCCAGTGAAAGCGTCAAACATCATCCATACAGAAGTTGACTGGGCATACGTAGTAGTAGTCTGACCTGGGCCAACAGTGCTCCATAGGTAGGGGAAGCCTCCGTGCTGGTTTGGCGACTCATATGCGTATATCTGGCCGAAAGCTATTTCTCCGACTGGGAGACCGCCTGAATAGTCAAAGTTGCCAAGGATTCCTTCAGTGGTTGTCGCTGGTCCAGTTGTGTTGACGAAATATTTTGTTTCGCCTGTGTACAAGTCAACGGCGTACCAGCCGTACCTTGGCGGCGTTTGCACATTGTAGTAAAGTATGCCGTTGATGATTATGGGTTGGATGCGCCAGAAATGTTCGTAAGACAGTGAATTGTAGTAGCCGAGGTCGCCGAATCGTCCGTCCATTACGCCTCCAGCCCAGTATGGTCGCGTCCACAGTATGTGAGCACTTTCTGGGCCTTCACTGTAATTGTTGATTCTGTTTGGATGAGCGTCTCCGCCCAGCCAGTTCCCTGCGATTTGTGACCATTGTCTGTTAGCACCATATATCGGTCTAGTCCAATAGCCCTGCGGAAGAGGAGTTTCTTGGTACGGTTGTATTGCGTCCTGCTGAACAGCAACGTATACAGGCTCGCTTTCGCTTGCTAAGTATGTGTCGTTGACGAATTCCATGCTGCGTGCGCCTGCTGGCGGCGTGGGAAGCCCAGTTATTTTGTCGCCTGGAAATTTGAACACGAATTTGTAGGTGCCGACCTGTGAAGGCGTGTAACTTGCATAGTACGAGCCCACGGGGTCAGATGTGAATGGCCCCAAGGTTTCCATGGAACCATCTGGCTTAGTGATTTCCACTTTGAAGCCGTCCCATCTATCGCCGTACCCGCCGACTGCTGTTGGTGGAAACTCGTTGAGCCACATGACGACTAGAACGGCTTGGTTTACGCCGACGACTGAAGGTGAAGCGCTGATATAGGCATACGTGGGGATTTCCCATGCAGGGTAATGTGCGCTAGCAGTAGGCAAGGCAACCAATGTAGCAGCTATAGCTAATGTCAAAATTGTAGCAATCATAGTGGTTGGTTTTCTGCTTTTTGAAATTTTCAAGTATTTTCTTTCTCCTATAGTTTTTTAATAGCGCGTAGAATGCGCTAATGGTGCTATTTTTGTGAGCGATGAAAAAATAAGTATGACGTATGCAATGCACTATTGTGCACTCAACCGCAAACATTTAATTTATTTGCCTATACAGTTGACTTAAACCAGTGGAAACATAGAAGAGAAGGAAAGTGACGAAAAAATCAATAGAGCCAGCAATCAAGGCTTTCATGAAAGAAGTGCTGAGGGAAGTTTTTGGTTTTTCTGAATGTCAAAGCATCGCCATGAGACTGAACAAAGACGGTGATTTCCCCTATTACCTCCACATGGGATTCCCAGAGTTTTTTATTCTAAAAGAAAACTCCTTGAGCATAAAGAATGAAAAAGGCGACCTTGTTTTAGACGCTGACGGCACGCCATTTCTTGAATGCATGTGTGGAAACATACTCAGAAACAGATGCAACCCCGAAATTCCCTGTTTCACCAAGAGCGGAAGTTTCTGGACGAACAGCACCACCAAACTTCTCAGCAGCTTAACCGAGAAGGAACGACAAGAAATCGGTAGAACGCGCAACACATGTCACAATTACGGGTACGAATCAGTCGCACTAGTCCCAATGCACGCAAACGGCAAGACAATCGGGCTGATTCAGATAAACGACCCCCGCGAGAACAGGTTCACTCTTGAGAAAATCGAAGAATACGAGGTACTGGCGGATCACATCGGAAACATAATTTGGAACATTTGCGAATTATGCCAGAAAGCTGGCCATAGGTTAAGCCATTTCTGACAGAAACTGAAAGATGAACCAGTGTAACACCACCAACATTTCGCCCATGTTGTACTCCTATCCTTGGATGTGATGGTTTAGTCCAAACATGAGAGGAACCTGAAGATGCTGCCCAGATGGAAGCTACCGCGGGCGATTAACTTTCAGATTCACTGCAAAGTCGTAAATCTTTGTCTCACAGTTAACTTTCAAGTTCTTTAAATAAGAGAGAAAATAACTCTGCAGAAAAATGCTCCAGCCGCGCCCAAAATTGTGCTGCAAATGAAAAACGTCACTGTTATCTTGCGAGTGGTGGCAACAGGTGAACCACATTGCGCAGTCGGAACCGCCTAAATGCTTTGACACCAAGTAGGTGAATGAGTCATAGCTGGAAGGGAGTCCCATGATGTCTAAGGTGTTTTGAACATCTACCGGACCGCTTTTTTCACCAGCAGAAACAAGTTTCTCCTCTGAGAGGCGGTCTATGAGCTCGCGGAATACCTGTTGGTTTAAAGTGATCGCGTTGTAACCTCGAACCCACCTGTCAAAAAGCGCATACCTTCGAAAAATCAAGTTCACCAAGACGTTCACGCTTACCCCTTGCTTCTCGGCTTCATCTCTGAGAAGTTCATCCCAAGCCGTCCTGATGCGAAAAGTCCGAGTCACAGTTTTCTGTCTCTTACCAGTGCTACGTTGAGAACGCCCAGAAACAAGTTGTTCATCTGCTGTTTCAAACAAACCCGCTATTCTCTCCTAATTAGAAGTATACTCATAAATCAAACTTGAACCTTTCTCTCCGGCCACAATATTGAAAGTTGACAAACAATCTTTCAACTTCAGCGAAAAAAACAAAAGCACACCCGACTAACTGCTTGGCAAGATCTAGCAAAAAATGAGGGTTTGCTGAGGCTCTGGGCAGGTGCAATAAAAGGAGAAAAGGGAGAAGGAAACCCTTTCGCAACAGCTATTACTGCGGCTTTTTCCCGCCCGGGAGCCTTTTCAGCCCTTTTTCTACCATGCTGGATTTGCCTACTGGTTGAAATCAAAACAGAGGACGCTTGTTCTTTACTTATTGCCGTCAACCAACGTACAGCAGCAAACGTTGCTGAAATAGTAAACGATGGAAGCAAATCAAAAGCATCAGCTAATTGGGCATTGCTGTCAGTCATCGTCCTCTTTTTCTCCTTCTACTGTACTAAAAATAATTAGTGTTGACAGCAATCTGATAAAACTTTGTAAGTTACGTCTCTACTTACAACTCTAGTTGAAATCAGAACATTTAATAGAACACACACTACTTTCTAAATAGAGAATGAAACCCTCTTCGAAACGTGCAAGATTCGATACAAGTTAACAACTGAAAAGTTAATTCAATAGTTTAGCTACTGCATACTATAGGTGGAAATGAAGGTTGCCGAGAAGCCATGGAGAAGACGTTTCCATTTTGAACAGCTTAGGGTTAACCCTAAGTGAAGCCAAAGTCTTCCTCACCCTGTCTCAACTGGGAACCATGACAGCGAAAGAAATCGCGGTGTCCTCAGGGGTAGCTCGAGAAGTTGTCTATCAAATAATGCCGAAACTGCTCAAGAAAGGCATGGTGGAAGAAGCAATAACTTCACCGAGAGCCTTCAAAGCAATTCCGATGAAAGAAGCCATAGCAATATTGCTTCGGCGAAAGGAAGAAGAAAACAAAGAACTGAACAAAAAAGCAAGAGAAATCCTTCAAAGACATCAAAACAAAACTTCTCTGAAAATAGAAGACCAGCAAATCACGCTGATTCCTTCAGGAGGACCAAAACAGTTTAGAATCACTCAGGAATATCTTAACGCAAAAAAAAGCATTGATTTGACTTTTCCAGCAGGCAAATTCATTCAATGGTCACAGCATTACGCTGAATGGAGCCTCAAAGAAGTCATAGAACGAAATATAAAAATGCGAATAATCGCAGAAGAAGAATTGTTGAACATTGTGGCAGCCCATCCCGAAGTTTTTGCACCCGCCTTTCGGCCAAAGCTGAAGTATATCGACTTCAAGTACGTTAAAAGCCCTGTCTCGGTTGAACTGATGATATTCGACAAAAAAACAGCTTTAATCTCCACCACTCAAGAAAGCAACATAAACAAGATGCTCTGGTTACGCTCAAACAACCAATTCATAGTAGATATGGCCAACAGCTACTTTGAAAACCTCTGGTTCAACGCAAAGACTGAAGCTGAATTGAGTCACGGAGAGGAGAACAAGAACCAGCAACAACCCATCGAGAGGGCAGACTAGTTTTCGAGAAAAAGCAACCTACGCCAAGTTCTTCAGAATTCACATTACACACAAATTTACCATGCGCGAAAAACAAACGACCGCAAGAGGGCAAATCAGCGCTTGGAATAAACGACTCTCCCCCCCACTACCGTCAAATCCACGCTAATCTGACCTATCTCGTTTGGCGGAACATCATGCGGATCGCAAGATAAAACCGCAATGTCAGCTAACTTGCCAACTTCGATTGATCCCTTAACAGTTTCTTCAAACGATGCGTAAGCTGCATCAACCGTGTACATCCGCAAAGCCTCATCCACCGTAACTCCCTCCTCGGGGAAAAACTCTCTTGCCACAGCGGCTTGAATACCTCCCAGCGGGCTTAACGGCTCCATGGGGCAATCGGAACCAGCAACAACTTTTACACCTGTTTTGAGCAAAGTTTTCAACGGAAAAAGCCAACGCGCCCTCTCCATGCCCAACCGCTCAGTAGCTGACCACACTGAAAATTCCGAACCAACGACACAGGGTTGCACAGATACGACAACTTTCTGATTTGCCATGCGAGCTATTAACTCTTGGTTGAGAACAGCGGCTTGCTCAATGCGAATACGCGGGTCATTCTTCACAAATCCCTCTGAGGGACTCTCAATCACAGTCAGCGCTGCATCAACAGCCCTGTCGCCCACAGCATGTATAACCAACTGAAGGTTGGCGCCGCGAATTTTAGCAGATAGCGTATGCATTTCATCTATGGAACAAAGCAGTTGCCCGCTTGAACTTGGGCAATCACCGTAAGGCTTAGAAAGCGCCGCTGTCCTCGCAGCCAAATACCCATCTGCAGAAATCTCCACCCCACCAACTTTCATAAACGCATTGCCTAACTCACTAGACAACGTTGAAACTGCCAAATCATCGAAAAGCTGCGAAGGGACAATCACGTAAACCCTGAACGGTAGCTTGCCTGCTTTGTAAAGTTTGTGAATTACCGACAGCTCGGCTGGGTATAAAACCATCCAGTGAACGGTGGTCACTCCAGCCTCTGCAACTTTTTTACATGCCCGAGCAGCAGCATCTGCAAGCTCGTCTTCACTGGGTGCTGGAACAACGCGCCATATTAGATTAGTGGCTGCATTTCGCAAAACACCCGTAGGCTCGTCTGCTGCTTGCTTGTCAATCACGCCGTCCGGTGGATTGCGAGTATCCACATTAATGCCCGCTATCTCCAACGCTTTGCTGTTCACGACGCAGAGCTTCCCGTTTTCGTGATAAAGAACAACGGGATTGTCTGGAGAAGCCTCGTCCAAATCATAACGTGTCGGTAAACGTAACTCAGCAAAACAGTTTTGGTCCCAACCGCGACCAATGATCCATCTCTTGGCAGGTACTGCTCGGGCATGCTCCAGAATTCGAGTCTGCATTTCTCGAATTGACTTCGCACCGCGCAAATCAACCCAAGTTAAGAGGCGACCAAAATCAGCAACGTGAATATGCGTGTCGATAAAACCCGGCACAACGGTTTTCCCGTCTAAACGGATTACCCGCGTTTTTCTCCCAACAAGCTGAACGATTTCCTCGTTGGCGCCAACCTTGATTATCTTATCGCGCTTTATGGCGACTGCTTCAGCGCAAGGCTGCGACGGGTTCATGGTCAAAATCTTCCCTTCCATTAAAGCTAAATCCGCAAGCATAAACACCGTTTCCCTTGGAGTACCACAGTTCAATGAATCGCTAATGAGGGTTTAACATAAAAAAAGGTTACGTTACCCCCGCGCAACTGCGAGTTTTAGTACGAGCCGCCAGTTTCAGTTTAACTACAAAACACATAATAATAATTGGCGCCACCTCTTCTCACTGATTAATCAGAGGTTAGAGGAAACAGTTTGAAAGCGCATGTAACCCTCATTAACCCGCCGTCTCCTGCTGGGGCTCCGCCAGCGCTTTTCATTCCACTCGGTATTGGATATCTAGCGGCTGTTCTGGAGAAAAACCAGTACTCCGTAAACGTCATCGACTGCCAAGCACATAGACACACAAGAGACCAATTAAAAACAGAAATCAGCAAGAACAAGCCGGACATCGTCGGCGTCACATCCTCTACCCTCACCTACATCCCTGCCATCGAGATAGTGAAAACAGCCCGCGAAGCAGCCCCAAACTGCCTAACCCTCATCGGCGGACCTCACGTCACGGTCCTGGATGAGCAAACTCTAAATGAGTCACCTCAAATCGACATCATAGTCAGAGGCGAAGGCGAAAAAACCCTGCTGGAAATCGCAGACTTGGTTTCCAAAGATTGTTTCGACAGCCTTCCAGAAGTTGACGGAATAACCTTCAGGAAAAACAGCAAAATCATCCGCAACAAGGACAGAGCCTTCATTCAAAACTTGGATGAGTTACCTCATCCAGCGTACGGACATTTTGACTTAAGCAAGTACAGGATTTCGGGAAAAATGTACTTGCCTATAATAACAAGCAGAGGATGTCCCTTTCAATGCACCTTCTGCCTTGCCTCCAAGATGTGCGGAAAACGATTCAGAACAAGAAGCCCCGAAAAAGTAATTGACGAACTAGAGTGGTTAAGAGATGTACATGGCGCGGATGTCTTCGCTTTTTACGATGACACCTTCACGTTTGACGTTAAACGCGCATACGCAATCTGCGACGAGATGAAAAAAAGAAACTTTGATTTGCCATGGGATTGCAGAACAAGAGTGGACAGAATATCCCCTGAAATTTTGGCGAAAATGAGAGGCGCAAACTGCCAACTCATACACTTCGGAGTGGAATCAGGCAGCCAAAAAATGCTTGACGCCATGAAGAAAGGCACCACAGTCGAGCAAAACGCAAAGGGCATCAAAATGGCGAAGGACGCAGGAATATCAGTCGCCATATCAGTGGTTGTCGGGTACCCGGGCGAAACACCAGACATGCTGAAGCAAACTTTCAATTTCATTAAGAAAACGGGACCGGACTACGTTTATGTTTGCCAAGCAATACCGTATCCAGGCACCGAATTATATGACAAGTTGAAGGAATTAGACTGGGAAATTTCCTCTGATTGGAGCCGCTTCGACGAACAATCGCCTGTCTTTAAAAACACTTTGCTGCCACCGCAGAAAATTGACGACATGCGGGGAAAATTTTACAACAGCTTTTTCTCTCCAGCCTATTTCCTACGCAAAACAGTGAAAAGGGATTTTTACAGCCAAATCATGGCACGTGCAGCATTAAATCATTTGCTATGGCGAATTAGACTGCCTCACTGGTTTTCTTCGGGCTTCCGAAAAATAGCACCAATCAGCAAAGAAGAGAAAACCCCAACAACATGACTCAAAAAAACAAAAGAGGAAAAGCTTCACCCTTCTCCTCGCTTCACGTAAGCATACCCAAGCAACATGATCATCAGCACAACCAAAACAGCAACCACAGCGTAAGTGTATTCAACAGGCACCTTATCATGGGCAGCTTCAGTAACCTCGAGAGATGTGGGGGCACTGTATGATGAAGCGTAGTAATCCTTGTTTGACTGCCACTGGGCAACAACAGTCCAATTCCCCAAAACATCAGGCTTATAGGCAAAATTGAAGGCACCCTTATTAGAAACTGCTACTTGCAGATCAACCACTGTGCCATTGGGTCTAACAAAAGACACTAACACAGAAGCACCTGCTATTCCCGGCACAAGATTACCAGAACCCCTAATTGATTCACCTAAAACAACCTCAGAAGCAGCTAATTCCACAGTGACGTAGCTATCCAAGGCAGCGGGATCTGCGAGGCAGTAAACATTCCAGTCGTTATTGCCCACATACAACTTCCCCGCGTATATTGTGGGAGCAGACCAACTATTAGAGCCAGTTTCAAAACGCGACAACTTCTCGCCGTTCGTGGCGTTTATGACATGAATAGAACGCTGATCAGTTACCACGTATAGCTTTCCACCAGCATAAGAAGGTGAAACATAAAGCTCATCGCCAAGATAAGTCGACCACACAGTGCGACCGCTCTCAGCGTTGACGCATACTATTGAGAATTTGTCGATTAAAAAAACCTTGCCGTCATTATAGATAGGAGAACAGACAATGAACTCCTGTGCTGAGGGGTCACTGTACGTCCATTTGATTTTGCCTGTAGCCGCGTCTATCCCATAGTATTCCATAGCGTTAGTAGCTGCAAAAATTATGCCTTCGGCTACTGTTGGAGACGAATGAATGTCTGTTCCTCCCGTGAATACTATCTGATACGGAAGTTCAGTTTTCCAGATACAATCGCCCGTAATGGCGTCGAGTTTGTAGAGGGCGCCCGACGCAGGCTCCTGTGAGATAACGTAAACTGCACCATCAGCGACAGCTGGGGAGGACGTAATGTATCCTTCAGTTTTGAAAGTCCACTTTACATCGCCTTCATCAGCGTCTAAGCAGTATAGATTAGTGTCCAGCGACCCCACGTAGACTCTGCCTTCAACAACAGCGGGTGAAGACCTCAGCATAACAGCAGAGCCAAAGCTAGCCGAAATATCACCGCCGGCAAAAGTTTTCCATAAGAGGTTGCCTCTGTAAGCGTCCAGACAGTAAACGTAACCATCATCCGCCCCAGTGTACACTTTTCCATTCACCACAGCAGGCGAAGACTCAATACGCCCCTGAGTGGCAAACTTCCAGATGAAACGCCCATCACGTGCACTGATAGCGTATATGTTCTTGTCTTGTGACCCAAAATAGGCAATTCCATCGACGATTGACGGCGAGGACACAACTGCACCGTTAGTGGTGAATTTCCAGCGCAAAGTCAGGTATGTAGGACCAGAAACGCCGCTCGCAGAATGGGCTGCATCTCGCCGCCACATGGGCCACACGCTAGGTCCTATAGCCCACACCTGATTCAATGTAGCGTACTCTTCGCCTGATGTTGTGTCAACAGCCGTTGTCACATCACCGGGAATGAGATACAAGTTGCCGTATGCAATGGCTACCGACTCTCTCGGTGCAAACGCTTCTATTGGGAGTTTCCATAGAACGTGTCCCGTGTAAGCGTCAAAGCACGCGAATTCAGATTCTCCCTGCACGCCAGTATACGATGCAGTTTGGCCTGTTGTGGCATAAACTTTCCCGTCGGCAACCGTGGGGTTCCCTGGGAACATTAACAGCCCGGGTCCCTTGTATTTCCACACTAAATCGCCATTGTCCGCATCAAGAGCATAGAGATACCCATCTCTGTTGAGCGCGTAGACCATTCCGTAGGCAGTTGCTGTGCCAATACAGAAATAGCCATCTTCCGTATTCGGGTTAAACGTCCAGAGAATTTTGCCGGTCGTCGCATTAAAGCAGTACAATGTGTTATCATGGGAGCCACCTCTAAAGAAACGCCCCTCGTAATAGGAACCTGAGAAAAGCATGGCACATTTTGTCTCGGTGTCCCAGAGAACTTTACCCGTTTTGGCGTCAAGTGCCATTTGGTGGGGTTCAAATGAGCCTGGAAACACTTTGCCGTCGCCGTACTGCACCCCAGAGCCAACGAAGCCACTGCCAGAAACATAGGTTTCCCATGCCAGTTTCGGCGGGTTTTCAGGGTCAGAGAAGTCCCATGCTTGAACATGGGAATTGACTTTAGTATAAAACATTCTTTCCTCGGGGCTGTAAACATTTGCGGCGAAAAGGGGACGTGGAGTAGCAGAAAAGCTGTCACTGGTCCATATTATGCGACCAGTGTCTATGTCGAGGCTGCTGTTGCCTATGACGAGATGGGTTTCATCGATTTTGTAAACTGCGGGCCAAGGTCCAGGGGCAGGCGCAGTGGTGTTCCACAAGATGCTGCCTGTTTCTCTGTCGAGAGCAAAAACCGCTGTTTTTGTGGTGACGAAGATTTTGCCGTTAAACGCTGCGACATAGCTTTGTATGCCTGTTATGTTTGTTTTCCACAGGATATCAGGTGTGTCTGGCGCTGGGCCAGCGGAGAAACGCGTGAATGACGAGTCACCTTGAAACTGGGGCCACTCGTATTGGAGTAAATAATCGGCCGGGGCGACCTCAGGCTTCCAAAAGCTGTTGCTGAGAATAAAAAGTGCAATAGACACCGATGCTGCAAGAAGCACTATCAAGGTGACTACGACAAAAAATGGCTTTAGGCGCTTCGGCTTTTTCAGCTTTTGAAATTGATAGATAGAAAGATGGTTCAGGTTGGACATCTTTTCGCCATCATCAAATAGGCTTAATTTACTATAAACATTACGGAAATTGGCAAGTTGCATAAACCAGTTGAAATTCCGAAGTGCTTACAAAAGAACTGAAACAGTTAGCAGGGAATAACGCATAATCTTTTTTAGGACGCGAGAAATTTAAGGTACATGAGGAAAACAAACAGCGAGAATTTGAAGGTGAATTTTGCTTGGTAAATAAAGGTCCCTTGCTTATGACTTCTTGGAGGGCTACAGGAGCCTGCAACGCCCGTTGTAGATACTGCAATGTTGACGCCACAGGCGCAAACGCCCCCAGAGAGTTGACAACGCAAGAAGCCTTGCGTTTAGTGGATGAAGTTCACAGCTTCGGCGTCAAGTGGTTCGGCATAAAAGGGGGCGAACCTCTAATGAGGAATGATATATTCGAGATAGTTGGCTACGCTAAAAGCCTAGGTCTCAATGTATGTTTGCTAACTAATGGCTGTTTTGTGGATGGAGAAATCTACGATAACTTGGTAAAGAATCAAGTTTGGACATCTATAAGTATAGATGGTCCCGAAGAAATAAACGATATGCTGCGCGGCAAAGGCTCGTATAAAAAAGCACTGGCCGCCATTCAGAAGCTTTCAAAGGGGAAAATTCTGAACGGATTAGCAGCAGCAATTACCACCGTCAACTACAAGCATTTGGATCACGTGGCGGAATTGGCTGAGGAGTACCATGCTAATTTTGTCTGGTTCAACCATTTAGTTCCAAGCGGAAGAGCCAAAGAAACAATGGATTTAGCGCCTACTCCCGAACAATACGAGTGGACTCTGAACCACATATGGGATTTAACTCAGAAATACGAGGACAAATTTGAGATTCACGTGCATTGCCCGCATTTCGCGCGTGTCGTCAAACAGAGGAACCCGCCGAATTTTCAGGAGTGGTACGAACATAAATTTCATGGGAAATGCACCTATTTTGCCTTTGGCGGCTATATAAGCGTGACTGAAAACGGTGATTTGATACCTTGTTTCTACACTGATCTGCAACCTTCAGAACCCATGCAGCTTGGAAACATACGAGAAAAAAGCCTCAGAAAGACTTGGGAAGAAGTGCAGAAGTCCGAATATTACACCAGCTTCAGAGACAGAAGCATTCTGAAAGGAAAGTGCGGAGTCTGCGAGTACCGCGATATATGCGGAGGCTGCAGAAACAGAGCTTACGCTTACACGGGCGACATATATGAATCTGACCCGGCGTGCATGTACATTCCGGAAAGCTTGTGCAAGAAATAGGTTTGCTCCGCCATTGAATGATGCCATCGCCAACCAAGTAGTTATCAGTTTGAATGGTCAATTATTTAACAGGTCAAAAACAGTAATGCCGCGTTCTTTAGTGAAGTGGTGATGAAGGAAACGTTAGCTTTCCGGCAAAACTTAATGGTGGCTGTTAATGTTTCATTTCTAACGTGTTTTTTTTTGGTTTCTTGACGTAAATCAAGGCAACCGCACCGACTATGACCACTATTGCAACTACAGCAGCGACCAGTATTACTGGAAAAGGCGCTACGCTAAAGTATACCACTTCGGAGACTCCAGAGTTCCCAGCGGTATCATTCGCGTAAACAACTACGTGATGCGAACCTTCAGGCAACACTGCGAGAGTAGCGTTTCCAGAGATAATTACTTCTGCTTGTCCGTTAAGACTGTATGCTACTCCTGAAATTGGCTCATTAATTTCAAAAGTTAAGGGGATATCAGTTGTGTCATATGTTTTGTTCTGCGGAGACAGTATCAAAATGTGCGGCGGAGACAGGTCAATTGTGAAAAAAACTGCGGCAGAGGCGCCTACATTCCCGAAAGAATCAATTGCGTAGACTACTATATTGTGTGAACCTTCGGACAAAACTGGCAGCGTTGTGTTGCCTGCAATGGCTACGTTTGATTTCCCATCTATGCTGTAAGCCATCCGAAAGACTGTTTCATTCACTGCGCAAGTTAGAGCGATGCTGTCCGCGGCATATGATTTGTTTTCAGGAGAGAGTATGGACACCGCGGGAGGCACAATATCTGCTGGAGCGGAGAGAGGGTTACCCACGAGTGGATAGTTATCTTTATTGTACTGGTCGAGAACGTACGGGGTGTTCCATACACCTGAACTGTTCAACTCCTTCGCATTTGGGTATCTGTTTTTGTAGTCGCTCCAGTAATTGCCTGCGCTGCTCTTATCCCAAATATTCATAGAAGGCGCAGAGAAGCTAGTGGTCCAGTGGTAGTCGTTAACTTGTTTTGTGTTGTTTATGAAACTGTTGCGGTAAAAAGTGTTGTTCGAAGCGCCGGCGAAGGGAGGATTACCACCGAAGTAAACGCCTTCTTCATTATTGGCAATGTAGTTTTCAGCAACAATGTTCAGAGAACCATAACCAAATCCTATGCCAACTTTGTTGTTTGCTACGAAGTTGCCAACAATGCTGTTCGCGGCACCATTGCCAGACACAGCGATGCCCGTGCCGTTATTCGCGATAATTATGTTCCCAGAAATCTTGTTATTTGAAACTTGCCATAAACCGATGCCGACATCGTTTTCAGTTAGGACATTTCTGAAAATTGTGTTGTTTGCAGACTCCGAAATGATAATTCCAACGCCAAACCTCTTGATTTCCAGATTCTGTATTGTCACGTTGCTTACGCGGGACACATTTATTCCCTGACCATGCCCGATTCCTGTAAGGGAATATTCTGCGCCGTCCAACACAATATTCGCTCGCTCCACCACGATGGCACTCTCGTCTAGCACAAATGGAGAGTAAATTTCATTTGCCAAAGTGTAGGTATCGCCCGCACGTTGGATGGGCGCTGTTGCAGGGGAAACCGAACCGTCAGGTCGAATATAAATCGTCGCTGGCGCCGTGAACGCATCGGGTTTCACGGTGCCTGTCACAACTGCTGAGGATATGAGCAGCAAAGTGAGAACTATCCCAAGAGCTTTTTTCGTGTGCAAGCCCCCAACGCGCTCAGTTTTAATTTCACCTGCATTCTTAATTTAACAACTGGTTGAGGTAGATTTAAGTTTTTGTTGAGGCTGCCTCCGCGCTGAGGATTAATGATGAAGTGATTCGGTCTCGAATGCGTATCCTCCTCACCCATGACGTTGGCAGCATGGCGAAACTGAAGGGCAATCACTTTTTTCTAGGTAGCGAGCGTTAAACGTAAGCTTTATCTGTTATTAAACGGTTTTGAAAACTGCAATTGAGGAAGTCGCAAATGAAGAATCTTGTTGCTGCGCAGAACAAATCAGACATTTACGCTTCAAGAGAAAACTGGCCGCCCTACACTTACAGGGATTACCCAGACATAAAACCTGAAACTTACACGGCGTTTATGGATTTCCTGTCAACTGAAAACACATCAGGCAGGTTGATGGAGCTGCAGCCGTGGATTTCAGTCTGCGATTCAAGGTGCGCTTTCTGCTATTTTCCTACAACCGCTACGGCAAAAGTGCGCATAGAACCGTACTTAGATACCCTAAAAAAAGAGTTAAACATGTACGCCAACACGAAGTACGTAAAGACAAGCATTTTCGACGAGATAGTGCTGGGAGGCGGAACACCAAGCGTTCTCTCCGCTGAACAAATGATTGACCTTATAGACTTCTGCAAAGAAAAATTCGTTACCAACAAAGAATACTTCATCAAGGTCACAGGTTCATCTAAGACCTTGGCGCTGAACAAGATCGACAAACTTGCCGCTTACGGCGTTTACCAGATGGATATGGGTGCCCAAACGTTCGATGATAAGCTTAGAAAAATGTTGTGCTTGCCTGACAGCGCCGCTGAGGTGGAAAAAGCCATTCGGCACGCGCGGAAACTTGGTTTATGCGTTTGTGTGGATTTGATGTATAACCTTCCAGGTCAGACAATGGAAAGCTGGATAAGCACACTCAAGAAGGCGATAGAACTGGATGTTGAAATTGATGCTTATTCTCTACATGTGGATCCGGGTACACCCCTCGAGGCCATGATTAAAAGGGGAAAGTCGCCGCCTCAGGGAGATGCGGAATACGAGAAACAAATGTACCTGGCAGCTTACAACATGTTAACTAATGCGGGCTACAAAGCGGTCGGTCACGACCGTTTTTCAAGAGTGGAATGGCACATGCGAGAGAATTGCCTCAACGGTTGGCCATGGGGTGGAATCTTGACCACGGGCGCGGGCTGCTTCATGGGTTACCTGCAGCGGTTTTCATACTCGAATATTGAAGACATTAATGGTTACATGGCAGCCGTTAACAGCGGGAAACTGCCGATTAGCAGGCTTTCAGAGTCTTCTGATGACGAGATGATGCGGCGGGAAATGTCGAGGTTGTATTTGCGGTTGCCGGTGAGCAAGAAGGAATTCATGACGCGCTTCGGAAAACTACCCGAAGACGTTTTTCCACAGCAAATTCAAAGGCTGAGAAACAAGGGACTAATTGAAGTTGACGACAAAGAGATCAGAATAACAAAGTTGGGTGATGTTTGGAAAGGAAACATCGCATGGGAGTTCGCGTCAGAAAACCTCGCTAAAAAACAGTAAACCACCCTTTCTTCGTCGCCGGCACTTCATTATTTACTCAATATCATTAGGCAACAATAGCAAGAAAACATTGCAGCAAAACTTCCCAGTAACCCCCAAGCGTTCTTGCCAAGTTCAGACTACCGTTGCCATTAACGCATAATTGACTTGACTAAGGTTGAAAATTAAAAAAGGAGGGTGATTTTAGGAGTGCCCGCTTGGCATTAGTCCGTACCAAGTGAACACTTTGGCAATTATTGGCCCTACTATACCAAGGATAATCATCGGCAGCAATGCAGTGAAAAGCGCAAATCCTGGGTCACTTTGGGTCATCCATGCTCCAAACGCAACTGTGTAGTTCAGGATAAACTGAAGCATGCCCACAGTTATTGAAGCTGTCAAACTTGCTCCCAGCATCCGCTTAAACGAGAAGGATTTGTTGTTCAGTGCACCCGCGATGTATCCTATCAGTATTCCGCCTACAATGTAGCCTCCGATGAAACTTGGATCAGCGAAAAGATTTGGAAGCATGGTTTTAGCTGTGGCTGTTGTTGGATCAGCGATGACGTAGGCAAGGAAGTTTTGGATGTTGTACATTGTGTAATAACCTGCATAAGCAACGTAGTACAGTGTGCCCATTATGAAGCCTGTGGCGCCGCCGGCCCACTTGTTCCAAATTAAACCCAAGATAAGTGGAACAGCAAAGCATACCATCAGAGCAAAGCCATGTGTGAAAATCACTGTGATAAAGGCATATGACGAACCTGGGTCGCCTGTTTCCATGTTTGGTGGTGGGAACCAACTGTCAAGCGCTGGGCGAAGTACTGCTGGGAAAATGATAATCAGTAAGGCAACGAGGATTGGTATGACGAGGCCATAGAGAACATCGGCTATCTTAAATTTCCCTGTTTCTGCCAATTTTAATCACTGATTTCTTTATTACGTTGTGGCGAGTTTATAAATTTAATGCCTTGAGGCGACGTAGGGCGCTGTGACTATGCGAAAATGCCGCTTGGGCATTCAATGTCATAGGTTACAAATATGCTGAAATATGTTTGCTGCTATTGTGGAAGAAAGCAAACCGCTACTACGCTGGTTTTGTCAATGTTTGCGTTAAACCACTTTGGTTTTCACAATAAAAGAAAAGGTTAGGAAGTTGGGTGAAAGTGCCTATTGGCCACGTAGCATTGCTTTTGCTCTGAGTACGCTGGCACGCAGGTCTATCCTTGCTGGGCAAACGAAAGTGCAGTGTCCACATCCTGTGCAGTAGTCAGCGCTAAGTTTCGAAATGGTGTTTACGTCTTGTTTGTCGAACGCTTGCTTGATCAGAATCGGGCTCAGTTTGTGACAGCAAACACGCATGCAGGCGCCACAGCGGATGCAGTCATAGGTCTTGACGCTTGTGAACTGCTTGGCTTTCGGAAGTTTCGGTTCTTTTGTCTCTGTTGACGGTTTAAGTTTGCCGATTTTGTCCAACTTCGGGGAAAGCACGTTCATTATGACCAATGCAAGGATTGAACCGCCGAAGAAGCTCATGTACGTCTGAATTAGCACTGTTAATATGCCTAAGCCTACGCCGAAGATTCCCTGTCCCAGATACGTCAGCGGTGTAGTAGCAGGATCAGTAGCCATAAAGAACGCTAAGAATATTGAGCTTCCTATGAACAGGTGAAAGATAGCTCTCAACAGCGGGTCGCCGTCGCCATATACGAAGCCTAACACTAACGCAAACAATGCAACGGTTGCCAAGTAGGATACTGTTATTCGCCATTTGATGTATCTGCGTGCGATTACGAACAGTGCGATGCCGACGATTATAACCGCGATGCTTGAAATGCCTCCTACCCAACCGTGCCATTTCTGAACAAGCATCAAATCGTACACGGATGAGTATGTGGTTGCAGTTGGACTGGCAAAGCAAGCTTGCAGATAACCAGCAAATGAAAACGCACCGTTACCGCCTATGACATCATAACCGATTGGACCCGCTAATGCAGGCATTTGCAGATTGCCAGTCACCATATGGTCGCTTGGTAACAGCACTGTATTCAAGAACGGAATCATAGCCACAAGTTTCGCTGCTGCAGCGGGGTTTACGAATTTCCTGCCGCCTATACCTTGGATTTTCTTGAAAAGCACCATGCCAATTGTTGAAATCAATGCCACAAAGATGTATGATCCAGGCGCTATCAGTGGCATTACCTCGACCGACGCCATTGTTGGTTTTCCCAAAGTATAGCAAAGGGCTACGATTAAACCGAATACGGCGGCAGACATTATGTTCAACGGGCTGTCTACGGCGACCTTCGAAAACAGAATATCGATGCCAACGGCAACTCCAACTGAAACCAAAGCTAGGATAAGTGATTCCACGCCGAATGAAAGATAGGACACGACAGCAAGTATCAGAAGTGCGATGAAAGTGTAAGTCATCAGTTTATCTTTAGTCATCGAAGAGAATTCTTTTGGTTTAGACATTCTTATGCACAAACTCCTATATTGAAATCTGTTCTCACTCTAGAAATGTAGGTTTATAAGACTTTCTCAAAATGAAAATGGCTTCAATATTAAAGAGTGGGAAAGGCATAAACGCATTGTGCAGCGGAGATAACTGCTGAAAGAGACGCTGAACCATAGCGCGTTGTTTACTCTGTTTTGCACCGCATGCCTATAGGCGCCAAAATGGGCTTTTTTATCGGAAATTTTATATCGTAAAGATTTTATCTAGTTGGGCTTGTGACCTTGATGGCTACCAATAAAGCGCCGTTATACATGGTGACTTGGCGGTGCACCAGAAGATGTGTCGGCAACTGCGCATACTGCAGTTATACTCCAGAATACGCCAAAGACACCGAAGTAGACACAAAAACGGCGTGCAAAATTGTGGATGAAGTTTACGATTTTGGTTCTCCATGGTTTGGAATAAGCGGCGGAGAACCACTAGTCCGACAAGACATATTCGACGTTATAGGATACGCCAAAAAAATGGGGTTCGAAGTAAGTCTAATAACAAGCGGCTTCGCCTTTGACGAGAAACGACTTAACAACCTTGTGCGAAACGAAGTGCATACAGCAGTCAGCGTAGATGGCACGCGAGAATCAAACGACATGATACGGGGCAAAGGCAGCTACGATAAAGCGTTATACGCGATGAAGAAACTCTCAGAGAACGGCATTCTAGACTGCATAGTAACAACCATGACCAAATACAACATCAAAGATTATGAACACCCCATAAAGCTGGCAGAAGAATACAAAGCCCGCATGGTGGTGTTTCACAACTTGGTGCCAGTTGGACGCGCAGGCTCAAACATGCCTGACTTGGCGCCATCACCAGACGAGTACGAAGGCGCGTTCAACGAAATCTACGATTTACAACTCAAATACGCAGGAAGAGTACACGTAAACGTTTACGCACCGTTCTATGCAAGAATCGTGAAACAAAGAAACCCCACGGAGTTTTGGGACTGGTTCACAAAGGGCTTCCTAGGCAAGTGCACAATCGGCGGAAACTATGTTAGCGTAACCGAAAACGGCGACTACAGGTCCTGTGGTTTCCATGAAGGCTATCGGCTTGGAAACGTAAAGGACAAGAAACTGAAGGCTACATGGGATGAATTGCAGCGTTCCGATTTCCACTTGAAACTAAGAGATAAAAGCAACATTAAGGGCAAATGCGGCGTTTGCGAATACCGCGAAATCTGCGGCGGATGCAGAACACGCGCCGAATACTACACTGGCGACCTCTTCGAAAGCGACCCTGCCTGCGCATACGTGCCAAAAGTGCTACGCGAACAGTAAACTGAAAACACCAACTTACTGGTATTCCCTTTTTGTATTTTTTAACTTTTGCTGCGGTGCTCTGCTCTTGCTCTGCGCTAGAAGAAGTCGAGAGCAAAATGGGGTGCCAGACTACTTTTTAATTCTGCATACGACGTATTTGTCGTTTGAATAGACCAGTTGTAGTAGCGGTGAGGTGAGGAGTTTGCTGTCAAACCTGTTTTTGTCGTATACTAAAAACTCCAAGTTGAATTCTTTGATGTAGTCAACGTAGTTTCGGGTGGTCACGTGAAAAGCAGTTGCTGACCTGAAGTCAAACAGGTTTTCCAATTCTCCTAAGCGGGGCATATCAGGATAACTGCTTTTAGAAAAAGTGAGGATTTGGTAGGCGAATGAGGCTGTATGGTTAATGCTGATGCTGTCAAAGCGGTATTCAAATCTGAAAGCATCTACCTGCCTGCTGGATAATGCGCCCACATTGCCCCATTCAGGTAAATCAGCAAATTTCAGGGCAAACGCAATTTCATTCGTATCATCGTAGGCACCAATGTAATTATCGGTCAAATTGTTTTTTGAGAAAGTCACAACAGCCCACTCGTTTCCATTAACAATTGAAGGCTTGCTCCAAGGATTTTCCCCGTTCAAAGAGCCTGGAACATATGCCTTCTCAAACTTGAAGTAGAGATCAAAAAAATAACTCACATAAAGGGTTACATCGTGAATTTCACTTCTTAAGGGAGACAATGTCCAAGCGACTTCCACAGGGTAGCTGTCATTTTGAACGAGGATGCTTTCTGTCAAAGCGATTTCGTCATTGAAATAAGTGATTATGAACCTTTTCGGATAGCCTTTTTCCTCAAAAATGATTTCCCTGTTCAAATTAGAGAGGGCAGAATAATGTGCTCGGTTGTTTTCAGTGAAATTCAAAAAAATCCCAGCGGCAGACAGATATGAAACTCTCCTCCAAACATTGTTAATAGAAACGTGGTTTTCGTCAGAAATGTTGCCTTTCGCCGAGTAAGCCCTTATCATCGTTAACGGATGCTCAATTTCATAAGACAAATCAAGAACAGACTCGGCCACAATGTTTCTGTCAATGATAGGATTGGTTGCGGCTATTGTAAACTTGCCTGAGTACAACCCGAACCACGAGCCAGGCTTCTCGGTGGCCGTGACATTAGCTGCATCAGGAAAATTCTCTCTAAGCCACACAGCGGCATTATACCCAGCCATGTCAGTTGTGGAATAGTAATAGAAGCTTTCGTTGATTCTCGAACCTAGAACCTGCGAGCGCGCAAGCAGCAAGAAGAGAACCAAGAGAACAAGAGAAACAGAAGCTATTTGCATTAGTCTTTTCCGCCCAAATTTTATTCTGCGATAGGCGTCAAAAAAGAGGTCAATAATGAACGAGAAAGCGACGGCTGCGAAAACTACCAGCGGAGGCATCAAGAAATAAACGAACCATTGATAAGGCAAGTAAAGACCAAAGAGATAGGACTGCGAAAGAAACAGCGGAATAAACAAGCTCAACGACAAAATCAGATAGCCGCCTAATTTTTTCTCTTTCTTCAGCCTGAAGTAGCCGAGAAAAACTCCAAGCGCAGCAAAAAAGAGGATAAACCCAAAGTTAATCATAAAAGAATGGGCACTAACACTTGGAACCTGATACAAATAGGTTTTTATGCCGAAGAAAACATGCGAAATCAAAACGTCAAGATTAGCCCAAATAGCTTGAAAATAGTAAATGAAAAACGCCAATGCGCCGCCTAATATTGCCGCAAGCCACGCCTTCGAAAAATGCCCTCTGGATTTAGCAAACATTATGATAAGAAACAGGGGCAAAATTATAACCGCCAAGAACGTGGCAAGCTGATGCGACAATACCAGAGAAAACGCGAGAATGAACGTCACTAAAATAGACCCAAAATCCCGCTTACCTAAAGAGAAATACAAAAACAGCAAGCTAATAAACGCCAAGCTGAGTATGCCCGTGTAGCCACCCCAAAAATTTATTTCATACAATGGAAAACTAAGCAGCATCAGCGACGCGGCAAGAACCCCATATTTTTTGCCGAGAAACTTGGCGCCAACCAGATACACTGAGAACAGCAAAAGCCAATCAATCAACGCAGTCAGAGCTTTCATTAGGAACAGCATCTGCTCAACAGTCATTGCGCCTGTAAAAGTGATAAGGGTTGCAAGCACGATGTGGTACAGGGGAGGAAGCCACGCGATGTCGCTTAGGGGGATTCGTCCACCCGCCAAGAGCATTTCCGCTCTGCCTAAGTGAACCGCAGGGTCGTTACCTAAAACCAACCCGTTTACTGACAAGAGGCTAAAAAAAAGAACGAAAGACGCGATGGAGAACACTGTTAGGAAAACGATTTCCAGGGATTTTCTGTCTGAAAGCATGCGCATCAAGACTATGGTAATCTCTCCACTTGATTTAAGCGCTGTTTAACTCTAAATATTGCCACTTCATCATTAATAAACACCAAATCAAAGGCTGGGTCGTTTGCAAACTTAGGAATTATGTCACGATCACGGCAAGCAATGTAAGAGATTCCATTATTTACGATGGCTTCTTGATAATCGAATACATCAAGAGGCAAATCCTCCACAGGCATTTCCTTTGCATGGTTCAGGTACAAATTCAGATTATCCGCCAATAGCCCCCAGAGAAAACGTGCCTTGCCGGCTGGGTCGCGGTAAACGTTCAAGTCATCTGTAACAGAAAAAGCGCCTACCCAAAGCTGTATTTTCTGATACGATGTGCCATCCAAAGCATAGCGCAATATTAAACCGCTGGGGTTTTCAGGAGTAACTACGGTGGCAATAGGTTGTTTTCCAACAAATATAAACTGCCCCAATGCTTTCACGCCGTTATCGAATAACCCGATCGTGTTGCCGCCCACCATAGGCTCGCCTCTAATGTGAACAAGGAAATCAACCCAGTCCAAGCAAACGCCTTTAACATCGCTTCTTACGGTTATAGACATGTTCACAAACCCTATGCCTTTGTAGACCGTGAGACATTGCGTGTAATTGAAAAAGCTATTTCCTTTCCTAACCAAAATGCACGCAAACTCCGCGTTTTGTTCGCACCGCATTTCTTTCACGGCAAGTTGCGTTAGATCATAAGACTGAACGGCGTCGCCTACTCTGACCATGACAGCTGATTCTTTGCTGTTGAAGTGGAAAAAGGGATAAGGAAAATAGGTCCAATTAAGCTTGGCAAGAAACATTGGATTATGTCTGCCGGTGTATCCGCCGTCTTCTCTAATTTGGATTAAACCGTTATCGATTATGTAATCCGTGTCAAGCAGACTCTTGGCGGTTCTTGCGGGTTGAAACTCTCGTGTAAGCGTTAAATACTGTGGGTCAACTGCGCTGAAAGTTGGTCGCTGGGCGAAACCTGAAAACCACCACCCGTAATAGGCGTCAGAAACAAAAGTCGAATTAACTGGAGTGTTCTCCTTAGCCCACTGCATTGCTTCGTAACTAGGCTCGCTCATAGTTTGGTAGAAACTTGATACGATGGCGCCTTGCCAAGGAGTCAAGAAAATCGGTACTGCTGAAAAGGAAAACAGCAGGAAACCTAGAACAAAAACGGAGTAAAGTTTCCTTCGAGTGAGAAGCGATGCCAAACGTGTAAGCTTCTTGTTGCCGCGGTTTTCGCCTGGCGCATTCGTTCGTGTAAGAGAACGGTAAGTATCGATTATGCGCGAGAAAAAGCGTGAGCCGTGGTCAATTGCTATCCCGATTAGGATTATTACAGGCAAAACAACGAAGTACAAGAAACGATTGTAATCTGTGTATAACCCAACCAAGAAGCCTTGAGTCAAGACTGTTGGAATCAAAATCCATACAGCTAAGAGAAAAGCGGGGACGGCGAAGAAGTTTCCGAATTGCTTCCTTGAGAACAAAAAAAACAGCGGGAACAGGACAAGAAGGGGTAACACGAGGTCCAGAGGAAGCACTCTAGTTGAGAGCAGTGCTAACCTAATCGCTGACATGCCACCAGTAACTATGTCACCGCTGCTGCTCAAATAGGCTGGGACAATTTTCAGCAAAAAAGGAGAAACAACGAGCGCTCCTAGAAAAATAGGCGCAAGCCAAACGAAGAGGCGCGTTCTAGGAACTCTGGCTCTTTTGGAAAAGAGTGTTACAAGAAAAATTGTTGCAACAGTCATGACAACGAACATGACAGAACTGAGCGAATGCGTCAGGAAAATTGCTGCTGACAGCAGTCCAGCGGAAGCAAGAAATGGGATTGAAGAAAACTTGGCTTTCTGAAGGAACAAATAGAAAGATAGCGGAATAAGCATCAGCGTAATTACGTTTGGGTAGCCACCCCACAGCAACATTTCAACATCAAAACGAGAGATCGCAACCAAAAAGGCAACAATTAAGGCGGCAGATTCTGCCCATATCGTTCTCGTTATCAAGAAGGCACAGAACACGATGAGTGAGGAAAAGAAGGAAACAACCAGTGAATGCGCCAAGTATTCAGGTAGTCCGGTAATCGAGATTATGTATGATAGAAAGATGTGGTATCCTGGAAAAGTCAGAGAAGCTCCACCACCCATTTGGTAATAATTCCACAGGAAATTTGTGTTTCCAGTTTCAGTGATTGAGTGGATTATGCTGTTGTGCAGTCCGATGTCGGCGCCTGGTGGGAAGGTTTGCCAGTGCATCAGCAGCATGCGGTATGTGAAGGCGAAAATGAAAACGAGGAGCAGCAGGAGGTATTTGTTTGGTTTCTTGGGCATTTAGTGGGCTTCCTGTGCGTTCATTTTTGAATAGTGGTGGGTTCGAGTTAAAGTTTAAATATGGAATTCGAGTATAAAAAGCGCAGGGTAAAAACCTTTAAAGTGAAAAATGGGTGTTGAAATGTCATTCCTTAAAGCTATGATGGAAAAAGAGCCTCCTGAACCAGCGAATCCAATAGGTACGGTTGTCATCGGCAACATTGAACCTGACATGCATGATACAGCTAAAGAGCAAGTGCGGAAGGCATTGAAGAGGGCTGGATTCAAGACTGTTGATGCAGGTAAAAGCATTGCACCGCAGGTTTTCGTGGACAAAGCAAAAGAAAGCAATGCAGATATAATCGCGATCTCAGTCAACACGGTGCCTGCGAAGAATAATTTGGCGAAGCTGGATGAAGCGCTGAAAATTGCAGGGTTGAAGGGGAAGGTGATTCTGCTAATGGGCGGTGCTGCAGTTAAGAAGGAAGATGCTGAGGCTATTGGTGCACTTTTCGGCAAGAACAAGGAAGAGGGAGTCGAGATAGCCAAGAAAGCGATGGCTGCAAAGAAGAAATAAACTCGTAATCTAGATGAGGCAAAATGTATAAGTTCAATACGCCACAGCACGTGTATCAAGTAGGGAAAGTAAAGATAGGCGGTCAACCAGGAGAACTGCCGACCGTTCTGATCGGGTCAATTTTCTGGCTCGGTCAGAAGATGGTTCAGGATGCGAACAAAGGAATTTTTGATGCCAAGGAAGCAGAAAACATAATCAACAAGATGCAGACTTTAAGTGACATCACTGGCGTTCCATTTGCTTTCGACATTGTAGGGACTACTGAAGAGGCTTTCGGGAAATACATTGATTTCGTTTCTAAACATAGCGATGCACCGATGATGTTGGATGCAATGAGTCCGAGGACGCGTATGGCGGCTGCTGACATGGTTAAGAAGATGGGTCTACAGGACAACTGTTTGTACAATTCGGTGTACAAGGGTGTTACTGATGTGGAGTTGGCGAAGCTTAAGGAAAGCGGAATCAAGATGTCTATAGTGCTTGCGGATAATCCTAAGGACAACAGTTTAGAAGGGAAGATGAAGGTACTGGAAGAAGCATTGGCAATGGCTGACAAGGCTGGAATTACAAAGCCGTTGATTGATACTGCCATTCCAGCGTTTGCGCCGGACATGGGTACTGCAGTGCGGGCGATTCCGAAGATCAAGGAGAAGTTTGGTCATCCTACAGGCTTAGGCACCGGGAACGTTGTGACGACAATGGGCTGGGTTAAGGCTAATTTTGCAAAGGAATTCAGAAAAGGCTGTGTCACGGCTACTAATACCATAATGCAGGTGATGGGTGCAAACTGGCTTATGTTTGGACCTGCGGAACAAGCTGATTGGGTGTTTCCTGCTGTTGCTATCGTTGACACTTACGTGTCGTCTGCGATGTCTGAGTTGGATATCCGCCCGCTTGAAGAGTCGCATCCGATTTTCAAAGTCTTCCTTTAAATCTCCTCTCTATTTTTTTGTTGACTTGCGGTTTGAAAAGTGAATTGAAGGACTGAAGGTGAAGGCTCTTCACTGGTTTGGTGCGGTTGTCCTATTTACTGTTTTAACAGTGTTGTTTAGTTTTACTCCCAGCGGCTCGGTTTTTTCGGCTTTTAGTTATGTGTTTGGGTTTGTTTTTGTGGCTATTGTGCCTGGTTACTGTTTGGTGAGTGTGTTGTTTGCATCGAGAGAGAATAAGCTTGATTTGGTGGAGACGGTTGTTTTGTCTGTAGCGCTGAGTTTCAGTATTGTGGGTTTGTCGGGGCTGTTTTTGGGTTTGTCGCCTATTGGGATTACGTTTACTTCGATTAGGGTTTCGCTCAGTGCTATTGTTTTGGTTTTGGCTGCTGTGGCACTATTTAGGAAAAGGAGTTTAGGAGAGCCGCACATGCAGGGCTCTGAGTAGGTAGGCGGCTGAGGTTTTTACTGCAGATATGCCGTAGATTCCGCCTCTGCGGAGCATGTCGAGCACGTACCGTGGCCGTATGTAGAATTGTTGTAGTGCTTTGTAGCGTATTTCGCGCAGTTTCTGCATAGTAATGTAGGGTGTCTCGAACGTGGGTGTAGCGGTGTCGTAGTAGTTGAAGTCGGTGTTTCTAAGCCAACCATTTTGTTTAACCTGCTCGTAGAGCGGTGTGCCAGGATAGGGTGTTGCGATGTAAAAGCCTACGTCGCCTGGGTTTAGTTCTTTGATGAAATTTATTGTTTCCCATGCTGTTTGTTCGGTTTCGCCTGGGAAGCCGAGGACTACGTTCGCGATGGTCATTATGCCTAGTTCGCGTGCGGTTTTGAATGCATTACGCGTCTGGTCAAGTTTTATTTTTTTGTGCATTTTTTCTATCATGAGTTGGCTTCCTGATTCTACACCTAGCCATACTGCCATGCAACCTGCCGCCTTCATTTTCTGTAATAGTTGCTTGTTAACCATGTCTACCCTGGCTTCGCAGTCCCAGTGTACGTTGAGTTTTCGCGAGATTATTTCGTCGCAGATTTTCTCGACGCGCTCGGTGTTCACCGTGAATGCGTCGTCATAGAAGGCGAACTGGCTTTCACCGTATTTGTCTTGGAGGCATTGGATTTCGTCTACGACGTTCTTTGGGCTTCTGCCGCGGTATCCTCTGCCGAACATGCGCACGGCACTGCAGAAGTCGCACCAATATACGCATCCGCGGCTGGTTTGCAATGGGAAGATTATTTTGCCTACTCTGCGGAATGTGTTGAGCGGGAACAGATGGAATGCGGGGAAGGGTAGTTCATCTAAGTTTTGGATGAATGGTCTATCTTCGTTTCGGCTTATGGCGCCGTCGGCTTGCCTGTATGTTATGCCTCTAACATTGGTTAGACTGGTGTTGTTCTGGAGTTTTTCGAGCAGTTCGATGAAAGTTACTTCGCCCTCACGACGGACAATGACGTCTAGGCTCGGGCACTCTTTCAGGGCGTTTTCGTCCCAGAACGTGGCGTGACAACCGCCTAGGATAGTGGTTGCGTTTGGGAGTTGTTGTTTGGTTACGGTGGCGATTTTCAGGGCTGACTTGTAGGTGAGGGTAGTAGATGTTATGCCGACTACTTCGGCGTTTGTTTGGTTGATGCGTTTACGGTAGTGTTCGGGTTCGAGTTTTTCGGCTTGGCAGTCTATGACTGTGACTTCATGTCCGTTTTTCTCGGCAACTGCGCCCAAATAGCCTATGCTTAAGGGGATGAATGGTGGATGTTGGTGTCCTACGTGCGGGTATGGTGGGTTGACAAGGGTGATTTTCATTAACGGGTTCTACCTTGATGCAAGAGAAATACAATCATTGGAGGGATTATATAGTTTTCTAACCCATGCCTGAAAACTGCAGAAACAAACTAAAAATGCGCTATGACTGCACGGCGCCAAAAGAAACTGATAGTACCCTTCTGTCGTTGGTCAAGCTTAGGTAATGTTGCACTCAGGAAAAACTGCAAGAAGTATACGACTCAGCGTTAGCCACTTTCTTTAGCCTTCCATCTTGATTTCGTGTTCCTCTGGTGGCGTTTTGTTACCGATTTCCTAATGTGGTCTAACACAGTAATGATACATCGCGCATTTTCACGGGATAAATTGATGCTGCAATATGCTTCTGTTGGCTGTGAGGAGCACTTTTATCTGTTGGCACTGCACATAGGTGAGTAAATCTTTATAACTCTACTGTGTATGCATTAACAGAGAGGAAAATGATATGTTTAAACTCAAAGTAGCTGACGCTAAACTCTTAAGAGACATGGCAACCGCCATCTCCATACTCGTAGACGAAGCCACCTTCAAAATCGACCCTGAAGGACTAAAACTGCGCGCCATGGACCCCTCACGCGTTGCCATGATTGACTTCGAATGGCCTAAAACAATCTTCGAAGAATACGTATGCGCAGAACCCACGCGAATGTGCATAAACATCAGCGAACTGCTGAAACTGCTCAAAAGAGCAAGCAAAGACGAAGCAGTGGAGTTGGCGCTTGACGAGAAAACAGCGCGACTCGAGATCAAAATCACAGGCAAATACACCCGAAACTTCACCATGCCAACGCTTGAAGCCTCCGAAGAAGAAGTGCCCACGCCAAAAATTACATTCAACGTGAAAGCCAAAACCACAACGCAGGGACTGAGCCAAGCAATAGAGGACGCGCAGCTTGTAAGCGATCATGTGCGGGTGGAAGCGGACGCGGAGAAACTGGTTTTGAACGCTGCAGGCGATTTGATGGGTGCAATGATAACGCTTCAAAAGGGTAGCGACGCGCTGCTGGATTTGGAGGTAAAAGAGAACTCGAAGGCAACTTTCAGTTTGAGTTACTTGTCTGAAATAATAAAGGCGGCATCAGCCACGTCTGACATCGCTACACTGGAGTTCTCATCAGATATGCCTATCCGCATTGATTTTCAGCAGACAAAAGAGGGTAAACTAACGTTCTTCCTCGCGCCGAGAATCGAAACCGAATAATGTGAAAACTTGTATGCAACTGGAAATGCTGGGCTTCACAAAAAACGACTTGGCAAAATACCCTTTCCTGAAACAAACCGCAGAGCACGTGAAGAAACTAGGGTTAAAAATCGAAGAACTGACAAATACTGAAATGGCACCAATCCTCGACCGCGCCGAAGAAAGAGTAAAAAACGCAATTTTGTCTGTTTCGGTAGGCACAAAACGCGAGAATGACGTGGAACTCCCTTCTTTTCCTGTTGCAATCATGCTCGCCATAGCCACACAAAACTCTTTCATCAAGAAACGTTACGCCCTAGCCGAGGCAAAACAAGCCTTCAGCGACATGCAATTTGAAACCCGAGAAAAACTTTTAGCAATAGCTGCAGACTTCAACTGGAAAATAGAACTGAACCGAAGCACAGCGGTTCCTCTTGAATTTGCCCTCAACTTCGCTGACTATTTGCGGAACACCGTGCACCTACGGGACTCAAACTGGAAACTCGTCAACCGCATCTTAATCAACGGTACAGTTTACCTGAACAAGCATGATGTTGCACGACTGCTGCAGGAAGAAGTTCAAAGACGCATCGAAAAAAGACTGGAAACAAAAGAACTCCCGAATTTTCCAGAAAAAATAACCCAGATAGCGCAACAACTGCTGGCGCTAGCGAAAGAAAGATTAGGAATAGAAGAAATGGAAGGGTTCCCCAAGGTAGTCACGCAATCAGCTTTTCCACCTTGCATAGCCGCTCTCTATGAAGCCGCCTCAAAAGGACGCCACCTTTCACACATAGGACGCTTTACATTAACTTCTTTCCTCGTAAACATCGGAATGACCCCTGAAAAAGTGAACGAACTATTCAAAAGCTTCTCAGACTACAACGAACGCTTGACACGCTACCAAGTTGAACACATCGCCGGAGAAAGAGGCTCCCGAACGCGGTACACCCCACCGCAATGCGCCACCTTGCAGACTCACGGCGTGTGCACAAACAGCGACAACCTATGCCGCAAAATTCGGCACCCACTAAAATACTATAAGTATAAGCAGAGGCGTTGAGTCATCAAAACGCTTTGGCGGTTACCATGAGCACAAAAAACCTGACAAACAGTAAAGAACCACTAATGCACAACGGTTCACTGGTGCCTTACCAGTTAATTGGCGATTTGAACGTCAACTCAGAAGTTGGCGTGATTCTTCCTACATACCGAGAAGCTGAAAACATCGAAAAACTAATTGTTGAAATCGAGAACCTCCACCTAAACGCCTCCATACTTGTAATAGACGATTCCAGCCCCGACAAAACTGCCGAAACCGTAAAAAACCTGCAGAAAAAATACGGCGACATCCTCCTCTGTATCAGACCAGAAAAAAGCGGTCTAGGAACCGCAATAACCGACGGCTTCAAAATTTTCCTATCCCTGAAAAACACGCCGCGATATGTCATAACGATGGACGCAGATTATTCACACAACCCAAAAGTAATCCTGCAACTGTTGTCCGCTATGTACGAAGGTTGCGGAATAGCCATAGGTAGCCGCTACTGCAAAGGCGGCGGAACAGCTTGCTGGCCATTTACCCGAAAAATCATCAGCCGCACCGCAAACGCCATCGCCAAATCCGTCGTAGGTTTCAAACTTAACGATTGCACCAGCGGTTTTCGCTGTTATTCCACAAACTTTCTAAAGGAAGCCATTGGCAGTTTGCACAGCCATACCTATGAAATCCAAATCGAAACCATAAAGCAGGCTCTTTTAAGAGGATTCTGCATCAAGGAAGTGCCAATGCTTTTCGTCAACAGAAAACGTGGCAAATCCAAACTAACTTTGGTTGAAGTTCAGAGTTACATATCCTACATTCTTAAAACAGCTACATCTGGACGAAACAAGTAAATCCCGCAGAAAATCAGCCCGACCATTTTCCGATCACCGTAACAATTCCCAACCACGGGCTAAAACTTAACGGTTAAATTTGCGGAAACACCCTTAAGATACATATATGGCAGGCGGAGGCAGTGGCGGCGTTCTCACAAGAAGTAGTATACACAAAATTCTCGGAATTCTACAAAACCTCTTCAGAGGTTCTTCCTCTGCCAACTTTAGCTAAACAAAGAGAATTTGCCTTTCTCCTATTCAAAGAACGAGTCATGATAAGACACAGAAACTTTCCAGACCTTAACAGGCTCAAGACTTTTCTAAACGAAACTGTGCCTTCGGACATTTATCACTCTTGCGCTTACTACGAAAACCCCGAAGCCGAAATGGACAGAAAAGGATGGCTTGGCGCGGATCTAGTTTTTGACATAGATGCCGACCACATTCCAACCTCCTGCAACAAAATACACGATGAATGGACATGCGGCAAATGCGGGTTTAACGGAAAAGGCATTACGCCAGAAAACTGTCCCATCTGTGGAAGCCAAAAATTCGACGCGAAAACATGGCCCTGTGATCAATGCTTAAACTCCGCCAAAGAAGAAACCGCCAAACTAATCGACATGCTAGAAAAAGACTTCGGTTTCTCCCCCAAAGAGTTACACGTATTCTTCTCGGGTCACCGCGGTTACCACGTTCACGTTGAAAACGAAACTGTTCGAACATTGGATGCCATAGCGCGCAAGGAAATCGTGGATTACGTCTCGGGACTGGGTTTAACTGTATTGACGGAAAAAACAAAAGCAAAAACGCGAAAAAAAGGTGCCTCAAATGTTTTCGGTCTGCATGATTTCGGCTGGAATAAACGCCTAAAGAGAGGTATGCAAAAATTCATCCTCAATGCCGCAAAAGAAGATTTGCGGCATGTTGGCGTCAGAAGCTACGCTGCAGTACTGCAAAATAAGGAAGCGATTTTGAAGCGCTGTCTAGAGGAAAACCGCTGGACCAGCGTGAAAGGCGTGAGCATCGAAACTTGGGCACGAATAGCCGAACACGTGAAGAATCTGGAGTCAGCCAAAATCGACACGGTCGTCACCAGCGACATTCACCGCCTCATACGCATGGCAGGAACCCTCCACGGCAAAACAGGCTTAAAAAAAATCGAGTTCCCTGCTGCGCGCTTAATGGAGTTTGACCCGTTTAAAGAGGCAGTAGCTTTTAAAGACGGCACAGTAAAAGTATTCGTCTCTGACGTGCCAGAATTCCGATTGGGTGAAAGCATGTTTGGTCCTTATAGGCGACAAGCAGTCGAGTTGCCAACAGCAGCGGCTGTGCTACTTATCTGCAAAGGCAGAGCGGAGGATGTGTCATAAAGTGTACGCTGAACTCTGTGCAGCTTGGCAGCAGGAGATTGAAGGTGCTGAACTGGCGCGTTTGCTCCCTGACTTTTACGTGAAAGTTGCCGATTACGTGAAGCGCATAAGAGAAGAGACTCGAATGCTGGACCGCAAATCCGTTAAAGCAGCGTTACTTGAGCGCGAATTGCAAAATGTTAAGCGCATGTTGCAAGAGTTGGTTTGGGCACGGTACAAGAAACTGGTGAAAGTAGTTGGGGAAGGACAGAAAATGCCTTCCGATTCGTTGACTGCCGAAGAAACAGAAATCTGTGCAGGTTATGTTTCTTTCGCGGAAGCCTACCAGAAATTCGCCCAGAACTTGCTAATGGGGCAAGTCTTAAAAGTTAGCGTGGCGAAACCGCGGAAAAGAGTTGTTTTGCGTTTTGTTAAGGCTATTCCAGCCATCATTGGCGCAGACATGAAGCCTTATGGGCCGTTCACGGCTGAAGACGTAGCGTCTTTGCCTGTGGAGAACGCGAAGGTTCTGGTTAAGCAGGGTTTGGCTGTGGCGGTTGAGATCTCGTAGAGCGCATTGTGTCGTTTCCAGTTTTCTTGAGCTTACGCCATAAGCTTTGGCTGCCTAGAATTATCAATGGATAAGCCACTATCCATGCAATCGAATACAACGGACCATATAAATCGTGAAACGGTCTCCAATCGCCATTCATGGCAATCACGAAAATTGCTGTTATCCTCAAAACGTTAACTAAATACGTTACCACTGCGCCTACCGCGAAATAGCCCACCTTTGTCTTCCAAGATAGGGGCATTCTCTTTAGAAACAGCAATGCTACGACGGTGAAGATGAGGAGGCTTTCGATTCCTGCGCAGGGCCAAGCTACATCAAAAGTGGCGCTTTTCAGTGTGTTGGGGTCGATTGCGGTTAGATGTGGCATGTTGTTGGCGATGTAGAGGTCTGTGCGGTAACCCATTGCTTGCAGAACTGCGGCGGCAAGCATGGTGGTTGTTGGGACAAGAAGCTGGAACGGCGTGAATTCTCCATAGGGGTAAACGTTGTCTATAGCGTATAATGCGCCTACAATGGTTAGGAAGAAGAGGGGTACGGAGAAAATCTTTAACCCTTTAACGCTGAAGCACAAGAGGACTATTGCGCAGAAAAGAGCCGCGTAAACAAGGTATTCGGTGGCAAGAGGTATGAGGTTCCACCTGTGAACGTTGTTCTGTAAGGCGAAATCTGCGATGTTGCTGTTCAGTCTATAGTAATTAGATGTGATCATGTAAAGTGTAGGTAGCAGCAGTGTTACGGCGAAAGCTATAGTTCTGAATGAGAAGAGTTTTGCAAGCTTGTTTTCCTGTAGTTTTTCCCAGTCGAGAATGAGTTCTAGGGCTATTAGCCACACGAAGAACAGTTGGAAGGTTCTGCCTTTCCACATTACTTCAAATGATTCGCGTGCGGTAAATGTTAGGCGTGGGTCTATTGGGTGCAGTAGTGGGTCTGATGGGTTCAGCGCGTAAAGCAAAATTATTGGGGCTAGAAAAGCCAGTAGGGGAGTTAGCCTCAATAGTGTGTTGCTGTGTTTTGTTAGGATTGAGCGTATGGTTTGCACTCTGTGTTATCAAACCTTGTTTTATGGTGTTAATAACGGTGGGTGCGCGGTTTAAAAAAGGATGCGTAATGTGGTAGGTGGCGCTTAAATTTGAGGTAGATGGGTAATACGGGTTTCAGCTATGTTTGTGGGTTAGGCTTTATTTTGTGGGTGCAATTGTATTTGTTGATGATGCTTGGAGGGATTGGTGAGGCTGAGAGTGCACCAGTGGGTAACGGGGTTGTGGTGTTGCGTGTTTTTGGTGGAGTAACGGAAAAAGTATAAGAGTGCGTGTGTTTTTTGTATTGGAAAGTTAGATGTGAATTGGTATGAATGTTCCTAAGGAAGTGCGGACTTATTGTCCTAAGTGTAAGGCTCATCAGGTGCATGCTGTTAGTCAGTATAAGGCTGGTAAGCGTAGGGCTTTGGCTAAGGGTGAGCGTCATCATGAGCGTGAGAAGAGGGGTTATGGTGGGCAGAAGTATCCTTTGCAGCATGAGTTTGCTAAGACGACTAAGAAGCAGACTTTGCGTGTTAAATGCAAAGTGTGTGGTTATATGCGGCATAAGGATGGTATTCGTTTGCGTAAGTTGGTTATAGGGTAGTTGGGAGGCGAGTGTGTGTGAGTGAGTGGAATGATTTGATTCCTAAGCCTTCTAGTGCTTTTATTCGTGTGCGTTGTGCTAAGTGTGGTAATGAGCAGTTGCTTTATAGTAATGCTGTGAATGTGGTTAAGTGTAACGTGTGTGGTGAGGTGTTGGCTGAGCCGAGTGGTGGTCGGGCTCGGATTAAGGGTGAGAAGACTGCGGTGTTTGAGTAGGGCAGAGGTTGATGTCTGCGGGTAGTGTTGAGTGGCCTGAAGTTGGGGATTTGGTTATTGTTACGGTTGAGTCTGTTACTGATTATGGTGCTTATGTGAAGTTGGATGAGTTTGGTAAGCGTGGTTTGTTGCATGTTTCTGAGATTTCTAGTTCTTGGATTCGGAATATTCGGGATTTTGTGCGTGAGGGTCAGAAGCTTGTTTTGAAGGTTTTGCGGGTTGATTTGGATAAGGGTCATATTGATTTGTCGTTGCGTCGTGTGACTAAGCGGGAGAAGATTGAGAAGATTAAGTCTTGGAAGACTGAGCGGAAGGCTGATGCGTTGTTGCGTGGTGTGGCGGAGAAGGTTGGGTTGTCGGTTGATGAGGTTTATGCGCAGGCTGGGAAGGTGATTGATGAGGCTTTTGGTTTGTATGAGGGTTTTGAGCGGGCTTCGCGTGAGGGTGCTGAGGTTTTAACGGCGGTTGGTGTGCCTGAGGTTTTGGCTAAGGCGTTTGCTGAGGTTGCGGCTGAGCGTATTCGTGTGAAGTTGGTGAAGGTTAAGGGTGTGATTGAGGTTCGTTGTATGAAGCCTAATGGTGTTCGGGTGATTCAGGAGGCGTTTTTGGGTGCGGCTGAGGCTGAGAAGGCGAAGGATGCTGAGGTGCGGTTTTATGTTGTTGCTGCGCCTAAGTACAGTGTTGAGGTTGCGGCTGAGAATTATAAGCGTGCTGAGGATGTGTTGCAGCGGGTTTCTGAGCGTGTTGTGGAGAATGTGGTTGCGGCTGGTGGGCAGGGTAGTTTTCGCAGGGAGAAGTAGTGGGTATGGTTTGGTTGCTGCGGAAGTGCGTGGGTTGTGGGCGTTATACGTTGCGTGTGGATGTTTGTTCTTTTTGTGGTGGCGCGGTGCGTGTTCCGCATCCGGCGAAGTTTTCTCCTGATGATAAGTATCTTCGGTATCGGTTGGCGTTGAAGCGGGAGTGTGAAGCGGCGTGAAGGAGACTTATGTTAAGGAGCGTTTGAGTGTTGCGCTTCGGGAGCCTGTTTTGGTGGCTGGGTTGCCGGGTTTGGGTTTGGTGGGTAAGATTGCGGTTCGTTATTTGGTGAAGCGGTTGGGTGCGCAGCGGTTTGGGTTTTTGTATTCGCCGCATTTTCCGTATTTTGTGCTTGTGAATAAGCGTGGTGGTGTGCGTTTGTTGCGTGGTGTTTTTTATTTTTGGCGGAATCCTGTTGTTGGTGGGCGTGATTTTATTTTTTTCACGGGTGATAGTCAATCGCAGACTATTGAGGGTCAGTATGAGATTGCTGATTGTATGTTGGATTTTGCTAGGCGGCATGGTGTTGTGGCGATTGTGACTATTGGGGGTTACCGTGTGGAGGCTCAGGGGAAGCCGAAGGTTTATGTGGCTGCTACTGGGCAAGGGGTGCTTGAGAAGGCGTTGGGTGCTGGTGCGGTGGTTAGTGATTCGGGGAGTCCGATTGTGGGTACTGCGGGTTTGATTTTGGGTTTGGCTCGGTTTAAGCGTATGGACGCGTTGTGTTTGTTGGGTGAAACGCGTGGTTATTTGCCTGATCCGTTGGCTGCTCGGAGTGTTTTGGAGGTTTTGAATGGGGCGTTTGGGTTGGGTGTGGATTTGGCGGGTTTGGATGAGGATATTGCGAGGGCTGAGCGGATGGTTTCGCGGTTGCAGAAGATTGAGGAGCAGCGGGTTTTGCAGGCTGAGGAGTCGCGGAAGCAGGATGTTAAGAAAACCACGTACATATCCTAAGCTTTGTGCGCTGTTGTGAATTTTTTTCTATAGCCCCCCTATTTAAAGGCGCTTTGTATAGTTCTGAAAGAGGCTGTGCGGACCTACCCTCCATAGGTTTCTGCATTGAACCACTAATAGGCGCCAAATATGCTGGTGCAAGGCGCTGTTGCAGAACAGCCCATCATGCGTGGTTCAGTGTTGCTGTGGTGAGTTTCACCTCCATGTGCACTGTTCAGCAGGGCAAAACCGCCTTAATGAACCTTAACGAAATTTGTAAATTTACAAATTCACAAATTAACATACAAATTTACCAACCAATTTACAACACTACCGTTTAGCAAATGATTATAACCACCTTTCAAATATTCAAATTGTGTTTCGTTGATTCAACGCTTAAAATTGGACAAAAACAAACAGTTGAGGCACTAATCAGCGGAGAGGCCTCTTGCTGTTTGCAAGGTATTTGAGGAGTGAAAAAAGAGAATGGCGACCAAGAATTGTGGCAAACTCGCAATGTAATTTTAGGACAGGAGCTGCTTTGATCGAAAGTGATTTGCAGAGACTTCAAAGACTAAAAGGTGAAGGTTACAGAATAGTAGAAATCAATATAAGTTTTAACAACAAGGAAAATCCACCAGAAGTAGCTGAGCTAACCCTAAAAAAAGGGCTTGGAGAAATTGTTATATCATCATCAGAGCCAGAGCTTTTCTCGTATGTTATTCACTTGCACAGTATCCCTCACAAAGAAGATGACGGCTCAGATTTCGTATACGTAGAGGACACGAACAGATACTTTGACATACAGAAAGAAATTGTAGACTTGTTTAGTGGTCAAATAAAAGAGTTTATAATAAGTCAGCATAGGCTGGAAAATTTCCAAAAAGGCTTCAAAAAAATCGTGTCTTTCGAGAAGAATTGGATTCTCTCAGAAAAGAACATCGGGATGCTAACCACCAAATTATGTCAGATATTCTACGATGCTGGAATTCTACTTCTAAGAGGAAAAGACTATGAGTTTAGACTCATTTCGAAGGAAAGAACTAGCCTTAGTGACATTAGCGCCATTCTTTCGGAAAGCCAAAAAGCGAATTTGGCAATATGTTTCAGCGCATTCGTAATTGGGCCGAAAGTGTTTTCCAAGAGAAAAGAGCACTCCGATGTAATAGTCGGATTGCTTGTGTACGATTTGAAATACCGCCGAACCCTTTCTCTCAACATGAATTCTCTGGGGCAGTTCAAACGGAAAAACCTCAATGTTGGAAGTAAAGGTCTTTGGGAGTGCGTCTTCGACTTGTTCCAACGAATCGAAAATGACCATTTGTTTACAAGTTATCTTCCGCTCCCAGTCAACCTAAGAGACTACACTCCATTACCTTGGTTTTGTTTTGCCTTCATAAGTGGAATAAAGGAAAGAATAGTTGTCAACGGGGTCAACTTTGACTTGCCTTTGTTTCTCGCATTTGGAGCGCCACTATTATTAGAAAATAAACCGAGCTACGACTTTGACGCTGAAAGACAAAGAGCTCTAGTTATGCTCGGTTTTAGAGAGGGAGGTCAGACTTTCCTTCATCAAGTGCGGTTCGATATGTCAAAAGGCGAGCCAAATTTGCACGTTGATTATCAAATCTTCCCAGAAAACGGTCAGTGCTACAAGAGTGTAGGGCATTCGGTTGTAAACTACAAAGATATCTGGAACTTTAGTGAGAATTTAGCTATTGGTTTTCTACTGGCTGCAGCCTATGATATCAATTTTGAAAACTTGGTGGTCCCCGCCAATTTGAGTGGAATAGACGAAGCTTTTAGAGATAATCCATTGACAGTATACCCGCTTTTTGTTAGGAGTATGGCAGGCAAACCGTTTAGGCAAATTAAAGAAGACTCCACGCTACGTGATGTTTTCTCCAGAATTGCAAGAAAAGAGAAAGTCAGTGACCCAGCACTGGTTAAGACTCTTGAAGAAATGGGGTTAGTAAAAGACGCTGGGTTAACGATTTTAGGTGATATTGTCAATGCAAGGCTTCTGCAAACCAGCAACAAGAAGACGTAGAATTCTAAGCGTTTATTTGAAAGACTACTATCAAGTGGCAGATTGACAAACAGACAGCGACGGCGGGCAGACATTATTAACGATATACTTAAGTTCGTTTTTCATACTATGTGAGAATAGGGCGCATCATGTCTATCAAAAAGAAAACCGAAGATAAGGCAATGCAAAGGTACAAACGTGCATGTGAGGACGGAGTCTGCCCCAGTTTAACGGAGATAAAAAACAGGAAGATTAGAAAGCTTGCAGAAAGGCTGACTGGGTCTTCGGATAGAGAAACGTTAACAAACATATCCGAATGGCACAATAACAAGATGACTTATTGGTTTGAACGATATCCGCTCCTTTACTACTCATATCTGTCCACTATCCCACCCGTTGTATTTTTTGGAGCCACCGCCTACTTCCCAATTGCATGGTGGCCATTTGCAATATCCATGACAGTCACTGTAACATTGTTTATTATTACTGCTTTTATGGTTACTAACTACAGAAATATTCCATTATCAGAGGCTCTCCATATTCTTGACAAAAGCATTTCGATAGATTTTCTTCTTGATAGGAAACTGGCTGTTTGCAGAGACTATGCGAAATTGTCTGCAGCTCTATTGTTCAATATTTATCCTGAAAAGGAAATCTATTTCGTTTATGCCCCACGCCATGTGTCAATAGGAATGATGATTGGAAGCAAGCCCTATATTCTTGACAAATATCTGCCAATAACGACATTCTTGAAGTGGAATGAAAAATGGAATAAAGGCAAGGTTTACAAAAAAGTTAAAAGAGCCAAAGATGGGCGTATGTTCTTCTTTGATGACCCCAATACCCTATTGCTCAACACGAAGCAATCAGAATTGGACCCGTGCAAACTTTCAAGTAAACTGGAGCAGATAATGGGAATTCAAAGCTCCACAGATTATTCAAGAGATAACTCATTGCAAATAATGAAATTGACGAAGGGTGCTAAACTTTACGAAGATGATGAAATTATAAATTATTCTATAGCTCGGAGACTTGAATCAGTAATTTGCGACGAAATATTAGACAAAAACCAAATAGCCCACATAGAAGTCAAACGAGAAAAAGATGATTTGGTCTTTTTGGTATATATGAAGTAGGTCATAAACAGTTTGATAGTGCGATTGTTGGCACGTTCCTTTGAGCTTCCTCTTCATTAACATTTTCTTGTTTCTTTTGTTTTTGCATATGTGACTGAGTGGACGGGTTTAAGACAGGCTAGCAGTAGCTGAAAAGAGTTCTTTTTTGATGGTTTGTGTGGTTTTTTGTGCTGCGTTTCCGTCTCCGAATGGTGATTTCTCGGGCAGTTGCTTCTTGCTTTCTATTGCTGTTTTTATGGCTGTTAGTATTTGGTGTTTCTCAGTGCCAACAACTTTGGCAAATCCTGCTTCTGCTGCTTCGGGGCGTTCAGTGGAAAGCCTAATCACCAGCACGGGTTTTCTGATAAGCGGCGAAGTAGCTTCCTCCTGAAT
>JAOZHU010000036.1 GCA_026014705.1 Candidatus Bathyarchaeota archaeon | reverse complement strand
AGGGGCGCAGCGAACGTGCAGGATAAAGACTGGGGCGCCATAATCACGTGGACTTATCATGATCCGCCTTACTTGGCAGCGGCGAACGAAATCTACAGTGACATGGTTACTGCTTACCAGGCAGGAGCAAAATACGTCATCGTGTTCGATTACCCAACCTACCCGGAGACGAACACCTATGGTATTTTGATTGAAGAACACTTTGCGGTCATGAAACAATTTTGGGACTACGCACTTGGTCATCCGCGAGGTACCTCTGACGAGGTTAAAGGGCAAGTGGCGTTTGTCCTTCCGAAAGACTACGGATGGGGCATGAGGCGCACGGATTACGTGACTGAGGAAAAAATCTGGGGTTTCTGGCCTGAAGATGAGAAAGTGCAGTTAATCGGGGCGAACATGAAAAAGCTAATTAGTGAACACGGCTTGGCGCTGGACATAATTTACGATGACCCACGGTTTAACTACGTGAAAAAATACGCACAAATCTATTTTTGGAATAACACGATTGTTTGAGGCTGGTAATGGTTTGCTGAGGCGCACGCTGAATTTCTTTTGCCCTAATTGATATTAATAGAAGGCTGCATATGCTATAGCCTAATCATGAATAGTGTGAAATTGAAAATATGAGAACTATAGACTTCTTGCTAACAGGCGGGGATCTTCAAGAAAAGGTTCATGAAGCCAACATTGTAGTGCACAGGCTAGAAGCAAGTTGCTATGAACTGCTTCATCCCGAAGTCTACGGTAGCCAAGAGCAAAAACGGATAAATTCCACGCTGAAAACGGTGGATAAGCTAATAGTTGACAGTCATAAAGTGGCTCTTGATTTTGGCGCGGGCACTGGAAACTTGACTGGCAAACTACTCGGCATGGGCTACAAGGTAACTGCCGTTGACATTTCTCCAGAAATGTGTGCAATTCTGAGGAAGAAATACCGAACGTATTTAGATAGTGGACAGTTGGTTGTTGTTAACTTGCCGATAGAAGAGGTGGATTTCAACAAAGGCGAATTTGACCTGATCGCCTGTTATTCCGTGCTGCATCATTTGCCCGACTACGCGGATGCGCTTCAAAAGCTTGTGATTTATTTGAAAAAGGGTGGGGTGATGTATCTGGATCATGAAGCATCTCCTTTCTACTGGAAAGGCGAATCGGGGGTTCTGGCGAATTTAGTGAAGAACCTCTATTTCCATTCTAACCCGATTATTAACGTGTTATACTTCGGGTTAATTGGGTTGAAGATTCCTTGTTTTGATTATTCTCTGTCGGACTATTGGCACAGAAACGATCATCCTTTGAACCATGAGAAAATAGAACGCATATTCGAGAAATCAGGCTTCTCCTTTTTCAGGCGACTGGACTATCACCTTAAGAGAACATGGGTTTGGAACCCGCTTTTCTTCATTTACCGATACACATGCAGACCCGAAATGTGCTTCTATGTGGCAAAGAAATAGCGAAACAAAGATTTGCCTGCAACAGGGCTAATCTGCCATTGTGCAGTTGCTTCACGCGTTAGCATAAGCGGCTTCCATTCTTCAGACGCGTCACACAGCGGAGAAGGAAGACTTCGGCTTTTCTGTTTGACGGTGTCGCTGTTCTATCAGTAGCACCATTGCGGCTATTGCGGTTACACTGACGACTATTATTATGGTGCTGGCTGGATAAGCGTTTGATCGATTGGAAACTGATGTCGGCGTCGGCGAAGATGGAGCTGTTTGCGTAGGCGTTAGGGTCGGCGTAGGCAGGGTGGATGAAGTAGACGTGGGTTCAGAGGGAAGCGTAACCGACAGCGGCAACGGACCTGAATCTGTTTGAACGTTTAAGGCATCCTTGACTACTAGATCGATGATGTACGTGCCTTCCTCAGTTGGAGTGAAAACAAAAATCGACGAAGTGGCGCCTGCCATTTTCTCGCCGCTGGGGGATAATCGGTAGTACCATTGGAAAGTGTATGGTGGCGTTCCACCAGTGACCTGCGCGGTGAACTGCACGGGCTTGCCTACTTGCGTCTTTGCACTTCCTTGTTCGATGTTTAAGCTGAGCCAAGAGTTGACTATTACTGATGTCTTGTTTGAGGTTGCCTGAGCGTCTAATGTGTCGTTAACTGTTACTGAAATTTCGTATGTGTCTGGGTAGTTTGGTTCAAACGTGAAACTTGACGATGTAGCGTTGGGTATTATATCGCCATTTGAGTGCCATTGGTAACTGTATGGTGGGGTTCCGCCGCTTGCGAAGGCAACAAATTGTATTCTTTGCCCCATATCCATCGTCGTGGAGCCAGAGGGAGAAATTGTCACTGTAAGCTGACTTCCCTGTGAAGTTTGTGCTTTGACGGCTTGAATTCCAGCTATAGATAACGCTAAGATTGATATAACAAGCACTGCGAGTAGACTGACCGTCTTGCTCATCAGTATACCCCGCAATATCCTTCTTCTTTGCAAGTCTTATTTAGCTTTCTCTGAGAAACAGAGAGCCATTGAGCATGCGAGCGCCCCTTACCCCTGTAGAGTCTTCTCTTTTTGCCCTATCTTGTAAAAAAAGAATGAACCCACTAAAATTGCAATCCCCACGATTACCGCAACTACAATCAGCGTAAACAGCGGAAGCGAAACCTCGTTGGATGATGACGCTGAAGGTGTTGGCGATTGCGGAGGTGAAGACGAGGTTGAGGCATCAGTCGGAGTTGACACAGGAGTTGTTGAAGACCCAAAAGCATAGATGCTGCCGTCAGCCGAGCCGGCATAAACGTTGCCGTATGCTACTGAAGGCGAAGACTTCACTTTCCCATCAGTCGTATACTGCCATATCAAAGCGCCGCTGTAAGCATCTAAACAGTAAACATTGTTGTCGTGGTTACCCACGTAGACTTTGCCGTCAGCGATAGCAGGCGACGACATCACGCCATCGCCAACTTTGAAATTGCTAATCACATACTCCCAGAGGAGACCGCCGTCAGAACCATTTACGCAGTAAACACTTCTGTAGAAAGTGCCAAAATACACTTTTCCGTCGGCAACAGCGGGAGAAGAATAAACCCAGCTTGGGGTAGTGTATTTCCAAATGAAGCTGCCATTGGAAGCATCTAAACAAAAAACGTTGCCGCCTTCTGTGCCCACGTACATTCGTCCATTAGCAACTGCTGGAGAAGAGGCTATCCAGTTTCCAACATTGTATTTCCACACTGAAGCGCCGCTATAGGCATCTAAACAGTGAACATGGCGGTCGCTGGAGCCTAAATAGACCTTGCCGTCAACAACCGCGAGAGATGAATGAACGTCGGCACCGTGACCAACATAGCCAGTGGCGTAATTCCATATTAACGCCCCATCAGAGGCGTCGAGACAGTAAACATTGTGGTCATATGAACCCACGTACACTCTGCCATTGACAACTGTGGGAGAAGAAGCCACACCGCCACCAGTGCTGTAATTCCATATCAAAATTCCGCTGGAAGCATCCAGACAATAAACATTATAGTCATTCGAGCCAACATAGACTTTGCCATCAGCCACGGCGGGAGAGGACTCCACTGAATCACCAGTTGTGTAATTCCATATATGAGCGCCGTTAAAAGCGTCCAAACAATACACGCTGTGGTCGCTTGAGCCCACGTACACTTTACCTTCTGCAATTGCAGGAGAAGAGTTTACTTCGCCGCCAACCTTGTAGATCCAGAGGGTTTGGTTTGTGTTTGGCGCGGTTGATGCTGAATACCCGCTACGTGCAGGGTCATGGTGAAACATTTTCCAGTCACTGCTGCTTGAATTAGAATTGGCATGCAAACCTATAGGCGCGCTACAGGATTGGATGAGAAAGAAAGACGAGATGAAAATTGTCAGAATCCACTTCGGCTCTTTCATCATAACGCACTACCAAATAGTGTAGTCACATAGCCTCTTTTAGTTCTACTCAAGGAACGAAATGTTCCAGTCACGGAACACATTGGGCTTTACCCACGTTGCTCTTTATTTTTCTGAAGCGCACCCCTTCAACTAGAAAAATCAATGCAGCAACTATTGTTACTATCGTCAGAAACCAAAAAGAGCCCTCAACAGGCGAACCGAAAAACAGATGGGGCGCCAAAATTGCTATTTCGGCAATCAAGACGCCGAGGAAAATGAACCCGAAGACAGTGAACCTTGGAATAAGAGTTTTACCCACCCACACATGCCCTTTCAAGCCAATTTTTTCTTTCGCAACATAATTCCCATATTCATCTTTGACCACTAAGCCCAAATCTATGAGCTTCTGCAGGTTTCTATATGCAACGCTTGGGCTACTGAGGTTTGCTCCACGCATCACGTCTCTTGGTCCAACAGGTTTCCCTGCTCTCACGAGATACACGTACGTCTGGAAGGTCGTCGCGTTCAGCTCATCCTCAGACGCCACAGCCCATCACCATCTTGCCCGTAACTTATGTGAGTTAAACACTTAAAAAAAGTGCGATGCCAAAAGCGGCGTTTAGCTGCCCAAAACAGGAAAACCTGAAAGCCACACTGCACAATCAATCTCGCGACGAGGCGTTCGTTATATATTAGCGCTGCAAATCTTTTTCAGCATTACCCAGCATGGAGATAATGGGCAGTGCGTAAGGGCATTTCGGCTCACATTCACCGCACTCTGTGCAGCGTTCAGCTTTAACTTCGAGACTCGCGTACAGCTTTTTTGCCCAATTCGGCAATCCGTAGACTGTGTAAAGCGCGTGAAACCTAAGGACGGCGGCTATGTCTATCCCCTGTGGGCACGGCAAGCATAATCCGCAGTCGCGGCAGCAACCCATGCCTGAGTGCACTCTGAAGCGCGTCTCTTTTTCACTTGTTAAAGGCTTGTAGTCTTCACCTGCTTTAGCTGCTACGTCTACCTCCGTTACTGAACTTAAGCCGGGAATCACTGTGGCTACGTCCTGTGCAAGAACAAACTCTAATGCGCTGCGAACCATCGCTTGGTTGTCGTTGCCTAATAGCGCTTTGAGTTCCGGTTCATCGGAAAGTAAAGACAGAGACGGCTTATACAAGCATGTGACGATTCGAGAGGTTTTAGCTGAGAAAGGCTTCATGACTGCAACGCCGATATCCTGTTCTTTCGCAAGGGGAACCAGCTCCTCCAGAGCTTGCCGTGTTACTACGTTGAGCGGTACAAGCACTGTGTCGAATTCCCCTGTCTCGATGGCTTTGACTAGCACGCGCGGTTTGTGGCTTGTTATGCCAATGAAATCCACCAATCCCTCTGCTCTTGCCTGTTTGCACGTTTCCAGCGAACCGCCAGCACCTGTTGCCTTCTTTAAGGTTTTTTCATCATCTATCCCGTGAAGCTGGATTATATCCAGCCTATTCGTTCTTAGCCGATGCAGGCTGCTTTGGACATCCACTAGTGATTCACGTCTTGTTCTTGAGCCCGTCTTTGTAGCTATTATGCACTGGTCTCTTACGTCTTCTAGGGCTGCGCCGATTTTTTCTTCGCTGTCTCCGTCCAGTTTTGCCGTGTCAAAGTAGTTTATTCCCCGCTCGAAAGCGCGTTGAACCACTTTTTTCGCTTCGTCGAGGTTTAGCTGGGAAATCCATGTTCCGCCGAAGCCGATAATGGATACTTGAAGGTTTGTTCTGCCGTACCTTCTTTTCTGCAAAAGCGTTTTTCTCCCTTTTTTGGCAGTTTAAGCAGCGCGGTTCAGAGATTAATGTGTTGCGGCTTCCCTGTGAAGTGGTGTTTTCAGCTAAAATTTTTTCAGTGTTTTTCGCAGTGCTTCTACAAGTTTCAGGTTGTCTTCGGCAGACCTGACGGTGACTCTGAAGTAGCTTTCGTCAAGGCCGACAAAAGTGCTGCAGTCTCTGATTAGCAAGCCTTCTCTGGATAGCTCTTCTCTTAAGGCTGTGGAAGTGACTTTCGGCTTCAGAATCTTCACGAGCAAAAAGTTGGTTTCAGATGGAAAAACGTGCAGTCCACCGATTTCGCTGAGCCTTCCTGCAAATTCTGTTTTCTCTCTGGCAATGGTGCGCTTGGTGTTCTCGATGAAGTCCGTGTCTTTGAAGGCTGCTAAAGTGGCGTAGCCTGCCAAGCCGTTGATGCTCCATGGCTGCCGAACTGCCTGCAATGTGTCTATGAAGCTTTCCGCGGCTATGCCATAGCCGAAGCGTATGCCGGGCATTCCGAAGAATTTGGTAACTGATCTGATGACGAAGAGGTTTTCGTATTTTTCCACGGAGCCTGCTAAAGTGGCGGTTTGGCTTTTGCTGCTGAATTCGATGTAGTTCTCGTCGACGCTGACTATGATGCCTTTTACGTGGCAGAACTCGACCAAATCTAAGAGTGTCTCGCGGTTGTAAAGTGTACCTGAGGGGCTATGCGGGTTGCATATGTAGATTATCCGCGTGTCATCCGTAACTGCCTTCTTCACGCTTGCGGTGTCCAATGCGAAGTTACTGGGTAACTGCACGAAAATCACTTCGCCGCCGACACGCAGCACTGCCTTTTCGTATTCAGTGAACGAAGGCACGGGGATTATGGCTTTAAAGTTTCGAGAAAAGACTTCTGTGGGCATGTATATTAGTTCTATTGAGCCGTTGCCGAGTATGATGTTTTCCGCCTTGACGCCGTTTCCAACGTAGGCAGCGATTTCTGTTCGTAACTCCACAGGGTTCGGGTCAGGGTAGAAGCGGATTAGTCGAGCGTTTTGTTTTACGGCTTCCACGGCTTTAGGTGAGGGACCGAGAAAATTGACGGGACCGCTGAAGTCAAGCACCTTTTCCAAGGGGATGTTGTATTTTCTGCTGAACCCCCAGACGTCTCCGCCGTGACTGACGAACCTTTTTTTCTTACACGTGCTCGACAACTGTTTTATCCTCCATTAAACGTACAATTTCTTTCTCTATTTTCCATTGTGCTTTGAAATGGGAGTTGTACAGGTTTACAACTTTGTAGAGCCAGTAAACTCCGCCTGCGCCCAATGTAATTATGGTGATTAAGGCATATTTTTTTATCGGTATCGTCTGCGGCATGAACATGCGCTGTGGGAAAGCTTCTGCGAGAAACGTGTCTTGATGTTTTTCATGTGCCTGCAAGTCTTTAGATAAGTAGTAGGCTATTATGAATGCTGGAATTATGAGGATTATTGAGGCTGCCCATGCTTTCGCGTTCATGTCCGCGGTGCTAGCGGCGGCGGGCGCTTGTTTGCCTTGTTTATTAAGCCACTGGGCGATTTGTGCTTCGAGTTGTGCTTCTCGGCGGAAATGCTTGTTTCTGCTGTCGATTAGACGGTGAAACATGGGGAAAAACGCGGCGCCGAAAGTGGCTATTGCACCCAAGAACCACATGGAAAACCATATTGTTTTGTCTGTTTCCGTTCTGCCAAGCATACTCGTTTCCGTTCTACACATTAATTCTTGTATTAACCAGAGCTTGATAGAATTCACAGCCAAAGTTTATAAATTCTTTCGTTCAGCTTGTTACTAAAATGCCGAAAAAAGAAATGCTGCTTTCCGTTGTAATTCCCATATTCAATGAGGAGCCGACGATAGGTAACGTAATAAAGCGTTTGAAAGCCACTTTGCAGAAAAGCTGTTTGAGATATGAGTTGATTGTTGTGGATGACTGTTCAGCAGATAGGTCGCTGGAGATTTCGAGAAACCACAATGTCAGAGTCTACTCGTTTAAACAGCACATGGGTAAAGGCTATGCGTTACGGGCGGGTTTCAGAAAGGCAAAAGGCGACATAGTAGCCACCATAGATTCGGACGGTTCACACCGACCAGAGGAACTACCGTTTTTGCTGGAGCCCATCCTACGAGACCAAGCAGACTTCGTCATCGGTTCCAGATTTTTGAACCATAAACCAGTTTCAGCAAAAAAATTCAACGCGATTGGAGTTCGCTTATTTAACGCTTTGATTAAGGTTTTTACGAGGGCAGGAGTAACTGATTCACAGTCAGGTTACCGCACCATGAAATCTGAAATCCTAGTAGCTTTAAATTTAGTGTCGGTTGGATACGAGATAGAATCGGAAATGCTTGTTAAAACTGCCCGCAGAGGCTTCAGAGTTAAGGAAGTTCCGATAAGTTTCGAGCAGAGAACTTATGGGCGGTCACGATTAGACCCGATGGTCGACGGCTTCAAGATTCTGTTGTCAATAATTCTAGCCTACATGAAGGGTTGAAAAGGACTGTGTCGGCTGAGTCTCCGCCCAAAATTTCGATAATAATCGCCGCGCTAAACAGCGAGGAGACTATAAGCGACTGCCTGAAAGCCATTTTTGAGTTGAACTACCCGCAAAATTTTCTGGAAGTCATTGTTGTTGACGGGGGTTCGAAGGATAAAACCATCCAAATAGCTGAGCAGTATCCAGTTAGAGTGGTTTCCACGTCGCTTAACGCTCCCGCCGCGTACAACTACGCCATGAAAATCGCTTGCCACGGCGTTCTGGGGTTCGTTGATGCAGATGCAAAAGTAGAAAAGGAATGGTTGAACAAGCTTGTGCCGCATTTGGCTGAGCAGGAAGTGGCAGGGGTCAGCGGCGGCATAGAAACGTGGAACACTGACAATGCGTGGGCAAGAAGCATCGGCTACGAAATGGCGAACAGATACGCTCGACTAAAAAAATACACCACGCGCATTGCAACCATGAACCTCCTGATGAAGAAAAGCGTGATTGAGGAGGCTGGCGGATTTGATGAGAATTTGCCGTCGCAGTATGACACTGACCTAGGATTTAGGATAACACGCATGGGTTACAAGATAGTTTATGAGCCGAACGCCAAATGCTACCACTACAATAGAACTACGGTGCGCGCTTTTTTCAAGCAGCAGCGGCAGTACGGCAAGAACACACTTAAGCTCTATTTTAAGCACGGCAAACTGGCAAGAGGTGACGAGATAACTGATTTTCTCATGAATATTCAACCTGCCCTAATGCTCACAATGATACTGCTGTTTCTGTTCGGCATAATAGAACCGTTGAGACCGTTGTGGTACGCTTCTGCCCTGATTTTAGCATTTGTTTTCGCCTATTACGTCTATTGCGCCGTCAAGCTTTCTGTCAAGTTCAGAGATAAAGCGGCAATGCGGCTTGTTGTGCTCTACTTTGTCAGGGCTTTCGCGTGGTTGACGGGCGCCGCGGTTACAACAGTGAGTTTCCTGCTGGGAAAACGAAGGTGAAGTGCAAAATGGCTAAAGTGTGTTTTATCTCGCCCGAATATCTGCCTCTTTCAGGCGGCACAGGCGCCTACGTTTACTATTTGTCTAATGAACTGATTAAGCATGGCAACTCCATTTGCGTAGTGACGGGCTACGATGCAAGCGCAGACGTGAAAGTGAGTGAACAGCTTTCCGCGTTTTTCCTTAAAACGCCTAAGACGCCTATTGTTAAATCATTCCTGTTCGCTGGTTCCGCTTTCAGGAAAATGAACAAAATACGGGAAAGCTGCGCTGCGGATATTGCGCATGCTAATCTGCCGTTGGTTCCGAGTTTTGCTGTTCCCGCAAACTTTGGAAAAACACTTGTAACTACTGTGCATTCAACATGGAAGGGTGAGGCTGAAGCGATTCGCGGTGAGCCGTACAGCAGGCTTAATCCGAACGAGAAGTTCATGGTGAGCTTCAACTGGTTCCTGCGGATTTTCGAGGAAAATATGCTCGAGCGTGCAAATAGGATAATCGCTGTAAGCGACTTCACAAGAAGAGAGCTTCTGCAGTTTTACAAAGTCAAGGAAAAAAAGATAAGGGTCATCCACAATGGCGTCGACACCTGCAAATTCCAGCCTGCAACTGACAAACGCGAGGCAAAAGCAGAACTCGGCTTGAACCCCGAAGATATCGCCATTCTATCAGTAGGCAGGTTGTACGCGCGGAAAGGCTTATTCACTCTAATCGAAAGCATGCCCGCCGTGGTTAAACGTTTCAGAAACGCCAAATTTGTGATTTCAGGCAAGGGACAGAGCAACGAAATGAATAAGCTTGTGGCGCACGCAGAAAAACTCGGCGTGAGAAACAACATTGTCTTCACAGGCTATTTTCCAGACAAAAAGCTGCCGCGGCTTTATCAAGCAGCAGATGTTTTCGCGTTTTCCACGTTCTACGAGAACTTGCCATTCGCCGTGCTTGAAGCATTGTCAACGGGTTTGCCCGTCGTTACTACGTACGTAGGCGGCATCCCTGAAATGATTACCAGCGGCAAAAACGGCTTCTTAGTGCAGCCGTTCAACTCACGAGAGTTTTCAGACAAAGTACTGTATTGCCTAGAACATACCTCTGAAGCCGCGGAAATGGGCGTTTCAGCGCGGCAAACCATTCTGGAAAGGTTTGACTGGAAATTAATCGTGAAAAAAGTGCTCAGGGTCTACGCGGAAGCATTAAGCTAAGCGGTCTGAAGCGCGCTACCTCTGTAAGCGGAGGTCACTTTCTGAAAAAGTTTGACGACGCCAAATGAACAGAAGAACAGTTTCGTGAGGAACTCGTGCTTATAAATCTCCATTTGCGCTTTCACGGGCAAATCTATTCGGGGAGACTCAAATTTCCGCGCTACATCTGCTACCCGTAAACCCTGCACGCTGACTGCATCTTCGCTGAACCCAGTTCTCTTGGCTATGTAATGCAGATAGGTTTCTTTCCAGTTTAAACGCATGATTTTCGTGGAAACCACATCCGTAGCCAATGCGCAGTTACTTGTCAATATCAAATCCATTTTTACAGGTTTGCCTTTTGTTGGGCCGTTTCCTTCTATGCCCACGCGCGCGTCCATAACCGTCAACTGCGGCTTAAGCAGCGTGTAAAGTCGATAAAACACTTCAGGCAGGTACGGATGCAAATAAATGCGCCTGTTGCTGGGCACGCAGCCGAAGAGGTTTTTGATTGCACCGCTGTACAACATGAACTCGTGAGTTTTCATAAGCGGCAAATCCACCACAGAATCCGCGTCCAGCAATGTTTTAGGCAAAAACAACTGCTTAACTGCACTGCCGCCTCGGAAGGTTACTTTGACTATTTTGTCTTCTGAAAGGTTAACCACGGTTCCGCCTGCGCGTTTAACCGCAGCCGCCATGCCTGTCTTCTCAAACGCCAAGCGGCATGGGTAGTTGAAGCCGTCGGACTCGCCTACAATCACTTCTTCAGCGCCGTCTCGCAGCAAGCCCACCAGCTCAAACGTCAAAGCTGGGTCGGTTACCACTCCCGCCACGTATTCAGGGTGGCTCAAGTTGGGCTTCACAAAAATCCGCTCTTTTCCACGCAGTCCCGAGTCCTTCATGGCTTGCTTAAGGATTCCGCTTATGTCGTCAGCAGCCCTGAAGATGTTAACAGTTCTCTGCGGCATCAAGCATTCCCCGCTTTGGCTGCCAATGTGCAGCCTGGGTCTGAGGCTAAAAAATCTCCTGCGTTATAGGCGCTGGCTCTTGCTCTACATCCGCCGCAGATGTACTTGAAGCTGCATCTGCTGCAAGCGCCTTTCAGTTTTGACCTGTCTCTCAAAGCGTTGAAGAGTTCAGAGTTTAGCCATATGTCTCCGAACTGTTGGGTTTTCAGGTTTCCAACGGTTATCGGGAGGAAAACGCATGGGTGAACGTCGCCTTGCGGAGACAGGGAGCAGTAGAGTCTTCCTGCGCCGCATCCGCCTATGAAATCCGCCAGTGGCACTGCTTTTTTGCTTACTTTGATGGTTTGCATGTGCGCCATGGACATCGTTACGTCTTTGCCTATGCCTTGGCATTGCAGTGCGGCGCGGGCGAGTTGCGGTGCTGTGGTTAGAATAGTTACTTTGCACCCTTTCGACATTCTATCGAGCAGGAAAAGCATGAGTTTTTCTCTTTCTTCAGGTGAAAGGTCTTGCTCGTAAAGTTCTTTGCCTCTGCCTGTGGGCACGAAGTTGAAGTAGGTGAATCTTTCTGCGCCAATTGCTTCGGCTAAATCCAGAATTTGAGGCATTTCTGCTATGTTGCTTTTCGTGGCCGTTGTGGCTATGCATGCGCACAAGTCCGCTTCTACACAGGTCTTCAGTCCAGCTATGGCTTTGTCGAACGCGCCTGGCACGCCTCGGAACGAATCATGTGTCTGCGCTGTTGCACCGTCTACGCTTATTTCCACGTAGTTCACGCCAGCGTGCTTTAGTTTCTGCACGTTTTCTTTGGTGAGCAAGGTGCCGTTTGTGGCTACTGAGACGTAGAGTCCTCGTTCCACGGCATGGCGAGCTACTTGGAGAAAGTCTTTTCGGCTGAGTGGTTCGCCGCCTGAAAAGGCGAGGGCTGTAACGCCGAAGTCTGCAAGTTGGTCCACCACTGCTAAGGCTTCTTTTGTGCTTAGTTCTTCATCTTGGACTGTACCGCTGTTCGAGTAGCAATGTTTGCAGTTTAGGTTGCATTTGTGTGTGAAGTCCCATACTACGAGAAATGGTGCATGGATGCTCAGGGGTTTTCTTATTCCAAAGTGCGTGAACGACCGCACAATGTTAATCACGGCTCTCCGCGCGTAAGGGTCAGTCAGCAGCTTCTCGACTTTTTCCCGTTTTATGTTGAGGCTTCGTCTGAGGAAGTCTATCCAAAACCGTATTATCCACGAGTAGAACTTGCTGCATTTTGTGCATTCACTACCGCGTTTGCCCACGTAGTCGTCTAATGCTGCCTCGAGAACTGTTCTGCCGCATGTGGGGCATTTTTTCAGCGAGAGGTTTAGCATCTTTTTCGTAGTTGGAAAGCTTATTACGGCGTTCCAGAAGCGGTCGTGACTCAGCAGGTTCATTAATTTTCTCCTGAAGTGGCAAACTTGCATATTAAATTGAATGCGCCGTGATGTTAAAGATTTCTCTAAGAGGGATAAAATTCTGCTTAATGCTCGCTCAAGGACTAATCACTTTTCAGAGCGGAAAACTAGAAAATCGCAATAACTTCAGCCTATTTGGCGCCTATTAGTGGTTCATTGCAGAAACCTATAGGGGCTTTAGCACTATTCAAAATTTGAAGGGTCATAGCTAATTGACAAAAGCATGGAGAGCATGTGCCTAATCTCTCTGCAACTGACGGCAACCGAAAATAGCAAGCGGTAACAAGCAAGACTGAAAATGGAGCAGAGTGTTTTGTGAATTTGGCGAGTAACAAAAGAGAAAAAGTTTAGGGGTGTTTATTCTTCGCCTTCAGGTCCACCGGGCATTTTTCCGCCTGGACCTTCTTTCGGCTTTGTTGCTGAGATTACGTCGTCTATGCGCAGTATCATGGATGCGGATTCAGCTGCTGATTTCAATGCTTGTTCCTTGACTACGAGTGGTTCTAGGACTCCGTTTTCGAGGCTGTTCTGCACTTTGCCTGTGAAGACATTTACGCCTTGGTGTTTGCCGTCTGCTTTTTCATGCGCTGACCTTAGGTCTACTATTACGTCTATGGGTTCTAAGCCTGCGTTTTCCGCGAGTGTTTTGGGTATTATTTCAACTGCGTCTGCGAAGGCTTCTATGGCGAGTTGCTCTCTGCCGCCGACTTTTGTGGCGTAGTTGCGCAGTTCTTTGGCGACTTCGATTTCAGCTGCTCCTCCTCCTGCGACTATTTTGCTGTTTTCGATTACGTCGGAAACTACTGACAGTGCGTCGGTTATGGCTCTTTCGGCTTCGTCTACCATGCGTTCTAGTCCTGCGCGGATAAGTATGGCGACGCTGTGGGGGTCTTTGCATTTTTCTACGAATATCATTTTGTCTTCGCCGATTTTGCGTTCTTCGACTAAGCCTGCTGTGCCTAGGTCTGCGGGTTTCAGGTCGTCTATGTTGGAGACGATTCTTCCGCCTGTGGCTCTTGCGAGTTTTTCCATGTCGGATTCTTTTACGCGGCGTGCGGCGATTATGCCTTCTTTGGCTAGGAAGTGCTGCACCATGTCGTCGATGCCTTTTTGGCAGAAGACCACATCTGCTTTCGAGGCTTTGATTTTGTCTGCCATTTCTTTAAGCATGGTGGTTTCTTGGTCTAAGAATGCCTTCATCTGCGTAGGGTCGCGGATGCGGATTTCGGCGCTGATTTCGGTTTTTTCAATTTCCAAAGCTGAATCCAGCAGTGCGATTTTTGCGTTTTCTTTCTTTTTTGGCATGCCTGTGTGGACGATTTCTTTGTCGACGATTATGCCTTTCACAAGCTGCGTTTCCAGCAGGCTTTTGCCTGTTTTCTTTACGAGTTGGATGTTGTCTATGTCGGCGAGTTTTTTGTCTCCGCGTTGTTCAGCGATTTGCTTGACGGAGTCGATGGCGATTTCTGCTAGGTGCTCTCTTGCTGCGCCTACGGCTTTGCTGCTCATTGATGTCAAAGCGATTTTCATCATGGTTTTGCGGTCTTCGATGTCTACTGGCACGGCGTTTTTGTTTAAGGCTTCGATGGCTTTTTGGGCTGCTTTGCGGTAGCCGCTTACGAGTATGGTGGGGTGTATGTTCTGGTCAAGGAGTTCCTCGGCTTTCTTGAGGAGTTCGCTTGCGAGGACAACGGTAGTTGTGGTTCCGTCGCCAACCATGTCGTCCTGTGTCTTGGCGATTTCCACCATCATTTTCGCTGCTGGGTGTTCGACTTCTATTTCGTTGAGTATTGCTGCGCCGTCGTTTGTTATGGTGATGTCGCCTAGAGAGTCGATGAGCATTTTGTCCATTCCGCGTGGTCCAAGCGTGGTTTTCAGCACTTCGCCGATTACGCGTGCTGCCATGATGTTGTTGCGTTGGGCTTCTTTGCCTCTGTTTCGTGTTGTGCCTTCTTTGAGTATCAGGACGGGTTGTCCTGAACCTGTGGTTGTTAAATACGCCATGTTATTTGTACCTCACTTTTCACGGTAGAATTTCTTTTTTATCGGAAATATGCAAAAACCAGCGGAAAATATAAAGTTTTACCTTTAAAGACGCGAATGTGCCTTTGTCATGTGTAGGTGCGTTGTGGAAGAGGTGTCTTTTGTGTTTTGCAGGGTTCTTATGAGCGCGGTGAACTAGCGCGCGGAAAAAACTATAGCCCCCCTATTTATACTATAAATAGGCAAGAGCTAATGCGGTCGCAGCGAGTTGGGAAGCGGCTCCAGACACAATGGGTTTCTCTGGGGAGTTTCACTCTTGTTAAACCCGTTTGATGGAATAGCAAATTGCTGGGGGAAAAAATGCTTAGTTTCTTCTTGTCCCATTTGAGCGTTAGTGAAACTTGCACTTTTTTTGGTGGGGATGGTGACTTAGTGCGGAAAAATGGTTTTGAATAAAGAGGGATAAAGGAAAGCGGGTTTATCGGGTTTTGCGGTCTACTAGTTTGCCTTCTGCGTCTATCAGTTGTACGTCCAGCGCCATCTGCCCCACAGCATGCGTTGCGCAGCTGAGGCAAGGATCAAACGCGCGGATAACGGCTTCCACCCTGTTCAGCATGCCCTCGTTCAGTTGCTTGCTCTTAACGTATTTTTTAGCAACCTGCGTAATCGCCTTGTTGAAGGCAAGGTTGTTGTGCTCCGTAGCGATAATCATGTTCGCCCAAGTCATCATGCCCCGTGGGTCAACCTTATAGTGGTGAATCAACGTGCCTCTTGGCGCTTCAGCCACGCCTACGCCTTCGTAATTGTTCACGAATGCTTTGGCGCTGACGCGTTCCGAAAGAATCTCTGGGTCATCAAGCAGCAGCTTCGCTTTTTCGATGCAGAACAATATCTCCACTAAACGTGCGTAATGATAGAGGAAGGTGCTCTGGACAACGCCGTTTTTGCCAAGCTTCTTGAACTCTTTAAGCTCCTCGTTTGCCAGCGGCGTATCGCAATGTGAAGCCACGTTCAACCGCGCCAATGGACCAACACGGTAAACGCCTTCGGGATAACCAAGCGGCTTGTAATACGGGAACTTCATGTACGACCACGGCTCAACCGCCTCGCCAATATACTCATAATACCGCGCGGGGTCAAGCTGGTCAGCCACAATCTTGCCTCCAGCGTCAACAACGCGTATGTTGCCATCGTAAAGCTCAAGCCCGCCTTTTGCTGTTACTAAGCCCAGATAATACGTGGGGAAGTTGCCGAAGTTCTGCACTTCCTCAGCAAACTCGGCCAAGCACTTCTTGAACAACGCAAGCGTCTTAAGCGTAATGTCCATGGCTTCAGGCAAATTACCCCGCAGGTAATCCGCATTCTCCTTCGAAAGCGGCCACTTAGCGCCTCCGGGCATAATCCAATCCGCCGAGTGCACACGTTTGCCAGCGACTTTCTCAATAAGCTCCTGCCCGAACTTGCGCAGTCGGATGCCCTGCCGGGCCAAGTCAGGCTGCTTCGCGATTAAGCCGAAAATGTTCCGTTCCGCAGGGTCTGCGTCCATGCCCAGCAGCAAGTCGGGAAACGACAAGTGAAACAGGTTCAACGCATTCGACTGAATCATCTGCCCATCGTGAATCAAACGTCGCAGCATAACCGCAGTTTTCGGCGCGTTCACCCCGACAATGGCGTCGCAAGCTTTAGCAGAAGCCAGAAGGTGGCTGACGGGGCAGATGCCGCAGGACCGCGCGGTTATGTTGGGCATTTCGTAGAACGGACGCCCTTCGCAGAACTTCTCGAAGCCTCGGAAATCAGTAACGTGGAAACGCGCTTCTTTAACCGCTGCGTCGTCATCCAAGTGAATGGTTATTTTCGCGTGTCCTTCAATTCTCGTAACAGGATTTATCACAATTTCTTTACCCATAACGCATTCCTCCTAACCGTACTTGCACTTGCCCTCCATGTTAGGCACTCGTCCCGCCAGCAACTCCGTCAAAACATAAGTTATCACGCCTGCAGAGGGTGGGCACCCTGGAATGTAGTAGTCCACTTTGACCACTTCGTGCAGTGGGCGAACTTTCTCTAAAAGTTCAGGAACGTCTGTTGGAATCTGCTTGTTCACATCAGCGTTCTCAATATAAGCCCGCTCCAGAGCCAGCCGAGCACTGTTGCCCCAAGCATTCCTTAAAGCAGGAACGTTCCCTGTCACAGCGCAATCGCCCAAGGAAATCAAGACCTTAGTCCGTTCTCTCGCTTGCTTAAGCAACTCCAACTGCTCATCATTCGCAACCGCGCCTTCTATCAGCGTCACATCCACTTTTTCAGGAAACACTTTCACGTCCGCAATCGGACTGTAAACCACCTGAATCTTCGCAGCCAAATCAATAAGCAGCTCATCCATGTCCAGAAAAGACATGTGACACCCTGAACAGCCGCTCAGCCACATAGTTGCAACCTTAACCTTCTCGGCAGCCGCCATCATCGACGCCTCCGTGCCAGCAGAAACTCTGCAATCTCCTTATGCTTGGTGCGGGCAAGCGGTTCCTCTTCAACGTAAATCGCGCCTACCGGGCAAACTTTGGCGCATTTTCGGCAGGAAGTGCAAGAGCATGAAACTCCCCAGTTGTTGTCCAAATCCATGATTACCTGCGTGTCTTTGCCGCGCATCTTCAAATCCAATGTGTGTGCCCCTTCGATTTCATCACATACCCGAATGCACCGCGTACACAAGATGCACCTGTTTCGGTCTATAACTAAGAAATCATGCGTCGAGTCAATTTTGTAGTCAGTCCACTTCCGCTCGAACATGACGTGGTCAACGCCCAACTCGTTCGCTAGACTCTGCAGTTCACAGTGGTCGTTGGCTACGCAAACAGAACACACATGCGTCCGCTCTGAAAGCAACAACTGCACCGTCATCTTACGGTATTCCTTAAGCCTCTCCGAATTAGTAGTAACAACCATCCCGGAGCTAACGGGTGTGATGCAAGCCGCAAACAGTTTAGGCGAACCCGCAATCTCGACGAGGCATAAGCGGCATCCGCCTGAATTGCTTAAACCTTCCAAAGCGCAAAGAGTAGGAATCCTGATGCCGTTATCAGTTGCAGCCTTCAGAATCATCGTGCCTTCTGGAACTGTTATTTCAACGCCATCAATCTTTAGCGTAACAGTCGAATTGCTCATTGCTTGTTAACCTCTTTCACGTTTTTGAAGCACCTATCCGCTGGGCAAACCTTATCCACAATATGCCGAACGTATTCATCCTTGAAATAGCGCAAAGTAGTAATGACAGGATTAGGCGCCGTCTGCCCCAGCCCGCAGAGACTGGCGTCTCTAATGTAAATGCTGGCTTTCTCCAACGTAGCCAAATCCTCCAAATTGCCTTCGCCCCTTGTGATGCCCTCGAAAATCTCCTTAATTTTCGCAAGCCCAGCCCTGCACGGCGTGCACTTGCCGCATGACTCATCGATGCAGAAATCGGTGAAAAACTTCGCAGTGTCAACCATACACGACTTGTCATCAATCACAACTATGCCGCCTGAACCCATGATAGCGCCCACACGCGTCAAAGAATCATAATCAATCGGCAACTCTAACAAAGTCTCGGGAAGACAACCGCCTGATGGACCACCAACCAATACCGCCTTAAACTTGCGGTTGTCAGCCACTCCACCACCCACATCAAACACGACCTCATGCAACGTAATGCCCATCGGAACCTCAATGATTCCTGGATTGTTGACTTTGCCAGTCAGCGAGAAACACTTAGTCCCTGTGCATTTGCCTGTGCCGATTTTGGAAAACCATGCGCCGCCATTTAACACTATAAGCGGAATATTCGCCAAGGTCTCAACGTTCTGAATAAGCGTCGGTTTACCCCACAACCCCGAATTAGCAGGGTAAGGTGGACGCGGACGCGGCATAGCTCTGCGCCCCTCAACCGAAGCAAGAATAGCTGTCTCTTCGCCAGCAACAAACGCGCCAGCACCAAACCGCAATTCAACATCAAACTTGAAAGAGGTTTCCAAAACGTTCTCGCCCAAAAGAGACATAGCCCGCGCCTGAGCAATAGCCTTCTGCAAAGTCTCAATGGCAAGTGGATACTCAGCGCGTATGTAAATGTAACCTTTCTCCGCGCCCACAGCATAAGCCGCTATAAGCATGCCTTCCAATATCGCGTGCGGGTCAGCCTCAGCCAAAGTGCGATTCGCAAAAACACCCGGGTCACCTTCATCTAAATTAGCAACTATGTATTTAGGCGAACTGTGCGACCGCGCAACAAGACTCCATTTCTGGCCAGTGGGAAAACCAGCGCCGCCGCGACCCCTTAGACCGCTGCCGAGAACCTCGTAAATAACACCCTGCGGAGTCATAGTAGCTAAACACTTAACAATAGCCGCGTAACCGCCAGCCGCTATATAATCCTGAATCCGAGTTGGGTCAATTTTCCCAGCGTTCCTCAAAACAAGCCGATGCTGCTTCTTGAAAAACGCTTCGTTCTGATAGAGCATGTCTTTCACGGGTAAACCTAAAACTATGTGGTCGCGCACTATCTGCCGAACCTTATCAGGAGTAACATTTTGATAAAGATAATCGCCTGGCTCGATAACCACTGCAGGACCAACCGCACATGTGCCAACGCAGCCTGTCCGCGCAACTTTGCATTCTTTCTCAACACCAAACTCTTTAACGGCTTCCTGAAAAGCCTTCAAAACGTCAAAGGCGCCAAATGGAACACAACCACTTGAGCAGCACACATTAATGCGATGCTTAAAAGCTCGCTCAAAATCTACTTCATGCTCAGCTATTTTCTGGAGATCACCGAGTTTCAGTCTTGTTCCCTCCAAGTAAAAGTTTAAGCTTGTTTATAACCAGTTCAGGAGTAGCTTTGCCCATGACTTCGCCGTCAATAACCACGCTTGGCGCCATGGCACACGCGCCTATGCAACGCGTGACAAACAACGAAAGCTTGCCATCCGCGGTGGATTCGCCTCGCTTAACGTTGAATTCACGTTCAACAGCCTGCATGATTTCTTCAACGCCCTTCACGTAGCATGCAGTGCCTAGACAGCCTGTAACCACATGCTCGCCTGCGGCTTTAAGTTTGAAAAAGCTGTAGAACGTTGCTACGCCATACACGTGACTAGGCGGCAGATTAAGAGACTGGGCAACATACATCAAAGATTCGTTGTCAAGATAACCGTAGATTTCTTGAGTTTTGTGAAGTATCTCCAACAGGGCACTTTCGTCATATTCATGTTTTCGCATAAAGTTGTCAAGAAGTTCACGGCGTTTGTCTTCTCTTAACAAACGTACAGTCCTCCGATATTATGGTTCTTGGCATTTCTGTGCTCACCCAGATGCCTCGTAGCGTTACTTAAAAAATCGTCATATATAAATCTGAAACCAGCAATTACCCAAATTTACCATGAAAAAGCAGAGTCGCCTTCATTTAAATAGATATTTGAGCAGACAACTCATGTTTGAGCACGCAAATCTTCAAGAAACGACAGAAAACAGGAGCATAACAATTCCTTGACAAGCAACAATGTGCACAAGTGTTCTTTAGGGAAATTGGAAAACAATAAATGCTACAATTGTAAATAAACTTCAACAAATCCCATGCCAGCATGGGCAAGCGGAGGAAAGAATGAAATGCGCATAATCTCTAAAGAAGATTTCGCCGAGTTTGTTAATACTCTGATAGCGGACAATTCATGGAATGTCGTAGGCGTCAAGTCAAAGGGAGACAAATTCACTTTTGGACCACTAGAATCAGCCAGCGAGCTACGGCTGGACTATGATGTGACGCTGTTGCCTCCCAAAAAATACTTCTTCCCGCAACGCGAAACCCTGTTCACCTACGACTTAGCCGGCGGCTTTTCCGCCAAAGGCTTCACCGCCGAAGCCAAACCCACAGTAATAATCGGAGTCCACCCATACGACATAGTAGCCCTTCTGCACATGGACGAAATCTTCGCCGAGACAAAATCAGACCCATATTATTTCGAAAAGAGAAACTCATCAATAATCATCGGAGTTAACATCCAAAAAATGTCAAAGTGGTGCTTCGCACCCCTCATGGGCTGCGCCACAATCGACCATGGCTACGACCTTATGCTAACTGACCTTGGAAACAGGTACGCCATAAACATCGGCTCACAAAAAGGCGAAGAACTCCTAGAGAAACACGCGAAAAACGTCACCAACGCGCTTGCACGAGACATCCAACTCGTCGGACAGAAAAAGAGAGAAATAATGAACATGGCTCAGCAAAAGTTCGATTTCCCGCCAGAACTAATCCCTGAACTGCTGAGCAAAAGCTACGAAAAAAGCGCATTCTGGGAAAACCACTCCGAGAAATGCTTAGCATGCGGCTCCTGCGTACTAGTATGCCCAACCTGCTACTGCTTCGACGTTAAGGATAATCCTGATTTGTCGCTCTCGCGCGGCGAGAGAATACGCACATGGGACGGATGCCTGCTAGAAGACTTCGCAAAAATCGCGTCAGGAGAAAACTTCCGCCCCACAAAACCGACACGCTACAGACACCGATACTTCAAAAAAGGAAAATACCTTTTCGACCGCTTCGGCTTCATATCATGCGTGGGCTGCGGCAGATGCTCCTCAAACTGCCTGCCAGACATCGCCAACCCAGTGAACCTCTTCAACGACATGTACCACCAAATCCGAGACAAGGAAATGCTAGCAAGCGGCACAGCCTCACCCGACGTGAAAATCGAAACCGAAGGAAACATAGACTACGTGCCGAGACTGGCGACAATCGTCAAAAAGGTGCCCATGACCATTAACGAAACACTATTCGAAATCAGGCTGAACGACGGCTCCGAACTAGGACACAAACCAGGCCAGTTCGTCGAAATCTCAGTTTTCGGAATAGGCGAAGCCCCAATATCCGTATCGTCACCGCCAACAAAGAAAGGCACATTCGAACTCTGCGTACGCAAAGTAGGCAACGTAACAAGCAAATTGCATACGCTTAACGTGGGCGACATGGTGGGCGTAAGAGGTCCCTTCGGAACAGGATTTGACGCGGACTTTTTAAAGGGCAAAGACCTGTTGTTCGTCGCAGGCGGACTCGGACTGGCGCCGTTAAGGTCACTGTTCAATTACGTGTTGGACAAAAGGGAAGACTACGGACGCGTCATTTTGCTTTACGGCTGCAAAGAACCTCGGGAACTGCTTTTCGGCGATGAACTATTTGCGTTGTTAAAGAGAGATGACGTAGAATTCAAACCCACAGTTAACTGGTGCCCCGAGAACGAGGAATGGACAGGCAACATAGGCGTCATAACCACGTTAATCCCTCAAGTTGACTTCGACCCAGAAAAAACATGGGCTATAGTCTGCGGTCCGCCAGTAATGTACAAGTTCGTAATTGCGGATTTGAAAACACGGAAGGTTCCAGACGACCACATAATCTTGTCTTTGGAAAGAAGAATGAAATGCGGTGTTGGAAAATGCGGACACTGCCAAATCAACCAAATCTACGTTTGCAAAGATGGACCCGTGTTTAACTATTCAAAAATAAAAGGAGTACCGGAGGCGTTATGATGAAACCGAAAGTTGCTTTCTTTGACTTTGCTGGCTGCGAAGGCGACCAGCTGCAAGTGGCAAATTTGGAGGAAGAAATACTCAACCTGCTCGCGCAAGTTAAGGTGGTGAGCTTCAGAGAAGTTATGAAGGAACACAGCGACAATTATGACATCGCATTCATTGAAGGCTCTTGCACTCGGCTTCAGGATGAAGACCGACTGAAACAAATCAGGAGAAACGCCAAAATCGTAGTTGCAATTGGTTCGTGTGCTACAATAGGCGGCATAAACTGCATACGCAACTACAAGGACTTGGATGAAGTTAGAAGAACTGTGTACGGCGAAAACGCCAAGTTGTTTGACACCTACGCGGCGCGGCCAATAGACGCGGTTATACCCGTTGACGCGTACGTGCATGGCTGCCCAATTGACAAAGACGAGTTTCTCCAAGTGGTTAAGTCGCTTCTGCTGGGAAAGAAACCCGACATCCCCACGTATCCTGTTTGCGTTGAATGCAAGAAAAACGAGAACATCTGCGCGTTCGAGAGGGGACAGTTCTGCGTGGGACCCGTGACTCGGGCAGGCTGCAACTCTTGCTGCGTCAATGAGGGTACTGTGTGCTGGGGATGCCGCGGGCTGGTGGACAACCCTAATGAGAACGCCCACAAGGAAGTGCTGATTAAGTATGGTCTCACAGTTGACGATGCAATAGGCAAGTTTAGGTTATACTTCGGCTGGCAGGAGGGTAAGCGATGAAAAACCCAAATTTAAACCTTGAAGTGCATCATGTTACGAGAGTTGAAGGACATGGCAACATCTACGTAAACGTGAGAAACGGAGTAATAGAAAAATGCGAGTGGAATATTTCGGAGGCGCCGAGGTTTTTTGAAGCCATGGTCGTTGGGCGCCAATGGAACGAACTGCACCACATAACTTCACGCATCTGCGGCATCTGCTCCATAGGACACACTCTTGCCTCACTAAAGGCTACAGAAGCAGCCATGGGCATAAAAATAAGCGACCAAGACCTCAAACTGAGAAAGATCGCGTTGCACGCCGAGAACCTGCAAAGCCACATTCTGCATTTAGGCTTTCTCGTGCTGCCTGATTTGATGGGCGTCGGTTCAGTTATCCCGCTTGCGGCATCTAACCCTGAAGAAGTCAAAACAGTCTTGCAGTTGCACAGGCTGGCGAACGAAATGTCCAATTTGCTATGCGGCAGAACAACGCACCCTCAGCGGCTAATACCAGGAGGGTTCTCGAAGATTCCGTCGCTCAAAGAACTTAAGGAACTTAAGAAACAATTGCAGGAGTCTATTCCCAAACTGCAGGCGGTCGCGGCGCTTTTCAAGAGCGTTGCCCACAAGTTCCCTGAATTCAGCAGGGAAACGGAATTCATCGCGTTGACTAAAACTGACGAGTACGCGCTTTATGATGGAGACATCGGGTCTACGGACACTGGCAAAGCGCCAACAAGCGAGTACCTTTCATTCACTAACGAGTACATCGTGCCGATATCCACGGCTAAGCGAGCGAAACACGTTCGTGAATCGTACATGGTTGGCGCCTTAGCGAGAGTCAACATTAACTTTGAAAAGCTTTCGCCGTTGGCTAAGAGGACAGCGGAATTGTTCGATTTGAAACCCGTCTGCCATAACCCCTTCATGAACAATATTGCGCAGCTAGTTGAGGTTGTTCACAGTGTAGAGGATTCGATAAGGCTAATCAGCGAGATAGAAGCAGCTGGTTTGAAGAGTCAGCCAGACTATTACAAGCCAGATATTGCGGTCAAAGCAGGCAGAGGCATCGGCGCAGTTGAAGTTCCAAGAGGCATATTGTTCCACGACTATACGTACAACCAGAAAGGAGTTTGCACAAAAGCGAACTGCATCATCCCGACAAATCAAAACCATGGCAACATTGAACTCGACCTGAAAGCCCTGTTGCCAACGGTGCTTGACAAAACAGAAAAAGAAATCGAGTTAAGTTTAGAGATGCTAGTAAGAGCCTACGACCCGTGCATTTCTTGCTCGACCCACTGCATACGAGTACATTTCGTCTGAAACTATTGAGAAACGTGCAAACAGCGTTCACGCGGAAGCTGCGCTCGCTTCTCGCTTAGTTTCTTCTTTTTCTTCTTTTGATTCAGGTGTTTTCTGTTTTTCTGGTTCCAAATCGTCTTGCTGGTCTGTAAATTTGGGGCAGCGGGCTTCCAAAATTTCGTCCTTGAGGTCAAGGGTTCCTTTAACCGTTCCGTCTTCCATATGTTCGATTCTGAAGCCCATTTTCTTCGTCAATTCTAACGCTCGAAAGTTGTCACCGAGCATGATGGCGTAGACTGTTTCGACTCCCATTTCTTTGGCGATTTCGAGTGTGTAGTCTACCAGTTTTGTTCCCAATCCTAATCCTTGCCATTGGTCGCCGACTATGAAGGCTAATTCACCACTCTTGCCGTCAGGTTCAATTATTATTCGGCTTACTCCCAAGATTCTTCTGCGGTTCTTCTCAGTTAATTCTGCCACTATAGCGATTTCGCGGTCGTAGTCAATGTTGCAGTAGCGCACGCGAACCTCATGCGGCGTGTCCTTTATCGTCTGGAAAAACCTGTACCGTATGGATTCTTCGGAGAAGCTCTGGAACATTTCAAGCCACAATGATTCATCTTCAGGCTTTATAGGCCGCAGCAGCACTTCTCGCCCGTCTTTTAGTGTCCAAAGAATCTCGTATTTCTTTGGGTAAGGGCTTATCACCATGTGTTCATGAGGCTCAAACTTTTTGAAAACACTCTCTTTGTCCACGGTAATCCTTGCATCGAGAATGAACGCCTCCTTCTCGTTTATTAGAAGCGGGTTTATGTCGATTTCCTTTATCTGCGGAAAGTCTATGAGCAGCTGAGAAAACAGCAACATCGTTTCTTCTAGCAGTTTGAGGTTAGCCGGCGGCACATTTCGGTAACCTTTCAACAGTTGATAGACCTTTGTTTCCTCCATCATTCGCCTTACAAGTGTCGTGTTAAGCGGGGGTAATCCAATGGAGTAGTCTTTGAAGAGTTCAACCCCTACACCGCCCATGCCAAACAGGATAACTGGACCAAAGAGCGCATCAGTTTTTCCGCCGATTATAACTTCGAATCCTCTGTTTTTGATCATTTGCTGGACAGTAACGCCGACTATGTGGGCGTTCGGCTCATATGCCTTTGCACGTTGTACAATCACTTCGAACGCTTGGCGGACTTCGGCGGCAGAATTCAAGTCTAAGATTACGCCGCCTGCGTCGGTCTTGTGAGTAATCTGGGGCGAAAGAATTTTCATAACTACAGGGTAGCCTATCTGCCGTGCAAACGCAACTGCTTCATCTGGATTGGTGGCAACCTCGGTTTCGACAACTGGAAACCGATAATACTTCAAAAGCTTCTTGGCTTCATCCTCAGTTAGCAGTTCACGACCTTCCAACGCAGCGTTTCTGAGAAGACTCATTATTGGTCGTTTAGGCGGTGCAGCGTCAACTGGGAGCTCCTCAGGGGGCTCATAAATCAGTTCAAGATTCCGCTGGTAATGATACATGTGCATGTAAGTTTTAATGGCTTGCTCAGGCATCGAATAAGTTGGGATGTTATTCGCGTTAAAGATGTTATTTGCTTCTTGAACCAACCCGTAACCCATAAAAGAAGTTAAAATTGTCTTGGTCTGGTAAGCGTTGCTGCGCACCAACTCTACAATGCCATTGGCTATTGCTATGGGGTCGCCTACTGCTTGCTGAGTGAAAATGACTAGAATGCCATCGATATTTTCGTCATTGAGGCAAGCTTCCACCGCCGTCTTGTAGCGGTCAGCTTGAGCGTCTCCGAGAACGTCTATTGGGTTGCCGTGGCTCCAAAAACTCGGCAAAGCACCGTTAAGAACGTCAAGTGTCTTCTGGCTCAGCTTCGCCAGTTTGCCTCCTTTGGCAATCAAGGCATCTGTAGCCATGACTCCTGGACCGCCTGCGTTAGTTATTACAGCCAAGTTAGGTCCCCTTGGCAGAGGCTGTGTTCCTAAAACCTCGGCGGCATTGAATAAATCGCCAATCTCTTCAACGCGGACTATGCCTGCACGTTTGAAAGCCGCATCGTAAATGGCGTCTTCGCCTGAAAGCGAACCTGTGTGTGATGCAACGGCTTTGGCGCTTTCGCTGAATTTGCCTGCTTTGACGACGATTATGGGTTTGGTTCTTGCGAAGTGTCTTGCGGCGCTCATGAACTTGCGAGCGTCTGTTATGCCTTCTATGTACATTAGTATGCTTTTGGTTTGGGGGTCGGTGCCGAAGTAGTCTATGAGGTCGCCGAAATCTACGTCTATCATTGAGCCTACAGAGACGAAGTTGCTGAAGCCTATGTTCTCATGTATTGCCCAGTCCAGAATTGCTGAGCCTAACGCGCCGCTTTGGGAAAGGAAGGCGATCTTGCCTGGTTTAGGCACTTTATCCACGAATGTTGCGTTGAGGTTTATTTTTGGGCGGATTACGCCTATGCAGTTTGGTCCGATTATGCGTATGCCATATTTTTTCTTTATTTCGCGAATTTTGTCTTCCAGTGCTTTGCCTTCGGCGCCTGTTTCTTTGAATCCCGCTGAGACTATTATGGCGCCTTTTACACCGACTTTTCCACATTGTTCCACGATGTCTGGAACGGTTTTAGCTGGCGTGGCTATCATGGCTAAGTCAACGGGTTCAGGAATTTGCGCGACCGTGGGATAGGTTGTTACGCCGAGGATTTCGGGTTTGCGCATGTTAACAAAATAGACTTTTCCTGCATAGCCCAGTTGGGTGAAGTTTTTGACTATGGCGTAGCCGACTGAACCTTCTTGGTCGCTTGCGCCTATGATGGCTACGCTTTTGGGGTTGAAGATTTTGTCAAGGTTTAGAGTAACCATTGGCTGGATAACCTTCTTCAGGTAGCGTTTTTGTAGGGGGCAGATTAAAAGGTTATGTCTCTGAATTTACGGTTCAGTCTAACTACTTGCTCTTAACAGTTTAGTTTTGAACAGGTTTCTGCTTGGAACTGCCTATTGCCCCTTGCATAAAGCGACTTGGCGCATCTACAGAAAACGATTGATTAAAAGAACGAGGTTATTTTCGTTGAGCTTTATTAAGAAATTTTCTGTCGCGCCCAGTGTCAGAAGCAGATTCGCGCTCTAAGCACTACCATTTTCTTTAGGAAAAAAGTCATTAGGTTAATCTGAACCAGAATAGGTTTTAAGGGCTTTTGCGTTACCATTCTGTTTGCGGAGATACAATGATGAACAGAGTAAGCCATGTGTTTGAATTAATAGGGCAGACGCCCATGGTCAGAGTTAACAAACTCAATCCAAATCCCAACGTGGAGATTTATGCCAAGCTTGAAGGATTCAACCCAATGGGCTCATTGAAGGACCGCATAGCTTTGCGCATGATAGAGAAAGCGGAGGAAGAGGGAAAACTGAAGAAGGACAAAGTGATTTTGGAAGCGACCTCGGGAAACACGGGAATCAGCATCGCGTGGGTAGCGGCTCTTAAGGGCTACCAATGCGAAATTGTTCTGCCCTCGTCTGTTTCTGAAGAGCGAAAGAAAATCATGAAAGCCTTAGGCGCCAAACTGCTTCTCGTTTCAACCGAAGCGGAAGCTATTAGAACGGCAAGGGAAAAAGCGAAAAGCACACAGTACTTTTTGACTGACCAGTTTGCTAACGAGATGAATTGGAAAACGCATTATGAAACGACAGCCATGGAAGTTTGGAGGCAAACAGAAGGAAAAATAACGCACTTCGTAGCAGGCATAGGCACTTCGGGCACGCTGATAGGTGTAGCGAGGAAACTCAAAGAACTCAAAAAAGACATTCAAATAGTAGGCGTGCAGCCTTCTCGCCCAAACAACAAGCAGCAGGGACTGCTTAATCTGCAGGAGTTCTGCCCTGAAATTTGCGAGCATGAAGAATGGGACGAAATGATTATGGTTGAAGATGAGGATGCTGCCCGCACAGCGCGCGAACTGCTCTTGAAAGAAGGGCTCTTCGTCGGCATATCCTCAGGGTCAACTATGTGGGCTACCCTCCAGAAAGCCAAACAAATAAACCAAGGCTTGATTGTAACAGTCTTTGGGGATAATGGCTTTAAATATTTGAGCACCGACCTTTTCGGCTAACGCGCATTCAAATACTCAAAGGACAAAAGGCTCGCGATACGTTGGGCATGGAAAATTAATAAAACAATTTAGAGAGCATTTTAAAGAACGCAACGATAGTAAAAAAAGAAAAGAAGTTTAGCTGTCAACCATTTCAGTTCAGCTGTTTGCCGCAATGAGGGCAGAACTTCACGGTTTCGTTAACCACCCGACCGCACTGCGGACAAATCCTAGTAATGTTCTGCGTCTGACCCTGCGGAGCGTACTGCGGCTGCGAAGCGTACGGCTGCGGCGGCGGATATCCATACTGCGGTTGCTGCGGGTACCCGTATGGCTGCCCTGCGGCGGGTATCGGTTTGTAGGTTAACGCTAATATTCCGCCTATTAGGGCTATGATGTTTAGGCTTCCGATTATCGAGAATATTAGGATAAGCGCGCCCCATTTTGAGTGCTCCATTGGATACGCCATCAGTTTTTTCGCGAAAACTATCACTAGTATTGAAGCAATCATTACCCATATGCCGACGCCCAACATAATTGTCCAGCTCCACCCGAACAGACCAAAGTAGTCGCCGTAATAGTCGTCATAGTAACCTATGTACGGAGAAAGCGTCACGTAAATCCAAACGCCGTATCCTATGAGACCAATTGACCCAAGCACGCCTAGTATTCCGCCAATCAACGAAACTGTGTATGCCGATGATGGTTTGTTTTGAACCTGTTGATAACCCAGTCTAGTCTACCTCCATTATGGATACCTTCTTATGGCTGTCACTATAAAAGACTTGTGAAATTTCTCATTTCCACAGGGCACCATAAGGAAACAACACAGGAAAAAAGCCACTGCAAACCTTGCAACCAAGGCATAGTCCACAATGTGCACATAATTCTGGCGAAACAACCCTTCTGAATAACCCCTCACCGTGCGAGCCGATTATATGCCAACTTGACAAAAACTCAATCTATACTCTGACGCTGGAAAACACATAGAAAAGAAAACCAGCCTATCCACTGCTGGTTTTTCGAGCGCTCTTCAATGCGACAGGAGGCACCAACGCTTCCTGCACAGTCTCGAACACTATGTCGGTTTCCACCGAAGCAAACTGAACTGCCTTACGAACAGGCTTACTTGTGGCTGATTTCTCCCCCAGTAGCGCTTTCATC
>JAOZHU010000011.1 GCA_026014705.1 Candidatus Bathyarchaeota archaeon | reverse complement strand
GAACTTCCTATCAACTCGATTATTTTCACAACTGGCATGCCATTAACCTCCGAGCTTTATTATGGGCGGAAGTAGCTTTTAGCATTTGGCAAAGAAGGATAGCTTGGCTTCCGCGTGTGGAGCCCTAAAGAATTTATTTGCGCGGTTACATTGATTGCGCTTAATGACAGCGCCGAATTGCCCTTGCCCCAAGAGAGATTGCCCACGTCACAGCAACTGCGAAGAATGCGTCAGGCACCACAAGGGCAAAAATGAAGAACCATATTGCGTAAGGGGTTATTGAACAGTGGCTAAGCATTCAGATGCAGAGGCTCTAAAGAAAAGAGAGAAGATACAGCAGCATTTTTGGAATCAAGTTGGCTCCAAAGAACACATTTCAGTACCCATGTTAGAAGACGCCATCAAAAAAGAGTTCAACTACAAAGAAGACCGAGCGATACAAACGCAAATTAACCTAATGCAAACTGAGGCGAGAATAAGGGTAGAAAGCAGAGTCAAAGTGTGGATCAAACAGCCAAAAACATGATGAAACTGTGCATATTTAAACTGTGACGCAGCAAGTTTTGTCACAAGCTTGGTTTGCCGCCAAGGATATGGATAGAAGTGTCATATGCTATGAAATCCGAGCTGGCGTAGAGTTTAACAGCTAAATCCTAAACGTTCATTATTCCTTTTTAACAAGATTACCGCTATAACTCCTGAATAATAACGTTATATCCGAAAATATGCTCCAGAAAAGTTTATATTTTTCTCATTATTTTTCTGTAAAAACGCTGTGTTGAGTTTAGCTCTCAGCAGAAAAAAAGTTGGGAGGTTGATTTGACATGGCAGCTGTACCTTCAGGAACAGTTCCTGTTTTAGTGTTAAAGGAAGGAACAGGTAGAACAACTGGAAGAGACGCACAGAGAAACAACATTATGGCAGCAAAAACAATAGCGGAGACAGTGAAATCCTCTCTTGGACCACGCGGAATGGACAAAATGCTCGTAAGCAGCCTTGGCGACGTAACAATAACAAACGACGGTGCAACCATTCTCAAGGAACTTGATGTGCAGCATCCAGCGGCGAAGATGCTGGTGGAAGTTGCCAAGACGCAGGACAACGAAGTTGGAGACGGAACAACCACTGCCGCAGTGTTAGCAGGCGAACTGCTGGCAAAGGCTGAGAACTTGCTTGACCAAAATGTGCATCCAACAGTGATAATTGACGGCTACAAGAAAGCTGGAGACAAGGCACAGGAAATCGTGAACAGCATCGCTGTGCCAGTGAGCATAAAAGACGACAAGCTCTTGACCAACGTTGCGTTGACTTCTATGAGCAGCAAAGGCATAACAGCGGCAAAAGAGCACTTTGCGAAATTGGCTGTTGACGCAGTGAAGCAAGTTACCGAGGAAACGGATGGAAAACTGAAATCCGACATTGACTTAATCAAAGTTCTCAAGAAACATGGCAGAAGCTTGGATGAGACTGAACTCGTGAAAGGCATGGTTATCGACAAGGAAGTCGCCAGCTCACAAATGCCCAAATGCATTGAAAACGCAAAGATAGCGTTGCTGAACGCCAAGCTTGAGATAGAGAAAACCGAATTTGACGCGAAAATCAACATTGAATCGCCAGAGCAGATGAAGCAGTTTCTAGACGAAGAAGAGCGAATGCTGAAAGAAATGGCGGAGCAAGTCAGCAAAACAGGAGCAAACGTCCTGCTCTGCGAAAAAGGAATCGACGATTTAGTGTTGCACTTCCTATCCAAGAAGGGCATCCTTGCAGTCAAAAGCATTAGCAGCAGTGACATGGAGAAACTAGCCCGTGCAACAGGCGGCAAAATCATCGCAAGCGTCAAAGACCTCACGCCTGATGCACTCGGCGAGGCAAAGACAGTTGAAGAAGTCAAAATCGGCGACGACAAGCTTGTTTACGTCAGGGAATGCAAGAATCCGAAAGCCGTAACAGTCGTCATCAGAGGCGGCTCAGAGCACGTCGTGGATGAAGCAGAACGTTCACTTCACGACGCATTATGCGTAGTCAGAAATGCAATTGAAGATGGCAAAATCGTTGCTGGCGGCGGTGCACCAGAAGCAGAAATATCCCGCCGACTGAGAAGCTACGCAGTGAAAGTAGGTGGACGCGAACAATTAGCCATTGAAGCCTTTGCAGACGCTGTGGAGACAATTCCCATGACTTTAGCCGAGAACGCAGGTCTCGACCCAATCGACATAATGGTCTCATTAAGAGCAGAACATGAGCGCAGTGCGAACCCCTACGGCGGCATCGATGTCTTCACGGGAAAAATACAGAACATGCTCGACCTCAACATCGTTGAACCATTGCGAGTGAAACAACAAGTCATCAAATCAGCAACTGAAGCGGCAAACATGATCCTGAAAATCGACGACCTCATAGCTGCAAAGGGAATGGAAAAAGAAGCAAAAGGTCCAAAGAAACCCGAAGAACCGCCATCAGACCTCTATTAGCATGAAATAGACAACAATCCACTCTCTTTTTTCTACACGAAGGGAGGTGACACATGTGTCAGGTGAAGAAGACTGGGTTCCAAGATGGTTCAGAAAAAGGTGGTGGCAGCCACCCACAAGAAACCTCTTCGACGATTTCGACGAATACTTCCGACAGATGCACGAGTACATGCAAAGCGAATTTGAAGCAATCTTCAGAAACGCACCGAAAGACCTCAGACGAACAAGAGTGCTACCTGACGGCACAAGAATAGACGAGTGGGGACCATTCGTTTACGGCTACAGCATGAAAATCGGTCCAGACGGCAAACCAGAAATCCGCGAGTTCGGCAACATCAAACCGCAACCTAAACTCGGCAAAGCAGGCGTAGCCATCAAGAAAGAAAGAGAACCCTTAATAGACATCGCAGTTACCGACGGCGAAGTCAGAGTTGTAGCTGAACTGCCCGGCGTCGAAAAAAGCGACATCAAACTTCACGGCACCGAAGATACACTAACAATCTCAGTCGACAAAGCTGAACACAGATACTACAAGGAAATCGAACTGCCGGCGAAAGTAGATGTTAAGCAAGCGCGGTCAACGTACAAGAACGGCGTACTGGAAGTGTGCCTGCCAATAAGGAGAGAGGAAAAGCCCAAAGGCGAATCTATAAAAATCGACTAGCACATCACGTTCGCTGCTTCTGAAGAGGGCATATCCAGATAGCGAAAACACAGATATGTACCTTTTTTTCTCGTCATTTTAAACCCCATTAAAAAACCAAACGCAAGGAGGGTGGAGCTGCCTGTCCCCGAGCTAAAAATGGACAGGGAACTTTTCTCAACTTTAGGTTAGCAATCCAGCGTATCGCCCTTTCAGGTTGTGGCATTTAGTAGATGCGTGGCAAAAGCTCTAGAGCTACATAAGGAATTGCAATTAACTGCAGTCTCTTTTGGGCTTTTATGCAGGAAGGAGGCCATAGGTCATCAGAGAAATTTTCTTCTCTGATTGCCCTTTGCTGTTTAGCTCAAAAGTAAGCCTCAGTCACGTATCTCCGCATCATTCTGTGACTGTTGAAATAATAGGCGATTTTCCCAATGGAGTTTCTCATAGTTTTTACCCACTCATCTCTTTTGGTATAGAACGTGGGCGCAATAATGTATTCCAGCTTGTTGTACAAGTCATCTATCTCCCTCTTGTTACGCTCCTCCAACGTCACATGCTCTTCAGGATGCGGTCCTATCGACCAGCCCGTTGTGCCTTCCATCCAGCCTTCAATCCACCAACCGTCCAATACGCTGAAGTTTATCACGCCGTTATGCGCTGCTTTCATGCCGCTTGTTCCTGATGCCTCTTGAGGTGGCAAAGGCGTGTTAAGCCAGACATCAACTCCTGCAACCAGCATTGCTGCGGTGTTCATGTCATAATTTTCTAAGTAGACGATTTTGACTTCGTCTTTTAGGCGTTCAATGTAGCTGAAGATTTGTTCGATTAGTCTCTTGCCTGAATAATCTCTCGGGTGAGCTTTCCCAGCGAAAATGATTTGAACTGGACTTTTCCTGTTTATCTTTTTCAGCTTTTCCGCATCGGAGAATAGCAGGTTTGCTCGTTTGTATTCGGTTGCTCTCCGCGCGAACCCTATCGTCAACGCATCACAATCCATTCTGCTGTTTGCTGCTGTGTTAACGTAATCAATCAACCTTTTCTTGGCTTCTCTATGTGCTTGCCAAATTTCTTCCGCTGGTACGACATCAACTCTTACAAGCAAATTAGGTTCATTCGCCCATCCTGGAAGATACTTGTCATATAGCCTCCTGAAACTTTCGCACGTCCAAGTGTAGGCGTGGATGCCGTTTGTGATTGCGTGAATTTCATAGCCTGGGAACATTGTTCTTGAAGAATCACGATGCCTCTTAGCTACGCCATTAACATAGTTACTCAGGTTAAGAGCAAGCAAAGTCATGTTTAATTGTTCATTTCCACCCAAGTTTTTCAATATATCCATTGGCACAGCGTCGCCAAGCACTTCTTTAACGAGGTCATAGGAGAATTTGTCGTGGCCTGCTTCAACGGGAGTGTGCGTTGTGAATATGCAGCTGTCTCTAACTTTGGCAAGGTCCATTCCTTTTCTCAGCAATAGTTCCAAGGCGAGAAAACTGGAATGCCCCTCGTTCAGGTGATATTTGCGAATTTCTATGCCTACTTTTTCCAGCATTCTCACGCCGCCGATGCCTAAAATGATTTCCTGTTTAAGGCGGTATCTTTCGTCTCCGCCATACAAGAAAGAGGTAATTTCTCTATCTTCTCCGCTGTTTCCTTCTACATCTGTATCTAAAAAGTAAACGGGAACAACGCCGCCAGTTTGACTAACCAAATTGTAAAGCCACGCTTTGACATGCACCTCTCTTGCCTGAATCTGCACTGTAACTTCCTCTGGGAGCAACTGCATGAATTTTGAAGGATTCCATGGGTCTTCATGCTCTATTTGTTTCCCTTCAGGCGTTAATTCCTGTCTGAAGTAGCCTTTTTTGCTGGCTAAGCTGACGCCGACCAGAGGCAGTTTCAAATCTGCACACGAGCGAATTGTGTCTCCTGCGAGAACGCCTAGGCCTCCGCTGTAGGTGTGAATATCGTTCTCTAAAGCAATTTCCATAGAAAAATACGCGACTTTTTGCTTCAGCCTATTCTGCATATCGCAATCCTCTTGATTGGATAGTTATTGGTTAACTTTCAAAATTTCTTTTATTGCTTGATGCGTGTCAAGTGGAGGCGGCGTGGTGTTCACGAGGTAAGTCTCAAGGCGGCTAAAGAACTCTTGAAAGAACTTTTCCCGTAACTGGGTTTTTCGTGAATCTGTCACTAACAGATGAGGATTGCAGAAGCCCACATTTTTCATGTATTCAACTGCTTCGTTTGGCGCCAATTTTCTAACGACGGTGCTGTCTTCAGGGTCGCGCTTCAGCAGAATGGCAGTGTTCAAAGTGGTCATAGGGAAGATTTTTCCTTTTCCAACAATCCACCTAATATCAACAATGGCTCTGTCTTTTGCGTCAAACTCGGCTTTCTCCACAAGTTTCTTGTATTCGCCCCAAATCTCTGCTATGTCTGCTTGAATGTAAAAGTTTTTTTCAGAGCTGAATGCAACATCTTGGTCTGCCATGAAGCGGACGTAAAACCAGTCGTCGGATATGACGCGAACGCCTTTAAGTCTGATGAGACCGTAAGTGTGTGTTGTCTTGCCTGTGCCTGAGGGCGCTATTAAGCAGACGCCGCGCCCATTTAGGTCAACGCAGGCGCCGTGAACCGAGTTTATGCTGTGTTCATCCTCAAGAACGTCACCAGCCACGCTTAAGGCTATGGATTTCACCCACCCATAATAGTCCATGTTAACCAGAAAAGCCGTTTTAGAGAGCGGGTCATAGAGCACGCGTTGTCTTTCGCTGTTTTCCTGAGTTACGATTAGTCTTCCATGAGAGCGCACGTACGCGGACATTGGGTAAAAGTTTTCTTCCCAGCGTTCTTTGATGTATTTATTATCTGTTAGGAGTTTGATGCAGCATCCGTATATGTCGGCTCTTTCTTCGTAGAGCAAGCGTTCACCGTACTCTCTCATTAACGCATCTTTTTCTTGTATCGATATGAGTTCAACCTGATATTTTGATGACATATCAATCACTTTTTCACTTTGCTTTCAACAAATTTTCTAATTTCGTCAGCAATGAAAACTGAACTGGAAACAAGGATTACCAGCAACCAGTCCCAGATTGAAAGCGAAATAGTGCCTAACGCCGTTTGCAGCGGAGGCAGAAGCGTCGCGAGCACCTGCAAAGAGACAGAAGCGGCAATACCTGCGAGCAGGTACTTGTTGGTGGTTAAACCAATTTTGAAAAAGGATGTTTTCCTCGACCTGCAGTTAAGCGCGTTGAATACCTGAAACATCGCTATGGTTGTAAACGCTAAAGTCTGAGCTCTTTGAAGACCGCCGTTGTTGTATCCGCTGGTGAAAAGCCAAAGCGTTCCGACAGCCATGAATATGCCCACGTACACAATGTTCAGCATCATGTCTCGATTGACTATCCTTTCCTTAGGTTTCCTCGGCGGCTGCTCCATAATGCCTTTCTCTTTTGGCTCCATGGCTATGAACTTGTCAAGCAATCCGTCGGTTACTAAGTTAACCCACAGTATCTGAACTGGGGTAAAAATCAGGGGGACCCCTGGTAAAAGAATTAGGGCTGCCAGTATCGTGATGATTTCGCCCGTGTTGGTTGAAATTAGGTATTTGACGACTTTTCTGATGTTCTCGAACACTACGCGGCCTTCTTCAACCGCGTTAACAATGCTTGCAAAGTTGTCGTCAGTTAAAACCATGTCAGCTGTTTCCTTTGTGACATCGGTTCCTGTGATGCCCATGGAAACTCCAATTTCCGCTGCCTTCAAAGCTGGCGCATCATTAACGCCGTCACCTGTCATGGCCACGATGTGTCCTTTGCGCCTCAGGGATTCCACAACACGGTACTTGTGCGTCGGAGACACGCGAGCAAACACTGCCGCGTCGTTTATTATGGCATCTAATTCGTCATCAGACATGCCGTCAAGGTCGGAGCCTGCCAAAACTTTCGATCCTTCGCTTAGGATTCCTATTTCTCTCGCAATAGCTTCAGCGGTGAGTTTGTGGTCGCCTGTAGCCATTACCACTTTGATGCCTGCTTTTTTGCAGAGTTGAACTGCGGATTTGGCTTCAGGTCTAGGCGGGTCAATCATTCCTGTAAGACCGATAAAAACGAGTTTGGCGCGTCCTCGTTGGATGCCGTTCTTGACGTTTTCGAGTTCTGTTGCTTCTATTGGTTCATAAGCAATGGCGAGTACTCTTAAGGCTTCGCTAGCCATTTTGGTGCTGACTTTCAGAATTTCTTCTTTCTTTTGCTGGGTTAGCTGTTTTGTTTTGCCGTCTTCGAGTATGTCTGAGCATTTATCCAGTATGGTTTCTGGGGCACCTTTAGCGTAGACATGCAGCTTTTCGGTTGAGGTTTCGTGGAAAGTAGCCATGTACCTGTCCTTTGGATCAAACGGAATTTCATCGACGCGAGGATATTTTGCCTCTAAGTCGTCCTTCTGGAGACCTGCTTTTGCTGCGGCGACAACTAATGCTCCTTCCGTTGGGTCGCCATAAATTTCCCATGACTGTTTGCCATCAAGTTTACGGCGCCTCAGTCGAGCGTCGTTGCAGAGGGCAGCGATTTGAAGCAGGAAGCTAAGCGCCTCTTCTTTTGAGGCGTCTATGGGGTTGCCGTTTATTTCAAATTGTCCTTCTGGAGCATAGCCGACGCCTGTGACTCTAACCGTTTTGTTGTTCACAAATATTTCCCGTGCGGTCATCTCGTTGGTCGTTAGGGTTCCAGTTTTGTCGGTGCAGATTGCTGTGGCGGAGCCTAACGTGTCAACTGCTTGCAGCTTTCGGATTATGGCGTTTCGCTTTGCCATTCTGTGCACGCCGATTGCCAAGGTTATTGTGATTACCACGGGCAAGCCTTCTGGGATTGCTGAGACGGCTGCTGCTAGAACGAACAAAAATGCTTCGAGGAATTCGAAGCCGCGGAAAACACTAATTACTAATATAAAGGCACTCGCCACCAGTGCCAATAATCCAAGTTTTCTGCCGAGGTCTGCTGTTTGTTTCTGAATCGGAGTCTCGGCTTTCTGGGTTTCTGTTATCAATTTAGCTATTTTTCCAATCTCGGTTTTCATCGCTGTAGCAAAAACAACGGCTTTCCCTCTTCCCCGCGTCACTATAGTGCCTGAAAAAGCAATGTTTGCCCTGTCAGCTACAGGCAGTTCACTTTCAAGAACATCCACTGTTTTTCTAACTGGTGTTGACTCTCCAGTCAGCATCGACTCGTCTATTTCAAGGTTGGCTGCCTCAAAAATCCGGGCGTCAGCAGGAACCTTGTCGCCTGCGTCAACCAGCAAAACGTCGCCTGGAACAATGTCTTTAGCCTTTATGCGCATTTCAACGCCGTCTCGAACTACATCAGCCTCAGGCGAAGCCATCGATTTAAGCGCTTGAAGTGCAGCTTCTGCTTTGAACTCTTGGAAAAAGCCGATTGCCGTGTTAATGGAAACGACAACTATTATTACTAAAGTGTCAGCGAGTTTACCTAAGGCTAATGAAATCAATGCCGCGGCAATTAGCACGCCGACCAGAGGGTTCTTGAGTTGACTCAGGAGAAGAGAAAGCTTGGTTGAC
>JAOZHU010000005.1 GCA_026014705.1 Candidatus Bathyarchaeota archaeon | reverse complement strand
CCTTAAGCATTCTCCGAAACCTAAAATAACACCCACATAAAGAATATAGCCACTCGAGGACAACAAACGTGTCATCAATCATCGAAGACCTCATAGCCAGAAAAATCTTCAACAGCCGCGGAGAAGAAACCATCGAAGTCGACGTCATAACCACAAACGGCTTCGGGCGCGCATCCGCGCCTGCTGGGAAAAGCCGCGGCAAAACCGAAGTTGTCTATTACCCCCAAGGCGGCGTTGACGCAGCATTAAAAAAAATCGATGACCTCATCGCGCCTGAATTAGCTGGCTTAAACGCCGACTTTCAAGAGGAAATCGACAACACCCTCCACGAGATTGACGGCACAAACAACTTCAAAGCAATAGGCGGAAACACCGCTTTTGCTATTTCACTCGCAAACGCAGAAGCAGCCGCAAACTCGCACGGGCTGCTCCTATTCCAGTTCCTAGGCGGAAACACCGCCACAACCCTGCCCTACCCGCTTGGAAACTGCATAAGCGGAGGACAACACGCCCATGGAAAAGCACCTGACATCCAAGAATTCCTCGCACTTCCACACGGCGCAGAAACATTCCTAGAAGCCGCCGCCGCAAACGCACTCATCCACAAAAAAATCGGCGACGCACTCAAAAAGAAAAGCACAACATTCAGCGGTGGAAAAAGCGACGAAGGAGCATGGATAGCCAACATAAGCGACACAGACGCCTTCGAAACCATAGCCAAAGCCTGCGAAGAAGCCGGCAACGAAATGGACTTCGAATGCACCTTCGGCATAGACGTCGCAGCATCGTCGCTCTGGAAAGAAAAAGAACAAAAATACATCTACGAACGCGAAGGCAAAAAACGCGACACCGCCCAACAACTCGAATACCTGCTAGACATAACAGAAAAATACCACCCCGCCTACATCGAAGACCCCTTCCACGAAGAAGACTATGAAAGCTTCGCAGAACTCACCAAAAAAGCCAAAAACACAGTGATCTGCGGCGACGACATCTTCACCACCAACAATGAACGGCTAAACCACGGTATAAAGCAAAAAGCCGCCAACGCCATAATCATCAAAGTCAACCAAATCGGCACCCTAACAGACGCCGCAGAAACAATCGAAACTGCCCAAAAAAACTCCTACACGCCGATAATATCACACCGTTCAGGCGACACATGCGACTGGCACATCGCGCACCTTGCCGTAGCCTACAGATGCCCAATAATAAAAACAGGCATAGTCGAAGGAGCACGCGTCGCAAAAATAAATGAACTAATAAGAATTGAACACTTCTTAGGAAACAGAGCCGAAATGGCGCAAATAAAAACACTCTAAGGAGAAACATAAAAAATGGCAGAAGATGAAATAAAAGAAAACATTCCCGAAGTGGAAACAACCCAAGAAGCACCCGCAGTAGAGGAACTGCTGCTACCGAGAGACACGCTCCTCTCAGCAGGAATACACATCGGAACAAGAATGAAAACCCTTGACATGGAACCATTCATATACCGCGTAAGACCCGATGGACTATTCGTTTTGGATGTCAAGAAAACAGACGACCGCATAAGAGCCGCCGCAAAATTCCTAGCCCGCTTCGAACCAGCAAAAGTCGCAGTAGCCGCCGCAAGACTCTACGCGCAAGAACCCATAAAAAAATTCTGCGAAGTAACAGGCGCCACACCCATAATCGGACGCTTCATCCCAGGACTCCTATCGAACCCGCTTTACCCGAACCGCATCGACCCAGAAGTAATCGTAGTCTCCGACCCAAGAGCAGACGCTCAAGCCGTTAAAGAGGCATCCAGAGTCGGACTACCCATAGTCGCGTTATGCAGCACGGATAACGAATTCGCCGGCGTCGACCTCGTAATTCCCACGAACAACAAGGGCAGAAGAGCCTTAGCCGTCGTATTCTGGCTTCTCGCAAGGCAAATCCTGCGCGAAAGAGGCGAGCTAGCCGCCGATAAAGACCCAGCAGCAACAATCGAAGACTTCGAAGCAAAAATCTCGCGAGAAGAGGAGGAGGAACCCTAAACCGTTGAAAATTCGGCTTCCTTACGTGGCAGGAACCTTCTACGAAGGAAACGCCGAAGCGCTGAAGCAGCAAATCGAAAAATGCTTCCTCCACAAACTTGGCCCCAAAAAACTTCCAAAAATCTCAGAAACCGCCTCTAGACAGATAGTTGGGCTGATTTGCCCTCACGCGGGCTACGAGTATTCTGGTCCAGTTGCCGCAAATGCTTACTATGAATTGGCGTTAGACGGCAAGCCCGACACCGTGGTTATTCTCGGACCCAACCACCGCGGATACGGCAGCCCATTAGCCACGGCAAGTGACGGCTACTGGCGGACTCCGCTGGGCAAAGTCGAAGTAGACACGGCAACAGCGGATGAAATCGTAGCTAAATCAAGCACCGTCGACATTGACGACCTTGCCCACATCGAAGAGCACTCCATCGAAGTCCAGCTGCCTTTTCTGCAGTATCTTTATGGCTCCGCGTTCAAATTCGTGCCCATATGTTTCCAAATGCAGGATTCGGCTTCTGCCGTCGAAGTTGGAAAAGCATTGGCTGAGGTTCTAACTGGCAAGAACGCCGTCGTCATCGCTTCATCAGACATGACCCACTATGAACCACAAAAAACCGCAGCAACTAAAGACCTCGCAGCACTCAAAGCGGTAGAGGCGCTGGATGAAAAACGATTCTACACAGTTATTGAGAAACAGGGTGTAACTGCCTGCGGTTACGGTCCAATAGCGGCTTTGATTGCCGCTGCAAAGGGTTTAGGAGTCAAAGATGCTAATGTGCTTTGTTATAAGAGTAGTGGAGATGTTACTGGTGACTTCTCCAGCGTTGTCGGGTACGCCGCAGTATGCTTTAGAAAATAGTATTTGCCCAGCTGTAATGGTGCTTTCTGGTTATTGCGGCTTTACCAGTTGGTTTTGTAATTCGCTGCAGAACTTTTCCTGCGTTTTAGTGGAACGCTTAAATCTTCATTTTGCCCTTTGACTATGTGGGTTGTTGTTTGGAGAGTCGAAGCAAGAAATTTCATTTTCAGGAAATTGACTGGGTGATTTATTTTCCAAGGCTTGGAAATAAGGGTAAGTACCGTGATTACTATGTGACTTTTAGAGATAGAAAAAAACGGGTAACTCAATCTGGCAAGCGCATAAAGCTCGGCGAAGTGCTGGATAAGCCAGAAATTGACCGAGGTTACCCGCACACGGTGGGTTTCTACAAAGTATCCGATGGGCGGGGAAAAAGTTTCATGCCTCAGTATTTGGAGTTGCGGAAGATACAATGCGTCGAAGATTTGTGGTTCTTTTTGAATTCCCTAGACATCTAATCCAACCCTTCTCCGATTTTAAGCAAAATAATATTCTCCAGCCAGTTTAGACAGCATCTTCTTTGCACGCGAAATGCGTTTTCAGCGTCCTTAATTTTGTATAGTTGAAGATTGGCATTCTTGTTTGGCATATGACTAATTTTTTTCTGTTCATGTGCCCTCAGTAACCTATGCAACAGCTGTGAGCTATACGCCCGGCGGCTGTTGTAGCCAGCCAAAAAGCCTTTTCTCCCATAGCCTTCGCTTTTATACTTTAAAAACATGCGATTTTTTTCTATGCGAATATGTTTTTTTTCTTTTGTCGCCTTTTTTCGGAAAAATTCAGCTATGCACCTCTGGTTTTGGTTGCACTTTTAGTTTCGCAAGTTTTATAAGCGCCTTTCATAATAAGGCGTCACAGTTTCTTGCGCGATTAACGCAAGAATGAAAAACAGGAGAATATACGGAAAATGCAACTTCCAAACAACAAGACGGTAGTTACTACAATCGCTGTATTTCTATCCTTGACTATTGTTGCGTCATTAGCTCTACCCCTTGCAAACGCGCATACTCCTCCATGGGAGATTCCATGCTGGAGCTACGTTGCTGTTCAGAACAACCCTGCAGGTGTTAACCAACCTTTGCTCATTGTTTTCTGGCCTAACGTTTACCCGCACACTGCCCAAGGCGCTTTCGGTGACAGGTTTACGTGGTACGTGGACATCACAAAGCCCGACGGCACAACAGAAACGTTGGGGCCAATCACCTCCGACCCAGTTGGAGGCGGATATACATCGTACACGCCTACTCAAGTCGGCACCTACACGATTGTATCTAGGAAGCCGGCTCACAAGTACACCGGTCAACCTGCGCCAGCACAGGGACCATATAACGCTGCGTACATCAATGACACTGTTAAGGAAAGCATAAGCGACCCGCTTTACCTCGTGGTGCAAGAGCAGCAGATTCAGCCTTGGTACACTACTCCGCTTCCGACGCAGTTCTGGACTCGCCCGATCAACAGCGCCAACAGAGAATGGTACCAAGTCGCCAGCAACTGGCTATTCACCGCTGCGCAGACTAACGGTCCAACCGCCCGCTTTGCCTGGGGCACAGGCCCTGAAAGTGCGCACATAATGTGGACGCGACCCACAACCTACGGCGGTATCATAGACGCGCGTCTTGGCGAGTTCGGCTACGACACAGTCCAGTACGATGGTGCACTGGGTTTCTCCCCGCCGATAATCCTCGACGGAAAACTCTTCTACAACGTCAGAGCTAACCCAAGGTTCGGATGGTACTGCGTTGACCTCTACACAGGCGAAACCCTGTACTTCCACAACACCACAGGTTCCTACTCCTACACAGGAGGTGGAGGCGCCACTTATCCAAGCGCAGGCACAGGCTTTGACTATCACGGCTCAATAACCGGCGAAGCGTTGTCTTATGGTCAGGTGCTTTACATTGACCAGCCCAACCAGCACGGCGGCTTCCCCTACTTGTGGAGCACCAACGTACCAGGCAAGTCGAACACTTGGAGAATGTTCGACGCTTGGAGCGGCAACTACATCTGCGACATAGCCAACGTCTCCACCAGCGGCACCATGTTCATGGACAAAATAGGCAGCATATGCTACATCAACATTGCCAACCTCGGAACCACCGCTAACCCCAAGTATTACCTGCAGATCTGGAACACTACTGAAGCCATTTGGTGGAAGACCCAGTACGGAGCTTCACCGCCCAAGACGCTGTATAACGGTACTACCAACGTGCCCATATCTGTGACTAACGTTTACTGGATGTGGCGACCTTATCCGAACGTTACTTTCGATGGCAGGAACGGATACTCCATGAACGTGTCGATAGCTGACATACGAGGGCCACTCAACGCGATTTCCAACCAGACTGGCACTATTCGCGCGGTGCGCGTTGACGACAAGGTAATCGTCGGCACCGCTGGGCAAAACAACGAAGACGGAGTAATTCAAGGAACGTTGAAGGCTTTCAGTTTGAAGGGTCCCAACTGGGGTCAACAATTGTGGAGCATCACTTTTACGCCGCCATCCAGCGCAGGCAACAAGACCATAACCATGCAAGCTGTGGATCCAGAAGATGGAGTATTCCTCTTCTCGTGTTCGCAGACGCAGCAGTGGTGGGGCTACAGCTTAGAAACAGGACAGCAGATTTGGGGTCCAACCGCTTCTGAGATGCCGTTCAACTACTACGGCATAGGCAACAGCATCTACATGGGGCAGCTTCTCACTTATGGCTACGGCGGTCAAATACGCGCTTACGACATCAAGACAGGCAAAATCAACTGGACTTACAATGCTACAAACGTCGGGTTTGAGTCGCCTTACGGCGGCAACTACCCGATTGGCGTTGCAGTTCACTGCGATGGCAAGCTCTACACGAACTGGGGCGAGCACTCGTTCACTCAGCCTCTGCTACGTGGCCGCAACTTGCGTTGCATCGACGCATCCAACGGCGAGGAAATCTGGAAGATACTGTTCACAGGAGGCGGCATGTCGGCTACCACGTACATGACGTTCTTGGCGGACGGTTACCTCCTGAGCCTCAACGCTTTTGACGCTCAAATCTACTGCTTCGGTAAAGGTCCCAGCGCCACTACGGTTTCAGCTTCGCCTGAAGTTTCAGTGCACGGCAGCAGCGTCCTGATAAAGGGCACAGTCACTGATCAGACGCCTTCTGGCAGACGCAACACTAACGGCTTGTTAGACTTCACGTTGAAGGGTACGCCGGCTATTAGCGACGAGGACATGACCGACTGGATGGAGTACATGTTCATGCAGCAGCCAATGCCTCAGAACGCTAAAGGCGTTGACGTGACGTTGGATGCTCTTGATCCGAACGGCAACTTCGTCCACATCGGCACCGTCACCAGCGACATGACTGGCACCTTCGCCAAAGCTTTCACGCCCGAAGTGCCAGGCCTCTACCAGATCATCGCCACATTCGCAGGCTCCAAATCCTACTACAGCTCCTACGCTGAAACATTCGTCCAAGTAGACGAAGCGCCACCCGCATCACCGCCGCCAGAATACCCGCAGCCAATCGACACCACCATGACTATCATAGCCGTCGGCATAGCGATAATCATCGCTGTCGCCGTCGCTACAGTGCTCATCCTTAGGAAAAAGTAGCTACCCAAACAAAACCAAACTTCCCCTTTTTTTTAGTTTTGCGTTTAATAATCTGATTCAGCTGCAAAGGAAGCGACAGAAAGGCTGAAAGGACTCTTGGCGGGAAGGCATAGTAGAAGGATTGTTTCCGCATAGGGGTTTCATTCTTTCTTCTCCTTCTTTCGCTTGTCGAGAGCCCCAGCAAACAGTCCGACAAAGTGGCGCGTGAAGACAACGCGGCAAATTAACTGCAAAACGAATGCTTTTATTTGTTTTATGCAATAGCTATTTCTTTAAGGTGCTTTCGGATGGGAAAAGGGTCTGGTTTCGGTAAAGTCATTTTGTTCGGTGAACACTTCGTTGTTCACGGTTTGCCCGGCATAGTTTCCGCGATTGATTCCACAACCGACGCTGAAGTGAAAAAAACAATAGGTGAAATTTCCATAACCGATGAACGTAGAGGCGCCAAGGGGTACGTTGGGGAAAAGAAGGCGCAACAGTTAGAATCAATAGACCGAATGCTTAAAGCTATGGGCTTTGAGCCTAAAGCGGTAGCCTTCAATATATGGTTGGGCGGCAACCTGCCGGGCTTCAGCGGGCTCGGCGCGTCAGCCGCAAGCAGTGTGGCGATTGCCCGCGCTATAGCCGACGAATTTAACTTGAGGCTTTCGGATGAACGAATCAACGAAATTGCTTATGAGGCAGAGAAAGCCTATGCAGGAACTCCATCAGGCATAGATAATACGGCTGCGACTTACGGCGGGTTGTTGTGGTTTAAGCGAAACCTAAACGGTGCTAACGACATCGAGAAAATAAGCTTGCGGCAACCAGTTGAAATCGTAATCGGTAGCACAGGAATAGTGGCGAACACCAAGGCAATGGTTGAAGACGTCGCGGAAAGGAAAAAGAAGAATCCGCAGAAATACGGTCAAATTTTTAAGGAAGCCGAGAAATTAGCTTTCACAGCTAAGAAGGCTCTGCTCGAGTTTGATTTGAAGAAAGTCGGCGAACTAATGAACAAAAATCACAGTTTGTTACAGGAAATCGAGGTTTCCTGTAAGGAGCTGGATTGCTTGGTGGATTTGGCTCTGCAGCAGGGCGCATTTGGTGCAAAGCTTACTGGCGGAGGTGGCGGAGGTTGCATGTTCGCCTTAACTCCTACTAAAGCTCTGCAGGAGAAGGTTGCGCAGGCAATAGAAAAGGCGGGTCACCAAGTTTTGAGAACAAAAATCGGTGTTGAAAAGTTATAAGGAAACATAAACCTATACAGATTGAAGGATGGCGACAAATTGGGTTTCAGAAGCTTCTTGGAGCAACTTACGAAAAGCGGCGAACTAACAAGAATAACAAAGGAAGTTTCAACCGAGTATGAGATGGCAGGCGTCATAGAGGCGCTTGGAGAAAAGCCCGTGTTATTCGAGAATCCAAAAGAGTCCGATATTCCAGTTGTAGCAGGACTCGTCTCTTCTAAAGAACTAATCTCCAGAGCCTTAGGCATAAAAAAAGAACAACTGCTGCACAAGCTGGCAAGCGCCATAGAAAACCCCCTACCGCCAACTGTAGTGGCGAAAGGCGAATGCCAAGAAGTAATCGAGAAAAACGTGGATTTGACAAAACTTCCGATAATGAGGTACACAGAAAAAGACGGCGGAAAATACATAGCTTCTGCTATAGCCATAGTAAGAGACCCTGGCTTCGGCACTAGAAACATGGCTTTCCACAGACTAATGCTAATCGGCAAAAACAGGTTTGCAGCTAGAATTGTTGAGAACAGAGGCACAGACACAGCCCTCAAGAAAGCGGGCGGAGAACTCGAAGTAGCCCTCTGCATAGGCAACTCGACGCCTGTACTCCTCGCCGCCGCCACATCCTTGCCCATGGGCGTTGATGAACTGGGAATGGCTAACGCCTTGGAAAAGACAGAGCTAGTGAAATGCAAAACAGTCAATCTGGAAGTTCCCCGAGACTGCGAGATTGTGCTTGAAGGAAAAATAACGCGGGAAACAACCGCTGAAGGACCATTTCTGGACACAACGGGAACAATTGACAAGATACGACAGCAGCCAATCATCGAAATCAAATGCATAACCCACAGAGAAAAACCATTTTACCAAACGTTACTGCCTGGCAGAAACGAGCATAAGTTCTTGATGGGCATGCCTAAAGAGCCGACAATATTCACTGAGGTAAACAAAGTCTGCGAGTGCAAAGACGTTTACATCACTCCAGGCGGATGCAGCTGGCTACATGCAGTGGTGAAGATAAAGAAGAAAACTGCTGATGACGGCAAAAAAGCGATTGCCGCCGCTTTTGAAGGACACAAATCGCTCAAACACTGCGTTATAGTGGACGATGACATAGACATTTACGACCCTCACGATGTGGAGTGGGCGATTGCTACTAGGTTCCAAGCAGACAAGAATGCGGTAATAAAGCCGAACCAGCCTGGCTCTTCTCTGGACCCTTCTGGAGACTTAACCGAAGGCAAGAAAGCAACTACGTGCAAAATGGGGTTGGACGCCACTATACCCTTCGGGAAAACAGACAAAAGCTTCGGGAAAGAGCAATACAGAAAAGTAGACATGAAAAAGTTCCTGTGATTAGCTATGCACCTCACAAAAGAAGAAGAACGGATGCTGTCAGGTGGGGAAGGCTACGCTGTAAAGAAGTCCATGGAGATTCTCGTTGCCTTAGGCGACATTTACGGTGCTGAACGCTTAATCAAAGTCGGTTCCGTACAGGTGGCAGGGGTCTCTTACCACAATTTAGGCGACGCTGGTTTGGAGTTTCTGAATGAACTCGCGAAAGACGGAAAAGTCAAAGTCCTAACTACGCTGAATCCTGCTGGAATGGATTTGGAAAACTGGCGAGACCTCGGCATAAGCGAGGAATTCGCCGAAAAACAAAACCTCGTAATTGACGCCTTCAAGAAAATGGGCATCGTCACCTCTTGCACGTGCACGCCTTATTTGATAGGTAACTTGCCACGTTACGGGGAACACGTCGCGTGGTCAGAATCCTCAGCAGTCACCTTCGCCAATTCCGTCATCGGTGCAAAAACCAACAGGGAAGGCGGTCCCTCAGCGCTTGCCGCGGCTTTTGTGGGCAAAACGCCCTGCTACGGGTTGCACTTGGATGAGAACCGAGTGCCCGACGTTCACGTGCACGTGACTGCTGGTTTGAAGAAACTCTCAGATTGGGGCGCTTTAGGTTACTGTATTGGCAAAAAAGCAGAAAACAAAATCCCCTACATAACAGGCATCGCAGAAGCGGAAGTGGACGAGCTAAAGTCTTTTTGCGCTTCAGTGGTGACTTACGGCGCAAAGCCGTTGTTCTATATTCGTGACGTGACGCCGGGTTCTGAAAAGCATCAGCCACCAAAAGACAAAGTAACCATTGATTCTAAGGATGTTGAAGAGGCTTATAGGAACATCAACGATGAGGCAGTTGACATAGATTTTGTGTGCATTGGTTGCCCGCATTGTTCCATAAAAGAAATCGCCGAAATCGCCCGTCTGCTCACAAACAGGAAAATTGCGCCGAACACGGAGTTTTGGGTTGCGACTTCACGCACGGCGAAGCAGCTTGCAGACATGCGTGGCTACACTGCGATTATCGAGAAAGCTGGAGGCAAATTCGCCTGCGACACCTGCATGGCAGTGGCACCGCTTAAAGGCAGATTCAAAGCCATCGCGACAACTTCTGCGAAGGGCTGCTATTATTCGAGGCAAAACAAGATGCTGACCAAGATGGGCAGTTTAGAAGAGTGTATAGCTGCGGCGGTGAGTGGCAAATGGAGTTGAAAGGAAGAATAATCTATAAAGGGAAAGGCTCGGGCGAAGCTTTAGTCACGTCGCAGCCTATCTCGTTCTACGGCGGCGTAGACCCGAACACGGGCGAAGTCATCGAGAAGGGTCATGAACTTCAGGGAAAAAGCGTGAAAGGCAAAGTGCTTGTGTTCCCAACTGGGAAAGGCTCAACCGTTGGTTCCTATACGCTGTACAGGCTGAAAAAGAACGGCGTAGCGCCTGAAGGCATAATCAACAGGGAATGTGAAACCGTGGTGGCGGTTGGCGCCATAATCTCGGAAATTCCATGCGTGGACAAAATAGACATTTCCTGCATAAAGACAGGTGAACATGTGCGGATAGAAAACGAAATGGTCATAGTTTAAGTACAAAGGCGCAATGTAACTTTAACAGAAAAAAAAGAGTGGATAGAAGTGAGCGAAGCAAAACCTGTAGTGCTGAAAATCGGCGGCTCAGTCATAACAGACAAAAACGGGGAGCTTGCCGCACGAACAGAAGTCATAAACCGCTTAGCTGAAGAAATCGCCAAGGCAAACGTTAAAAACTTGGTAATTGTGCACGGAGGCGGAAGCTTCGGGCATCCTACAGCCAAAAAATACGGCATCAAAGAGGGTTTGAAAGAGGAAGCACAGAAAGTTGGGTTCGCAGAAACACATCACGTAATGACCGTGCTCAATGGGTTAGTCATGGACGCGTTGGTGTGGCATGAGGTTCCAGCAGTAAGCGTCACTCCGTCATCCTGCATGCTAACAGACAACGGCAGAATAAACATGTTCGATGAGACAGTTACACGAATGCTGCTGAAGATGGGCTTCACGCCTGTTTTTTACGGGGACGCAACCTTGGACACGCAGTTGGGCTTCACGGTGCTTTCAGGAGACCAAATTGTCGCATACTTGGCTAAAAAGCTGGGCGCACGCAAGATAGTGCTGGGCGTTGACGTTGACGGTTTATGCGACGTAGACCCTAAAACCGTTAAAACCGCGAAAGTGTACCCGCGCGTGTCGCTGCAGGAGCTGAGGGCATTTGATGGCAAGCTGGATAAGTCCACTGCGGCTGATGTTACAGGCGGGATGCTTGGCAAAGTAACCGAGCTCATCCCAGCCGTGGAGCAGGGAATCCCTGTAGCCATCGTGAACGCTTCTAAACCGAACCGCGTTTACAGGGCGCTTGTCGGCGAAAAAGTGGAAGGCACACTGATAGAGAAGGCGTAGCAATTGGCTGAAGAAACTGAGAAACGTAAAGCAGACCATATCCGCATTTGTTTAAGCGAGAATGCCCAAGCACGGGAAGCCACTACTGGGTTCGAGGATGTTCACTTAGTTCACAAGGCTTTGCCAGAAATTGACAAGCACACTATTGATTTGTCCACCGATGTTTTTGGTCACAAGTTCGCTGCGCCCATAATTGTCGGCGCCATGACGGGCGGAACTGCGGAGGCGACGCGGATAAACTCCGCTATCGCTGAAGCCGTGGAAACATTGCGGTTGGGCATGGGCGTCGGGAGTCAACGTGCAGCCATAGAGAACAAGAAGCTTGAACAGACTTTCGCTGTGGCTCGCAAAAAGGCGCCTACCGCTTTTCTCATTGCAAATCTTGGTGGAATACAGCTTGTTCACGGCTACGGAGTGAAAGAAGTGACGAAGGCTATAGAAATAATTGATGCGGACGCGGTGGCGATACATTTGAACTCGCTGCAGGAGGCTGTGCAGCCTGAGGGGCAAGTAGCCTTCAAGGGTGTTCTTGAGAAAATAGCTGAGATTGCAAAGGCGGTGGATAAGCCCGTGATTGTTAAAGAGACTGGTTCAGGCATTGCCGCAGCGGAGGCGCGGGCGCTGGAAGCGGCAGGCGTGAAGGGAATAGACGTCAGCGGCGCAGGTGGAACGAGTTTCGCGGCGGTTGAGTATTATCGTGCGAAGGGACAAGGCAACACTGCTCAACGCTTGTTGGGCGATGCGTTTTGGGATTGGGGCATACCAACGGTTGCGAGCCTTGTGGAGACTGCGCAGACAGTTAAAATCCCTGTAGTTGCCTCTGGAGGTGTGCGCAATGGCGTGGATGTGTCAAAGGCTTTGGCGTTGGGTGCAAGTTTGGCAAGTCTTTCTCAGCCTGTTCTTCAAGCGGCAGTTAAAGGCGTAGAGGCTACGGAAGAAGTGCTTTCGTTTTTGATGGAGGAGCTGCGTAATGTCATGTTTCTTGTGGGCGCTGAAAAGGCGGCGGAGTTGGCGAAGGCGCCTGTTGTGATAACTGGCAAGACGGCTGAGTGGCTGAAAACAAGAGGCTTCAACATTGAAAGTTACGCAAGAAGAGGAGCGCGGTGAAGCTGTGGACATTGAAAAATTTCTTGAAGAAACAGCGCCTTTAATCGATAAGACTATTGAAAAATATATTCCGAGGAAATTCACGCGGGATGCTGTTCTTTTTAAGGTTAACCCGCCTAGGCACAGCTATAACGTGGAGACTTTGAACAAGGCTGTTGCCGAGCCAATTTGGGAGTTTCTGGACAGAGGCGGAAAAAGATGGCGCCCAGCCTTGTTTTTGCTTGTCGTTGAAGCTTTGGGTAAAAACCCTGCGGATTACTTGGATTTCGCCATAATTCCCGAGGTCGTGCACAATGGCACTTTGATGATTGATGACATAGAAGACGCTTCCGAACTGCGAAGAGGTAAACCTTGCACGTATAAACTGTATGGCGTAGACATAGCCGTCAATGCTGGAAACACTATGTATTATTTGCCACTTTTGCCGTTAATGGAAAAACGCGCTGAACTGCCGCCTGAGAAGCTTCGCGACCTCTATGAGGTTTACGTTCGGGAAATGATTAACCTCAGCATGGGGCAAGCGATGGACATTGCGTGGCACAAGGGCATAGCTAACGCGGATAATCTAAGCGAAGCGGATTACTTGCAAATGTGCGCTTACAAAACAGGCACGTTAGCGCGGATGGCGGCTAAACTTGCCGCTGTGTTGGCTGGCGCAAACAAGGAGTTGGTGGAGAAACTCGGGCGCTACGCTGAAAGCATAGGCGTTGCTTTCCAGATGCAGGATGACGTTTTGGATTTGACTGGCGCGGCGTTTGCCGAGAAAAAAGGCGGCTTGGGACAGGACATCACTGAAGGGAAAAGAACGTTAATACTCATTCACACGTTGAAAAAGGCAACTAACGTCGAGAGAAAACGGCTTCTCCAGATTTTCAACATACACACTTCGGAGCAAGCGTTGCGAGACGAAGCGATTGCGTTAATGCAAAAATACGATGCTGTAAACTATGTGAGGCATACCGCCGCAAAACTCGTCGAAGAAAGCTGGAAGGAAGCGGAGCAACTGCTGCCGGCGTCAGCGGCTAAGGAAAAACTAAAAGCCTTCGCGGAATTCTTGGTTAAAAGAAGCACTTAACCCATCACAGAGTGAAAGACCATTGGCGATAGAAAACAGTGAACTCAGAGAGCTTATTCGTAAAGCTGCCTTACTGAACGCCGTTCAACACGACGGCAAAGCCCAAGCAGGAGCCATCGTAGGCAGAATCGTAGGCGAAAAACCAGAACTGAAAACAAGAGTAAAGGAGCTCTCAGCTTTAATCAGCGCAGTAGTTGCTGAAGTTAACGGTCTTTCCCTGCAAGAGCAGAAACAGATAGTTGAAGAAAAGTGGCCTGAAACTCTGAAGAAGGAGAAGGTAGAAGAAAAGCGTCTGCCCGCGTTGCCGAACACGGAAAAGTACGCGCAGGTTGTCACGCGTTTTTCACCGAATCCCGACTGCGTTTTGCACTTGGGCTCGGCAAGAGCCATAATCTTAAGCCACGAGTATGCACGTATTTACAAAGGAAAGTTCGTGTTGCGCTTCGAGGACACAGACCCAAAAGCCAAAAAGCCCAGCTTGGAGTTTTACGATTTCATACGCGCAGATTTGGCTTGGTTAGGCTGCAAAATAGACGAGGAATACATCCAAAGCGACAGGATGCCCGTTTATTACGAGTATACTGAACGACTTTTGCGCGAAGGCAACGCTTACGTGTGCGTCTGCCAACCTGAGCAGTTCAGGAAGCAAGCTTTAGCTAGTCAACCGTGCGATTGCCGCGGTTTGCCTGCAGCGGAGCATTTGGACAGGTGGCGGCGCATGCTTGAAGGCGGCTACGTTGAAGGCGAAGCCGTGGTGCGCGTCAAAACCGATTTGGCTCACCCTAATCCTGCTGTGCGCGACTGGCCTGCGCTCAGGGTTATCGACACAGACAGGTATCCGCATCCGCGAGTGGGCAACAAATACCGCGTGTGGCCACTGTACAATTTGGCTGCAGGTTTAGACGACCACCTGTTGGGTATAACGCATATAATCCGCGGTAAAGAGCATTTGACGAACATGGTCAGGCAAGAGTTCATGTACAAGCATTTAGGGTGGGATTATCCTGAGGCTATACATTATGGCAGGCTAAAAATCACAGGCGCTTTCTTGAGCAAGTCCAAGATTGTTCAGGGCATACGTGACGGCAGCTACACGGGCTGGGATGACCCGCGTTTGGCAACGTTTGCTGCACTGCGGAAGCGCGGCATAACGCCTGAGGCAATCAAAAAAATGATAGTTGACGTTGGACCTAAAACGGCTGATGTTACTTTAAGCTGGGACAACTTGTACGCTTACAACCGCAAAATTCTGGATTCCCAGAGCAGCAGATACTTTTTTGTGGCTGCGCCGATTGAGCTTAAAGTTAAAGGCTTACCTAAAGCTTTCACAGCGAAGCTTCCGTTGCATCCTGAGCAGCCTGAACGCGGCTTCAGGGAGTACGCGGTGGCGCCGGTGGGCGAAGACAAAGCCGCTATTTTCTGGATTGCGAAGAAAGACGCGGCGAGCGCTGAAACTGGAAAAATCATCAGGCTCATGGAGCTTTTCAACGTTAAGATAGAGCAAGCGAAGTTGTATTCTGTGGAAGCAGCTTTTGAGAGCGAGTCTTACGACGAAGCTAGGAAAGCGAAGGCTCAGCTGATTCACTGGATACCCGTCGACGGTGACGTGCCCTGCAATGTGGTCATGCCTGACGCGACGGTGATTGAAGGCATCGCGGAGAGCGCTTGCGAAAGGTTAAAGCCGAACACTGTGATACAGTTTGAACGTTTCGGCTTCGTCCGCGTAAACGATGTCACTCCGAAGCTAACGGCGTATTACGCTCACAAGTAACCTCAGGTGAAAGAAGCAGCATGCGTAAACAAGAAAAAGCCATAATCTGGCCAGCCTACTTCGATCAGAGTAGAACCAGAAAGGAAGGACGGCGAGTCCCGAAAAGTTTAGCAGTACCCTCGCCGAGGATTCAGGAAATTTCGGAAGCAACGGTGAAGCTCGGTTTGAAACATGAAGTCGCGGCAGAGGCTGGTTATCCTAAAACTCCTTGGGCTAAGACAGGAATGCTGCTGGTTGAGAAACAAGGCTCAAAAGAGCAGACGATAAAGAAAATTGCGAAACAGCTGTTGAAAACTCGAAGTGAACTTTTAAGTCAGCCACAGAAGAAAAAATAGCTCTTTAGCTCTTTTCTTCTCTGCTGCTTAGGAGAACTGCGTTTATTACGCCGTCGTTGCCCGGGCGCGAAGTTACGCGTGCCAGCCCCAGCGAAGTTTCGATTTCTGCACCTTTGGTTATCACGCCTCTTCGGTCGTAGTCCACGTTCGCGGCGTTTTTGACGACGCGCAGGATTTCGGCTTTCTCGGTTTTCCCAGTTTTCGGGTCAGTTACCGACGCGTTTTTGGCGCTTAGGACTTTGATTTTGAGGTTGCCACCGTGTCCTCTTGTGCACCGCGTTTTGGGTTCGCCGAGGATGGTCTCCGCTGGGAAGGCGCCTTTCTCGTAGTTTCTTTTCACTCTGTAGGCGCGTTTTCTGCCGCCCGTTAGCTTCCTTTTGCGTAAGCTTCCATGCCAAACTGACATTTCACAATCACTTTTCTGAGTGGTGACTAACAAACCGCTATTTTACATATAAACATATCCATCTCGGAACATCAATAACTCATTTGTGTCGGTTTTTCCAGCAAATCCTTTTAGAAAAAGCCCTGTTCACTTTTTCTCGGCTCTGCCTATATTTATACTTGCTTTATTTAGGGGGTATAGTTTTTCCACGCGCTATTGTGCATATGACGTTTTTCGCTTTGAAACTTTTATATACTGCCTAAGCTCATGTTACGTTGAGCGTCATGGCTGAAGTTTGTCCAACATGCGGGCTTCCTAAGGACTTATGCGTTTGTGGCGAAATCGAAAAAGAGCAACAGCGAATTCGCATAAGACTCGAAACACGAAAATTCGGCAGACCCACCACAATAATCGACGGCATGGACGACCGAAACTCCAATTTAGCGAATACCGCGCAGAAACTCAAATCTTTTTGTGCATGCGGCGGAACCTCAAAAAACGGTCAAATAATGCTGCAAGGCGACCACCGCGAAAGAGTCCGCGAATTCCTAGTCAAAACTGGTTATCCAGAAGAAAACATAGAATTGCAGTAGCAACCACATTGGCAAAGGAGCAAGCCCCCAGATGAAACTGCTGGAAAACATACGTGAAGTATTCAAAACCCTAAAACACCGCAAACCCTCACAAATCTACTGCCCACGCTGCTGCAGCCCAAGGCTAAGCTTATCAAGCAGTTTTGACGTTTGGCTAACACCGCAGAAATACCTGTGCCACGAATGCGGCTACACTGGTCCCTTAGTTATGGAACTTGAAAAAGAAGAGGAAAATAGTAGCGCTTAATCAGGCAACTCTAGATTCAGTTGCTTCTTCAGCGTCTTATAGCGGTTTCTTACCGTAACCTCAGTCACGCCAGCGGCTTCAGCAATGTCTTTCTGCGTTTTCTTCTCGTTGCCCTGCAAACAAGCAATATACAGCGCGGCAGCAGCCAAACCCATCGGATCTTTGCCCGCAGCAGCACGCCGTCTTCGCGCATCACGCAAAATCTGTATCGCAGCGCCCTGAGTTTTACCTGAAATCCCCGTCCGCTCCGCAATCTTCGACACATAAGTCAACGGATCAGCAATCGGCATGTGCACCTCAAGCTCACGCAGCAAAAGCCTGTAGCAACGAGCAACGTCCTTCCTGTCAACCAGACTCGCCTCAGCTATCTCACGAAGCGTCCGCGCCGTTCCACTGCCGCGGCAAGCCGCGTAAAGCGCAGCCGCAGCAATAGCCGCAATTGACCTGCCACGCACCAAGCCTTTATCCAAAGCCTTACGGTAAATTACAGCCGCCTTCTCCTTGATTGGTGGCGGAATATACACCTTATCAGAAAGCCGGTCAAGCTCTGCCATTGCCTGCGCAAGGTTTCGGTCGACAGACGAATGCACTCGAGAGCGTATTTGCCATTTCCTCAAACGCCACATTTGCAGCCTAGTGGAAAGCGGTAGCTTTCTTCCGAAAGCGTCACGGTCCACTTGACTTATGGCTGTGGATAAACCTTTATCGTGAACCGAATATGAGGTAGGCACGCCGACGCGGCTTCTGGACGCTTTCTCTTCTTGGGTGAAAGCGCGCCATTCTGGGCCTTTATCCATCATCTGCTCGTAAAGCACGAGACCGCAGTCGCCGCATACGGTTTCGCCCGTGTCATAATCGTGAACGAGGTTGTCGCTACCGCACTCTGGGCACTTGTCAACCAAGCGCTGGTGTGTTCGGACTTCTTTTTTGCTCAATTTTTCCCTGCTCCACTGAAATTTACGCAGAACCGTCACTATAACCGTTTTAGGCTGAGAAAACAGCACATGCGGTTCAGCGCAAACTAAGCCAATGAACAGTTTTAATATATAAGCTTTACGGTTTAAACAAAAGGATTCAGCCCATAACTTCCAAATACATGCCGCCGCTCCAGATTCCCGCAGCGAATATGGAAAACGCCACTTTCTTTTTTTTAAGTGCTCAGCTGCTTTTTGCGCTCAGCCAAGTTTGCCGCGTCACGCCTTTTCCCCGCGTTTTCATAAGCCAGCCAACTCAACGGCACAAGCGAAATGAAACAGTACCGAAGCAATGTAAAAACCAAATACCGCACTTGAGACACTGGATAATACGTAATTAGGTAATCCGCCATCCACTCGTTTTCATAAACAAAATAGACTGCGCCTACAACCCACGTTATCAACAACGGAAGCGTCATCGCCAGCAACAAACAGCTTGTGCATTCGTCGCGGATTCTGCCTACTGCCTTCCTGAGGTAATCAAAGAAAATCCACACGTACGACAGCAAGGAAAGGCTTGTCAAAGCTGCGAAAAACCAGAACTGCACGAAGAAACTGCCGAAATCCTTGGTGAAAGAATGAATCATAGCCGTGTAAAAGTAATCACTGGACTGCGACGCGACAAAAAAATTCGCAAACGTGCCATCCCAGAACAAGAATAAGTTTCTGGCAATCCACGCCGACACTATGGTTAGAAAAACAGCGATGGCGACCATGTAGTTCCTGTTTTTGAAAACCTGCCATTTCATGTAATAAAACCGCCAAAGGAAACCAGCGATGCCTGTGATTAGAAAGAAGTAGCCGATGCCCGATTTTGTAAGAAAACCGATTCCCGCGCATAAGCCTGCAAGAATTATCCTGTCTGCTTTTTCAGGCTTCAAACTTTCCATTATAAAATAAACTGTCAACGTATACATCATCAGCACAAGCGGCTCCGAATAGTTGCGAGAAACAGAAAAAACGTAAGACGGAAAAGTCGCCACTAACGCCGTCGTCAAAAGCGCTGGCGAAACGCCGTAGAGTTTCCTAGTGACCGCAAAAACAGCCACAACCGACAAAGTAAAGATGACTTCCACAGCTACTTGAGTTCCCAAGTGAACAGGAAAAAAAGCGTAAAACAGCGACAAATACATGGGGTAAACTGGACCCAGATGCCGAGAGTAGTTGCCGTCAACGATGAATTCGCCGTGTTGAAGAAACGACACACCCATTTGCTGGTAAACCACGCCGTCATGCATCCACTCATAATGCGCCTGCGTGGCGGAGAAATTAAGATACGTGAAGACACCGCAACCCACAATTATAGTCACCAGAAACGAAGCGGCAAAAACCCTGCTCGGCGCATCCAAAACTCTTAACTCCTTCTTCAACAACGCTACGACGCTGATTCCAACAATGCCAGCCGTGCAGTACACTGCGAAAAGCCCCATGGAAGCTTCGCCTCCCATGAACGCCACCCAATCGTTCATGTCGCCCTGAAGCAGAAGAAAAGCGAACAGCGCGGCAAGAAGAAAAACGCAAACCAGCAACGGAGAAAAAAACCTAAAAACTTTGAAGACCCACTGTCGATTTCTATTCTGCTGGGAATCGCCACCGCTGTGACGCAACTTCCAACCCAACCGTCAGTATTACGGCAACATGCATAATTAATTTACTGAAACCTAGCCCTTGGCAAAAGCAGCTTTATCGCATTTAGCTCTATGAAACTTGCAGTTGCCCGAAAACGGCAACAATGCCCACAGGGCTTGCGCCATGCAAGAATGCTTATTAGGCAAAAGGGGAATTCATAAAACTCTGAACTTGAGACATCAAAGTCAACACCTACAAGGAGCCCGGTGGTGTAGTGGCCAAGCATAGTGGCCTTTGGAGCCATTGACGAGAGTTCGAATCTCTCCCGGGCTACCACTCTCCAGAGTTAAATTTATACCAATCAGAATGGCGAACAGGAGGCTCGTCCTCTCCCCAATTTTCTTTTCCCTTACCTAGCTGATTGATTAAAAATCTGGCATTTAGCGAAATCTTGAGTAAAGCGGGCGGAACATTTTCAGAAACCAATATTCGCTTCAAGAGTCTCTCGGCAGAAAATACCGCGTGCTGAGTGAAGAGTTAAATACTGTTTTCGGCTTCGGATAAGCCGTTACAGATTAAGCTGGAGCAGCAGTGACTTGATTAGAAAAGGACCGTTGTATATTCTTCCTTGGCGGTGCACTTTCGCCTGCGACAGCAACTGCGCCCATTGCGCTTCCGCGGCGAAGCCGCCTTTCCCCGATGAGGTTGACACTGCGGGCGCCATGCGGCTAGTTGACCAAGCATACGATTTCGGTGCAAGTTTCTTGGGTATAAGCGGCGGCGAACCGCTCCTGCGCAAAGACCTCTTTCAAATAGTCGGCTACGCCAAGAAAATTGGTTTAAACGTTAGCATAATCACTGACGGGCACTTGCTGACCCGCGAAGCGTTTGAACATATTGTTAAGAATGAAGTTCGCGTTTCAATCAGCATAGACGGCGCCGAAAAAGCCAACGATGCTATCCGAGGCAAAGGCGCCTACGCCAAAGCTGTCTCCGCGGTTAAGAAGCTGTCTGCTGAGAAACTGTTAAACTGTCTTGTTTACACTTTTGCCAACGCTGGCGACGGAGCAACAAATGTTAACGCTGAGGATTTTACGCACGTGTTGGATTTGGCGCAGGAGTACGCTGCAAGGTGGGTTATCTACCATGGCTTCATCCCTTACAACAGTGCAAAAGCGAGCCTCACAGCGGATCCTTCGCCGCAGCAGTATGAGTGGGCTTGGAACAAGCTTTACGATTTGCGCCCTGTGTATAAGGGTAAGCCTGAAATAAACGTGTATCACCCGTCGTTTGCGCGGGTGGCGAAGCAGAGAGGTATGCCCGACTTTGACAACTGGTACAACAATTTCTTCTTGGGGCGATGTTTCTTCGGGAAGTTTATGAGTATAGCCGAGAACGGTGACGCCATTCCCTGCAGTTTTAACGATGTCTACAGGTTTGGAAATGTTAAAGATAAACCGCTTAAGGAGATATGGCGGGATTTGCAGGCTTCCGAGTTCTTCGCCAAGGTTCGAGACAAAAGCAACCTTAAAGGCAAATGTGGCGTCTGCGAGTACCGTGACATCTGTGGGGGGTGCCGCACTGCGGCGTTGTTCTATACAGGTGACATTCTGGGGTCTGACCCGCGATGCGCATACGTTCCTAGGGTGCTGCGGTAGAAATGAACAATGGTGCGCGTTTGCTGTTGTTGGGCGTGAGTGGAGGGCGGTTTTTTCATTTTTTGTTATAGGGTTGTGACTTTGACTTCGGAGATTTGTTTGTTGGCTTTCAGCGCTGTTATTAGTGCTTTGATGGTTTTGGCTTCGCCTTTGGCGACTATTATTTCTATGCAGTAGTCTTGTTCGACGTGTATGTGTAGAAATGTCGCGATTACGCTGCTGTAGGCGTGTTGGATGCCGATTATTTGTTCGGTTCGGGATTCGCTTTTGTAGATTATTGTTATTGTGGCTGCGAGTTTTCCTTGGAGTTCGCTGAGTTTTCTGCTTTCTGAAAGGTAAGCTCTTAGTGCTTGTCTGATTATTTCTGAGCGGTTTGCGAAGCCTTGTTCTTGCATGTGGCTGTCGACTTTTTCCAGCAGGTTTTCTGGGATTGAGACACTTATGATGCTCATGGTTATCTTTATTAACTTTCGTTGTTTGCGCATATAAGTTTTTATTAAGAATCATTAAATATTTAATAAGCGCTTTTGCTTACATTAACTGGGTTCCTTATGATTGAGTGGCTACTGGCATTAACCAGCGTCGTAATCGTCAGTTCAATCTCATTAGTCGGCGTGCTGACGTTGTGGGTTAACTCCAAAAAACTGAGCAAAGTGCTGCTTTACTTGGTTAGTTTTTCTGCTGGAAGCCTACTGGGCGACGCTTTTATCCATCTTATTCCCGAGGCAATTGAGGCAAGCGGGGTTGGGGTATCTGTGTCCATTTTCATTATTTTCGGGATTCTGGCTTCTTTTAGTGTTGAACGCTTTTTGCAGTGGCGCCACTGTCACATTCCTACTTCAAGCGAGCATGTCCACTCGTTTGTGTACATGAACCTTTTCGGTGATTCCGTTCATAACTTGATTGACGGCTTGATAATTGGCGGCAGCTACTTGGTGAGTGTTCCAGTGGGTGTTGCGACGACGCTGGCGGTGGTTTTTCATGAGATACCTCAAGAACTGGGCGACTTCGGTGTTCTCATTTATGGCGGTTTCACTAGGAGAAAGGCGCTTTGGTATAACTTTTTAACGGCGTTGACAGCCGTTGCCGGTGTGTTGGTTGCGTTGGTTTTGGGTTCCGTGATGGATGGGTTTACTCCGTTGATTATTCCTTTTGCTGCGGGCAACTTCATTTACATTGCGGGTTCCGATTTGATTCCTGAAATTCGGAAGGATGAGCCTCAGCCGAAGAAGGCAGCGTTACAGGCTGTTGCCATATCTTTTGGTGTTGTTGTTATGCTTGGGCTTCTCCTGCTGGAGTAATGGAGCAGAAGAGTGTGCGGTTTACCACTTTGTGAAGTATGTTCTGTCGCCTTCCTTGAAGGCGCGGATTAGCTCGCAGTGTCGGAGAATGGCAAACTGCTGTTCTAGTTCTTCAGGCTTTATTTTTATTGCCTTTAGCAGTTCTTCTCGACTGATTTTTTCTCTTTCTGTTATTGTTTGGTAAATTTGCTTTTGCAGTTCTGTTAAGCCTGAAATACCTGATTGCCCCAACTGTTTTCTGAGTGACACGGCTGTTGCCACTGCTGTGGGGTCGCAGGCTTTTGGCGGGTTTGTCAAGTAAATGTAGCAGTCTTCGCATAAGGCTTTTCCGTGGAGGTTATAGTTTTCCCCTTCTTTAATGGGTGCGCCACATTGGTCGCAGTTCATAATTAACAAAACCTCACATGATTAGGTTGTTGTGCTTGTTTATTTTTCTTGCTGCTCCGCAAGTAAGGCATATAGTGTTTTCGAAGCTTAAGCTTTGCAATGCGTATTGCTGTTTGAGGCTGCTTGTGTTACGGGTCGTTTATGTTTAGTCTGAACCTCAGCAAGTCTCGTCCCATTCTTGCGGCGTCTCGGAAGAGTTTAACATCTGACTCGTTCTTCTTTTTTGTTTCAGTCCAGTCTACGGCAACTTCCACCACTGGAACGCCCCGTCTCTTGCATTGGAGAATCATTTCGGTATCGAGAAAAAATCCATTTGCTTTAACGTTTTTTTGTACAATTTGCGCGGCTTTGCGGTTCATGGCTTTGAAGCCGCATTGGTGGTCGCGTATGCCGTCGAGGAAAAGAATTCTCGCGCAGAGGTTGTAGGTTAGGCTTGATAAAGCTCGTGTGAAGGGTCTGTGTACTCTGGAGCCTTTGACATGTCGTGAGCCTATTGCTAATCCGCATTTTTCTTTTGCCAGTTGCACTATGCGGGGCAGGAACTCGAGGCTTGCAGAGAGGTCTGCGTCCATGAAAACGATTATCTCGCCTTTGGCTGAGCGTAGAGCGTTTTTGATGGCTTTGCCTTTGCCTAGGCGGACAGGCGAATGTAGAACATTTATTTGAGGTTTGTTTTCAGCGAGTTTTTTTAAAATATGGTATGTGCCGTCTGTGCTTCCGTCTTCGGCGACAATTATTTCGTAAGAGTTTGAGAAGGCGCTGAGGACTTGTTCTACTTCTCGTAGGCATTTTTCGATTCGTGATGCTTCGTTGCAGGCTGGTAGCACGATTGAAATGTCTTTTTGAGGCGGTGCCGTTGTCAAAGCGCTTAACCGTTCCCCTTTAGAAACCAAATAATCCTTACTCAATAAATGGTTTTTGACTTCCTGGCGTGTCTTCGGGCAAGAGGAGGTTGTGCTGTTTTCGGGGGAAAAAAATGCTTTTATGAGGCTCTTATCTACTTCTTTTCTCTTAGAGAGAAAGGCGACTAAAATGTTGAATCATCAACTGTTTGAGGCTGCGCGTTTTTGCGGTTTGGGAGTGCAGGCAGTTTGAACTTGCACGTTTGGCTTAAAACAGTGTTCACCAAGTGGCGGCTGCTACTGCTAGCTTTCGTGGTTGTTTATGCGTTTTTCTTGACGCTTAACTTGGGGTACATGTCGATTCAATGGGACGAAATTCCCCATTTGTACGGCGGTTTGCTCTTAACGCGGGGACAGTTTGAAGGTTACGTATCGACTTACGGGTATTATCCTCCAGTGTATGATTTGCTTGCTACAGGGTTTTTCCACTTGTTCGGAGTTAGTGCTGCCTCTGGAAGGCTTGTGGCAGTTATGTTTTCTCTTCTTTCAATATGGGTAGTGTTCGAGTTTGCTAACAGAACTTACTGTCCCAAGGTAGCCTTGCTCGCCAGTATAATGTTGGGTGTGATGCCAGGGTTCTTTTGGGTTTCAAGAATGGCCATGCTTGAAACGGTGTTGATGTTCTTTTTTTCGCTTGCTCTGCTCTTTTTCTTTTCTTGGTTGCACTTCAGCGAGAACAAACTGTTGATTCTATGCGGTTTAACGATAGGCGTAGGTTTTTTGGCTAAGTATCAGATTTTGGTTGCTGGGCTTGTCATGATAGTGGCAATTTTGGTTTTGAATAGGAAGAGGTTGCGTTTCAGGTTATCCAAGTTTCTTGTGTTGCCTTTGATAGCGGTTATAGTGGTGGTGCCGTGGGTTATGGTTATTTACCAGATTAACGGTTTAAACAGATTCGGCGAACTGCTCTATGTGATTCAAGAGGGCGGCCAAGACCGAGCCATTTACAGTTCACGTTTTCCATGGCCAATTTTTTATCTGATTGAGATGACATGGCCTTTCAATGACATCCCAGTGCATCCCATTTCGCTGCCTTTATACGTCGTCGGCTTATGCGGACTGGGTTTGTGGGCTTATAAACGCCGCACTGAGGACAAGTTCTTTCTCCTGTGGTTCCTTGTGGTCTACTTGTTCTTCACCTTGATTCCTAACAAGCAGTGGCGCTATGTAACTCCGCTTTTTCCTGTTCTGGCAATTTCCACTGCGAGTTTCCTCTTTTTCGTTTACGGCAAAATCCGCCCGCTGGTAACGACGCGGCAATTGAGTCTCAGGAACCGACGTGTCAGGCAGGTTGCCGCAGCGGTTTTTATTGCTTTGGCGGCGTCAGCAGTTATTTACAGCAGCTACAACGCGTACGAGATGACCGTTAGAGACCAGATTCACATCCCCATAGAGGAGGCAACAAGTTATGTGGCTAGCCGCATAAGCGGAAACGAGTCGATGCTGGTTCTGTTTGCTTGGAACCTTTTTAATCAGGACATGGTGCGGTTTTATCTGCCAGCGGAGCAAGCTCAGCAGAATCCAGTGTTGCAGTATCCAGAGTTGCCTGTTGATTCCTTCGCGTATACTCTCAACGTGAACGAGTTGATTTCGTTATGCCAAGAGAAGAACGTGAAATACCTGTTTCTCTATGAACATGAAGACATTATGGATGTTTACACAAAATTGCAGAACTCGGGCAGATTCGAATACGAAGCTGTTGTAGGCGAAACTCCGCGTTCAATTTCCATACTGGTTTTTAAGTGACCTCTAAAAACTCGAAACCTGTCTCTTTATCCTTTGCTCTGCGCGCAGCGTCCGCAGCTATTTCCAAAATGACTACTTCGCCTATGCGCCACACATCCACACCCATGCGCACGCAACCCGTGACCGTGCTCGTTTTTCTTCCGAAACTTGCATGCATATGCAGTTTCGGTTTGCCTTCTTCATCAGCGAATATCGTGCCAACTCCGCATGCTTCATGCACGCCGTTGAGCAGTGTTAGCATGGGTTCTGGCGGCAATTCTTCACCGTCTTTCGGTCCCACGACGATGCGGCTTTTTTCTTTGGCGCCGCCTAGAAAGAAGCAAACCGCCGCGGACACTTTTTGCTGAGCGGCGAAGCGTTCAAGGGCTTCTGGCAAGCGGTCGCCGTCATGTAATCTGAGAACGAAGGTTCTCCCAAGTTTTGCTTCAGTAAACTGCATCAGTTAACCTCCATTATATGCACTGTAAATTGAAGGGCGATTGCCGTATAAAAGCGATTTCAACGCTACACTCTTTTCAGGTAAAGCGGTTTATCAGCGTCTTCTTTCCGCTTATCCAGAGGCACAGCTGAAGCGGTGCTGCCTATTACGGCGACAGCTTGTTGAAGCGGCATCTCAACACAGTTACCGCTTTTTGTCTTCGAGTTGCGTTGCATTCTAATCCTCTCTTTTAACTTCGCGGGGAACAGTGTAAATGTCGCAATACTTAATAAACCTTCTTAAGCGCCAAGACAACTCCCTGCGCTTTACTATGCAAAGCGGTCATTTTTCCACACGTCAGCCGTGTCACTGTAACCGCGTTTCTCCCAGAAGCCCAACTCTTTCTTGCTGGTGAAGCGTATGCGCGTAACCCATAACGCGCTTTTGTACGCGTACTTGTTGGGCACAACAAGCCGCAGCGGAAAACCCAAGCCCTCCTCCAACAGCTCATCATCCAGCTTGTAAGCCAAAAGCACGTCGTCACCTGCAAGCTCCGCAAGCGCCAGCGATGTTGTATACCCGTCTGCACACTCGAAGGTAACGAACTGAGCCTTCGCCAGGGGCTTAACTAAACGCGTTATCTCGCTGAATTTGACGCCTTCCCACTTGCAGTTCAGCACACTCCAGCCTTCAACACAGTGGAAATCGCTCACTGACACCGTGGGCGGCAACTTCAAAATCTCATTCCAACCGAGCTCCATGGAATTCGCCACCTCACCATCGATGACTAACGTGTAAGTTTTCAAATCAAGCTTCGGATTCACAGAGGCAATGCCCACATGGTCTTCTCCCCACCTTAAAATCCGTTTGATAGGCATTTGATTCGGCGGTAACTTCTTCACATTTTGATTTCCAGAAGACACGCAAAACCCACTAGAAATTTGCCGAAAGCAGAAAATAAAGCTTGCTAGACCGTACCTGTAAACCTCTGCCCCGCTGAGCAGCCAGAATCCTCGAACCAATAGGCTGTTGCTGCCTATTTATAGTATTTATAAGGGGGCTATAGTTTTTTCCAAGCGCTAGCCCCCAGCAGAAAACAGCCAAGGAAAAACGGTTTAGCTTTCCACAAGCTACTTGGGTTAAACGTGTTGCAAGCAAAAAAGGGGAAAAAAGGCGCTTATCATATGAAGTCGTCGAAACGCCAATAATGCTCTTCTTCCTGAAGGACAATGTCTTCGAACAAGCGCCTAGTCGCTGTGTCTCCTCGTTTCAACGCTTCTGCAATGATTTGCCTGTACAACACTATCGCGATGTTTTCCGCTTCATGATCCAGCCTCAAGAATTCATCAGCAGTTTCGCCGACCTGCGGCAAAGGATCTGGAGCAACCACAGCTTCGCCTTCAAGCAGGTAAATCCGCTCAGAAATTTTCTCCAGATGCTCCATCTCCTGCATAAAAATGCCCTTCAGCATCTCACTGACCACTTTCGCCTTGTTGTTTTCAGTCACAACCTCAAGCGCTGACTCCTTTTTCCGCAACGCAAGCAAGCTAGCCTTTTCATGCTGATTAGTGTACTGTATAATCGCCGAGATTTCAGCCGCAACCGCCTTGTTCAGCAACGCAAAATAATCATCAGTGAAAATCTTGCGCCATGGAGAAACAGCAGCTTCACCACCTTCAGGTTCATCCTTCACACCAACGTATTCTTGGAACTTGAAAAGATGCTTTTCCTCTTCACCATAAATCTTCTCAAACAGTTCGCGCGTTTCCCAATCACCAATTTTCGCCGCCGCTTCGATGACTTTGCGGTAAAGCACAAGTGCTTCCTCTTCAGCCTTCACGCCGTTCTTAGCAAACTCGCTCAGGCTGCTGCCAATTTTAGGCTTGTCCGCTTTTGTGGTTGCAGCTCCTCCGAGAAAATAAATCCGCTCCATAATCTCAGCAGCATGCTTCATTTCTTGAATCGCAATTTCCTTCAGGAACTTGCCCACTGCTTCGTAGGTGGTCTTATCCAAAAGCACATTTTCAGGAATCACTCTGCGAATCAGCTTCTCCATCTTCGTATGCTGCAGCATGTACTGGATTGAAACTTGAATTTCCCTAGAAACCGCCTGATTCAGCAGGCTAATATACTCGGATGTAACTTGCGCAGACAAAACACTTCACCATTTTAACGTTAAATAATAGCATAACGCGCGATAATATAAAAACATTCTTTAAACTTAACGCATTGAACACCCCCACGCTAGCGTAAGCCTAAAAAACGCAAACTGCTGAGACGATGGACACTGCTTTCTTCAGCAGCGAAAACAGAAAAATGGGAAGCGAATTGCTCTCCACCGCTGCTTTATTTCTTCTTTCCGCCCTTTTTCTTCTTTCCTTTGGCAGCTTTAGCCACGATAATAACCTCAAACTTACTATTGTCTCCAATTTATATTTAAAATTTGCTGAAGCCACAGATTTTCGACGGCAACCAGCATTGACATGCGGAAACGGTTCATAACAACTAAACAACCATTTTCAGCTCAAATTATCAGAAAAAGACACCGAAACAGTCACGCACAGCGTTTTAGCCAGTTTAACTGACTTCACGACCTCCTGAAGGCTTGTTGCACGGTTTCCGCTGTCGCCGCCAGCATGGAGATTCTCTGGAAAGTCTTTTATAGTTGTTATGTAAAAAACTACACAGCGATGAAAAGTTTTACACAGGAGTGCGCGTGGAAACTTGAAACTAACAACAAGACAAATAGCCCTAATCGCAATATTCGCAGCACTATACTACATACTTTCACTAATATCACCAAAAATCCCAATAAACATAGCAGGCGTAACCATAAGCCTAGAAGCATTAATAGCCACAATATTCGGCTTAGTGCTAGGTCCATACTTAGGCGCTGCAACCGCCTTCCTAGGAGCCTTCGTCACATGGACGATATCAGGCATGTCTCCATTCGGTTTACCGTTCCTGATGTCGCCACCTCTCAACGCACTGGTAACAGGCTTAGTTTACTACAAGAAGTGGAAATGGGGGTTCATAGCTTTCAGCGCGGTAATAATCGCCTTCCTGTTCACTCCACCTGTTCACCCCATAACGGAAAACGGCATCGTGGCAGCAGCGGTTTTGTTTGATAAAGTCGTTGCGGTGCTGTTGATTCTGCCGCTCGTAAAATTTGCCAAGCACCTATCTATTGGGCAAGGTGCGGCTTTTTACTTTATTTTGGCGTTCGTAGGCAACCAAGCCGACAACATTTGGGGGTCATTTGCTTTTGCGACGCCGATGGTTTATGGGGGAATATTCCAAATGCCCGTAGAGGCTGTTCGCGCTGCTTTCCTCGTGAGTCCCTTTGCTTATCCAGCCATTAGACTTATCCAAGCGTTTGTTGCCATGTTGATTGCGGTTCCGCTTATGAAGGCGCTTAAAGGTACACCTTGGATTTGGCAGAGAGAAAACGTGTTATCGCCTAAGCTGCAGCCGCAATCATAAGCGTTTTTTGTGTTTGGGTTGTGCGGTTTGTGTTTTTCGTTGCTTTGATTTTTGGGAAGGTCTTTTAAATCCTGATGTTAGTTAAGACAGTATGAAACTGCGTGATGCGGTTGTTGCGACGTTGCGGAGTAGACGGTTTTGGCTGTGGGAGTTAGGCGGTGCTGTCATTTACAGTATACCTGTGGCTGTTCGTTTCATCACTGGAAGCATCGCTATTCCGTTGTTGAATTTTCCCGGGTTCTGGATTGGGCATTTTATCCCAGGCAATTTCTTGGAAAAGCTTCTCGTTAATGCTTTTTTTCCAGGTGGCGCTGGTGGGGTTGCGGGTGAAGTTTTTGCCAGTAACTGGAAAGGTAAAGCGGTTGGAGGTAAGGCTAAGTATTTGTTTAGGCTTGGTGGAGCACTGCTGCAGACGGCTGTTTGGTCTGCGTTTCAGTTTTTTGGGTACTACTTGTTGATCATGGGTCCTTATGGGAGCAATATTTTTGAGCATGCGGTGGTTTTTCCCATCAACTTCGTGTTGGCTGCGTTTTCTATTTTCACTCCTGATGTTGTGGGTTTCGTGAAAGCAAGATTCAAGCGGTATGTGCTTAGGCGTTAGTGTGTGTTGTGTTTTCTCTTGTTTCACTACGTGGTTTTTGTAGTTGCGGTCGGTTGAAAAGGTTTTAAATGCTTTCAGTTGATATGTAGCTACTGCGCATGTTGCTGTGCGGAGGATTGGTTTATGCCTTCATTGGCGAAGAAGAATAAGCAGAAAAAGAAGAAGCATGAAGATAAAATTGGGAAATGACGTTTTCTAAACGTTAATATTCCCTTTTTCTCTTAGTGTTGTGTCATGTCGTTTCATGTTAGGCGTAGAGATCGGGAAATCACTGATTCAGGTGAATTGAGGCAGGTTCTCAAAGCCACAAAATACGTTACGGTGGCGTTGTGTATGGGTGATGAGCCTTATCTGGTGTCGTTGAGTCATGGTTACGATGAGAAGCGTAACTGCTTGTATTTTCACTGTGCCGATGAGGGTAAGAAGTTGGTGTATTTTCATGCGAACAGTAGAGTTTGGGGGCAAGCTGTGCAGGATTACGGTGTCACAGACGAATGCGATTACGCTTACGTCAGTGTTCATTTTTCCGGGAGAGTATGCTTGATTGATGATTTGGGCGAGAAGCAGCATGCGATGGAGGTAATGGTGCGGCAGCTTTCGGCGAATCCCGAAGAGAAACTCGCCAAGATAAAGGCGGAGAAGCTTGCTAGGACAACGATGGGCAGAATCGACATAGACCACATGACGGGAAAGAAACATCCAAACCCAAAATCGTGAAAAACTTCAGCGTAGCACGACCTGAGCGGTTTGTTTTCTGCTGGGGGCTAGCGCTTGGAAAAAACTATAGCCCCCTTATAAATACTATAAATAGGCAGCAACAGCCTATTGGTTCGAGGATATGGTGAGTAGCTGCTTGGGGCAGTCTATACTCATTTTTGTATAATTCGTTTAGTTTTAGATTGGCGTTTCCTGTTTTTTCTGCAGGGAACCTTTGTCGAAGCTGTGTTAAGTTTGCGTGCTGGTTCGAGTTCTGCTTGTTCTTAAAAATTAATTAGTCAGTTTATTGTTACCTCTGTATGGTGTGTAGTGTGAAGGGAAAGGCTGTCATAATCATGGGTTCGGAAAGGGATTTGGATTTTTGCCGTGAAATAACCAAATGCCTCAAAGCGTTAGGCGTAAATTACGAGTTTCGGGTGGCTTCTGCGCATAAGACTCCGCAAAAAGTGCTTGAAATCCTTAAAGAGTTTGATGGGGAAAAAACGGTTTATGTAACCGTTGCTGGTCGCTCCAACGCTTTGAGCGCGTTTGTTGACGCTAACACGCCGAAGCCTGTTATTGCGTGTCCGCCTTACGCGGAAAAGTTTGCTGGTGCAGATGTTTATTCTTCATTGAGAGTGCCAAGCGGCATAGGTTCAGTAGTGACTATTGAGCCTGAAGGCGCCGCCATTGCGGTGGCAAAGATTTTCGCGGTTGAAGATAAAGAACTGGAGAAGCGCGTGAAAGAATACCAGTTAGGAAAGAGGCGCGAAATAGAGACAGCTGACGAAATAATCAAAAAGCTAAAGCAGTAGACGACCACAATAGTGTTTGGTTCTCAGTTAATTGCATGCTGGAGAGTAGAGTATGACCCTTGAATCTGATAAAGAAATAATTCCGCGTACGATGTCTACTCAGCACCCTGACAACGTGAACGTTCCCGAGTGGAGCAGCGGCGAAGTCATCGATGGAAACGCCGAAATCTGTGAAGCTTATTTCGCTTACGAAACGCTTGGCTGCCAAGAAGTGATGTGGGACGCTGAAGGCAAAGACGTGGACACTCGTGTCGTGAGGAAACTGTTAACGCAGTACAAGGATTTCTTCAGAACGCACATAATAGGCAAAGATGTTCGTCTCACGTACAGAATTCCAAATCCCACAATCGAAGTTGTAGAGAAAAAGGTTTTCGTGGAAACGCTCCAGAACATACCTGTGGCCTGTGACGTGGCGTCGTCGTTCTACCAGAAAGAAGTTGCGCCGATTTTCGAGGTGATTTTGCCTTTTACAACCCAAAGCAGAGAACTCCTAATGCTCTGCAACTACTACAAGAAAGTGATAATTGAAGACGAAAACGTGGTCTTAAGCGGCTCTGTGAAAGTCAAAGACTGGGTCGGTGCCTTCAAACCTAAACACATCAACGTGATTCCACTAGTCGAAGATTTCAACAGCCTCTTCGCTGTGGACAAAATAGTTACGCCTTACATCGACGCCGTAAAACCCAGTTACCTCCGAGTTTTCTTAGCTCGATCCGACCCAGCGCTTAACTATGGGCTACTCTGCGCAGTCTTGCTCAGCAAGATTGCCCTTTCGAAATTGAAGAAACTGGAAAAGAAAAAAGACGTAACAATCCACCCCATCATCGGCGCAGGCTCAAAGCCTTTCAGAGGACACCTTTCACCAGATAACGCTGAACAGTTCCTGCAGGAGTACCGTGGATTATCAACAGTGACCATACAATCCGCCTTCAGATACGATTACCCATTTGAACAAGTCAAAGAAAGCATAAAGCTGCTCAACGAAAAGCTTCCAAACGGTGAACCTCTAACTCTAACACCGATGGAAGAGAACATGCTGCTGAAAATACTGCAAAAATGCAGGCAGCACTACGAGAGTTCAATTGAGGATTTGGCGCCGCTCATCAACAGCGTGGCTCCCTATGTCCCGCAAAGAAGAGCAAGGAAACTCCACATCGGGCTTTTTGGCTACAGCAGAAACGTAGCAGGCGTGAGCCTCCCAAGAGCAATTACTTTCGCCGCAGCGCTGTACTCAATTGGAATACCGCCAGAATTTGTAGGCAGCACTGCTCTGGAAGACTTAACTGACGAAGAATTAGAACTCCTACGAAAACACTATATCAATATTAGGCATGACTTCGGCTGTGTCGGCGGCTATGTTGCTTGGCAAAACGTGAACATGCTCATGGAAAATCACGAAAAAGCAGCGGAAAGAGCACGCATGAACAAGGATAAATTGAAAATTGGGCTTGCAAAGATTTTAGGTGACCTCAAAGCCGCGGAAGAAGAACTCGACATCAAACTTGGTCCGCGAAGCTTAACTGAGAAAAGACACGAAAACTTCACGAACAACTTTTTAATCGCTTACTTGGAAGGCGAGGAAAGCGAAGCCCGCAAAGAACTAGTGGAAGCAGCTAAATTGAGAAGATGCCTCGGATAAAGCGCTATAAGCTTAAAAACAAACATTTCCAGATACAGCACAAGAAACTGAGTGAAAGAAACATGGGCAGCGTAAAAGACCTAGAAGTAATCCAGCAGCCAACACGCACCGCAATGGGCGTCGGCAAATTCCATTTTTCAGACCGCTACTCAGTCTTCGACTGGGGAGAAATGCCTGACCACATCCAAGGCAAAGGAGCAGCCCTATGCCTCATGGGCGCCTACTGCTTTGAACGCTTAGAGGAAAAAGGCGTCAAAACCCACTACAGAGGTTTAGTAAACGAAAAGGGCAAAACAGTCAAAGTCAACGACCTAAAACAACCCTCAAGCATCATGGAAGTGTGTTTAGTTAACGTTTACAAACCGCAAACAAGCCTAGTCAACGGCAAAATAGCCTATGATTACAGTGTTTACACGCCCAAACTCAAAAACTGCCTAATTCCACTGGAGATAATTTATCGAAACGGCTTACCTGAAGGCTCATCAGTCTTCAAACGGCTCGAACAAGGGAAAGTAACCTTAAAAGACCTTGGTTTGGAGCATTATCCTAAACCGGCAGAAAACCTTGCCAAACCAATCTTTGACGTAAGCACGAAGCTGGAGGAAACCGACCGCTACGTCACATGGCAAGAAGCCCAGAAAATTGCTGGCTTAACCGATAATGAATTAGGAGACGTGAAAGCCGTGTTGCTGAAAGCAGACGAAACAATAACCGCAGCTGCATCAAACGCTGGGTTGAAGAATGAAGACGGAAAAATCGAGTTAGCCTTCGACAGCAAAAGAAAACTCATGGTTGTCGACGTAATCGGGACATTAGATGAATGCAGATTCACCTACGACGGCGTACACGTGAGCAAAGAAGTTGCCCGCCAATTCTACAAGAAAACCCAATGGTACAGCGATGTGGAAGAAGCAAAAAAGACAGCTGAAAACAGCGGCGTCAAAGACTGGAAAGCCCTATGCAGGTCGCAGCCCCCGAAACTTGACCCAAAGTTAAAAACCATAGTCAGTCAAATGTACATGGCAGCCGCCAACGAGCTCAGTGAGCGCGAACTGTTTGATGTGCCGCGGCTTGCCGAAGTAATCTCAAGCTTTAAGCAGTATGCGAGTGAAAAGAAATGACACTAAGCAACAAAATAAAAGAAATAGCACAAGAATACAACCCAAAAAACGTGCGCATAGGCATATTAGGCTCGCACTCAGCGCTTGAAATAGCCTCAGGCGCCAAGCAAGAGGGCTTCGAAACCGTAGTTGTGTGCCAAAAAGGCAGAGACAAAACCTACACCCGATACTACGGAAACCTCTTCGACCACGTCTTGATGCTGGATAAATTCGCAGACATCACCCGCTCAGCCAACGTGAAAAAACTGCAAGAACTATGCACAGTGTTCGTGCCAAACCGCTCCTTCTCCGTATACGCTGGCTACGATGCTATTGAAAAGGAATTTGCGGTGCCTCTCATGGGAAACAGAGCCCTGCTACGCACGGAAGAACGCAACACGCCGAGAAACCAGCTTTACTTGCTCCAAAAAGCAAAAATAGCCACACCCAAAACGTTCAAGTCACCCCGCGAAATCGACCGCCTATCAATCGTTAAAGTCCCAGAAAAAACACGCGCAATCGAACGCGCATTCTTCTACGCTTCGTCGCCTGAAGAATACGAGAAAACAGCTGAGAAGCGCATACGCCAAGGCATAATCACGCGGGAAGCACTACAGCAAGCAGTAATTGAGGAGTATGTGGTGGGCGCCAAGTTCAACGCCAACCTCTTCTGGTCACCATTAACAGGCGAAATTGACCTTTTAGGCTTTGACAGACGCATACAAACTGACCTCGACGGTGTACTGGACTTGCCCGCTCAAGAACAACTGGAACTGAATATTCCAACGCAGAACATTGAAATCGGCCATATGGGCGCCACCATGCGCGAAAGCCAAATAGAAAAAGTCTTCGAAGCCGCAGAAAAATTCGTGGAAACCTGCAAAAAAGAATACCCACCTGGCATGATAGGCTTATTCGCTTTGCAAGGCGCAATAACCAAAGACTTGGAATTCTACGTGTTCGACGTTAGCCCACGCGTGCCAGGCTGCCCCTGCGTTGAGCCTACTTCGCCATATATGAAGTACAAGTACGGCGTGGAAGTAGGTCCAGGGAAACGCGTGGCTATGGAGATAAAACGCGCCATCAAAGCGGACAGGCTTGCGGATGTGGTGACTTGATAACCAGCAGCGACATAGCCAAGATACTCGACAAATACGACACGCGCAAGCTGGCTATTGGCACGTTAGGTTCGCATTCGTCACTGAACATTTTCAAGGGCGCGAAAGAAGAGGGCTTCCGCACGGTCTGCATCTGCAAAGAAAAAGATGCCATAATGTACAAGAAGTTCCCTTTAGCAGACGAGATGATTTTCGTCAAAGACTTCACCGAACTGTTAAGTGAAACGCTTCAGGAGAAACTGCGAAAGCTAAACGTAATTCTGATTCCTCATGGCTCGTTCACGGCTTACTTGAGCACTGAGCAGTTGACTGACAGCCTTTACGTGCCGATGTTCGGAAACCGCGCGCTTCTGCATTGGGAAGCCAACCGCAAAGAACAGGAGGAATGGCTGCGCAAGGCAGGGTTGAGGCTGCCTGCTACTTTTAAGTCGCCTGACGAAATAGACCGCTTAGTCATCGCCAAATTGCCGGGTGCAAAGGGCGGCAGAGGCTACTTCCTCGCGAATTCGCCTGAGTCTTTCCGCAGGAAATTCAGCGAGATGGTTGCTCGCGGTTTACTTAGTGAAGATGACGTGGGCAGAGTTCACCTGCAGGAGTACGCTTTAGGCGTGAACGTTTACCCGAGCTATTTCAGCTCTATAATCAACGATGACGTGGAGCTTTTAGCAATGGATAGGCGCTACGAATCAGCCGTTGACTCCATGGGCAAAATCCCCGCCAGCGAACAACTAGAGATAGGAGTAAACCCAACCTATACTATAGTAGGCAACTTCCCGATTGTACTCAGAGAATCACTGCTGCCAGAACTCATGCGCATGGGCGACAACGTGCATAAGAAAGCACAAGAACTGGCACCGCCGGGAATAATCGGACCTTTCTGTTTGGAGACTGTGATAACAGATGACTTAAAAATTTACACATTTGAGATTTCAGCGCGCATCGTAGCTGGCACCAACGTTGGCATCGGCACTTCACCCTATGCTTATTTGAAATACGGCGAAAACATGTACATGGGAAGGCGCATAGCTCTAGAGCTCAAAGAAGCCTTGCGGCAGAAGAGGCTCAACGAAGTCGCTGTCTGATTTTCACTACGAAGCATTTTCTCGTTAAAGCCTAATGTCCCTGGAAAGAAGAGAGCAATTGTGGCGATGCCGTTTTTGGCTAGGTTTCCAGTTCTCTAATTCGTGTCTCTATGAACTCTGTAACCTTTTGTTCACTAAACGTTTTTTCTGCTTCTTGCCGCTTCAGCTGCTCGCCGATTGTCTCCAGAAGCTTTCCCACGTCCACAGGCTTCATTAAATAAGCGTCAGCCTGCTTGTTCACGGCTGCTATGGCGTTCTTCAACGTGGGATAGCCTGTTACTATTATCTTCCGCGTTTTAGGCACGGTGTCTTTGATTTTCGTCAAAAGCTCAATACCTTCCATGTCTGGAAGCCGAATATCTATCAACGCAACATTGTAAGCTGATGCTTCAGTTTTCTTTATAGCTTCTTTTCCATCCTGGGCTGTATCTACCGTGTAGCCTTCGTTGCGCAGTATAGTTGTCAATGTTTTCCGTATATTTTCATCGTCGTCAACGACAAGAATTCTAGCGGGCTCAACCAATGTTATCGTTCACCTCCCTTTCCACAATTTAGGCTCCAATGGCAAAGTAATAGTGAACGTTGCACCTTCACCCACGATGCTTTCAACCGTGATTTTTCCGCCATGGGCTTCCACTACGCGCTTGCAGATGGCTAAGCCGAAGCCCATGTCCTTCGCTTTCGTAGTAAATAAAGGCGTAAAAAGCTTGGCCATTACTTCTTCCGATATGCCTGTGCCTGTGTCTCTGAATGTGAAGTTCACGTTGCCGTTGGTTTTTGCGCTTCTGATTTCCAGTGTTCCACCGTTTGGCATTGCGTCGATGGCGTTTTTGACCATGTTAGTGAAGACTCTCACCATTTTGCCCACATCAGCTTCAATTTCGGGTTCGTTTAAAGTGTGGTTTTCAATTTTGATGTTGCTGGGGGCTTGAATCATTGACAAGGTTTCTTTCAGAAGCGAAAGTGGCGTGCACTTTATGGGTTCCAAGTGCATTTCTCTCGAGTAATCCAGTAGGTCGCTTATTATTCTGTTGGCTTGGTCTATCGCGTTATCAATGACAGTAAGCATTTCTTTTTCGCTTGCGCTTTGGCTCGGTGCGCCTTTCTTTTTCAGGTAATAGGCGGCGTTCTTGATGGCTGTTCGGGTTGCGCAGGTCGTGTCCAACCATGCTCGCCAATTCACCGATGGCAGCCATACGTTCAGACTGGATGAGTTTAGCCTGTGCCTGTTTCAACTCGGTGGTTCTTTCTTCAACTAATGCTTCCAATCTCATTGAGTATTCTGCCAACTCGGCTTGTAACTGCTTTCTTTCAGTTATGTCTCTGGCACTGCTTAGGATTGCTTTTTTTTTTCCTTGGTAAGTCACGAGGCTGGAGCTGATTTCAACTGGGATGTTTCTTCCATCTTTGGTGGTGTGCTCGGTTTCAAAAATTTGTATGCCCTTGCTGGGCAGATTGCTAATGAGGTCTTCGACTTCTTTTTGGCTTAGATATTTGTCGATGCTTTGAATCCCCATGGAAAGCAGTTCTTCTCTGGAATATCCCAGAACCTTCACTGCAGCATCGTTTACATCGATGAAGCTTCCATCAAAGTCGATCACCCAAACCGTGTCATTCATCCCGTTGATTAGCTCTCGATATGTTTTTTCGCTTATTCGTAATGTTTCTTCGGCTTTTTTGCGTTCAGAAACATCTCGCACAAGTCCTAACAGGTGAATTTTATCGTTAAGTTTCAATAGTGAAACAGAAAGCTCTACTGGAATTTCTGTGCCGTCTTTTTTAAGAGCTGAAAGGCTGATAGTTGTCCCCTGAAATTGCGCGGTAGCCTCAGCGGGCTCTTTAAGAAACTTTGAGAAGAACTCCCTGTATTGCAATGGAGCTAGTGCATCTATTGCGTCTGCTACATTAAGCTTCAGTATCTCCTCGCTTGTGTAACCGAACATTTTTTCTGCTGCAGGGTTCCAATAAGCAAATTTGCCTTCATCATCCACCAAGATGATGGCGTCCAAGGCGGAAGTGCTTATTGCACGGAATTTTTCTTCACTTTCACGCAGTGTCTCCTCGAGCTGTTTGCGTTCGGTGACATCGGTGAGTACGGTGGCGAATTTTCCTTTGGCTGGGGAGAACACGGAGATGCTGAAATGCTTCTTTAAGGGTTGAAAATACGTTTCGAACCATGTGGATTCGCCAGTTTCCGCCACTTCTGAGTATGTATCTATGTAGGGCGCTCCATATGTTCCGTAAATTTCTGAAGCTTTCTTTCCGATAGCCTCTTCTTTCCTTATTCCAGTAATCACTTCATAAGCTGGGTTGGCATCCAATATGACGTAGTCCACTGCTTTGCCCGATGCATTGTAGATTAGTTCATGAAGGCAAACGCCTTCAGCCATTGAAGTGAACAATGAATGGTATTTCTCTTCGCTTGCCCGTAGCTTCTCTTCGAGTTGTTTGCGTTCGGTTATGTCTTTTATTATGGCGACAAAACATGCGAGGTTCCCTGAAGAGTCTTGGATTGGGCTTACAGAAATCTCGCCGAGAAATTCGCGCCCGTTTTTAGCCATGAGGGTGTATTCAACGTTTTTCACTGAGCCCTGAACTGCCATCGTCTTTGCAAAGTTTTCTATTGCTCTTTGGCGGTCAGTTGGCGCAATGAATTCTAAAAGATTTTTTCCGATTACTTCTTCTTTGGAGGAGTATTCAAACGTGTCTAGCGCGGCTTGGTTGCATTCACTAATTTTGGCGTTCAAATCAGCAACTGCGATTGCGTCAGGAGAAGAAGAAAAAATTTTTTCGAGTTTTTCCTTGTTTTCTCTGATCTCTCTAACTTTTTCGTCTACCAGTGCTTCCAGTTTCTCAGCATATTCGTCAAGCTCCCTTTCAGCGTGCTTTCTTCGGGCAACCACGCGAAATACGGCGAGAACCGCAGGTTGCCCAGCGTAATCAATCTTTTTTGCCGTTATCTCGAACTTTGTGGTCTTGCCGTTTTTGGTAACAATTTTTACTTCATAGGGTTTGATGTCGAAATCAAGAAGTCTCTTTTCTAGGTTTTTTCGGAAAACATTTATGATTTTTTCACTGAAAAATCCAAATTCCACAACGTTTTTCCCGATTGCTGTTTCCTTGCTTAGTCGTGTGATTTTTTCAAACCCTTTATTCACATCTAAGAGTGTGCCCATTCCGTCAACGATGACTGCGGGGTCGCTTATTAAATCAAGAATGCTTGAAAGTTTTTCTTCACTTTTGTAACTCTTTGTATTCATGCATGAAAACTCCCATTTGCGGGTCGCACGTGTGCGCCTTTTCATAGTTCTGGCGCATGAGGTTTACGTATTCTTGAAACGTCAATTCTGGGGCAATCCATTTTGATAGAGGCCATTCATATTTGGGCCACTTGCAGGTAACTTGAATCTTGTTGTGGAGTTTTTGCATGCACAAAATCTCAAGCGTTCTGGCGCCTAAGCCGAAGATTTGCTCAAGCGCATTTGAGAACTCTTTGATTCTTTTGGGGATTTCCCATGGTTTGATGTTAAACGTTTTTTCAACATGGAAGTATATCGATTTTGCCACATTTTCGCCAAGCGACGATAATGCTTCGTTGATTGCCTCGAGTAGAACTTCGTTGAAATCTGGCTTCAGCTTGCTTCTCTTGTCCATTTCCAGCGACTCCCCTTTGTTAATTTTTTGTCTTGAAAATGGTTGTCCTTTCGTTTTGTCCCATTCGACGCATAGGTAGTCGCAATATATAACAGTTTAGTTGGGTTTCGACCAAACGTCAACAAAACAGGTGCATGGCTATGTGCTTAAAAAACGTCGGGTCGAGAAGCACAAGCCATCCGACGCCATTAGGAATGCAAATTGGAGCGCCAGAAATAAAGTTGCCTTAATTGTTGCCAACGAGTTAGGAATTTGTTTGGCAAAGTATCCAATAGGCAGTTGCTGCTGGCGAATGGATGTGCCGCTTCTTGTTTTATTGCGTTGGCGGTGGTGGAGGCGGAGGCATTTCTTTTTGTTTTTGAATTTGTCTGAATGCAAAGGCGAACACTACTGCTGCTAATCCGAATCCTATCGTGAGCATGCCCATGCCGTACAGTGCCAGCAACAGCAAGTTTGAGCCAGCTGAGAACGCTGCCACCATGAATACCAAGCCGAGAGCAAGGATTACTATGCCAACTATCAGAACTCTTTGCCAAACTATCTTCGGAGATGACATAATGTTCACCTACAAGAATACAGTTAACTGTACCGTTTATTAGATTATCGCACTAGCAATGTTGACGTTGCGTTAGGCTACTTTTTTTCGCTGAAACAGATCTGCAGCAGATGTTCAAAGTTCTCTCGATTCTTATTGTGCTTGTAGGTTCTCAGGGCTTCAACTATAGCGTCATGGTTATTTTCGCCGAGCGTTTCAGCCGCCATGTGGGCTACGCTGCTATTGCCTGCGAAGATATATTGGCAGATGGCTGTGACGTTTGCGGTTTTTCGGTTGATGCTGGCGGTTTCAAAGTCAATGATGAATGGTTGCTGTTTTGCATCAATGATTACGTGTTTTGGCGCTTTGCTTAGTTCTCCGTGGTCTAAGCCAGTTGCGTCTAGCCGCCAGCACTGCTCTAAAATATCCATTAAAACCGTGCGCGCTGGCTCTTTTTTCTTGTGCAGTTCCAGCCATTTGGGAAGTAAATCACCGTCGATGAGCTGCATTAAGAGAAAATTTGTGGTTGCGCTTATGAGTTTTGGTCCCACATTTACGGTGTTGGCTTTCGTCAGCATCGATGCTTCATGCTGCAGTCCAAGTCGGTCAGCGTCTACTCTTCGAATTTTCAGGGCGACTCTTTGCCCGTTTAGGTGGGCTATTACGGCTATGCCTACGAAGCCTTTGCCTAGAACTGGCACGTTGAAAACGCTTGTTCCCCCTGCGAATTCCAACTTCTTAACGCCGTGTTTCCGCAGTTCTTCAATGCGCGTTTGCACTTCAGTTTCGTTTGCTCGCGGATAGCAGAGCACATTGGCGTAGGGTTCTTCCTTCATTTTTTCAATAGGCAATATGATGGGTGCGTTCAAGGCGCTTGTTCGTCCTTTTTCAGCAACAGAGTAAATTCAGGCTGATAATAAACTTAATAGGCGCTTTTTATTCAGTAAGAACTTGCGTTGAAGCTGGTTGAGAAATGCCTAGGTTCAGACAAATCGCTGAAATTCTAAAGTTAATGGGCAAGAAAGAGCAGATTCGGAATTTGGGCGTAATCGCGCATATTGACCATGGAAAAACCACTTTGACTGATTCGCTGCTGGTTGGTGCTGGACTATTGTCTTCGACAGCAACGGGTCCAGCCAGAGTTCTAGATTATCTCGAGGAAGAGCAGAAACGCGGCATAACGATGAAAACCGCGAACATATCCCTGCTTTATCGAACCGCAAGCGGGTCTTTCGTAATTAACCTTGTGGATACTCCTGGGCATGTGGACTTCACAGGCAAAGTTACGCGAGCACTGCGCGCCATCGATGGCGCAATAGTGGTTGTTGACGCAGTTGAGGAGATAATGGCGCAAACGGAAATCGTGGTTCGGCAAGCGCTTGAGGAAAGAGTGCGCCCTGTGCTTTTCATAAACAAAGTAGACCGTTTAATCACCGAGCTGAAATTAACCGCTGAGCAAATCCAGAAAAAATTCACGCGCATAATCGGCGGTTTCAACGACCTAATTGAAATTTACGGCGAATCTCCTTTCAAGGAGAAATGGAAAGTTGACGCTGCAAAAAACAGTGTCGCGTTTGGTTCAGCCTTGCATAGATGGGGTTTCACCCTAAACACTGCTAAGGTAAGCAACATGAAGTTCAGCGATGTTATAGCTGCCTACGAAAAAGCAGCGCATGAGGAACTGCAGAAGACTTTGCCGCTTCACACTGTGATACTCGACATGGCTGTCAATCATATCCCAAACCCGCTTGAAGCCCAAAAATACCGCTTAGAAAAAATCTGGCGAGGCAATTTATCCTCAGAAATAGGGCAAGCCATGCTGAACTGCGATGACAACGGCGCTGCAGTCATGTGCATCACAAATGTGCAGGCTGATCCGCAAGGCGGCTTAACCGCAACTGGGCGTTTGTTCTCGGGTACTCTAAAAACTGGTGCTGCAGTTTACCTTGTTAACGCTAATGTTGAAGGCGTAATTTCACAGGTTTCCATTTTCATGGGCGCTTTCAAGGAACCCGTAAACCAAGTGACAGCTGGCAACGTGGCAGCTTTAAGTGGATTGACACAGGCGAAGGCAGGTGAAACTCTAGTTGCCTCTGAACACAAAGCGGAGATGGCGCCTTTTGAGCGCATTAGCTATGTTTCAGAGCCAGTGTTAACCGTAGCAGTCGAGGCTAAAAACCCTGCCGAGATGCCTTTTCTGCTTGGAGCCATGGAAAAGCTTGCGGTGGAAGACCCTAACGTTGCAGTTGAAGTTGACAGGACGACTGGAGAATGCCTTCTAAGCGGAATGGGCGAGCTGCATCTTGAAGTTGCCTTGAAACTTCTAAGCGAGTACGGAGGCGGAGTGGCAATTGAAGCGTCTTCGCCGAGAGTTGTTTACTGCGAAAGCATAACCCGAAAAAGCCTCATTGCAACAGCAAAAAGTCCTGACAAGCAGAACAAGTTTGTTGTGCAAGTGGAACCTGTAAACGAACAGTTCATAACGTTAATAGCGCAAGGCACAACAGCGCGGGAAAAGACAAACGTGCTTGCAGTTGATGAGCAGCACAAAAACGTGTTGATTAATTGCACAAGCGCACCCATGAACACACGCGGAATAACGACTTCTCTGACTTCAGGCTTTGAGTATGCCTGCAAAGCTGGTCCGTTATGCGGAGAGCCATTAAGGCATGTGCAAGTGAACCTGTTGAAGATGCAGCTTAACGAAAACGCAGAGTGCTGTAACCCTGTGGAAATCACGCATGGAGTAGGCAAAGCCATTTTCGGCGCTGTTTTGACCGCTAAGCCTGTTCTTCTTGAGCCAGTTTACAGAGCTGCTGTTTCAGTTCCCACGGAGTTGGCTGGTGAATGCTCCAGAATTCTAAGCGGGAGGCGCGGAAAAATCTCGAAATTCGAGCAGAAAGGTGCTTTAGCGGTGATTAGGGGTTACATTCCTGTTGCGGAAACCTTCGGTTTAGCCGAGGAAATGCGGTCAGCAACTTCTGGTCGAGCGTTTTGGCAGTTCGTACTGGAGCGCTGGAGTAAAATGCCTGAAAAGTTGGCGTCGGAAGTCATCGCGGAGACACGGAAGCAGAAGGGTTTACCATCGGAGGTTCCTAAACCCGAAAGGTTCTTGGAGGACGCTTAGACTGTGAAGCTTAATGCGGTGCCGTTTAACTTGGACGCTACGCTCTGTTGCGGTCAAGTTTTCAGGTGGGAACGGAAAGGCGATTGGTGGTACGGCGTTGCCGGAGACAAAGCGTTCAAGATACGCCAACTAAACGGCGAAGTGGAATTCGCAAATGTTACCGAACACTTTGTCACGCATTATTTTGGTTTGGATGAGGATTACCAGCGAATAACCCAAAGCATAAACAAAGATGCACATATCAGCATGGCTATACGGGCGTTTTGGGGCTTGCGGATAATCAGGCAAGAGCCGTGGGAATGCCTTGCCTCCTATATTTGCGCTACCTACAAGAGCATCGCTGCGATAAAGCAGATGCTGCTGAAACTTTCACAAAGATTTGGCGAACAGACACAGCTCGACGGCTACGATTTTTACACATTTCCCACGGCGAAAAAGCTGGCGAAAGCAACTGCAAGCGGCTTGGCAGCATGCGGATTAGGCTACAGAGCCAGATATGTTCTTGAAACTTCCCAGAGAATCAGCGAAGGCAGCTTCGATTTGAACAGCTTGCGGAAGATGCCGTACAAGCAAGCCAAGAGGGCGTTGTGCGGTTTCTCAGGTGTAGGCTCAAAAGTCGCTGACTGCGTTTTGCTTTTTTCTCTGGGAAAACTGGAAGCGTTTCCCGTAGATGTTTGGGTGAAACGCGCAATACTGAATCATTACTCGACTGAGTTTCCTGAAGAGTTCACTCAGAAAATGAATGCAAACAGGACTTTCAGCAGCGGTGAATACGAGCGTTTGAACGCGTTTGGCAGAAGTTATTTCGGTGAATACGCAGGGTATGCGCAGGAATATCTTTATCACTACGAGAGAATGCAACAGCGAACAAGCACTAATTGACGTGTGAAAAAAATTAGGACGCCTTCGTTTGCAAGATGGCGCTTTTGTGCTTGGTGCAGTCTATAGGCCCCTTTTAAAAAGTTTATATAGGCAGTGGGAAGGTCAGTGAAGGGTACGCGTTCTAAGTAACCATCGAGTATCAATGGCTTATTCTCTTTCTTATCAGCAAGTACAGCAGCAGAGGGCCGCCTAGGAATGCTGTTATAGCGCCCACGGGCAGCACTATTGGAGCAATCAGTCTTCTAGCCACGATGTCTGCAAATAGCAGAAGAACGGCTCCAAAGAGACTTGAAGACGCTATTAGGAACCGTTCGCCGCTGCCTATTATGGCGCGGCAGATGTGCGGGGCGACGAGGCATATAAAGCCGATGGCTCCTGTGAAGCTTACAACTGTAGCCGTGGATAGACACGCCGTTATCAAAGTTACTTTCCTGACGCGGTCTACCTCCACGCCTAAGCTCTTGGCCGAATCGTCACCCATCTGCATAACGTTGAGGTCCCATGATAGCTTAAGATTGACTAGAAAGCAAATCAATAGAACCCCTAAAATGTAGGGAAGCTGCCACCACGCAGCCCTTGATAAATCGCCCACCAGCCAGAACACTGTAGCGCTTACAGCGTTGGATTCAGCGAAGTACTGCAGAATTGTCGTGCATGCAGAGAAAATGTAGACCATCGCTATCCCTGCTAAAATCATGGTTTCAGGGGAAGCGCCTCTGCGTTTGACTAAGAGCAAAATAACAGCGACTGGAATTAGAGAGAAAACAAATGCGTTACCGATAACCAAAAATTCCCCCTCTAAAAATCCTTTGCCCAAGATTATGCCTACAGCCGCCCCTAAACCCGCGCCAGCGGAGACCCCCAACGTATAAGGGGTCGCTATTGGATTTCGCAGAATCGTCTGAGTTGTTGTGCCGCTCATGCCCAATGCTGCGCCAGCAAAAATCGCCAGCAGTATTCGTGGAAGCCTAAGGTTCCATACCACATTATCAGCTAAAGCGCTAACGTGGAAGAAGTCGGGAAAAGCCCTTGCCAAAACCGCTGCGTACGCATCTAAAACAGTCATGTTTGCGGAGCCTAGAGCCAAAGCGACGCCTGCAACAACGATTAACAATATCCCGCTGACAACTAAAAATAGCCCTCGCTTAGCCATCAGCCGTCGGTACTTCTTCTTTTCCGTTTCTACGTCGAAGCTGCCTTGCTGAGAGTTGGGAGTTGTTTGGTTTTCGTCCACCATATCTTAGCCGCCTTTCTTTTACGGTTTAACCATAATTTGCCGCGTTCATCTTGAACCAAGGTTTTGTTCAAGTACGCTTTCAATTCGCCCTCCTTATCTGGCGATATGTGGTATAGCTGCATGAACCGTGAAATTGCAGAAGCCAAGTCGTTATAGCATTGTCTGGATTGGAAATCCCAGATGTCAACATTGGGGTCGATGCCAATGTCATTTAGGATATTGCATATGTAAATGTGATCCGGCATCACAGTGCTATTTTTGCCCTTGCCAAGAGCGATGTCTCGTCTTTCTGGATCCATCCAATCAGACGCAGAGACAAAAAGGTAAACTCCCACAGATGCGAGGGCGTCCATTTTTAGCAGGGCTTTTTCCATGTCAACCATAAAAAGTGAAAAGGAGGCCACTACAATATCGTGGGTTTCAAGTTCTGAGGTTTCTAAATCGTCCAAAGACTTGTTGAGGTATTTTATGTTGTTAACGCGTTGTATTGTGGCGTTGGCTTTCAGCAGTGCTAACATTTTTGAGGAAGGCTCTAACGCAGTTACATATTTGGCGTGTTTGGCGATGGGTATCGTCAAGCGCCCTGTGCCCGCGCCAACATCTAGAACCGTGAATTGCGACAGCACAGGTAGCTGTCTTAACTGTTGCTGTGTTAACTCGCCCATTAGCAAAACGTTTTGGTTATAGGTTTCTGCTTCTCTGTCCCAATAAGAAGCTTTACAAAAATCAATCCTCTTGGTCTCAATTAACATTTTGCGTCTAAGCTCAGTCCAATTCACTATCACAGTGAGAACCTCTCAAGTTTATTATTAAAAAGAAAAATGGAAAATCGATACGCCTCTTTCAGGCGGTTCCGTTGGGTATCCCTACAGTGTCACCGTTTACGGTTATCGGCGGGTAGAGGAAGACGCCGTTTGTGTCTAAATTGTAGCTCAAGCGCAGGAACTTTGTCAAGTATTCTTGATGTATGGCTTGAGGGTTTAGCTCAGCGAATACTTCGGGGTAGAGTATTTTTGCCATGTAGACTGCGCCTAATGTGCCGCCCATTGCATTGTTTCTGAAGTCACCTGCAATCAAGTAAACATGATTATTCCTAACTGCTTTAAGATTCGCAAATGCTGCTTGAGAAACGTATTGTTGCAAAACATTCGCCATCTCAGACGGGTCATTAGCGTCTATGCCTTGGGCTGGCGGATTTGTGCCTCCACCGTACGTGTATCTTACAGTATGCAGGAAAATGTAGTCTGGATCTTGTGAAACTATGAATTCAGTCTCCAGCGTTACTGAAAGAGCCGTTGAACCAGCAGGTGCATTAGCTATGTTCGTGCCGCCTGCCAAAATGCACGCTTGCCCCAGTGTGTCGAGGGCTACGTATGCCCTAGCGCTGCCGATGGTAGGGCTATTGGTGAGTAACACTGTCCGTCTTTGATTTTCTGGTATTGTATTTACTCTTGTGCTGATGTATGATGTTATGTTGAGTATCCAGTTTGCGTATTCTGTTGCTCGGGCAACTTTGTTAAAGATATAGCCCGCTTTTAGTACGCCTTGGATGAATCTAGAATCCTCAGGTTTGGTAACGTTTGGACTGTATAATCCCAAGTAAACTACATCCACACCGGGTAACTTGGATGCTTTTTCAGCTACGGTGGCGGTGGTGCCAGAGCCTGGAGCGAAAACCAGTAGTGTGGTGGGGTTGAGGTTTAGGACTGCTTCGTAGTCTGGGGCGCTCATGCCGCCGACGCATGTTATGCTAGCGGCGTTCTCTGGAAAGAATAAGGTCTTAACTGGGTTAACGCCAGAGTCGACGCCGACAACGAGGTTTTCTATCCCGAGTATGCGCACAAGCTCTGTGTTTTGGTTGTATTCGACTACTAATCTGTTTGCGGGCAACGAGACTGAAATATTTTGTTTGTTGCCGTCTAGGAGGTAGATTTTTGAAGCTTGACCATTTATGAGTGCATTGATTTGCGTTATGTCATTTGTATCTATTATTCCGTCTCTGTTGGCGTCTGCAAACTGGGTGTTACTAGCGGTTCCGCCGATTATTCTTGACACGTAGTCTACGTCGCTTGAGTCTATCTTGTCGTCCATGTTGGCGTTTCCGTAAATTTCAAGCACCAAGTTCAGCGAGGCGACTGTTGATGCGGGAGAGGCTGTTGGCTGCGGAGTGGCTGTCGGCTGAGGCGTTGAAGTCGTTTGAGGGGACGGTGTTGGTTGAGGCGTTGAAGTTGACTGCGGCGTTGCTGTTGGTTCAGGAGACGATGATGTTTCAGGAGATGGTTCAGATGGTGATGATGGTTGCTGGAACCAGTTCTGACTGTAACCTATCATAATTGAGGTGACGAGTATGCCTGTCAGTAGGATGCCTACTATTAGAGGTTTGTTCATATTTACCGCCATGGTATTACTTTTTCACATAACAGTAATACTTATACTTTGTGCTACGATTTTACAAAAAAGTAACACTCTTATACCCCTGCAACAATCACTAATCAACAAGAGGCAAACAACCAATGAACATAACAGTACAGGGAGTAACCTTCAGCTACCGCAGCGCACCTTCGCTAATTGGCGTATCCCTAGAACTCCAAGAATCACAAGTCCTAGGACTCATCGGTCCCAACGGTTCAGGAAAAACCACACTACTCAAGTGCATGAACAAAATCTTGGAACCCAAACAAGGGCGCATCCTGCTCGGCGAAAAAGATATAAAAAAGATGAATAGACTCGACGTCACCAAACACATAGGATACGTTCCGCAAACATCCGTTGGCAACTCCAACGTACTCCCAGTTTTCGAAATCGTCCTGATGGGCAGAAGACCCCACATCGCTTGGCAAAGCAGCGAAAAAGACACCATGAAAGTCTGGGCTACCCTGAAAATGCTTGATATCGAGCACCTTGCAATGCGCGATTTCTACGAACTCAGCGGCGGAGAACAACAGAAAGTCCTAATCGCACGGTCTATAGCACAAGAAGCCAAAGTCCTCTTGCTGGACGAACCCACAAGCAACTTAGACATAAAACACCAGTTAGAAGTCATGAACTTAACACGAAAACTAGTCACAAAAGAAAGGCTTGCCGCAGCCGTGGCAATTCACGACCTCAATCTCGCAGCCCGATACTGCGACAAAATTGTACTACTGAAAGACGGCGGAGTATTCGCAGCAGGCGAGGCACGCAACGTTCTAAGCCCTGAAATAATAAGAACAGTCTACGGCGTCGAAGTTGCCATAAACCGCACCAATAACATATCCTACATAATACCGATAGCGCCACTAAACTGAAGACACGAGCCTTAGGTGGAATTTACACCCGCAACCATTCCATTACCAAGGTAACCCTTTCAGCAACCACCTTTGCTGAGGCATGCAGCGTCCGCAAGTTCTAGCCGCAGATTCCCCTCTCAGAATTGAAACATGCGCCGTATGTTAAGATGAAGATTAATCCGTTTTAATGTCAAGATTTATATCACCTTAAGTGGCTCTTCTACTGGTGGTGCGTGTTATGGTGGAAATTAAAGGATGGAAGTTCACCGTGATGCTGCGGGAGGAGCCTGAAGGTGGATACTCTGCTCAATGTGTTGAACTTCCTGGTGCCATTAGCCAAGGCGAAAACCGTAAACAGGCTCTTGCTAACATTAAGGAAGCCATCGAGGGATACTTGGAAGCATTCCCTGAAGAACTTAAGCAGCTTAAGCGAAAGAGAGAGCTGGTGGAGATAACTGTCTAAGCTTCCTTCAATATCTTGGCTAAAACTCATCAAAATTCTCAGCAAAGCAGGATTCAAAATAGTTCACCAGAAGGGCAGCCACATATTTTTAACCGACGGAAAACACAGGTTCACCATTCCGCGCCATGACCCAATCAAGAAAGGAACACTTCTCACCATAATACAGCAAGCAGGATTAACCCGAGAAGAATTCCTTGAATTAATGAGAAAACAATAGCAAAAGTGGAGCCTCGGGCGGGATTTGGACCCGCGACCATTACCTTACCAAGGTAACGCCCCACCGGGCTAGGCTACCGAGGCGCACAGCGCAGTGTTCCCGTGAAACAACAGCGTTAGCCAATAAAATGCTTACGGTTAACTAAGCGCTTGTGAAAGGTTAAATAAATATTAAAGAGCACACTACTTTTCAAGTCGCCAATGGCTGACGGCGGGGGTCTCCAAGTCTGGTCAAAGGAGCAGGGCTTAGGACCCTGTCGCGCAGGCGTTCGTGGGTTCAAATCCCACCCCCCGCACTTCACTGTAGTGTGCGCGTTTGAACCGCTAAACTCGAACTTTTGTTATGCAACTGAGCAAAGACCGATTTAAAGTGCATCCAGCTTTTTCGTGCAGTTATGAACGTGATTTTACGTGTTTTCTTGAAGCCGAATTCTTCGCAAATGGACGATAGCGAGTTCATTTTCAAGGTTAATCATTCGCGTTTTCGAGGACAGGTTGCCGCCAGAGCGCCTAAGAAACGTTAGGCAGCATGAAATCGCTTACTTGATAAAACCGAGAGATATTACCGCAATATATTTATTAGTGGAAAAAAAACTTATGAAACCCATACAAAACTGGAAACTAGGAGCGAAACATCAGCATGTCGGAAAACAATTCGGTGCTAATCGGGAAAAAGCCAGCGATGAACTACGTCCTTGCGTGCATTACACTCTTTCACAGCGGAGCAAAAGAGGTAAGCATTAAGGCACGGGGAAAAGCCATAAGCCGCGCAATTGATGTTGCCGAAGTTGTCAGGCGCCGTTTTCTGCCTGACGTGAAAGTAGCTAGCGTTGGCATCGGGACAGACCAAATTTCGCCTCAAGAAGAAGGCAGCACGCTGACTAACGTCAGCACGATAGAAATAACTCTGCAACGCTAAACAGCCCGTTCAGTCCGATACGTCTACACCTCCGCCGCTTCCGAATTATTCCACAGGAGGCCGTCTTCCAGATGAAGACAGAACTATGTAGTTTCTGTTTAAAAAGCGGGATACTATGTCAAAAATGTTCAGCTAAAGTAAAGGCTGGAGAAATCAGTGACATAGACCTGAAAATCGCTCGGTTACTGTTGTCTCTGGAAGAGAAATACCCTGCACTGCAAAACGTTTGCTTTCACAAGGCAGTCGAGGTTGACAAGACCTTAGCGATAATCGTTGGGCACGGCGATGTGCCGAGGCTGCTTGGCTACAGCGGCAAAATCATGAAAGCCTTAGGCGAGGAAACAGGCAAATCCGTGCGCGTCTTAGAATACGGCGTTGACGACCGCAAGTTTCTAGAAGACCTGTTTATGCCTTTCAGCATACTCACGATAAACACAATATGGCTGCCTGATGGAACAACTGAGACGCGTGTAATCTTGAAGCGCAGACGCGGTTCACCTGCGCCTTTCGACGTTAAAGCCTTAAAAGAAGTCGCCCGCAAAGTGCGGAAAATGTCGCTACGCGTCGAATTCGCTGACTAAGGAGCAGCTGTTGTCTCATGACCTTGGACTCTATTGGAGACTGGGTTAGAACAGGATATTCCGCAAACGTGACGCCGGACATGGATGGTTCAGAAGTGACGCTTTTCGGCTGGGTGCAGGAAATCCGCGATTTAGGCGGCATCCGCTTCATCATACTGCAAGACCGAGAAGGCACAATCCAAATCACTATTCTGCGAAAGAAGACAACGCCTGAAGTCTTGGCGAAATCAGACGCCCTGCAGAAACGCTACAGCATCGGCGTAAAGGGCACCGTGAAGAAAACCACCATGACGCCGAGAGGCATCGAAGTGCTGCCGAAAGAAATCAGAATTTTCAACACAGCCACGACGCAGTTACCCCTCGACATCACTGGCAAAACACCCGCAAACATAGAAGCCCGCTTAGACGCACGCGCTCTAGACCTCTGTCAAGAACAGAACACGGCAGCGTTTAAAATCCAACACTGCGCCTTAGAAGCCATACGAAGCTTTCTTTTTGATAAAGGCTTTTTGGAAGTGCACACTCCGCGAATTATTGCGTCAGCAACTGAAGGCGGAGCAGCATTATTCGCGGTGGACTACTTTGGTGAAAAAGCGTTCCTCGCCCAGAGCCCACAACTGTACAAAGAGCAGCTAGTAATGAGTTTGGAAAAGGTTTTTGAAGTTGGACCTTTCTTCCGGGCTGAAGAATCCCACACGCGGCGCCACTTAAGCGAGTTCATCTCCGTGGACATTGAGCAAGCATTCGCTGACGCGGAAGACGTAATGAGTCTCCTTGAACAAGTTGTGCATAACGCCTGCAAAACCGTGAAGGAAAACTGCAAAAAAGAACTAGCAACGCTTAAACATAGACTATCTGTTCCAGAACTGCCATTCAAACGTTTGACCTACGACGAAGTCCTTGACGCTTTGAAAAAGGAAGGCGTAGTGATTCCGTGGGGCGAAGACATACCAACCGAAGCATTCAGGACTTTGGGCAAACTGTACCCCAGCTTCTACTTTATAACCGATTGGCCCACTCACGCGAAGGCATTCTACATTAAACCGCGCGAAGATAAGCCTGAACTGTGTGAAGGGTTTGATTTGATGTGGCGGTGGATAGAACTGGTTTCAGGCGGAACGCGCATAGCTGAGAAAGACCTGCTAACAAAACGCTTGCAAGAACACGGGTTAAAGCCTGAGCGCTTCCAGCATCACCTTCAAGCTTTTGACTACGGCATGCCGCCTCACGCTGGTTGGGCAATAGGCTTGGAAAGGCTCACCATGATGCTGACAGGAAAAAAGAACATACGCGAGGTAACATTTTACCCGCGGGACAGATTAAGATTAACCCCGTAAAAAGTTGCCGCCGTTTTTTCGCTTCAGCCTTAACCACATGAACAGCCACACCGCATTATCCTTCATTCCGAATCTAAGACAGGAAAAAAATCTCCATGCTTTTTAATCAAAAATGTGCTAAAAGCTGATAAACCTCCTTTTTCTCTACGGTTAACGTTTAACTGAGGGGAATCAAAATAGGCTGCGGAGTATTCGGCACAATAAACTACCAAAAACAACCCATCTTCCCATACATGTACTGGGGGCTCCGCGCCCAAAACCACCGAGGACACCAATCCCACGGCTTCCTCACATACCACTCAGGACAATTTCACATTCACAAAGACCTTGACTTGGTGCCAAAACTAAAAACCAGCGCCATACCCGAATGGCTGCAGCGTTTACCAGGCTATGTAGGCATTGGCAACGTACGGTACACTACTTCAGGCAAATGTGATGACGCAGCGTTACTACGCGGAACCCAGCCTGTCACTGCCTCAAAAGGCGACCTGAAACTGGCGCTCTCATTCAACGGCAACATCGCCAATGCTCTTCAGCTGAGAAAAGAAATTGACCAGCACTTCTCAGGCTTCGTGTGCACTTGCGACTCAGACATAGTCTGCCACAAACTATTGCTGGAACTCGCAAAAAGCAAAGACTTAGCAACCGCCGTTAACGCGTGCATGCAAAGCCTCGACGGCGCATTCTCAGTGGCGGGAATCACGGGCAATGGCGACTTCTTCGCTTTCAAAGATCCCCATGGAATAAAGCCTCTGTGCGCTGGACACAGCCCAGACGGGGCAACTTTTGCGTTTTCGTCGGAAACCGTCAGCTTAGACATGAACGGCTTTATCAGAGACTTCGAGTTAGAGCCAGGCGAACTCGTAACAGTATCAGAGAACGGCTTTGAACGCACACAAATCGTTAAGAACCCGCGTGAAGCATTTTGCGCATTCGAATTTGCGTATTTTGCGCGACCTGACTCGCGGTTTAACGGCAAATACGTTTACGAGATACGCGAAGATTTCGGGAGAAACCTTGTGCGCGAGTTCCCTGAAATTGTTAAAGACGCAGATGTAATCCTTTCAGTGCCTGAAACTGGTGATGACCCAGCAATGGGTGTTCATGAAGCGTCTGGGCTACGGTGGGAAAGGGCGTCCCGCAGGCACCGCTACGTGACCGAGAGGGCGTTCATTCTGTTGAACAACGAGCGCTTTTCAACAATCGACCGCAAAGTGAACATTCTCGGCTCGAAAGTTAACGGCAAACGCGTCATAATAACTGAAGACAGCATCGTCCGCGGCGACACAACAAAAATTATAATCGAAAAGCTGCGCAGGGCAGGAGCCAAGAAAGTTTACATGTTCGTCACTTTTCCGTGCATAATCGGACCGTGCTTCTACGGCATAGACATGTCAACCTACGGGCAGCTTATCGGCTCAAATCATAACGCTGAGGAAATAGCGAAAATCATAGGAGCAGATGCCGTGTGCTACCAGTCCATTCAAGGCTTAGTGCAGGCTACGGGCTTAACGCAGGAGCAGTTGTGCTTAGGCTGCATTACGGGCAAGTATCCAACGCCTATGGCGCAGAAGTTGGCGGATGAAATGAGGCGGAAGTTCCTCGGCGGCTATAAGGAAAAAGACAGAATTTATGAAACAGATGAAGCCGCAACGCAAGCAAAGTGAAAAAGCAAATTAAGCGTTGCCAAGCTTAATCAGTAGCAAAGGTGCTGTGAATGGAGAAAGTAGGCGTACTTGTCGTAGCGTACGGCGCAAGAGAAACCGCGATTGTGGACGCTCTCGCCCGAAGCCCAAACTACAACGTTAAATTGTACATAGCTGACAAGCAACTTAACCCATTTAACGCAGAAAAAGCCGCTAAGCATGTCGTTGTTCCTGATTTAGGTATTGAAAAAATCTGCAGTTTCGCCGAAGCCAACAAATCAGAAATCGACTTCGCCATTGTTGGACCAGAAAAACCCATAATCGACGGCGTCCGCGACCTGCTGGAAAAGCAAACAGGGATACCTGTCATCTGCCCAAAGAAAGACTGTGCCATCGAAGCCAGCAAGGTGCAACAGCGCCTGCTTTTCGAGGAGATTGTGCCCGAAGCTAACCCGCGCTTCAGAGTCTTTAAGCCTGAGGATTACGCGAGCGTTGACGCGGTTAAGAAAGACGTTTTTGGGTGGCTCCGCGAGCTCGATAACCAAGCCGTAGTGAAGCCAGATAAGCCAACCGCGGGCAAGGGCGTGGGTGTTTGGGGCGACCACTTCACGACGCGGGAGCAGTTGTTCGAGCATTTCATGTCCAACTTCCAGTATGGCACCGTCATAATCGAGGAAAAAATCGACGGGGAAGAATCCAGTTTCATGGCTTTCTGCGACGGCAAACACCTCGCTCCGCTGCCTGACACCCGAGACCATAAACGCGCCTTCGACGACGACAAGGGACCGAACACCGGCGGCATGGGCAGCTACAAAAACAAAATCGACCAGTTACCGTTCATGATGAAGGCTGACCGAGAAGCGGAACTCGCTATAGCGAAGAAAATATTTAAGGAATGGACAGCAAAAATGCCTGACCCTTCCGCAGCGCGTGGAGTACCCTTGTACTTGGCGTTCATGCATACGCGTGGCAGCCCCAAGATTCTGGAGAATAACAGTCGCCCCGGCGATCCAGAAATCATAAACATCCTGCCGGTGCTGAAGGACGATTTTGTTGATGTCTGTTTCAGGATGATTGATGGCTCGCTTAGCCGCGTTGAGGTTCAAAAGGTAGCGACGGTGCTGACGTACAAGGTTCCTCCAAGCTATGGCGGGTACGCCGACGTTTTTCCTGCTAAAGTGAACCACGCCGAGGTCGGCATGCCTGTTGACCTGTCGAAGGCATACGCGTTGACAAGCAAGTATGGCGATAGAATTCGGGTTTATCCTGCTTCCATGGAGCTTAGGAACGGTCAAGTTTATGCGTTGAAATCCAGAGTCGTCGGCGTCCTCGGCGTCGGCGACAGCATTGAAGAAGCGCGGAAAATTTCGCTGGAAGGCATAAACGCGATTCGTGGAGGAGCGCTTTGGAATAGGACTGACATCGCTTCCAAGCAGCATATCGCCAAATGCGTCCGCCACTTGAAACAGTTGAGGGCTGAAGCGTGAAACGTGTCTTCATCTCCGACTGCGAAGGACCAATTAGCAAAAACGACAACGCCTTTGAGGCAACGGCGCATTTCGTCCCAAACGGTGACAAACTTTTCGCGCTGATAAGCAAGTATGATGATGTACTGGCTGACGTTGTGAAACGACATGGCTACTCTGCTGGCGGCACGCTGAAGCTGATTTTGCCTTTCCTGAAAGCTTACGGCGTAACGGATAAGCAGCTAACGGAGTTTTCATCTAAAAACTTGCTTTTTATTGCTGGTAGCCGCGATACTATGCAGCATGTGCAGGCGATAGCCGATGCCTTCATTGTCAGCACGAGCTATGAGCATTACATTCGGGCGCTCTGCAAGGCTTTGGAGTTTCCTTTCGAAAGCACGTATTGCACCCGATTAAGCATAGACAAGCACCCGCTTACTGCACAAGAAAAGTCGCGGTTGCAGAAAATAGCGGATGAAATTGTGCAGATGCCCATGATAACTATTTCTCCAACAGCGAAGGGCATAAAGGACTTTTCGAGTGCAGACCAAGAAACCATAAGCCGCCTTGATGACATATTTTGGAATGAAATAGCGAACATGCGCATCGGCAGAATTTTCTCAGAAGTTAAGACAGTCGGCGGAGAACAAAAAGCCGAGGCAATACGGGATGCTGTTAGAAAGTTGCGTGCGCAGCTGGAGGATGTGATGTACGTGGGAGACAGCATAACTGACGTGGAAGCCTTCAAACTCGTCAGAGACAACGGCGGCTTAACTGTTTCGTTCAACGGCAACCATTACGCGGTGAAAAACGCTGAAGTCGCGGTTTTATCCGAAAACAGCATAGCAACAGCCATAATCGCTGATGTGTTTTGTAAACTGGGGAAACACGAGACGCTTCATGTGCTGGAAAACTGGAATCGCGAATCACTACGGAAGAGCGCCGTAAACCCGCAACTGCTCGATAAACTCTTCACGTTGTATCCTGCCGCTTTGCCTAAAATTCAAATAGTAACAACTAAGAATATGGAAGCATTAGCGAAAGAAAGCGGCGAATTTAGGAAGAAAGTTAGAGGGGAAGCCATTGGGAGGCTCGGGTGATGCCCGCAAAAGTTGAGATTGAAGATACTTATGCTGAAGCTTTCAAGGGCATTTTCTGCCGATTAATCATCACGGCTGATGACAAGCGCACGGTGCGCAGTGCAGCGCATGATGCTACGGCTACGCCTTCCGTGGTCATCGGCAGAGTGGAAGGCGGGGTTGAAAAATGGCTCAGCAAAAATGAAACTCCTGACCACCGTAATGGCGCCGTGGTGCAGTTCTGGGGCGCTGTTGATGCCAAGGCAACGCTTGCTGATTCCCTGAAAAAGTTTGAAACTGAGCTTTCTTACAGAATCCGCCAAGACATACTAGTCAAGCCGTTCACAGCGGTTTTCGACGCGTTGCCCCATGCTGAGGGAAAACTGGACATGATGACGCGCGTGGGGCACTGCGGCGACGGCTACGAGTGGGTTGAAAAGCGCTTTGGCAGAGAAGTCATCGTCGTGCCCATCATGGTTCCCGACTTCATCATTGAACGCTACGTGGGTTATGCGTGCGGGGTTATGGGCGCAAACTTTTGGTTGATGTGCAAGACGAAAAGAGCCCTGAAAAAAGCAGGCAGCAAAGCCTTAGAAGCTATTCGCAGCGTTAGCGGCGTGGTCACGCCGTTTGACGTGTGCTCTGCGGGTTCGAAGACTGAAACACGTTTTCCTTTGATTGGTCCAACCACGAATCACCCGTATTGTCCGTCGCTTAGGCAACGCTTAGCTAAGGCATCCATGGTGCCAAAAAGCATGCGTTACATTCCAGAGATAGTAATCAACGGCGTCTCCATGCAAGCCGTGAAAGCAGCCATGAAAGCTGGAATCCAAGCCGCCGTAAGCGTTGAAGGCGTAATGCGCGTTTCCGCAGGCAATTACGGTGGAAAACTAGGCGAATACAAAATTTATTTGCGCGAGTTGTTTCCATGAAGCGGTTTGATGTAGTCGGTTTCGGTGCGCTTAACGTGGATAAACTCTTCAAAGTGAACAAGATAGCCGCGGCTGAAGAAGAAAGCTTCATAGAAAACTGCGTGGAAGCCTGCGGAGGCTCAGCTGCAAACACCGCTGTCGCCTTGGCAAGGCTCGGCTGCAAAGTGGGCTTCATAGGCAAAGTCGGCAACGACCGAGAAGGCAGCCTGCTGCTCAGCGACTTCCGCAGGGAAGGCGTTGACACTGGCGGGGTAATCCGCGCTAAACGCGGCAGGAGCGGCACAGTGCTGGGTTTCGTGGACAAAGAAGGCGCGCGAGCGTTGTGCATTGATTCAGGCGTCAACGACACGATAAAGCTCAGCGAGGTAGACGCTGGGTATGCCTTGCAGGCGCGGTTTCTGCATTTGACTTCGTTTGTGGGCGAGACGTCTTTTCAAACTCAGAATAAGCTCGTGGCTGCTCTTCCTGAATCCGTTAAAGTTAGCTTTGACCCAGGCGTGCTGTATGCCCGAAGAGGCTTGGCACAGCTGGAACCAATTATCAAGAAAAGTTGTGTTTTGATGCCTAACGCTGTCGAACTTGAAATTTTAACAGGCGAAAAGGACTACTGCAAAGCCGCTGATGTGCTAATTGGAATGGGTGTGAAAATTGTGGCTGTCAAGCTTGGCGTCGAAGGCTGCTATGTTACAGACGGAAGCGAACGGCACTTGATTGAAGCGTTCAAGGTGCAAGCGATTGATACGACTGGCGCTGGAGACGCTTTCTGCGCTGGCTTCCTCTACGGCTTACTCAGCAACAAGAGCCTTTACGAGTGCGGCAGATTGGGCAATTTTGTGGCTTCACGCTGCGTCATGCACATGGGCGCAAGAACAGGACTGCCTTTTGCCAAAGACTTAGCAGCGCTTAGCTAAGTGTTCGACTATGCTTTCGAAGATTAGTTTGCCGTCGCCGTACTGCGTCATCTGCGTTTGCCTTGTCCAGTCGGGTTGCTGCCACCAGTAAAACGCGCGTTCAGGATGCGGCATCATGCCGAAAACCGTGCCTTCGCGGTTGCAGATTCCCGCTATGTCATGAAATGCGCCGTTTGGATTCACGGGATACTTTTCTTCTGCGGCTACGCCGTTCTTGTCGCAGTAGCGGAACACAACCATGTCATTCTCGTAAAGTTTCGCAAGCAACGCGCCTTCTTTTTCCTTCGGCAACACGAAGCGTCCTTCGCCGTGTGCAATGGGCATGCGGAGCACTTTGCCTTCGGGAACTTTGCCAGTGAAAATGCAGTTGCCGCGGTTCTCGTTTTTCAAGTAAACCCAACGGCACTGGTAACCGCGAATGTTCGGCGCAAGTGACGCCTCAGGGTAAGCGCTGACGCCTTCGAAGCCAGGCAGTAAGCCTTCTTCAACTAGAACTTGGAAGCCGTTGCATATGCCAAGTATCGGTCTGCCCTCGTCAATGAACGCTTTTAGCTCTTTACCCAGTTTCGCCATCACCAGCCGCGCCCAGATTGCGCCTGAACGCACGTAGTCGCCGTGGGCGAAGCCTCCTGGAAAAACCAGAGCATTGTAATCCATCAGGTTTCGGCGCTTAACCACCTCGTTCAAGTGCAGCGTTTCCGCTTGGGCACCTAACTCGCGGAAAGCCCGCTGTGTTTCGGCGTCGCAGTTTGTGCCGCCGACGCGCATGATGAGGGTTTTTATTTCTTCGCGTTTCACTTTTTACGCCTCGCTGCTTAGGGTTCGTTTCCAACTGGCACGCAAATCTGCCACTGAAGCATCAACTGTCACATCACCTTTGAAGCCGCGAATTACCAACCGTGGGGTTCTGGTGACTTTGCCGATTTCTGTGCATGCTTTGCCCTTCATTATCGCTTCAAAGCTTTCTCGGTCTTTCTCTGCGACTTCTAAGAGGAAGCGACTGTTGGATTCGGAGAATAAGGTGAAATCGTCCCGTTTTAACGGTTCAGCGAGTTTTCTTAGGTCTAACTCTGCGCCGTAGACGCTTGCCAGCGCCATCTCCGCCGCCGCCACAGCTAAACCGCCTTCAGACAGGTCGTGGCACGCTTTCACGGTGCCTGCGCTGATGGCTTTGGTTAATGCGTAATAGGTTTTTCTGGCTTGGACGGCGCGGACTTTGGGCACCGACTTGCCTAGGAACCCGTTAAGTTTGTAGTATTCTGAGCCTCCGAGTTCAGGGTAAGTTTTACCGATTATGTACAGCAGGTTGCCCGGCGCTTTCGCGTCAATTGACACTGTTAAGCGCACGTCGGGGACGATACCTACCGCCGTGATTAACAGCGTGGGCGTAACTGTGCCGAGGGGTGACTCGTTGTAGAGGCTGTCTTTTCCCGAGATGAACGGTGTCTTTAATGCTGTAGCAACATCATAGCAGGCTTGGCATGCGCGCACAAGCGAGCCTAACCGCTCAGGTTTTTCAGGGTTGCCCCACACAAAATTGTCCAGCAGGGCTATGCGGCGTCCGCCAACCGCCACGTTGTTGCGCACTGCTTCGTCTATGGCGGCGGCTGCCATCCAGTACGCGTCAATCTTGCCATAATTCGGGTTCATGCCGCATGAGATGGCTAAGCCCTTCCACGAGTTATCTAACGGCTTTATAACCGCGGCGTCGTTTGGTCCAGCGTATTCGCCGTGCAGCGGCTTAAGCGCGGTATTGCCTTTCACTTCATGGTCATACATGCGAACCACGCTTTCTTTGCTAGCTATGTTCGGCGCCGCCATTAGCCGCAGCAGGGTTTCGGTGAGGTTTGCGGGTTCAGGAAACTGTGGCTCTTCAACGTTAACTGGCTGCAAGGTTGCGGTTTTCACGCTTTTCGGCGGCGCGAACAGAAACTGCATATCCATGTCCGCGACTGTCACGCCTTCAAAGCTGAGTTGCAGTCGTTTTTCGCTGGTGAGTTTGCCAACCGCCGTGGCTTCAACATCTTCCTTCTCGAATATCGCCATAACTTTTTCTGTGTTTTCGGGCGGAACAGTCAGGAGCATGCGTTCTTGTGACTCGGAAATGTAGATTTCCCAAGGCGCCAGTCCCGCGTATTTCAATGGCACCTTATCCAGTTCAATTGTGGCGCCGCAGCCGAAGCGTTCCGCGGTTTCGCCGATGGCTGAGGACATGCCGCCTCCGCCTAAATCAGTGGTTGCTGAGCCCAGTTCGCGGTCGCGTATTTCCATGAGCGCCCGTTTCAGTTTTTCCTCTTGGATTGGGTCAGCGATTTGCACAGCTGGTCGTGAAACCTCTTCAGATTTCTCCGTCAGCTCTGCCGAGGCGAAGGTGACGCCGTGGATGCCGTCGCGTCCTGTTTTTCCACCCGCAACAACGATGAGGTGCCCTGCTTTGGCGTTTTTCTTGTACTTGTTAAGCAGCAACAGGCCGATGCAGCCGCAGTAGACGACGACGTTGCCTGTGTAGCTGTCGTCGAAGTATATTGCGCCGTTGACTGTTGGGATGCCCATGTTGTTGCCGTAGGTGCCTATGCCTGCGGTGACGCCCATGTACACGTACTTTGGGTGTTTCATGCCTGCTGGAAGCTTAGCGTAATCGTAGTTTAATGGTCCGAAGCCTAGTACGTCCGTGCATGCAATGGGGTCTGCCCAGACTCCGAGTACGTCGCGGATTACGCCGCCTACACCTGTGGCTGCGCCGCCGAAGGGCTCCACTGCTGAGGGGTGGTTGTGGGTTTCTACTTTGGCGGCTATGCCGTAGCCTTTGTCGAAGCTGATTATGCCTGCGTTGTCCTCGAAAACCGATATGCACCAGCGTGGTTTGATTTCTTCTGTGGCTTTTGCGATGTAAGTGCGGAAGAGGCTGCTGATCTCTTTGTCGTCTATGCGGATTTTGCCTTTGAATGTCTTGTGAAAACAGTGCTCTGACCATGTTTGGGCGATGGTTTGTAGTTCCACGTCTGTGGGGTTTCTGCCTTTTGCGTTGAAGTAGGTTTGGATGGCTTTCATTTCTTGCAGGCTTAAGCTTAAACCCAATTCATTGCTTATCGCTTGCAGTTGCTGGTCAGTGGCTTCGAGTGTGTTTATTTCGAAAAGCGAAAAGGCAGTGTTTTTGCGGAGGAAGAGATTAGCGCTCATTTTTGCTCCTCGACGGTGATTGTGTAGTTGTCTTTTGTCGGGTTCGCCAGCAGCCTGCGGCTCATCTCTTCAGCTTTCGCTTTGGCTTCCTTCAGTGACGCGGCTTCGAGGTTGACTGTGTAGGCTTTGCTCACGTTAACGGCTTGAACCGCGTAGCCTAATTCTTTCAGTAACCGTGCTGTGGTTTCGCCTTCGGGGTCGCTGTGTCCCGGTTTGAGGCTGACTTCTATTTTGGCGCGGTATTTCATGCTTTTAAATGGTGGGTGAAGTGGATTTAAACGCTTTCATCACTATTCAAGCAAAACTTTATGCTAAAATCAGCTTCCGTTTTCCATGGCGGACGGTTACCTGCGGGGTGTCTGTTACTTTGCCTATTACTTCGGCTTCAGCTCCGAGCATGTCTAAGGCTTTGTCCACGTCTTCCTTGTTCACGATTATGGCGAAGCCCCAGCCCATGTTGAAGGTTTTGAACATCTCCTCAGCCGTTACGGTTAAGCCTAATTCACTGGCGGTTTTCTGGATTAAACCGAAGATGGGTTGCGGGTTGAAGTTGGTGAATTCGAAGCCTATGCCCTGCGAGAACCGCGTGAGATTGTTGAATTTCAAGTAGGCGTCGCCTGTTACGTGCACGGCGGCTTTCACCTTCACCGCTCGCGTTGCGTTGAGGAATGGTTTCACGTAGATTTTAGTTGGCTCTAATGCCTCTAAGGCTATTTCCCTCTCTAAGCATTCTGGAATATCATGCGGCTCGTATTTTCCGCCCCACTGCTTAAAGAGGATTTTCCGCGCGAGGCTTATGCCGTTGCTGTGCAAGCCGCTGCTTCTTAAGCCGACTATCGCGTCGCCCGCCTTGATGTTTTTCCCACTGATTATTTGTGGTTCGGCAACTTGCCCGATAGCTGCGACAACCATGTCGAAGCCTACGCCCACCTTTAAGCCATTTATGATTTCGGCTACGTCGCCAATTTCCCCGCTGACCACTGGGCACGCCGATTCTTCTGCGCCTTTCGCTATGCCTTCAAGCCACGCCTTAACAAGCTGAGGGTTGCTGGCTTGCGCATGAATATTATCCGAAATAGCTAGCGGAGTGGCGCCTGAACGGATGACGTCGTTAACCGCCATAGCCACGGCGTCTACGCCGATAGTGTCATATTTTTCTGCCAGCTGCGCCAGTAGAACTTTGGTGCCGACGCCTTCAATAGTCAAGTCCAAATAGGTGTTTTTGGTGTAGGGGAAAATGTTGCTGTACGGCAAATGCATGACTGCACCATAGCGGCTGTGCTTGTACGTTTGCTCTAATGCCTTCAGTGCCTTTTTGGATTCGTGGCGTTGCTCGCGGTTTACTCCCGCATTTGCGTAAGTGAAGTTTTTAGGCATAAGCGCGTTTTTCTCCTGTCCTATGCGTTCTTTTCTTGTCGGTGGGAAATAACGATTATGCTGTTAATTAATGGCTTTGTGGATAAAAGTTTAAGTTTGTTTGTGTTGGTGATATGTGCATATTGCGCGGTCTTAGTCTAGTTTGGTTAGGACATCAGGTTCCCAACCTGACGACCCGGGTTCAAATCCCGGAGACCGCATTCTTCCTTCTTTCCTGTAGGCATCTGTTTTTCACTGGTAAAGTATGCATTAGTAATGCACAGTTTACCAGCATGCTGCTGAAAAGAACTCTGCAAAGCATAGTCAAAACGCAATGACCAAAGGAAACAACGAATGCGGCTTCCTAATCAAAGAAAAAATGTGATTACACAGGTCAAAGTTTGCCACGAGCTAAACGACGATAACAAAAGAGGAAATCAGCAGCTTAACAGAAACTCTGAAAACATCGGGAAAAACCATAAAAGTAAACCCAGCATGACGCTGGCTCCAAGAAACAGCCCCTTAGCAGAGCCCTGCTCTCATAGTTTAAATAAGGGGGATATAGTCTGCAGCGAGCGCGTCAGAGCAGCATCAGCTGATTTCGTAGCCTCTTCTGCCGTCTTTGCTGATTCCCGGAATCGTCATCGTGAACTGTGCACCTCGACCATGCTTTCCTGTTTCCTCAATCGTCCAACCATAAGCTTCGCATATTCGCTTCATCAAGTAAAGCCCATAACCTGTGCCTCTGCCAAAGCCCTCTTTGAAAAGGTTCTTTTTTACTTCATCCGGGATCCCAACACCGTTGTCCTCGTAGATAAGCTTCAGCTTATCTTTCTCTTGAACGTAGTAAATTCGGATTTTGCTGGTTTTTTCACCGTATTTCAGGGTGTTATCGATTAAGTTGTAGAATACCTGCCGCAGCAGCGAGTCTGCGAGCACCATTAAACCGTGGCATTCGTTGATTAATTCTGCACCTTTCAAGTCGGAGAAAAGCGAAACGGCTTCATTAAGGTGCTTTTCAGCGTCAATGTACGTTAGTTCCTCTGCGCCTACCTGCTCGTAGATCCGTTCGAATTCCAGAATGCGCAGTATCTGCTGAGATGCCTCTTCCATTTCTCGCAGTTGATTTAAAGCCTCCGTGTTGCCGCTAAGCCGCTTCTTCAGCAAGAAGAGCCTGCCGTTTAAGGTGGCAAGCTTGTTCCGAATGTCATGCCTACTTAAGCTTCCGACAACCTGCAGTTTTTCGTTAAGCTCCGCAACCTTCCCAATTGCGTCGTCAAACACTTCCTGCATCCACTTCTGCTCGCTTATATCGGTTGAAATGCTAATGATTCCAATTACCTCTCCTTTGTCATTAAAAATCGGCGCATCAGTTACAATCGCTGAAAAAGAAGTGCCATCGCGTCGTTTAGCGACGAACTCGCCTGACCAGTTTTCACCCGCCAATAGTCTATTAAGCAGTACTGCTGCTTGCTCCTTTGAATTTTCTGTAGGCGTGATATCCTCGACATTGCGACCCAAAACTTCGTCTTCTGACCACCCGTAAAGTTGCTCTGCCGCCTTGTTCCAATAAATGATGTTTCCAGCAATGTCTGTGGCTATGATTGCCTGACCCACAGCGTTCAGCAAGCGCGCTTGGAAATAGGCTTTCTCTGACATCCTTTTGCTTTCTGTAATGTCCCTGAATAATCCCAGAAGCATTTTCTTGCCATCAACCTCAAACAGGTTAGCCTTTATTGCAACATCTCTGATTTCCCCATTCTTAGTGATAATCTGGGTCTCAACCGTAAATCCTTCTTTATCTCTGCGATGCTGCTTGAAGGTTCTGCTGAATTCACCTTCAATCTCTTCTGGAGGGTGCAGGAAACGCTGGTGCATTCCGATTATCTCTGATTTGGATCTGCCAACAAGTTTCGTTGCAGCGCGGTTGCAATCAACAAGAACTCCAGTTTCGGCGTCAGCAACGAAAATCGCGTCAAGGGCTTCTTCAAACAATTTTCGGTATTTTTCCTCCGATTTACTTAACGCTTGCTCTGCTCTTTTCTGCTCGGTTATGTCCCTGAAAATGCCTTGGACAATCTTCCTACCGTTAAGCTCAATCAAACTAGGCTTTATCGTGACATCCCTAACTTCGCCGTTTTTCGTGATAATGTGATCTTCAACTATTTGCCCTTCGCTGTCTGAGCGGTGTTTCTCAAACACCCTGCCGAACTCTGGACCATTCTCTTCTTCGGGATGAAGGAATCTTTGGTGCATGCCGATTAGCTCTGATTTTGGTCTGCCAATCAATTTCGCCGCCGCATTGTTGCAATCGATGAGTATTCCTGTTTCGAAATCGGCGATGAAAATGGCATCTGTGGCTTCCTCAAACAGTCTGCGGTACTTCTCCTCTGAGTCTTTCAGTGTCTGCTCTGTTTTCCTCTGTTCGGTAACATCACGAGAAGTAATTATTATTCCAGTGACATTGTTGCCATCGTCTGTTAAGACCTTGGTCACGCCTTCCAGCAAAACGTAGCCGCCATCAGCGCTTTTGACGCGCAGCTCCAGTTTCCCTCCAGAACGCTCTTTGAAAGCCTGCTGCACGGCATCCATAGTTTTTGTCAAGTCATCGGGATGAATAAACTGGTAAACGTGTTTTCCCATGACTTCGCTCGGTGTGTATCCCAAAATATTCTTAAGCGAAGCACTAGTGCACGTGATCGCCAACTTTTCATCGGTTACTATGAGCATATCCTGTATGTTCTCGGTTATTTGGCGGAGAAGGCTTTCCGACTCTCTCAGCTGCTTTTCTGTTCTTCGTCTTCTAACAGCGCGCAAGATGCTGTGCTTTAGTTCTTCATACGTGGCTTCTGCATTCCCTTGCTTGTCGACATACTGCTCCACGCCTGAATTCAGGGCTTCGATGGCAATTTCCGCTTTACCTTTACACGTAAACAAAATGAACGGAACCGCTATGCCTTCCTCACGCATTTCTTTCAGGAGCTCTAAACCGTTTTTCTCAGGCATCTGGTAATCAGCCACAACCACGTCATAGTCTGCATTACGCAGCTTTTCAAGAGCTTCGTCAGCAGAAAAAGCCATGTCAACTTGGAATGCCCCTTGCTCCTCCAAACAACGCGCCGCAACCGCCAAAAACGCTGCATCGTTATCCACATGCAGAATTCTAAGCTTCTTCTCACTGGCAAAGTCAGCGTAAACTGCATTAAGCGGTTCCATGGCGCCCCTCATCTAAACCAACAACTTCAGTTAAACTGCACTACTGTGCTCTCAAAAGAGTTAAAATAGTTATGAATCAGCCATATGAATCAGAACTAAACAGCCGCATAATGAGCTACGACGCCCAAGACCTACGAGCCAGCTGAACTGTCCAAAAACGCTGCCCTTTCACTTTAATAGCGAAGCGAAAATCTTATGGAAATCTTCAAAAATGGGTTCAACCAGCTGAGGCAACAATTAGGCAGTCAAGAGTTCTAACAGTATTTGTGTTATTTTTTCAGCGGCAGCTTGAACTTCCAGCGTCAAGCCTTCGCCGAACTCTACATTTCCAGGTTCAACCAGCAGCAAGGCGATTTTCGCTTTTGTAGTCGCGGTGATGTATTCACAAAATATTCGCAGAGGCAAAACATGCGTGGAAATTGCAGGGAACGCCGTTGCGCGCTCAGGGTCTACGAGGCGAACTTCGCCTGGTTTCAACCCCAGAACTGCTGCGTCGACTAGAAGCACATGCGTTGGCTTGAACTCGGTTATCGGTTGCAGAAAGCTTTCTGGAACCGTTTCACACTCGATTAGGTAAACGTTTTCTGGCACTTTGCCTTGCAGGTTTTGAACGATTTTTACACCTACGAAGTCATCCATGCGTATTGGGTTGCCGATTCCAGCTACGACAACGCGTTTTGAATCAGTAAGCCACTTCGCCAGTTCCTCTCGAAGATTATACGTGTTATTTGGCATAGTGAACACTTCTGAAATCAGAATACGAAACAGTTTGAAAAAGGTTTACCACACTGACCTAGCTGTGAATCTATGCAGCATTAATGGGTGTTGAAAACGTCAACAGACACTTGCAGCCTTCTTGGTTCCCGAACCGCTTTTGATCAAGCCAAATTTTGCGAAATAGTACGCAATGAAAAACGCGTTTGGGAAACCCACCAACAGACTTCTCATCAATGCCTTGGCGCCTTTCGCCAAACCTCTTCTGGCAAACTGCCACACTGCAAAAGAAAACAGATAAACTGGAAATATTAAGGCTATCATGAGGTTCTGTGCTAAAACGCCTATTAGGGATAATAACAACGCTGGAAGATAGCCCAGATAGAACACGTATCTCTTTCTTCGAAGAAAGAAGTTCATCACGCCCAGATAGGGTAACGCGTTCTTGTACACTAAAACTTCAGTTCTCGACTTCTTTCTGATGCCTTTCATGGCGCTTCGCAGGGGCATATCGATGTATATGTCACTATAGGTCTTCTTTATCATGTTAACGTCAAAAACTTCAATTTTTTTGTTGGCAAGCATTCTAAAATTCTGTTCTCTGGCGCGAATGGAAAAGTCGCCGTCCTCCCAAATGGTTAATTCCGGGTCAAAAGTCACTTTGCCAAATACTTCCTTTGAGATAAGCGTGTTGCCCATCCCGACCGCAAACGCCTCGCAAGTTTCATCTGGGTGCAAAGCCGTTTTTGCCTCATTCAACTTGGCATCTATTTCATCTACAGAATTAACGGATATCTTGGTTGCGTTTGCAGTTACTATGCTTGCCTTCTCTTTCTTCATCACTTCAAGCAGCATGGACACTGCTTTTGGTTCCATAATCACGTCGCTGTCCCAGAAAAGCAGCAAATCACCCTGCATATTCTTGATGCAAAGGTTTCTTCCCTCGGGAATGCTGCACTTTTGAACCACAATTTCGTAACCGCTGAAATCAGATTTCTCCAGAATACGCCGTGCAGTCTCCACTGTTTTGTCTGTACTTTCGCCGTCAACCACGAGAACAAAGAGCCTATCATGAGGGTACGTTTGGCTCTGCAAAGACGCAAGCATCCTGCCTATAATCCAATCTCTGTTCATAACTACGATGCCAACCGTTATCAACGGAAACTCCTGCATCATAGACAATCGCCCATTTTATCACATCGCTCGTTAAAGCAAATCGCCTTTATCATGGATTAACAGCGTCTCGAACCATGCCCTCTTGCGTAATTGACTATTCTATGTGATAAACCTATTAAACTGCTAGCGTTCTCTCTGGAATTTACCTGCTTGATTTGAGACTATAAATGGTCTGCAGTGGCTAATACTGAAATTGTCTGCCGTAGAGCAGTCGCCTTACCTGCATCAAGAAAATCCACGGCGCAAACTCGTAGCGTTTAGTTCTCTTCACGGCAGCCAAAAAATACGAGTAAACCCGTAGGAAAAGCTCCATCCTCAGTTTTCCTTCAAAAATGTCCTGAAACAGCGGCTGCAACGCGAAAAGAACATGAATTGGTTCATAACCAAGTTTGTACCATTCAATTCCAACCCGAACATGATGTTTAAAATTATGATGCCCCCTTGCACGAGCTTTGATTTCGGGAGGACAAACCCAACGTTTCACAATGTATCCGTGAGAAAGATACTGCAACGACAGGTAAGTGTCATCCAACTCTGGAGTCACAGGATACTTCCCACCTACTGTCAGGAAAGGCTGAACCTTGAAAAGCATCGCTGTACCACCGCTGGCTATAAAATCAGGCTTTTCTCGCAAGTTCTCGGCAACAAAATTTTTGGGCAGAACAATCTCCGCGTCAACCTTCAAAATGTAATCGAATTCTTTCAAACTCTCTCTGGACAACACCTTGTTAAGGGCTGTTCCCACTCTTATGCCTAAAGGTTGACTAAAATCAGGTTTAACATATACATACTCAGTGCGTTCCAATTTCATGGTCAACAGTCTACGGTATAACGCCTCAGAACCTATCACAACTATGATTTTAGAGACTGCAACCGATTGACTAATTATGCTTTGCACAGTTGCAGTTGGGTCATCACGCAAAGTGGGAACCACTGCCAATATTTTCATCAAACGCAATCAAAGAAAAAACATGCTTTTGCTCTTATTAGGTTTTTCAAACATGCAGCCCGCACACGCTCTAGGACCAAGCAAATCCACACGCAACTGCTCCTGTGAAAAACATGTTTGACGACAACCATGCGCTTAAGCTTAAATCCAAAGAAAGAAATACCCTTTGACGAGTCCACGGGAAAGCAGTGAGCAAACTATGAAAACGGCAATACTCGGTGGAGGTTTAACGGGATTAACCCTCGGCTACTTAATGAAACAGCAAGGAAGAGATTTCGAGATTTTGGAAAAAGAGCCAGAATGTGGCGGCTTAATGCGAACACTTGAGCACCAAGGCTTCACTTTCGACTACTGCGGATCACACATAATCTTCTCCAAAAACACCGAGGTGTTAAACTTCATGCTTGACCTTCTACAGCAAAACAAAGCGAGAAACAGAAGAGACACTAAAATACTCTACAAAGGTCGCCTGTTGAAATATCCATTCGAAAACGGTTTAGCCGACCTGCCGAAAGAAGAGAACTTTGAATGCCTTTACTATTTCATACAAAACCTGATCAAGAAAGAAAAAGGCGAAATTAAGAAACCAACCAACCTCAAAGAATGGTTCAGCTACATGTTCGGCAAAGCCATAGCCGAAAAATACTTGATGCCCTACAACGAAAAAATTTGGAAACACCCACCTGAACAAATGAGCCTCGAATGGGTTGAGAGAGTGCCCAATCCACCAATGGAGGACGTCATCAAATCCGCGCTAGGAATAAGCACGGAAGGATATCTGCATCAACTCCATTTCTACTACCCACGAATCGGCGGAATCCAAGCACTAATCAAGGCAATTGAAAACAAGATAGGTCAAAGCAACATCATGCGAGACTTTGGCGTCACAAAAATCCGCAACATCGACGGCAAATGGGTTGTTTCAAACGGAAAACAAGTAAGAGTTTACGAAAGAATAATATCCACGATTCCAATCCAGCGCTTAGTAAAAGCGCTAAACGCGCCGAAAAAAGTCAAAGAAGCAGCAAGCAATCTGAAGTATAATTCACTCATCACAGTAATGATTGGGCTAAAAAGAAAAACTGACACAAACCTCTCTTGGTTATACATTCCTGACCGCGAAATCCTGACGCATAGAACCAGTTATCCCTCAAATTACAGCCCAAATGTCGCTCCAGCAGGAATGTCTGCGTTAATGGCTGAAATAACATGCAAATTCAAAGATGAAACATGGCGAAAAAGAGATGACGAAATCGCTGATCGCGTTGTAACCGACCTGCAAAAACTGAAAATTATTAATGCCCATGATGTACTATTCACATTAGTCAAAAGGGCGGAATATGCCTACGTAATAAGCGATTTAGACTACGCCAAAAACCTCAAAAAGATAAGCGAACACTTCTCCCAATTAGGAATAGGACTCGTTGGGCGATTTTCAGAATTCAAGTACCTAAACATGGACGACTGCATAAAAAGTGCCATGGATTACCTAAAGCAGGAAAACCTGCAAACCAACAGATAAAATACGGGACATAATTAATTGAAAAGAAAAAAGAAAGAAAATTCTAGAGGGGCACTTACCGCCTCAGGGTTTTAAGCAACTGCCGCTTGTGGCTGTAAACTTCCACTGTCAACGGCATTTGCCCAACCGCAAAATGCGTAGCGCATCCAAAGCACGGGTCGTAAGCGCGGAAAGCCATCTCCACCATGTTAAGCACGCCATTGTCCACCTTGCCACCTCGGATTAGACCTTTAGCTGCGTCACGAATGGACATGCAAATAGCAGGGTAATTATTGGTTGTAGCCACAATCATGTTCACGTCTTTAACAAGTGCATCCTTGTCCAGCACGTAATGGTGATACAACGTTCCGCGTGCTGCTTCAACCACACCTACACCTTCGCCGGGTTCGCCTGGCTTGTTGCGCACATTCGTGCTTGTGATTTCAGAATCTTTAGCAAGCTCCACCGCGCGTTCAGCAGCGTAAAGCAGTTCAATTAAGCGTGCCCAGTGGAAAGCCAGAGTACCGTGCACTGGTTTGCCGCCTAAAGTTTCGTACATTACTTTGTATTCTGCCTGCGCCAGCGGGGTTGCCATGCCGTCGGAAGCGTTTAGTCGCCCGAGCGGTCCGACGCGGTAAACGCCGTTGTCGGTGCCGTATGAGAAGCCTTTCCAACCGATTTTTTTCAGGAACGGGAATTTTGCGTATGTCCATTCTTCCACGTGTTCGCCCAGATGCGTTAGGTAGTCTTTTGCTTCGAATTTGGCGAATTCGCTGCCGTTGGGGTTTACTACTCGGATTTTTCCATCGTAGAAGTTAACTTTGTTGTTTGCGTCTACCATGCCCATGTAGTAGGTTTTCATCGTGTACGCGTCGCTTTTGATTAAGTCTACGTATTTGGTGTTGGCTAAGACAATGTCGTGGAAGAGTTTTAGGCTGAGTTTGGCGAATTCCACGCTTGAAGCAGCGAGTTTCTCGATTTCTTGTCTGTTCTCTTCGCTTAGTGGTTTGGATATGCCTCCTGGCAGGGCGCATACTGGGTGCGTGGCTTTGCCTCCGAGGATTTCGGTTATTCTCTGTCCGTAGGCTCTGTGTTTGATGACTTCTTTGGCTATGTCTAAGCCTGCTTTTTCGATGACGCCTAAAATGTTGCGTTTTGCTGCTGGTGCGTCTGGGCCGACGATGAAGTCTGGTCCGCCTAAATAGTAAAAGTGTAGAGTGTGGTCGTAGATGTAGTAGCCGCAGTTCATGAGTTCGCGGAGTTTTTTCGCTGCAGGTGGCGGGGTTACTTTGAAGGCTGCGTCTAAGGCTTTGACGGATGCGAAGTGGTGTGCTACGGGGCATACGCCGCAGATTCTTGTTGTTAGTTGCGGCATGAGTTCGGCTCGTCTGCCGATGCAGAATTTTTCGAATCCTCTGAGTTCTGGGATTTTCAGGTAGGCGTTTTCCACTTCGCCTGCGTCGTTTAGGAATATGGAGACGTTGCCGTGACCTTCAAGCCGCGTGATTGGGTCTATGAGTATTTCTTTCATTGTTTAATCACCTTTCTTTTCATTATTGAAGCTGGTAACGAGTACATGTAGAACGTGCCGACTGGGTCTTTTATTTGATTCATCAACTGTTCAACGTCTTTTTCGGATAGTTTTTCCTCGTCATAACCCAGTATTGAGGCTAAGGCGCTTATCATTGCTGCGCCTTGTTCAGGCACGTTTGGTGCTGGTCCACCGCAGCCTGTGCAGGGCATGTCAACTTTTAGGCATTGTGCGCCGCAGCCGCTTCGTGTGGCGAGTCCCATGCAGAGTATGCCTTGTTCCAGTAGGCATTTTTCGGGTTCAGGGTTTTTTTCGTAGACTCGGTGGATTTTTGTGATTTTTTTGTTTTCTCTTTTTCTTGGGCATTCATCGCATACCGCTTTTAGTGGGGCGAGTACTGAGCCTTTTGGCGGCAAAGCGTTGTTTGCTATGGCGTCTACGGCGTTGGCTATGAGCTTGACTGGTGGTGGGCACCCTGGCAGGTAGTAGTCTACTTCAACTGTTTGACCTAAGGTTTTTACTGTGTCGTAGAATTCTGGGATTTCCAGTGTGCCTTCTTTCACTTGGGTTTTGGTTTTGGGGAGGACTTTTTGGAGGTTGATGTTTGATTTGTCTTCTATGTAGACTTGGGTGAAGATTTCTTTGCGGTTATGCAGATTCGCTAATCCTGGTATGCATCCTTCGTGGGCGCATGAGCCGAAAGCAACGAGAGTCTTGGCTTTCTTGCGCAGAAGTTTCGCCATGTGTTCTTGTTCTGAGTTGCGTATGGAGCCGTTGAAGAAGCAGATGTCTATGTATTTATCGGGCATTGCTTCTACGTCTTTGTATTTGATGTCTAAGGCTACTGGCCAGAACACGATGTCTGCGATTTGTACTACGTCGAGGATTTTTTCGTTGATGTCTAACACGGCGATTTCGCATCCGCCGCAGCTCGCAGCCCAGTAGAAGGCTAGTTTTAACTTGTTTTTACTCATTCTTGTTTTGCTCCTTCTGTGACTTGTTTTACTATTTTTGTTGCGTCAACTCTCAGCTCGTTGAAGGCGAGTTCTTCGGGTGGTATGCCCATTGCTAAGCCGAGCAGTTGAGGGTAATGCAGAACTGGAATGCCGTAGGTTTCATTAAACATTTTCTCTATGCGCAGTTCGTTTGTGTCATACATTATGTGGCAGAACGGACAGATGGTTATCAGCGCTTGAGCGTTGACCATTTTAATATGGCTCAGCTTGTCTCTTGCGAGTTGCAGTGCGACTTTGTCGCTTACGCCGACGCTGGGGGCGCCGCAGCATTCGGTTTCGTCAATGTAGTCCAAGCAGGTGGCGCTTGTGGCTTCGATGAGTGTTTTAAGCGTTTGTGGGTCTTCTGGGTTGTCGAAGCCTATGTATTCTTTTGGTCTGAGTATGTGGCAGCCGTTGTGTTCTGCGACTTTGAGGTTGGTCAGGGGTTTTGTTATGGCTTTGCGTATTGTTTCTAAGCCTATGTCTTCGGTTAGTGCTTGCATTATGTGTTTGGTGGTCACTGTGCCCTTGAACTCCAGTCCTGCTTCTTTCAGGTGTGCGTTAATTTGCTCTCTTAATGTTTTGTCTTCCTTTAAAATCTTGTTAACTTTCTTCAGGGTTCCTGCGCAGCCTGGGCATAGGGTGAGTATGTTTAAGCCTTGCTGCTCAGCTAAAGCCAAGTTTCGCGCGGCGAGGATGAGCATGGCTTCGTGGCTGACTGGGTCTAGCGGTAGTCCGCAGCAGTTGAATTCGGGCATTTCCACGAGTTCCACGCCTAATTTAGAGAGGACTTTGCGTGCGGATATTTCGTATGCTGATACGCGGTATGGTATGGCGCATCCGAGGAATATGAGGTATTTACTGCCCACTTGGTTCACCTTTCTTTTCGGTGTTTTGGAAGAATTTTACGTTTTTGAGTGTTTTGCGTACGCTTTCGGGGTTGCCTTTTGGTAAGGGTGGCAAACATTGGCTTTCTCTTTTTTTGATGCGTAGTTCGGGGATTTTGTAAGCGTAGCCTGATTCGAGTATGCTTGCGGCTTGGTCCTTGAACACTTGGGGCACGCAGCCTTTTTCTGCGGCTAAATTGCGTAGAACGCGGATTACGCTGGCTACTTCCACGTCTTGTGGGCAGCGGTCGGTGCAGGTGAAGCAGGCTGCGCAGAGCCAGAGTGTGTCGCTGTTCAGCACGCGGTTTCTGAGGCCGAGTTGTGCCATGCGGATTATTTGCCTTGGGCGGTATGTGTCGCTGTAGCGGGCTACTGGGCAGTCTGAAGTGCATGTTCCGCACTGGAAGCAGCGTAAAAGTTTTTCGCCTCCGTGCATTTTTGCGATTTCGTATTTGAATTTTGGGTCTATTTCGGAGGCTTTTATTGGCTCTTTTGCTGGTGTGGTTTCAGCCATTGTGCTTCACCATGGGGCAGCATTATAAATGCGTTGTGCACGTATGGGTATTCACAAACTCATTATCAACTACATAAAGCTTAAGCCGTGTTTTCAGTGATTTTCCATGCTGAATGTGTAGGCTGAAATGTTGCTTTCTGCTGTTTTCGTCGGAGTTTTTGTGGTGTTGGTGCGCTCGGGAAAAACTATAGCCCCCTTATATAAAGCGGCATATTGGTGGAGAGTTTTCAGGCATCTTCTGCGGGGTGTTTTCTATTGTGGGGTGCAGCGTCCACAAATGCAACTGTTAGTGTTATTGTGGTTATGAGCGCCGAAATTTCAGGCACTGGAAAGCCGTTGTTGATGGCTGACTGGAGCGTGTTGGGTGTTTGACCGAAGGCGTAGACCATGTGGTCGTATGAGCCCACGTAAACGACGCCGTTTGCGATAGCGGGCGAGGAAACCACAATGTCGCCTGTTGTGTAGCGCCAGACGAGGTTGCCTGTGAACGCGTCTATCGCGTAGAGTTTATGGTCGTCTGAGCCCACAAAGAGTAATCCGTCTGCAACGGCGGGAGAAGAGGCTACGCTGCCGTTTGCCTCATAGCTCCATACTAATGTGCCTGTTGCCGCGTTTAAGGCGTAGATTTTGTGGTCGTTTGAGCCAAAATAAACCATGCCGTTGGCAACCGCGGGCGAAGAAAAAACATCGTCGCCTGTTATGAACTGCCACGCCAAAGCTCCGTTGGTAGCGTTCAGGGCGTAGAGGTTGTTGTCAAGCGAGCCTACGTAGACTAAGCCGTTAGCCACAGAAGGCGAAGAAATAATCATGTCGTCTGTTGTGTAGCTCCATGCGTATGCGCCTGTTGTGGCGTTTAAGGCGTAGATTTTGTGGTCAAGCGAGCCGAAGTAAACTAAGCCGTCAGCCACGGCAGGCGAGGACAACATTATCATGTCGTCTGTGGTGTAGTTCCATATGGGCTTGCCAGTTGACGCGTTCAATGCGTAGAGGGTATTATCCTCTGAGCCGCTGTAGACTATGCCGTTGGCAACAGTGGGCGAAGAAACCACGGCGTAGCCTGTAGTGTAACTCCAGATGAAAGCGCCCGTCGTGGCGTTTAAAGCGTAAGTGTTATTGTCGTATGAGCCCACGTACACGACGCCGTCGGCAACGGCAGGCGAAGACAGCATAACCATGTCGCCTGTAGCGTAATGCCATACGACAGCGTGGTGCTGCTCCATGTCTATGGGGACAACGCCTGTGGTCGCGTTTAAGGCGTAGATTCTGCCGTCCCATGAGCCTACGTACACTAAGCCGTTAGCAACAGCGGGTGAAGAGTCAACTACGTTGCCTGTGGCGTGGCTCCATATTAAATCGCCGTTTAGAGCGTCTAAGGCGTAGAGTTTGCCGTCCCAGCCGCCTACGTACACTATGTCGTCATCCACTGCGGGTTTAGAAATTACCATGTCTCGTGTGGCAAATGACCACAGGCGGCTGCCGCTTGATGCGTGCAAGGCGTAGATGTTGCCGTCTTTTGAGCCCACGTACACCGCGTTGCCTGCCACGGTGGGTGGAGAAGCTACTCCATCGCCTGTCGTGCAGTTCCACAAGAGAGCGCCAGTAGAAGCGTCCAAAGCGTAGACATTGTTGTCCTCAGAGCCCACGTACACAACGCCGTCGGCAACAGCAGGAGAGGAATAGACGGGACCACCTGTTGGGAACTGCCACTCTGGAGAGCCAGTGTAAGCGTCTAAGGCGTAAATTTTCCCGTCGTTGGAACCTATGTAAACCATGTTGTTCGCAATGGCTGGTGAGGAAACTACTGTGTCACCTGTAGTGTAGTTCCACACTAAGCCGCCGTTATAAGCGTTTAGAGCGTAGACTCTGCAGTCAAGAGAACCCACGTACACCAATCCGTCAGCCACGGTAGGCGAGGAAAGCATAATCATGGCGCCCGTAGTGTAATTCCAGATATGACTGCCTGTTTTGGCGTCTAAAGCGTAGACTTTAGCGTCTTCCGAAGCTACATAGACAACGCCGTCTGAAACCGCCGGGGCAGAATCTACATAGTAACCCGTGGCGTAACTCCACCTGAAGGCGCCGGTGTAAGCGTCTAACGCGTAAAGGTTGTTGTCTTCTGAGCCGAAGTAAATTAAGCCGTCCGCAACGGCAGCGGGAGAAAGCACAGGACCTCCAGTCGTGTAACTCCACAACACATCCCCGTTAGAAGCGTTAAACGCGTAAAGTTTGCGGTCGAATGAGCCTGCGTAGATGACGCCGTCGACGACAACAGGAGAATCCACTTGTCCACCAGTGGTGAATTTCCACAGCGTCTGATTTGTTCTTGGCGCTTTTGAGCTTGAGCTGCCTGAATGCACTATGTCATAGTGGAACATGGGCCACGCGTCTGAAGCAGACTGCTCGCCTGAAAACAGGAAAACTCGGGCAAAAAGGCTCAGGGCAATAATGGAGACTACAAAAAGCGCTGTTAAAGCGAAATAGACTGTTGTCTTTCTCTTCATTTTTGCTCGCCTCACCCGCATTCCCGTGTCTGAAGATAGAGCCTCTGGTGAGGCAATATGCGAGTTGACGATAATTACTCTTTACTGCATAATGCTAAGTTAAGCAATAAAAGAATTACTCTTTTTCCGCAGAGCTTGAAGCTTTGTTGATTTTTTCTATCAGAAGCGGCAAATCCGTTATCGACGTTATCACGTAGTTTGCACCGCTGCGCATCAACTGCTCCATAGTGGAAACTCCCGTGGGCAACCCGACAGCAATGGCGTCAAGCTCTTTGGCGCTCTGCATGTCTACGCTGCCGTCTCCAACAATCACAGCGTCACTTGCCGAAACATCTAAAGCTCTCAACGCAGCGCCAATGTGCTCAGGATTAGGCTTATACTGATTTACCTTGTTTCTCGAAACTGTTACGCCAAAATAGTCAGCAATCCCGAAGCGCGTTAAGATGTAATTCACGGCGTTTTCGCTGTTTATGGTACACAAGCCAATTTTCAAACCCATCCGACGCAAAGCTTTAAGCGTTTCCATTGCGCCGGGCAGCAGGCTTGTGCTCTTGGCGGCTTCTAACTCGTATTTCTCTGCCATGGCTAAGGCTTCGCTGCGAATATCGTTGAAAAACTTGGCGGGTTTAGCTGAGTTTTTCACGTAGATTTCGGTTTTTCTGAGCATTTCAAAGACGCTTTCTTTGACGGATAAAACTGAAGCGGGGACACCGCGTTTTACCAAGTAGCCTTTGACTTCGGCTCGGACTGTCTTGTAATCCAAGTTGAAGTTGGCAAGTGTGCCGTCTAAATCGAATATTACAGCTTTCACGCGCATTGGGTTCATGCTCGCCCTTGATGACAGCCCTATAAAAGATATACTTTGCGGTAAAAGCGCGTGTCAATTGACCTTACGCGGTTATGACCACTTTCACGGGTTTTTCCTCAGGGCTATTCGCCGTTTGAAGCGCTTTCTCGAAATCCACAAGGCTGAACTTGTGCGTTATCAAACCTTTAACGTCCACGCGTTTATCCGCGATAAGCTGCACAGCCAACGGGTACTCCGCAGGGGAAATGTACGTAGTGAAAAACAAAGCCTCATCAGCATCCTCCAAATTCAAGTAGCCCTTGAACTCGCCTACCAAAGCCACTTTCCCAGCTTTTCGAACCATGAAAGGCGTCTGCTCCACCGTCCGCGCAGTTCCAGCAGCCTCAATCACCACATCAGAGCCGCGCTTCGTGATTTCCCTAACCCGTTTAACCGCGTCTTCCCGTAGCGCATTGACGCAGTGGTCAGCGCCGTACTTCTCGGCAAGCCTAAGCCTATAATCAGCTAAATCTACAGCTATGACTCTGCAACCCTTCAGCCGCGTCATCTGCGTCATCAACAAACCGATGGCGCCTTGGCCAATTACCGTAGCCCAGTCGCCCACGTTAGGCTTAAGCAGCTCCAGCGCATGAAGCGCCAACGCTACGGGCTCCACTACCGCGGCTTCCTCATCGCTTACGTTTGCGGGAATCGGAACCAGATTCTTGGGACGCATTGCGAGGGATTCGGCGAAAAACCCGTTCCGAGTTAAGCCGTAAAACTTGGCGTGTTCGCAGTATCCAGTTAAGCCTCTTAGGCAATAGTAACATGAACCGCAGTAGGTGATGGGAATCATGACTACACGTTCGCCTGTGTCAACGCGAACTCCGCAAGCGTCGTGCCCAATTATTCGTCCATGCTTAATTTTCCATTCTCCACGGTAGAGGTGCATGTCGGTGCCGCAGATGCTCCCTGCCTTGAATTTGACGAGAACTTTTTTGCCTGAAACACGTGGCTTAGAAACATCTTCCACTTTTATGTTGCGTGGTCCACGGTAAACAACGGCTCTCAAAAAGTCACCCTCAAATTATCTTACAAATAACGTGAACTATTAACTTTGCAATTGCGCTAATAAATAATTAACGCCTTGAAAGAGGCAATGAATTAGGTAAGCTTTCAGCTAACAAACAGCCTGAAACGCGGGTCCACGTGTTTGTTGTTGTCAAAGGCTTGTGTTATTCGGGTTTTGCTTCGAACTCAACTTTCACGGGAATAGACTCTTTAAAGATGAATAAGACCGGGCAGTTTGCTTCAGTTCTCCTCCAAGCGCCTTCCAACAGTTCTTTTCTGCCTTTTGCAGAAACCGCCACCTTCATCGTCACGCCAGTTATCACTGGCGAATCAGGAGATTTGTCAGCCTCCGCAACAACGTCGACCTTGCTAGGCTCGATGTTGCTCTTTTTACAGACATCGGCGAAAATTGTCACTCCACAGTCAGCAAGCGCCATCAACGCCAACTCCAAAGCGGTAGGGCCTGCGTCGCTTCCACCTGCAGCAGCAGGGAGGTCACAGGTTACGATGTGGGCTCGTGTGTTGCCTACTACTGAACGAACATTCTCAACAAGCTTTGCCTCTGCTTTGATTTTCGGCATTTCACTTCACCAAACAGCCTTTGCAAATTTTATTATTTAAGCCTTTTTAAGTGCTCTCAAAGAGCTAATGGTGGTGCTGGTGCGCGTGTTCGCAGCCTTCTGTTAGTTTTTTAAGTTTGCCTGCCTTGTAGGCGTTGACCACTTCGCCGACAGTATCAGCGTTGGCTTTCAGCACGACGACGCCTGCGTTTTGAAAACTTGCCAACCCTCTTGGTCCCATACCGTAAACTATTATGGCTTTTGGTTGATGCTCCAGAAGATTGTCGTGAGAATGCCCAATTCCGCCTGTGTGCTCGCCAATGTTCGGGACAGTTTTAACATCTGCTACAGTGCCATTCGCGTCAAAGTCTACAATCGCATAATAGGGTGCTCTGCCGAAATGCTCTGCCAACCGCGCTTTCAATCCATTTTGGTCTGCTGCCGGCACGATCACTCTTTCTGTCAATCATTCACCTCCTTGAGCAAACTCGATTTTTCAGGTTTTTCTCTTCTTTGATTTTTGCAGTTTTTCAATTATCTTATGGGTCTCCTCTTCTGATGGATGAGTAATTGCGCCGACAGGGCACACTTCTTTGTCTTCGCAGCCTCTGCAAAACACTATGCAGTTATAGGGGTTCTTCACAACAGGCAGTTTTTTTCCATCCCTCTCTTCAAAGACGTATACGCCGAAACCGCCTGCAGTACAGTAATCCACACATGCACCGCAACCTACGCACTTGCTATAGTCTATAGTTGGATACCACGGAATCTTGCGGCGAGGAACATCCTCATACATTTCTTCAGACACACCATCAACTCCTTACAGGTGCAGTTGCTTGGAAACGCTCAATCTTCTCAACAATTTCTGAGAAAGCTTTAGCCGAAGGCGAATTTTTGTTTTCAGCCATAAAAGCCAGTCCACCGTCAGAGTCATTACAAATCGCGGGGTCTATAGGTAAAGAACCCAAATAGGGCACGTTCATGCTGTCTGCGATTCGTTTGCCTCCGCCAGTTTTAAAAATGTCAATTTTGGCGCCGCAGTCAGGGCAGATGAAACCGCTCATATTCTCGATTACGCCAATCACAGGAACGCCAACTTGCCGAGCGAATGTAACAGATTTCTTAACTACAGCCTCGGAAACCTCTGAAGGCATAGTTACTATAATAACGCCATCCATGTCGGGAATCAACTGCATAACGCTTAACGGTTCATCTCCAGTGCCGGGCGGAAGGTCAATCAGCAGAAAATCAAGTTCGCCCCACGCTATGTCGGATAAAAACTGCTGGAGAACCCTCATTTTCAAAGGACCACGCCAAATTACAGGCGCCTCATCGGTTGGAAGCAGAAAATCCATCGATGCCACTTTGATGCCCAAGTGACCCGTGACTGGAAAGAGCATGCCCGCAGGTCCGCCTACGATTTTCTGTCCTTTCAACCCCAGCATTTTCGGCACGCAGGGTCCGTGAATATCAGCGTCGAGTATGCCGACTTTGCCGTTGTGCCCATGCAACGCGAACGCCACGGCAAGGTTTACGGTTACTGTGCTTTTGCCAACTCCGCCCTTTCCGCTTATTACTGCGATTTTGTGTTTGATTTTATCCATTTTCAGCTTTAATTTTCTCTCTTGTTCGAATTGTTGTTTTCTCTGGTCGCTACACGCATCTGATGTAGGGCATGTTCCGCATTTTCCATCACATTCTTCGGCAGGGTTTGCCTGTTTGGTTGTGGCTTTCACTTTTGTCACCGTTTGAAGTGGAAAAAGTTTAATGGATAAACCTTATTAATACTTTGCGTTTATAAAATAAACAGGAGAATGGTTTGGACGAAGTTGACAGAAAAATAATCACGCAGCTCCAAGCAAACGGAAGAACCACATTGCAGGAGTTGGCCGACGCCGTTGGGTTCACCAGCATGGGCATAAAGAAGAGACTAGAGAAACTTGTGGAAACAGGCACGATTAAGGTCTCCGCTTTGATTAATCCGAAGGCGCTGAAGCTGCATCCAGCAATCGTGATGTTGGAAATGGAAAGCGCTGAAGCAATGCAGAAGCTGCTTGACCGCTTTAAAGAGTGTCCACGAGTGATTCAGATTTTCAAGACGATAGGCGGCTACAATTTGATTGCGCTTGTTGTGGCAGAAACACAGGAAACACTTGAAAGCATATCAATGGAGAAATGCTCGTTGCGGTGCAGCAAGGGAATCCGCAGGTCAGAATTTTACCCAATAAGCGACACTTACTTTGAGCCTTTCCTGGAAATAAGAGAAACACTAACGCATAAGGAACGCACAGTGACGCCGTGCGATGTGAACTGCGCCCCCTGCAACCGATACGAAACCCAGAAATGCGTCGGCTGCCCCACGACAAGCAACTACAAAGGCTCACTATGAGGCGGCGGGAAACGGCAACATGAACGCAACTAAGCTTGGGACAATCAAAATTGCAGAAGCTGATGGCGTAGAAATCCTCAGCTTGATGGACAACTCAGTGGATTTTCTCTCCGCAATCAGCAGGAAAGAGGCGCAGTCGTTTAGGCAGTGGACTAAAAAGCGTCATGGCCAAGAATGGACTAAGGCGCATGTTGAGTTGCCCTCTGCGGAACACGGCTTTTCAATGCTAATCCGCATATTGCAGGAAGACAAAACTCATTGCGTTTTGTTTGATGCAGGCAGCAGCATGGACGGAATGGTGAAGAATGCTGAACGGATGGGGATAGACTTGAACGAAGTGGAATCCATTGTCCTGTCGCATGGGCATTACGACCCTTTCGGCGGGCTCTTGTCCGCAGTCAAGGCAATTAACAGAGCTAATTTGCCCGTTATGGTTCACCCAGACGCGTTTAAAACCAGAGGCACAGCCGATGCAAAGGGGGAAATCCGAGTTTACCCCGAGTTCCCAGCAGAAGAACTCAGGCACTTAACCAAGATGGTTGAAACTAGGCAGCCTTTGCTGTTTGCTGAAAACAGCGCTTTCGTTACAGGAGAAATTCTGCGTGAAACAAGCTTCGAGAAAGGCTACGCGCAACACAAAGCCTTGATTGACGGCGCGTGGCAGTCTGAGCCGTGGATTCGCGACGACCAAGCAATCGTAATCAACGTGAAAGAAAAAGGCTTAGTCGTCATCTCCGGATGCGCGCACGCAGGTATAATCAACACTGTGCTTTATGCGCAGCAGGTCACTGGAGTAAGCAGGGTTTACGCTGTTATGGGCGGTTTCCACTTGGCTGGCAAAGAATTTGAACCAAGAATCAAACCCACAGTTCAAGAGCTAAAGTGGGTAAATCCCGCGCTGATTGTGCCGTCGCATTGCACTGGGTGGAGAGCCACGTGCGCTTTGGCTGAGGCTTTGCCTGATGCTTTTGTGTGGAACAGTGTTGGAAACCTCTACCAACTTTAGCAAATACAGCCTTTTCTCTTGCGTTTTAGAGATTTTTGCGGTAAACTGAATAGCAAGTCATGCTTACTATACTTAGTGATGTTGTATGAGCCTTGAGGAGTTGACGAAGGAACAGCTCTGGCTTATACTCGTTGAAACAGTGCATGCTGCAGTGATGTACCCCGCGCATAAGGCGTACACAAGAGAGGAGATTCTGCGCGAAAAACCCGACGTAACCCCTGCTGAGTTAGCGGCAAGGTTGAACATGCCGCTTGGTGAAGCACTCGTCATCCTGCGCGAGCTATCGGAGGAAAGACAACGCAAAGCCTAAAGCACTTGCACGCTTGACGCTTTGAAGGCAATGTAGATTTCGGAGTTCAAGTTAAGCCCCATCTCAATGAAGGAGCGTTTAGTTATCTGAACCGTGAAAGGCTTGCCCACGTTAACCTTAAGCTTCACCAGCGAGCCCAAATCCTTGATTTCCGTTATTTTGCCTTTGAAAACGTTTCGGGCGCTGGATTCCACCGCGCTTTTGGAGAGAATAATGTCTTGAGGGTTAACGAACAGGGAAACTTCACCTCGTTTCTGCGCTGTGACTTCAATCTGCACGCCGTTGCCTATGTCTACCATCGTTGTGCCCGCCGCCGTTGCCTTGGCGGTTCCAGCGAAAGTGTTGTCCACCGCGGCGAACCGCGCTAGGTTCCGAGAGAGGTTGCCGAAAACGTCTGCGGGCGAGCCGACCTCGGTTATTTTTCCCTCGTTCATCAGCGCTATGCGGTGGGGCAAGGCTTTTGCTTGGAACATGTTGTGCGTAGCCATAACGATGGTGGTTTTGTCTTCGCGGTTAACTGCAGCGATGACTTCCTCAATAATGGCGGCGTTTTTTGGGTCTAAGTTCGCTGTAGGCTCGTCCAAGAGCAGAAGCTTGGTCTTAAGCGCCACTGCGCGGGCTATTGCTACGCGTTGTTGTTCTCCGCCTGAGAGCTTTTTTGCGGGGCGTTTCTCGAAGCCTTCCAGCTTCACAAGCTTCAGTGCCTTCGCCACTTTTTCATCAAGCACTTCTCTGGGGATTTTCCTAATTTTTAAGCCGTAAGCCACGTTACTGTAAACTGTAGAGTCGAAAAGGGTGGTTTTCTGAAACACGAGAGTGCTTTGCATGCGCAGTTGTTCAGCGTTTTTTGCGGTAACCGCTTCGCTTTGAAATTCAACCACGCCGCTTGTGGGTGCTTCGATTAACGCTAGGATTTTCAGCAGGGTTGTTTTTCCCGAACCGTTCGGTCCCAGAAGCGCTAGGATTTCGCCTTCCTGTATCTGCAAGTTGACTTGGTCAACTACGGTTTTGTCTCCGTATGCTTTGGTTACGTTCTTCAATTCAGCTGTTATCACCAGTTTCTCTTAACCTCCAGTCAACAATCCTGCCTACTGCGGATTTCTCCACAGCGTGAACAGCATTTTCGCTTTCCGCGCCATAATCAACACCACGTTTATCCCGAACACTATGAGCATCAACAGTATTCCCAGTGCAATAGCGAAGTCCAGTTCGCCTCTCGCTGTGTAACGCGAAATCGCGGTTGTCAGCACGTCAGTTAAGCCTGCTATGTTGCCGCCTACAAGCAGCGCGACGCCCAACTCGGCGATTGCCCGATTGAAGCTGGCGATGTTGCTTAGGAGGACGCCGTTTAACGCTTCCTTCAGCACGGCTATTGCTGCTTGCGATTCTGAGGCGCCCAGTGTTTTCGCCAAGTTCATGATTTCTGGGTCAACTGCCTCTATGGCGTTGGACATTATGCTGATCAGTATGGGCGTTACAAGCACGGCTTCGCCGAGGATTATGGCTGCAGGTGTGTAAAGCAGGCCTAAAAAGCCTAAGGGTCCGCTTTTTGAAAAAATGAGAAACAGCACTAAACCGAGAACCACGGTGGGTACGCCTATCAGAGAGTTGAAGAACGCTTTGATTATTGTTCTGCCTCGGAAGTTTCTGAGGCTTATTAGCAATGCGATAGGCGTTCCCCACAGCATGGCTAACACGACGGCGATGCTTGAGAAAAACAGAGTGCGCGCGACTATACCGTAAAGCGTTGGGTCGCCTGTAGCTATTAACTCGAATGCTTTTATTATGCCGCCGAGTACGTCAACCATTGTTGTGAGCCTCTAACTGTAAAGTTGCGGGTAGTTTTTTCTGTATTGCGGTGGGCACTCGGAACCGTCGAAGAAGGCGGCGCTTTTTATCCAACTGACTATCGGCTGGGGAGCGTTGCTCTTTAGTGGTTGCACTGCGCCGTAGAAGAGGCTTTTCCCATAATCGGCTTTGCCGTAGTCTGTTATGAACTGTTGTGCCTCATCGGATACCAAGTATTCGATGAAGTCCATGGCGTCCGCGTAGTTTATTTGCTCGTGGTAGGTTTGGTTTACAGCCATGACGCTGTAGACGTTAAGCAAAGCTTGCTCTTCAGTTATCAGCGCAGACAAGGAGATTACGCCGTCGGTGTAGAATTTCAAGTAGGTACCTATGTCTGCGAGTGTGTAGGCTGTTTTTTGGTTAGCCACGTTCAAGGTGTCGCCCATGCCTGAGCCTACGCTTGCGTACCATGGTTCAGCAGATACAAGCGTGTAGTTGTAGCCTGCGGCTTTCCAGAGGTTCTGCTCTTTGGAATGTGTGCCCGAGTTGTCGCCTCGAGAGACCCATACTTTGGTTTGTCCCGACTGGTCAGCTAATCTTTCGCCATAGACTGCTATGCTTTTTAGCGCTTCGGTTGCGTTTTTTCCCGTGACTCCCGCTGGGTCATTTTCGGGTCCGACGATGGTGAAGAAGTTGTAGGCAATTATTTTCCTGTTTACGCCGTAGCCTTGCTCGAGGAAGGTTTTTTCCATGGCTGGTGAGTGGATGAGGATGATGTCGGCGTCGCCGTTCTGAGCGTGTTGGATGGCTATGCCTGTTCCTGCGGAGATTATGTTGATGTCCACGTTGTGGGTTGTTTCGTAGCGTTTTTCGATTTCGTCCAGCAGTGCTGTGTCGTAGAGGCTTGTGGTTGTGGAGATTATTAGGCGTCTTTTGGCGAAGTAGTTGAAGTAGGCTACTGTGCCAGCGATTAGGATTACGGTTGATAGTGTTGCGATTATGATTAGTTTTTGCCATGTGTGCATTTCAGATACACGTTATGTTTTGTTGTTCATAACGATTAACCTTATAACCTTTACGACACTTAACTCTAAAAACATGAGCAACCACAAAAAACACACGCTCTCAGCCAAAATATGGATAGAACACGAAGGAAAACCCTTAATCGGAAAAGGCGGAGCAGAAATCCTCCAGAGCATAGCCGCAGAAAACTCGATAACAAAAGCCGCTGAAGCATTAGGTATGTCCTACCGCTATGTATGGAATTACCTAAAAAAAATCGAAAAAACCATAGGTGAGCCAATAGTGGAAACCTACAAAGGCGGCAAAGCCGGCGGCGGAGGCGCAAAACTGACAAAGACAGGAAAGAGCCTGCTCTCCGAGTACAAGCGCCTGGAAACCTGCCTAAGCGAGTTTCTATCCGAAAAGAAAACTGGAAACAAGCAAAAACCAGGTTAAACACAAGAACAGGTTTATTCGACTACGTAACGGTAAGCCACGTGCTCGCCTGCCGTAGAGCTTTTCCGCGTAATCTTCAGTATGTCGCCTGGCTTGGCACCGATGGCTTTCACTGCGGGATCAGCGGATTTTATCTGCGGAATCTGATAAGGCTGAACCTTAAACTGCGCAAGAAGCTGTTCCTTCTCTTTTTCGCCGAGGATTTCGTGCAGCGGCACCAGCGCGTGCTCGAAAATGTCGAAAACTGGGAAAGACTTGGGCAGGAGCTCCACGTTCTTCTTCTTGGCGCCTTGTTTAACCGCGTGCGTGTAGCGTCCTTCCGTCACCACGATGGCTTTTTCGATTTCCTTTTCCTTCATGACTTTGTAAAGCGTGTTCATGGCGTTTATGCCGACTGTGGCTTCGTTCAGGATGCACCAGACAAGGGTTTTTTCTTTCTCGCCTGGAATTTCAACGATGTACGCCAAGGCGCCTTCGTACGCTTCTTTTTTGATTAGCTTGTATTTTCTGAGTTTAATCAGAACTTCAGCTTTGCGTTCTTCCACTGTTTCGCCTTTAATGCTCAAACCGCAAACCTCAACCTGTAGAATACTCGAAACCTAAACAAAACATCAACCCTTAAACTTTATGGTGCAAAAAGTGGCGGTGCTTTCAAAAGTTGTTGGTTGTTCGCTTTCCGCGTGTTCTGCATTCTGCGAAGCCAACGAGTTTGCCTAATCATCTGCTTCGTATCGAAGTCCGAATCTGAATATGGAATTCATAACCGCTTTATTCAGCGCTTTACTACGTGCTTCACGGGGTTTGCAACTATCCTCATTCGCCGAGGGTGATAATGTGTCTGAGTCTGATTTCGAAAAGCTCCTGCTCGAAGCAGTGGATGAGGGCTTAGCTTCACTAGGCGAATCATCGAGGCAAGCAATCTATTTTCACATGGAAAAAAGCTTCAACGTTAAGAAACAAGAAATTCCCAGAAAAACTGAGGCGTTTGCCGTTGCGGTTGAAAAAATCTTCGGGGTAGGCGCGAATTTTCTCGAAGCATTAATCCTGAAAAGCCTCAGCAAAAAAGCAGGGCTAAAGGATTACCAGATTGCCCTTGAGGGGTTAACTTTCGCTGGAGAAGTCGCCAACATTAAGCGAGCGATGGAGCGATAGAAAAATTTGCGGCTGCGCATAAAAGTGTTCATAATAATGGCTCTTGCGGGTATCGTTCTAGTTTCAGCAGTCTATGCCAGTTCACAGTTAATTCTGCTGCGAAGCTTTGAAAAATTAGAGGAGAAGAACACTCAGAAGAACGTTGAGAGAACCCTCAGCGTCCTGTCCAACGAGTATGCTGATTTAAGCAGTAAGGCTGGCGACTACGCGGAGTGGGATGAAACCTATCAATTCATTCAAGACTCAAATGAAGAGTATATTGAGCGGAATCTGGATGCACCTACATGGGCTAACCTTAGGGTTGACCTGTCAGTATTCATCGACTCCTCTGGTCGAATAGTTTTTGGCAGGAGTTACCAGCCAGACAATACAGTCGCTCCGATTCCGCTGAGCCTCGCAGAACTGGTTTCAGCTAACGATACCCTTTGGAGGCATCTTAGCGTCGAAAGTGCAATAACAGGCGTTATTAATCTACGCGAAGCACCGTTGCTTATCGCTTCGAGACCCATATTGACAAGTCAACATGAAGGCCCAATTCGCGGTGCACTGTTGATTGGGCGTTACCTTGATTTTGAAGAAATGGAGTATTTAGCTCAAACGGTGCATTTACCGTTATCTGCAACACTTCTTGATGCCTTAGACGCCAATTCAGACTTTTATACTGCAAGCCAATCTTTGACGCAGGAAGCGCCAGTTTTCGTTCAGTCGTTAAGCGCGGATAGGGTCGCAGGGTATGCGCTCATTTCAGACATCTATGGAAACTCTTTGCTCATACTGAAAGCGGAAATGACCCGAGACATCTACAAACAGGGCGAAGCCACAATAACCTACTTCATGTTATCGATAGTCGGCATAGGAGTAATTTTCAGCGCGATAATCCTGATTATCGTAGAGCAGCAAGTACTATCTCGCATGGAACGGCTTGCGACTGAAGTTAAAAAGATAGGCGAAAGCAAAAACGTTTCGCAGCGCCTGTCATGGAGCAGCACAGACGAGTTGGCTCTTTTGGCTGATGCTATTGATTCTATGATGGAGCAGCGTTTGAAGGCGATTGAGCAGTTGGCGGCTATGGTTGGGCATGATTTGCGTAACCCTTTGACAGGCATCTCAAACGCAGCTTACTATTTAAGGATGAAAACGGCTGCGGGTTCTGACTCTAAAGTAACCGAGATGCTGGACGTAATTGATAAAGATGTGGAGTACGCGAACAAAATCGTGAATGACCTGTTAGAGTATTCTAGGGCGATTACGTTGGATTTGAAGGAAACCACGCCTAAAGCGTTGTTGAAGGAAGCTTTGGCGCTTGTAAACGTGCCGGCGAATGTCCAAGTGCAGGATTTCACTGAAGATGAGCCGAGGATTATGGTTGATGCGGACAAGATGAAGCGAACCTTTGTTAACTTCCTTAAAAACGCCGTGGAAGCAATGCCTGAAGGCGGAAAACTTACGATAAAGAGTAAGAAAGCCAAAGACGCAGTAGAAGTCTCTTTTGCTGACACTGGATTAGGCATACCGAAAGAAACTTTAGCAAGAATCTTTATACCATTGTTCACAACGAAAGCTAAGGGCATGGGCTTCGGTTTGGCTATATGCAAACGAATAATTGAGGCGCATGGCGGGAAAATTTCCGTGGAAAGCACAGTTGGAGAAGGAACAAAATTCACGTTAGTTATCCCTGTACAACCCAAAGTAGAGGGAGGTGACAAACGGTGAAAGAGCAGGACAGAATTCTTGTGGTTGACGATGACGAAAGCGTGAGAAAAACTTTTTCAGCCATACTGGAAGAAAACGGGTATGTTGTGGACACGGCGGAAAATGGTAAAAAAGCAATTGAAAAAACGCATAAAAACTTTTACAACGCCGCGCTGATTGACATCCGTTTGCCTGATATGGAGGGCACGGAGCTTCTAACGGCGATGAAGGAGACTACGCCTAGGATGCGGAAAATAATCATCACGGGTTACCCTGCGCTGCAGAACGCTGTTGAAGCTGTTAACAAGGGCGCAGACGCCTACGTGCTTAAGCCGCCGAAAATGAAGGAACTGCTCAGCACGTTGAAGGAGCACTTGCAGAAGCAGAAAGAAGAAAAGCAGCTCAGTGAAGAGAAAGTTGCCGAGTTCATACAGCGACGCTCCAAGGAAATTGGGCAAGAAAAACGCAAGTAGCCACCCGTTTCCTAAATTTCATTTACATACTTTTTAGATACCTACTATGGCGGCGTTTTAATCAGCGCTGCCGCTTAGGGTAGTGGGCGAAAGCCTAAACGCGCATTACTGTGTTTTCCGCGTATTTCTTCATTATCTCCGCGAACTCGGCTAGGGTTTCTGGCGCGTAAGGCTTAACCGCCTCAAAATGCTTGTCAAGCGTGTCCATTGGCACAAACTGCTGAAACGCATAGGTCTTTGCGCCCTTCACAAGCTCAGCCATGCGCGGTATGTCCTCAGCCGACACCAGTTCAGGCACCATGGTTGTCCTGAACTCATAAGGTACTTTCCCAGTTTTCAGCATCTCCACCGTGCGCACAAGCGACGTCGTGTCTTCAGCGCCCAAAAGCCTGTACTTGCTCAGCGAGGTTTTCAAGTCCAACGCCACATAGTCCACGTGCGCCAAGCATTCCTCCAGCACTTCGGGATAAAACCCGTTGGTGTCCAACTTGACCAAGAAACCCCGCGCTTTCAGCTTCGCCAGAAACTTGGGCAGCTCCTTGTGCATTGTTGGCTCTCCGCCAGTCACGACAACCGCGTCCACGTATTTCTTGCGGCTCTCCAAGATCTCAAGAGCCGCGTTCTCCTGAAGAAAAGGCGGCTTCGGGTCTACGACTATGCGCCAGTTATGGCAGAAAGGACAGCGCAAGTTGCAGCCCGGCGTGTAAAGCACAGAAGCTACTTTGTTCGGGTAGTCGATTAAACTGATTTTCTGCAGTCCGCTGAACTTCATAAGCACTTCCCTTTTTAGGCAATCATGGGCGCTGTGGTCATCACCACGGAGCGGTCGAAGGTTCGGCGAATGGCAAATTCCGCCTGTTTGCCGTCGTTCCACTGGTCAACGGGTCGCAGGTAGCCGACGACGCGCGAGTACACTTCGCATTGGGCGCCGCAGATTGGGCATTGCTTGTGTTCGCCGCTGGTGTAGCCATGGCTGGGGCATATGCTGAACGTGGGTGTCAAAGTGAAATACGGCAAACGCGAGTTCCAAGACACTTTGCGTATAAGCTCAGCCGCTGACTCCCACGAGTGCAAGCGTTCGCCGAGGAAAATGTGGAACACGGTGCCACCAGTGTAAAGCGTCTGCAACCGCTCCTGATGCTCCAGCGCCTCGAACAAGTCGCCTTCGAAATCCACGGGCAACTGACTGCTATTGGTGTAGAAAGGCTCAGCGTGCTGGGTTACTACTTGTTTCTGGTTAGCCGCCGCAATTTCAGGGTACTTCCGCTTGTCAATGCGCGCCAGCCTGTAAGACGTGCCTTCCGCAGGCGTCGCCTCCAAATTATAGATGTTGCCTGTTTCCTCTTGGAAGTCCGCTAGCCGTTCGCGCATGAACCTCAGCGCTTTAACTGCAAAGTCCTGTCCATCCCGCGACGCGATGTTCACGCCTAAAAGGTTCACCACGGCTTCGTTGATTCCTACTAAGCCGATGGTGGAGAAGTGGTTCTTCCAGTATTTCCCGTAGCCTTCTTTAACGTTGCGCAGGTAACGCCGCGAGTACGGGTACAAGCCATTCTCCGTGAACGCCTCAAGCGCCTTGCGTTTTATTTCCAAGCTGCTCTTGGCGACTTCCATCAGGGTCTCCAGCCGCTGGAAGAATTCATCCTCGTCTTTAGACAGGTAGCCCAACCGCGGCATGTTCAACGTGACAACGCCTATTGAGCCAGTAAGCGGGTTAGCGCCGAAGAAGCCACCGCCGCGCTTGCGCAACTCGCGGTTATCTATCCTCAGGCGGCAGCACATGCTCCGCACGTCTTCTGGTCGCATGTCACTGTTAACAAAGTTCGAAAAGTAGGGAACGCCGTACTTTGCGGTCACTTCGAAGATTTTCTGCGCTACAGGCGAGTTCCAGTCGAAGTCTTTGGTTATGTTGTAGGTGGGTATGGGGAAAGTGAAGACTCTGCCTTTCGAGTCGCCTTGCCGCATCACATCGGAAAACGCCAAGTTGAACATTTCCATTTCCTTAGTCATGTCGCCGTAAGTGTCTGCGGAGACTTTCCCGTTGAAGATGACTGCCTCGTCCTTCATGAAGTCAGGCACTGTCAGGTCCAAAGTCAAATTGGTGAACGGCGTTTGGAAGCCCACGCGGGTAGGCACGTTCATGTTGAAGAAGAACTCCTGCAGTGCCTGCTCCACTTCTTTCTGCCCTAGTCCATCGTAGCGTATGAACGGCGCCAAATACGTGTCAAAGTTGCTGAACGCTTGCGCACCTGCCGCTTCGCCCTGAAGCGTGTAGAAGAAGTTTACCACTTGACCTAAGGCTGTGCGGAAATGTTTTGCGGGTTTGCTTTCGATTTTGCCTGCGACGCCGCCGAACCCTGAAAGCAGTAAGTCGCTTACGTCCCAGCCTACGCAGTAGGGTCCCAACACTCCTAGGTCGTGGATGTGCATGTCACCAGAAAAGTGCGCTTCAGCAATGTTTGAGGGGTAAATTCGTGTTATCCAGTATTTGGCGATGACGGTGGATGAAAGGTAATTGTTCAAGCCCTGCAAAGAGTAGCTCATGTTCGAGTTCTCTTTAACGCGCCAGTCCTCAATCTCCAAGTACTGGTCCACCATGTCTGAGGAGCTGAGCAACGCGGCTAACTCGCGCATGTCTTGATGCTGTTTGCGGTAGAGGATGTAGGCTTTGGCGGTTTGCGCGTGACCGTTTTCGATGAGCATTTTTTCAACTATGTCTTGGATTTCCTCAACCGTGGGGCAGCCTTCTTCGCCGAAGCGGTTCTTAAGCTCAGCTATTACTTGGTCGCTTATGCGCTTGGCTTGCTCGCGGTCTTTTCCGCCTACGGCTTTGGCGGCTTTCCAAATTGCGGTTGTTATGCGTTCTTGGTCAAAGGGTTCTAGTTTACCATCACGTTTTCTCACGTATTTCATCCTGTTTTTTTCCTCCTCAAACGATTTCGCGAAAGCCCCTCTTTACATGAGGGGGATAACTTCTGGTTTGCATGCTATTTTTTCACCTCAAGCAGCACCCGCTTGAAATCTTCAGGCTCTTCAAACTTTTTGTACACACTGGCGAAGCGAATGTACGCTATGCGGTCAAGCGTTTTCAGGTACTTCATGACTAAGTCGCCGATTTCCTGTGAAGAAACTTCTTCCTTGCCTTTCGCCATCAAATCCTGCCTTACTCGGCTTGCCAACTCGTTGATTTGCTCCATGGTTACGGGTCTCTTCTCGCAGGCTTTCTGCAGACCGCGGATTATCTTGTTCACGTCAAACCGCTCCAGCTTGCCGTCTTTCTTCCGCACCATGAGCTCAACTGTCTCCACGTACTCGTAAGTTGTGAAGCGTTTGCCGCATTTCACGCATTCTTTGCGCCTGCGCGTAGTGTTCTCTAACGAATCCCGCGTTTCCAACGTTTTGAAATCCTCAGACCCACAGTAGGGACACTTCATGTTTTTTCACGGCACGTATAGTGTATGGTAGCTTGCGTGCACACACTAACATAGTGTTAACAAAGCATTATAAACACTATGGTTAGCGTATATATAAGGCATTTCCACAGCAATTTGAAAATAGTAGCCCAACGCTTGGAAAAAACACCATAAAAATACACAGAATTGCAGTAATCAAAAACCCGCCGAAAAAGAGCTTTCCGAGAAAAAACCTCGTTTCCGAGAAATAGCCTGAAGGCTTAAAATTTTCTAATAACCATACAGCGAAAATTCAGCGTCAAGCCTAGCCATAGTTCTGCGGAATGGTCAAACATAAGCAAACAAATAAGTTTAGAGACTAACAAAAAATAAAGAGGCGTTTAGAAGTGTTTCTTTGCCGAACGTTGTTCTATGGTTTCCAGCTCTTTAACGCGGGTTTCAATGAACTCGGCGACTTTGGCTTCGGTGAAGTTCTGCTCTTCCCGCTGCTTCTTCAACTGTAGCTTGATTGTTTGAAGAATGTTTTCCACATCGAAAGGCTTCATGACGTAGGCGTCTGCGCCCTTGTTAACAGCCGCTACAGCGTTCTGCAGCGCAGGGTAACCAGTAACAATTATCTTCCTCATCTTCGGTTTGGTATCCCGCATCTTCGTGAGAAGCTCAATTCCCTCCATGTCGGGCAAACGGACATCGATTAGTGCTAAATTATAGATGGACTTCTCAGTTTTCTCTATTCCCTTCTTAGCGGTGTCAACGGATTCAACGACGTAGCCTTCTTCTTCGAGAATTGCCGTCAAAACGTTTCGTATATTTTCGTCATCGTCAACAATTAGAATTCTCACAGTGTCACTCACACACGTTACCTCCATTCATTCTTCGATTCCAAATCGGAATAGTGTTCCCGTTACTATGCTTTAAGCTTCCTTTCCAGCAATAAAGCATTTATGAAGCGCTAATCTGAATTCAGGATAGCGTTATCTCCATAGGCAATAAGCGCTCCCTTGAGCTATTCCGCGGTGTGTCTTTTCAAGTAGCTTTGCTTGGCGGCGTTTATATAGTCGACAAATTCAAGCTGAGTATTTGCTTCTACTGGAAAGGTAAGACCCATTTTCGCGTGCAGGTTTTTCATGATCAAGATTTCTAGGAATTGGGCGCCCGCGCCGAAGATTTTTTCAAGTCCAAACTTAAAATCTTTAATGTTCCCTGGGATAGCCTGTTTCGCGACGAATTTGCTCTCAATGTGGAAGCATATTGACTGCTTCACTGATTCCCCAAGGGAGCTTAGCGCATCATCAATGGCTTCCAGTAGCAGTTCATCAAAATCTTTAACTTTTTTTGGCATCATTTGAACCCCACTGGACGTGAAATTCCTTACCTGCCAAACCCTTCCAGTTACATATAGCATAAAGAGCATTTAAAGTTAATCTGTGATTCAGTTTTTTGCTCAGATTCGAAGTCGAAAGCAGAATCCCGCCCAAACGGTTTGCATAGGCTAGACACGGAGTTGCCCGCGGCGAATGCTCTCCGACATCAAGCTTAACTCTTTAGCATAATCCATCAAAGCCATCCGCAAGGTTTCACTCTCGCTTGTCCCCAGCCTCCTCGCTAACTCGCACAAAATCGCTCTCTGCTCCTTGCTCAACACCACTTTAACCACACATTTTCTCGGCATGACACACCACTTTTCGCTACTTAGTCCAGCAGAATAGCCCACGCGTTAGCCCACACGCAGTCCAATACGCTGCACAATTCGCCTTTTCTTTTTCCTCGTATATTAATCCAGTACCACTTGTATGAGGGATAACAGGAATGGCATGGAAAAACACGGAGAAACACATCCAAAATGAGCAGGTACTCCGCGAAGAGCTCCAGCCAGACACGCTCAGAAACATTAAGCTGCCCCCCGAACAAGATATCAAAGCCATAACAGGCAAGGCAAAAGGCAGAAACCCTCCTGAAGTCGAAAAACAGTTTTCTTTGCATCTTAGGCTATTTGATTATTCATGTTGCAGGCAATGAGGTAATTCTTAAATTTGAAATATACCTAAAAAGTGCAGAGTGCTGAACATGCTGATAAAGCAAGCGAAAGTGGCATGTGCCTGGGTTTTCCTAAATGTGTTACTGATAGGCGTCTTCAGCTCACCAGCAGTCTCAGGCTGGAGCAACGGCGGCTACAGTGCAGACCCTGCGCATCCTGATTATGGCACGCATGACTGGATAGCTGAACACGCGTTGGACTGGCTGCCGCAACAGGAGAAGCAGTTTCTGCTGGACAACAAAGCCAGCTTCCTGTATGGCACCGAGTTGCCTGACAACAGCCAAGCCCCAGACGGCATAGGCGACATCACCAAGCATCACATCTACTTTTCCGCCGCCGCCTCAGTGCAGGATGACGCTTCAGCTGAGAGAGCCAGAGACGAATACGCTAAAGCGGTAAGCGCCTACGCCGCTGGAGACCATGCAGAGGCAGCCAAACAGCTGGGCATTGTGACGCACTACATTGCGGACATGGCGGTTTTCGGGCACGTGATGGCTGCGTCAATACCATGGGGCGCTGAAACGCATCACAGCGACTACGAAACCTACGTGCAAGACCGCACCAAAAGCTACACAAGCGAATTCAACAGCTTCCTAGCGTTCGACGGCAGCTTAAACACAGTTGCGGCTTACGATGCGGCTTTATTGCTGGCTAACGACACGACGTTTGACTTGGACGGCGACTTAACCTGCGTTTGGATGGATCAGCACTACGACTGGGGCGACGCGGCGTTCAGAAGCCGCTTGTTCGAATCACTGAACCTTGCAGTTAACCTCGTCGCGGATGTGCTGCACTCGTTCTACAGTGAAGCCGTAATCCCCGAGTTCCCTGCAGGCTTTCTCTTGCCCCTGCTGGTAATAGCCACATTGTCTACTGTGGCGGCTGTAAAAGGTTTAACAAAAAAGCGTATCCTTAAACAGCTACAAACAACTGCTCAATAAAAAATACTTTATAGAAAAGGATTTAATTGAAAATTAGACTTGATTATGGTTTTTTATTGTGAAAATTGTTTAAATTAAGCTTATTATTCTCATTTATGCTTGGAGATGACGTTAATTGGCAAATGTAGCCCTGAGCGACGTGCGAGACGCAATCAATGTCAGCGAGGACTTGCACAGGGAAATCCGCAAACACGCCATCCTCAATGACGTAAAAATCTACGAGTTAACAAACGCCATCGTGGAAGAGTTCTTGAAAGATGAAGAACACGTGAAAGCGCTGATTAAACGGTTAAAAATATGACCTGAAGAAAACTTGCCATTCTGCTAAGGCCAGAGAAGTATTAAATGTGCTTTGCGGCAACACACTTATTTTGTTTCACATGCCGACCGTGCAGCGCAGCAAGTGTTTTACGCATTTATTTTGCTATTTCTATTGGTTCTTCAAGTGGAATGGCTTCCAAGTGCACGTGGTTTTTCTGCGGTTTAGCCGCGGTTTTGCGGGGCGGTTTCTGGCTGCCTATCCATGTTAGGCTCCAGCCGATTAGGAACAGTGCGGCAGCTACTGGAAACAACAGGGCTAATAATGCTTTGCTGCGTTTATGCTTTCTTACGACTTGCAAGAACGCACCTAAACAATACACCGCACAGGCACGTAAAAACCTTTTGCTGCCCCACGATACTAATTCAAAACCGCCATGTTGTTTCAGCAAAGCGGCAACGGACACTTTTTATAACACCGCACACATGCAAAAAGGCAAAGAGGCTCATTCAAGTGACCCTAATCGTAGACGACGCAGGCAGCGGCGACCTACTTTTCGGCGTAGTCATAGGCGCATACCGACCTGAAACCTCAGAGTTCACGTACAGGCTGGTAGACGTCAAGTTCTTCCAGCCACCGCTGTTCCGGGAGAAAGCCTACCTTCAGGAAACCGCCAGAGTCGTCGCTGAACTCGTCGCCGCGTTGAAGGTGAAGCCTGACGAAGCGATTCACTTGTGCCAAGGCAACATTTTCGATGAAGCCGCAGCAGAACTCTGCAAGGCGCACGGCGAAGACCGCGTGCAACGCATTAAGGTAGTCGGCGAGCCGCAGAGGCTCACGGAAATCGCTTATCTGGATGAAATCCGCAATTTAGGCTACGAGCCGCTGCCGGAGCGCGAGGCGAAACGCGCGAAAAGCTTTTTCCACATGATGCGTTGGCTGAAGGCGAACCCGGCTATGGTTGGCTACGCGAAGACGGGTTGGCCGCGGTTGGCCAGATACCGCCTGTTCCAAGCGTTTCACGCTGAGGCTCTTTACGCGGCGGTGTGCAGCAGCTGCGGGGGCTCATGCGAGGTGCCGTTTAAGCCTGATCCTGAGCGTCCTGTTTACTGCAAGAAGTGTTGGGCGAAGCGGAGAAGGCGCCGCAAGCACGCGTGAACGTCTGGGGCAAGCGGAGAGCCAAGCGAAAATGTTTTAAACGTTAAGGGTTTATGGTATGCAGATTTGCATTCGTGGAGTTGAAGCGATGACGCAGGCTAACAGCGTGAAAAAGCTTGGTAAAAACGAGTTTTATAAGTGTCCTTTGCCGCATGTTCAGGCGAAGCATGCGCAGGCTTTGTTTAAGGATTTTGATGCGCACTTCAGGATTTTCGGGGACCGCGAGGATCATTTAGACATTGTGCAGGCGCATGAGGATTTGGTGTGGAAGATGCGGCTTGAGGCTGAGGAAAAGGGCAAGTTGAGCGAGGAGGATTTGCGGCGGATTTCTTTTGAAGCGTGGCTTCAGGCGGTCAAGCAGTGCGCGGGCAAGCCTGTGCAAGTGGTGGCTGCTAAAAAGTAGCTGGGCGCGTTTATTGGACGGCTTCGACGCTGCGGATTTCGGGCACGCGGTTTTTGATGTGGCGTTCTACGCCTTGTTTCAGCGTTAACGCGGCCATTGGGCAGCCTGCGCAGGCGCCTTGGAGGCGGACTTTGACGGTGCCTTTTTCTATGGCGACGAGTTCGATGTTGCCGCCGTCGGCTTGTATGCGTGGGCGTATTTCGTCAAGGGCTGCTTTCACTTTCTTTTCGGTTTCGTTCATTTTGCTGTTTTCACCACCGTGTGCAGTTTAACGTGTTAAGGGCTTAGTTGCGCAAAACCATAAAAGCGTTGCTCTCATGTGGTGGCGTGTTTGCCGTGGGCGTTATGTGCTGCTTTGCGGTGTGGGATGCGTTGCTGTTTAAGCGTGGCGGCTGAGCGCTTGTTTTCTGTCCAGTTTTAAGCGTTTTTGCTGTGTGTTTGCACATTTAATCATAACGTTTAAGAACAAATCTCAAACGGGTTTAAATAAGCCTCTGCGTATGGCTTTTTCAGAAACTAGGCGGAAAGCGGTGGATTGCATGTTAAGCTTAAGAGTCTGCGAGGTTGAAGGGGCATGAACAGCACGATGATTCTGGACTGCCAAACCCAAGCGGCGTCGCCTTGCTGTGAAGCCTGCATCGCCCGCAAGACCTGCGTGCTGCGCATGGAGCTGGCGCGCGAGGAGGATGCGGTTGCGGAAGTGGTGGAGTTGGCGGCGGTTAGGCGGTGAAACGGCGTTTCAGCGTGGTTTGCGCTTGTGCTGTTTTGTGGCGAGCATGACGGCGGCGATGTGGCTGCATTTGCGTTTTTGCAGGTAGCCTTGGCAGTTGCAGCTGTATTTGCCCGTGTAGTCCTGCGCTACGGTGTAGGTGCCGTGGTCGCCGACTACGTTGTAGACGCCTGCGGCTAACTGTTCAACTCTGCCTGACTCGGCGAGTTTGCGGGCTTTTTCGAGTAGGCGGTCAACGGGCACGTTCAGCCACCTGTCAGTAGTATTTGTTTGCGTTCTAATTAAACAGTGACCTTTTAATGGGAGGGGTTGGAGGGTTTTGTTTGCGGGTTTGTTCAGGTGAACTGCTGTTGGTAGCGGATGAAAGCGTGGTTTTCTCCGATAGCGAAGGGTAACGGTTTCGCTTTCGGCTCAATTTATCGTTAGAAGAAGTTGTTAAGCTTGGTGTTCACGGCGCAGTGGTGCACGCGTATGCTTGATTGAGGCTTCTTCGACTACTCATGAGACAATGCCCATTTAGAGCAGTGTTTTTTTGCGCGTGTCGGACACCTTTGTTAAGCGTTGGCGGCGTTGCCTAAAATTCTATGTTTTGGAACGTTCTGTTCTAATAATTGAAACAAGAGGCGCTTGGCTGCACATATTTATGGGGTTGGTTGGTTTCGGAAGGTTTATGTGTTACATTGTATTCTCTGTTTAGTGGTGAACTGTGATGGTTGAGAAGAGCAGCGTTGTTACCGTGCGTCTTTCGCAGCGTGATTTGCGCAGGGTTGAGGCTGTTCGCGCGTTGGAGCAGGTTGACCGGTCCACGTTGTTTAAGGAGTTCATCGAGGATGGTTTGCGGCGTCGGGTCGTTCGCTTGTACAGTGCTGGCAAGTTGAGTGCTGGGCGTGGCGCTGAGGTTTTGGGGGTTTCGCTGCGGGAGTTTTTGGAGTTGCTTGAGCGCGAGTGCGTGCCAGTTAACTGGGATTTTGAAGGCATACGGGAGTATTTGAAGGCTAAGTATGGGGAGTAAGCGGTTTGCCAGTGGTGGTTGCTGATGCTGGTCCGCTTATTCATTTGGCGCAGATTGGCAGGTTGGGTTTGGTTAGGAGCCTTTTCAGAAGTGTAATCGTTACGCCTAGAGTTAAGATGGAGGTTTTTGATGAGGGCGTACGGCTTGGCTGCGCAGACGCTGAAGCGGTTGGCGAGGCTTTGAGCGAAGGCTGGTTGCGGTTTGAGAGTGTTTCTGAGCGTTTGGCGAAGCGTGCGATCAGGCTGGCTGAGGGCGAGAATGTCTCGCTTGCGGATGCGGAGACGCTGCTGTTGGCTGAGGCTAAGAGGGCGGAGCTGCTGGTTGACGAGAAACCGCTTTCGAACCTTGCGAGAATGTATGGTCTTAAGGTGTGGAGCACGTGGACGGTGCTGTTGGAGAGTTTAAGTTTGGGTTTGATTGAGGTTGCGGATGTTGAAAGTGCCATTGATGAGTTGGGCGGGAAAAGGCATAAACTGCGAGAAAAGCAGGCCAAGGAGATATTGGACGCTGCGAAATTCATAGCGGCTAAAAAGGCAAAATAGTGGCAGTGGAGATTACGGATGCAACAGCCGTCTAGGGTTTTTGTGTGGTGTGGTTTGGTTAAGAGTTATTAGGTTGTTTTGGGTAATGGTTTTTTGAGGAGTAAATCGTGACGGTTACTGAGGCGAGTTTGGATAAGGTTTATGCTGAAGTGAAGCGTGTGCGGGTTAAGCTTGACGCTATTGAGCGGACGCTGGAGAGTCTTGTGGTTTCGTTGCTTCCTGAAGAGGAGGTAAGCCCTGAGGAGCGGAAGGAGCTGCGTGAGATTGAAAAGGAGATGGAGCGTGGCGAGTGTGTTCCTTTGGAAGAAGTGATGAAGAAGCATGGGGTAAAGAGACGTGCCAAGGTACCGCGTGGTGCTCTCTAAGAGGGCGTCTAAGTTTTTAGATGGTTTAGACAGGAAGACTCGGCAGCGTGTTATTGCTGATTTGGATGGTTTGGTGAATTTTCCGCTTTGCGACAGAAGGCTTGATATTGTTAAGCTTAGGGGAGAGAAGGATTATTACCGTTTGAGGACGGGTGCTGTGAGAACGGTTTTTTCTGTTGATAGAGGCGCTGGGGCTGTTTTGGTTCGGAAAATCGCGTACAGAGAAGCAGCATACGAATAGGACGCGGCGTGTTGGTAAGGCAGGATAGCAGCAGTAGAGATTACCGAGGTGCTTAACGGGTTTTATAGGTTTTTGAGGGTTTTTCTTAGGTCTTGTTTGTTGCGTGTTGGTTAGTTCTGGTTTTTCTGGTGTTTAGCGTGTTTAGGAAATCCTGCTTGCTAGTGGCGTCTATGGCTTGTAGTGTATGCTTTCGGCGTGTAATGGTACGTCACGTGCTAAACACTTCATGAGCTGAGCCATGAGGAATAGTTGGGTTTCGTGTTTATAGGCGTGGTTTACGGCTGCTG
>JAOZHU010000031.1 GCA_026014705.1 Candidatus Bathyarchaeota archaeon | reverse complement strand
GCATAATACACCTGCTTGGAATAAGGAATCACTAATGGCTGATGGAGACGAAGACAGTTCAAGCAATAGCCTAGAGCCGCCGCCTACTACTACATTAGTTAGAGAGAACGGCTCTGCGTCACTCTTGAACGGTGCAAGCGCCAAAGTCCCCGTAATCACCCCTGAAATATATTCTCTAAGCAAAATCGTATCCGACCGAACAAGACCACTCACCGAGCGACTGGAAAGCTTCGAAATAATCCTCGACTCAGAAGTCGGAGATACCAACCTCACACGAGCCAGAAACATCGAAAGAGAAGTCGGACTGCGACAAATATACCTGAAATTCGAAGGCGGAAACCCAACAGGCACCCAAAAAGACCGCATAGCCTTCGCGCAAGCCTTAGATGCACTGCGAAGAGGCTACGACGAAATAACAGTAGCTTCATGCGGCAACTACGGAACAGCAGTGGCACTCGCCGCATCCCTCGCAGGCTTGCGTTGCCTAATTTACATCCCAGCAGGATATTATGCACACAGAGTTAAGGAAATCGCGCATTTCGGCGCCGAAATCATCAGAGTGCCTGGAGACTACGAGCAAGCAGTGAAGGTTTCACGTGCCGACGCCGAGAAAGAAGGATACTATGACGCTAACCCAGGCGGCTCAAATACCAACCTGCAGTTGAAAGCTTACGGTGAAATTGCCTACGAAATATACGATGAACTGCGTGACGCTCCCGCTGCTGTGGCAATACCCGTGTCGAATGGGTCCACTTTGGCAGGGATATACCGCGGATTCGTAAGCCTATACAACCGAGGAAAAACCTCACGCATTCCACGATTTATCGCGGGTTCTTCTTACGGCATGAACCCCATCGTGCAAGCCTTCGTCAAGAACACTCCACGGTGCACCGACCTGAAGCCTGAAAGAATAAGAAACACTTCAATCAACGAGCCATTGATTAACTGGTGTTCAATAGACGGCGACTACGCCCTCTCAATCATCAGGCAAACAAGAGGTTGGGCAGCCTTCGCAACTGACAAGATGCTCATAGACTACGCCCGACTAATACGCGAAAAAGAAGGCTTAAGCGTGCTACCTGCGTCAACCGCAGGCCTCGTAGCGCTCATAGACCGCCATCTAAAAGAACCCTTCCCAGGAGATCGATACGTAGTAATTTTAACCGGACGGAAAGCCTGAACCTATGAGCGAAGGAAAGGCACTGGTCTACTGTGAACGCGAGTTCCTAACAGCTAACGGCAAAACCGCCCACGGACTTGTGCGCCACACAACCAGATATGACGTTGTCGCAGTCGTCGACTCCACAGCACCATCTGGAGACGCAGGAGAAGTATTGGACGGAAAACGCAGAGGCATCCCGCTGTTTGCCCGCCTCGACGAAGCTTTCAGGGAAACCAAACCCGAGATTTTCATCGTTGGCGCCGTTTCAGAGGGCGGATACCTGCCCGAAGGATACGACAAAGCCATCGCTTGGGCTTTATCACATGGACTAGACATCGTTTCTGGACTACACCATTTCATATCAGAAGACCAACGGTTTACTAGCTTAGCAGCGAAGAACGGCTGCAAAATCGTGGATGTCCGCAAACTATTCCGCGACTACAAAAGATTCTATACAGGCGAAATCAGCAAGGTCGGCTCAACCAGAATTGCCGTGCTGGGAACCGATTCAGCAATCGGCAAAAGAACCACCTGCGTAATGCTGGTACAGGAGCTCCGGCGGCGCGGCAGAAAAGCAGACATGATATTCACGGGACAAACAGGATGGATGCAAGGCTGGCCGCACGGCATAGTCATGGACGCAATGATAAACGACTTCGTCTCCGGCGGCATCGAAGGCGCAATACTGGACTCGTGGAAAGACGAGAAACCAGACTACATGATAATCAATGGTCAAGGTAGCCTCGTGCATCCGTTCTTTCCAGGCGGATTTGAGATAATGGCGGCTGGCCAAATACACGGCTTCATCCTGCAGGACGCGCCTGGGCGACCCCATCTGGACGGGTTTCCTGGTTATCCGATGCCTGACCCCGCGCGTGTAGTCAAAATCGCCAAGTTGCTATCGCAGTGTCCTCTCGTGGGCATAGGCATAAACCACGAGAACTTGCCGCCAGAGGAAGCCAAGAAAGCCAAAGCGCGATTGCGCAAGAGATTCAAGGTTCCAGTGGAGGATCCTGTTTCTGACGGCGTACGCAGACTCGCCGACGCAATAGAGGCGCTCCGCAAAGGTGCTTAAATGAATCTGCAGTGCTTTCAGCGCATTGAAGTCTCAGAGCCTGTTCTTCAAGGGAAACGAGTAACAGCTCAGGTATCCTGCATTGACATGGAAGGCAAAAAGCACAGTTTTCTTCTGTCATCTAAATATGAAGAATCTCCCATTGTGGAGCATCTGCCTCTTATGCGGCTTGCCTCAGTCATGCCTGTCCTCAATTATGGCTTATTCTCCAAAGAGATTAGGCTGATGTTTCCCGTCAGCACTTCAGACCTCTCACTCCTAAGCGATCTCCTCGAAGTATTTACGAGAGACATTTTCATCAACAAACTTGTCCGAAGAAAAAACCCCTACGTTTTACCTCAGTTTCTGCCCCTCGAAAGTGATGTGACACCTGAAAACGCTCGTCCATTAGCGAAAATTATCTCTTCAGCAACCTACGCGGATGCCCCAATCTCGCAGGAATGTAACGAAAACTCTTGCGGTGTGCTGTCCAGCGGAGGAAAAGAAAGCTTACTGACCTATGCGATGCTTAAGGAAATAGGGGCTGAAGTTCATTCCTTATATGTCAACGAGAGCGGAGGACATTGGCGAACAGCATTAACTGCTTACAGGCATTTCGCTGAAAATGACCCGAACACCGCGAGAGTGTGGACCAATGTTGACCGTTTTTACACTTTCATGTTAGACCACATGAGAATCATACGCCGCGACCACAGGAAAATCTGGTCAGACACCTACCCGATAAGGCTCTGTATATTCCCAGTCTACGTTTTCCTCCTCCTCCCAATTTTCGCGCGCAGAAAAATCGGAAATCTCCTAATCGGAAGCGAACTTGATGACCCGCGGACTTTGCCTTCTTTCAAGGGAATAAAACACTACTTCGGCGTCTACGACCAAACACAGGACTTTGACTTAAGGATGGAACAATGGTACGCGAAGCGGCTGCTGGGCATGCGGCAGTGGAGCGCTGTTCGTCCAATTTCTGGCATGATTGTCGAGCGAATACTCACAAAAAGGTATCCCGCATTTGCGAGGCTTCAGCGTTCATGCCACAGCTGCCGCTTCGAAGAAGGCAAAATTGTTCCGTGTGGTCAATGCAGCAAATGTCAAGGTGTGCTTCTGTTTCTCTTGGCGAACCAAGCAGACCCGTCGATTATGGAGTACCGCGTAGAAGACATTGTGGCTCTTCCCGAGCGCGTGAAAGAAGGCGCGTTAAGGCTTGATGCAGACGAACGAGAACACTCCATCTATCTTTCTAAGCTAAATGGCTTAGTAGGGAAGGAGCACCCTCACATAGAAACGCTTCACTTGAACAAGCCGACAAGCGACCTTGAGCTTGTGCCAGAGCGTTTTCGAATGCCGCTTCTCAGAATTATGCTGGAATACACTAAGGGCTTCAGCAGGTTAGAAGGCGACTCTTGGGTTCCCGTGGATTCTCCTACAGGGCTTTGACCATGCGCAATGCGTCGCGGGTGCCTTCGTGTTCGTACCTGTAATAGCGGTTAATCTTTTCTTTGAGCGTGTACCCTGCTTTTTTGTAGAGTCCAATTGCTGCTTTATTGTTTTCCGAGACTTCGAGTTGTGACCAGCGTTTACCCTTTTTCCGCATATCATCCTCTGCCCTTGTCAACAGTTTTAAGCCGATGCCCTTTTTTGTGTGGGCTGGGTCTACATCAATGGTTTCGATGTGCCCTATTGGGCTTCCTCGGCGGTAAGTTACTATCACGAATCCCCTAATGACGTTTCCAAGGGTTTCTACAAAACTGGCACTGTTTGCGTTTAAGACTAGATACGCCAATTGACGCTTGGAGTAGGCAATGGGTTCTGGAAAGCACTTTTGCTCTATTGCTGAAATGGCTTCTAAATCATCGCGGTTGGCTGGTCTGATGATTGAGCGGTGTTGCGGCTCCATGTTTACCGGAATTACTAACAACATGACTTGTTTAATAAAATGATTGTTGCCTTTACTGTTTCTCTTCACATCCGGCTGGAGCAAAGCATTTTTGTACTATTCACGTTGCTAATGCTATTACGGTGAAATATGTGAGCAACAACAGCCGAAAAGCATCAGGATACCCAGAAGTTATCACGCAACTGCCTGAAGCGGACATTCAATTTAGAAGCGCCAGAGCGTGGATACTCCAATCTGCCGCCGAGCAACTGGTCTTCTTCGAGTTTGAAGCTGGCGCTGACGTGCCTACGCACAATCACAGCTACCCGCAGTGGGGAATTGTGGTTGACGGAAAAATGGAGTTAACCGTCAATGAGACACCGCTTATCTGCAAGAAAGGCGATGAATACGTTATCCCTGCAGGTGCAGCACACAGTGCAAGATTCCTATGCAAAACCAGAGTGATAGATTTCTTCTCCGAAAAAAGCAGGTACAAACCAAAAACAAAACCTTAACTAAAAACCCCGATTGCCATTCGCCAAGCCTTGAAATGTGGTCAACTAACAAAGCCAAAGCGTCCGTTATGGAACGCTGTTTTTTATCAGTGTAGCAAGTGGCTAGAAAGGTGCAAAACTCTCATTTGCTCGCTACTGTTCTTGCTGTTTCACTGCTTTGTCTATCTCTGCTAAGCATCCGGAAAAGTCAGCGCTGCCTTTCCGTAGCACTCTCTTTGAAACGCTCAAGAGATTAACATAGCCTTTTGCGGCTAATTCCTTCTCCAGAATTTTCAATGCTCTACCCTGCTTTAGTGCGTAAGTGCAGAACACAATGGTCTTTTTACCAGTCCCTTCTGGCAGACGCTTCACGAAAGAAGAAACTTCAGGCGCGGGTCTAAGCCCTGTCACAGGCGTGCCAATAATCAACAAGTCGCAGTCATCAGCAACCGATGCTTCGCAGCGTGTAACATCGAAGGCTGACGCCTTCAATAAGTCTGCTACGGCTTCTGCAAAACGCTTAGTGTTACCCGTGCGTGAACAGTATAGAACGCAGGCTTTCATGGCTTAATATAATCGCAGTTTATGCTATATACCCTTCGTTCCTAAAACAAGCGCCAGCAGATACGCAACCATGAGTATGTTAAATAGAAACAGCGATGCAATATTCAATGTGCTGAAACGATACACATCCTTTTTCTGGTACACCCTTGTAAACCCAAAAAACCCCGCTGCTAAAGGCGCTAGCGAAAACAAAACCACAACTCTCAAATCCAAAATTGGCGATGCGAGCAGCCAAACGTAAACAAGAAACAGCAACGACGCAGCAGAAACCGCTGCAGCGATCATGGAAAACACGGCGCGTTCACCTTTTCGAACGACAAGATTCCTTTTCCCGCCTTTTAGGTCAATTTCGCGGTCGGGGGCTTCGAGGCTGAGACTTAGCGTCAACCCATACAGCATAAAAGGCACGGTTAAACACGCAAACAACAAGTCAAACTGCCCTCTCACTGCTAAGTAGCCAACCGCAGGTATTGCGAACCCCGTAACCGCTGCAACGGCAAGCTCGCCGAGCCCTCTGGAAATCAAACGGAAAGGCGGAGCTGAATAAGACCAGCCTAGAAAATTCGCTCCTAAAGTAATCGCTAAAAGCTCCAAGGGTGCACCATAAAGGATAACAATCGCTGCCGCTAACATGTTTGATAACGCCAGCAACAAAAGCGAGAGGACTCTCGCTAATGAGCGAAGCTCTGAATGAGTAACCAGAACCGCGCTACCTGCGAAGAACTTTTTCCGCTCAACACACCTGTCCACATCAACATCAAAATAGTCATTACTGAAATGCGCTGAAAGGTCACCAAGAAGCACCACAGTATAGCACAGAGCAACCCGCGTAGGGTCAAAGCTTCCTCCACCAGTAATCGCCAACAGCGCCCCAAGCGAAAACGCCAGCACGCCTCCTACTACAATGTGACCGCGTATTATTTTGAGAACTTCTGGTATGCCCATATGCCATTCGCTCAGTTTAAGATGCAAAGAACTTATTTATTAAAACCGTGCTTAAATGAAGAGTCTGAGACTGAGGGGCTTAGTTGAAAGAACAACTCAAAGCGTACATAGATCTTACTCGGTTGCACTTCTTCTTTGTCTGGCCAACACTTTTCTGCTCAGGACTTTTCCTTGCCTTCCAATACTACGGCGGCTTTTCTTGGATACTCGTGGTCAGAGCCATTTTCATCGGGTTTCTAGGGTTCGAAGCGGGATTAGTTTTGAATGACCTCGTAGACCGCGGCATTGATAAAAAAGTGGTGGAATTTGACAAGCTGACGAAGTACTGGCGGGTCTTCGGAAAACGACCCATTTCGCAGGGGTTAATATCGCCCAAAAAGGCACTAGCGCTTTTTATTCTGCTTGTAGCCGGCGCAGTGTTGCTTGTTTTCACTTTGCCGTATCCCAACTCAATTTACGTCCTAAGCATCATGATAGTTTGCTATGGGCTGGAATACTCTTACCAAATCAAAAAGCGCAATCAAAGCTTCCCTTTTGCGCAGTTGATGGGGCGAATAGATTTCGCGCTTTTCCCTGTCGCTGGCTACCTCTGCGTCGGCAATCCCGACATTAACGCGCTGCTTTTTGCTCTCTTCTTCTATCCCTTAGCCTTAGTGCACTTGGGAGTTAACGACATCAGCGATGTTGCCAATGACCGTGCCAAAAACATGAAAACTATCCCCGTGCTCTACGGCGTGAAAGCGACAACTTACTGGATACTTTTCTTCACAGTGTTTCATTTTGTAACGGCTATACTCTTCTTGACGGTGCTTGGGGTCGCTGCAATTGTTGGTTTCGCAGTGGGGTTTCTGCTACTTTCTGCTGGAAACTACATAATACTGAAGGGAAAGAGCGCCGCTGCTGGTATGAAGGCTTTGCCTCTCTTTCATGTGACTATGTTAATCTATGCAATTTCGATAATACTGGAGTACACAGTGTAAAGCAGCATGTGTTGAGTGTGCGTGTTCTATTGTCCTTAACTCAAAGTTTTGACTGCAAAGTTCAATTTACATGAATAGTGTTAGCAGTCTAAACGCAATTCCACCTAAGAATATAGCAAAGACTATTTCGAACACTGTTATGAATAGCGCTTTCTTCCACCTGAACTCTCTGACCAAAGCCGCGATAGTTGCCGTGCAGGGTATGTAGAACATCGCTACCAACGTGAACACAACCATCTGAACAGGCGTCAAGACTAAGGCAAAGTTGGTCGTTCCCAAAAGCGCCGCAAGCATTATCAGCGCCAACTCTTTCCGCAGTATGCCGAATATCAGCGTTATTCCTGCAACCGCGGGCAGCCCCAACCACGCGACTGTCACAGGGCTAAGCACGCCTGTTATAGGTTCAAGCAAACCCGCAATTTCCGCCAGTTTTAGCACCAAGCTTCCAGCAATTATCAAGGGAAACGCTATTTTTATGAATTCAGCCACTCTAAACCATGTCTGCTTCAGAATTGTCTTTGCATGTGGCAGCCGATAGTCAGGCATTTCCATAATGAGCGCGGTTGGTTCGCCGGGCACGACTTTGAACGCGAGTCTCCCAAGCGCAAAAATCATCACTAAGTTAAAGACATAAAGCCCCAGCGCCCACTGGAAACCCAAGAAGTTACCCACTAACCCCAATATTATTACTGTGCGTGCAGCACAAGGAACCAGCGTGGTCACAAACGCGGCAAGCAGTCTCTCTCTGTGCGTCTCCATTATTCTGCAGCCTAAACAAGCAGGAACGTTGCAGCCGTAGCCCAGCATAAGCGGAATGAATGCCTTTCCATGCAGCCCCATCTTATGCATTACGTTATCCATCAGAAACGCGATTCGGCTCAGGTAACCCGAGTTCTCCAGAAAATACAGTATGAGGTAAAACGGGATTATATAGGGTAAAACTATTGTTGTGCCCGCTATGATGCCTTCGATGACGCCGCCCCACAGCAATTCGCTTGCGATGCCTGCTCCGACAGCGCCTTTAACGAGGGGTTCCCACTCGTAAAAGAAGTTGTTCAGCAGTTCTGAAGTGTAACCGCCAAAGGTAAAAATGGCATAGAAAATTAATAGCAACGAAGAAGCCAGTACAATGTAGCCTCCAATTCGGTGAGTGGTAATATTGTGCAGTCTCTCGCTCCACGTGGGTTTTATAGGCGACACCAACTTCTGAGCGTTTCTGGCGATACATCCCGCCAGTTCATATCGCTCTGAAGTTATCACGGTTGAGCAAGCGTGCCCGTGAAGGCTTCTAATTTCATCTGCAAGTTTTTTTGCTGCAGCAACTATTTGCTTGTCTATTCTGCTGACTTCTTGTTCAATTTCTTCGTCTCCTTCAAGCAGCTTTATTGCTGCGTAGCGTTGCGGGTACAAAAGGTGGATGTTACTCAGCATCGGCATGAGCTTCTCTATTCTTTCCTCAACTTCCTCGCCGTATATTGCTCTAGGATGCTTTTCCACGGCTCCTTTCTCAACTGTTTCTATTGCCTTCTCCAAAAGCTTAGTTATGCCCACACCTTTCACGGCGACGGTTGGCAAAACAGGCACGCCCAAGAGCTTCTCTAGTTTTTTTACGTCTATTTGGATGCCTTTGCTTTTCGCCATGTCAATTTGGTTCAACGCTATAACCATTGGCGTTTCCAGTTCCATCAGTTGCAGGGTGAAAAAGAGGTTTCTCTCAAGGACTGAGGCGTCTACAACATTTATCACGATGTCAGGTCGTTCCACTGTAATGTATTTCCGCGAAACTAACTCTTCCAAAGAATAGGTGGAAAGCGAGTAAATCCCAGGCAAATCAATAATATCTATCGTGTAGCCCTTATAGTGCAGCGTGCCTTCGGCTCTTTCCACAGTTTTCCCAGGCCAATTGCCGATATGCTGATGCAGCCCAGTTAGATAGTTGAAGATTACCGATTTCCCAACATTAGCGTTTCCCGCTAAGGCAATGAGCAGCTTTTTTTGCGTCATTATGGCTTTATCTCCACGAAGATTCGTTCAGCCATGCCTCTGCCCAGTGCGAGTCTTGAACCTCGCACAAGAACCTCCACTGGTCCATGAAAAGGCGCGGACTTCACAACGGTTACTTCTGTGCCAGGCGTAAGACCCATATCCATGAGCCTCTTCTCGAAGCCCCAGCCTTTTCCCCTGCCTATTCCGCGTCCTGCTTTTATGGAAGTTACCTTTCCTGTTTCTTTATCCTTGAGCGCAGTTAGAGGCACTTCACGGTTTTCCAAATCCCGTTTTTCCATATCAATCATCCTCCCCTGCTATTTTGTTCGTTTCACCTGAATTATCGCCGCCACTGCACGGCTTACAGCGTGGTCGGTTGAGCCTACTTTTACGGTGATTGGGCCGTCAAACGGGGCTTTTTCCTGAACCTTTATTACCGCCTTAGGAACAAGTCCCAGTTTATCCAAGTAGTGCAGCAAATCGCTTGTCTCCTCAGTAATTTTCACTATCGTGCATTGTTCGCCTACAACAAGCTCCAGTAGCGGCAGCGAAAATTCCTCAATGATTTCGCCTTTTTCTGTAGGTATGGGGTTTCCATGAGGGCACGTTTTAGGATACTTCAGAGTCTCCTCCAAACGTGTGATCATCTCATCTGTCATGCTGTGTTCCAACTTGCAGGCTGCATCGTGTGCCCTATCTTTGTCCATGTGCAGAATATCCACAAGCAGTCGCTCTGACAGCCGATGTTTTCTTATCACTTGCAGTGCTATTTTCTTGCCTTTCTGGGTGAGCTTCACGCCTTTGTAAGGCGTATGCGTTACCAAGTTCTGCTTTTCTAGCCACTCAACTGTATTGGTGACTGTACCAGGTGCCACTTTCAATGCCTTAACAATGTCGCTGGTTCGGGCTACGTTGCTTCTTTCTTGAAGCTTGTAGATGCATTCGAGGTACTCCTCTATTGCTGCGGTGACCTCTTCATTAGCCGTCATTTTTACGAGCACTCTAAATAAGAAATACGATTACTCGTATATTTAAGCTTTGTTGCGCAAAAAGTCCAGCCACCCAAAAAAGACATTGCTTTCCGCGTCAGGAACATGCCCTTTTAGAACGCTCACTGCTTCCAGTAACGGCTAAATAGTGCCAGCACATTTCGGTTGATATTTGAGAGTGAAGCAAAGAATGGAAAGCTTCTCCGAACTCCTACTCAAATTGGTAGAAGCCAGCCGCAACCATGAACGCTACCGTGACATAGAATGCGTAAACCTAATCGCAAGCGAAGGCTTGAAATCACCAGCCGTCAACCAAATGCTCAGCCTCTCCAACGACCTAGAAGGCAGATACGCTGAAGGAGAAAATGACCTTGAAGGACACGTGAAAATACGCTACTACCAAGGCCAAAAATACATGTCACTAATCGAAAACTACGCAGCCGACCTGATGAAAAGCCTATTCAAATGCACCTGGGCAGATGTACGGCTGGTTTCAGGCACACACGCTAACTTGGCCACCTTCAAAGGTTTATCACAAGCATCGAAGAATCGCAAAATGGTGGTCACACCGCTCAGCTGCGGTGCACATATCTCGCATGATTATGCAGGTTTAGCCGGTGCAGTTCTCGGCTTAGAAAACATAAATCACGTTTACAGCATAGACGAATTAAACATAGACCCTGACAAATCCGCTCACGTGATTAGAGCCGCTAAACCTGGCATAGTCACGTTCGGCGGAAGCCTATTCCTCTTTCCGCATCCAATCAAAGAACTTAAAGCTGTAGCTGACGAAGTAGGCGCCTACGTGGCATACGACGCTTCACATGTTTTGGGGCTCATCGCAGGCGGCGTCTTCCAAGACCCGTTCGGCGAAGGCGCAGACTTCATAACCTCTTCAACACACAAGACTTTTCCAGGACCTCAAGGCGGCGTAATACTTGGAAATCCTAAGAACCCGCGCCTGGAAAAAGCAACAAAGGCTATTCAATTCGCAGTCTTCCCATTAAGTGCCTCGAACACGCATCTCGGCAGACTACCAGCGCTTGGCATAGCCGCGTTGGAGATGAAACTTTTCGGCGCTGAATTAGCCAAGCAAACGGTGAAAAACGCGCAAACAGCAGGGCAGTACCTCTGCGAGAACGGCGTTCATGTTCTATGCGAATCGAAAGGCTTCACAAAGTCGCATCAGTTGGCGGTTGATGTCAGCGATTTCGGAGGCGGCAAGAAACTGGCTCAAGAACTTGAAGATGCACATATAATTTTGAACAAGAACTTGCTGCCGTATGATGACCAGGATGACCGAGACAACCCGTCTGGTCTAAGAATCGGCTTCCAAGACGTAACCAGACGCGGTTTCAGAGAAGGCGACATCAAACACCTCTGTGACTTAATACTCAGCGTCATCAAGAGCAAACGCAAACCTGTAGAAGTCAAAGAAGACGTCATCGCTCTGAAGAAGGAGTTCAACCACGTGAAATATGGTTTCCAAAGCGTAGAAGAAGCCATAAAATTCGCTGAAAAAGCATAGGCAACCGCAAGGAGCTTACCAAGCATGAAAGTACTGTTAAACGATGGTTTAGAAAAGGAAGGCATCCAGTTACTGGAAGAGTTTGACATAAAAACGGATGTTAAAAAGAGAGATCCAAAAGCGCTTGCGGCTGACATTGCCGAGTTTGACGCTTTGATTGTGCGCAGCGCCACCAAAGTCACCCGAGAAGTAATCGAGGCAGGCGCCAAGGGTAACTTGAAAATCATTGGCAGGGCAGGCGTCGGCTACGACAATATTGATGTGGCCGCGGCGTCTGACAACGGCATAATCGTGAAATGCGCGCCCTATGGAAACACGAATGCGGTTGCAGAGTTAACCATATGCTTGATGTTGAGCGTTTCAAGAAACGTTCCCCAGGCGCACCAATCACTAAAAAGCGGCGTGTGGGTGAAAGAGAGGCTGAAGGGAACCGAGATTTCTCACAAGATCTTGGGCATTTTGGGCTGTGGAAAAATTGGTCAGCGCGTCGCTGAACTGGCGCGCCGCGGCTTTGACATGGAAGTCATAGGCTACGACGTAAAACCTTGCCCTGAAGCAAAAATAAAATTCTTGTCTAAAGAAGAAGTGCTGTCTAACGCTGACTACGTGAGCATTCACACTGGTGGAACAGCGGTTATCGTTGGCGAGGAGGAACTGGCTTTGATGAAGCCCACTGCTTATCTCATCAATATGTCGCGAGGCGCTAACGTGGATGAGCCGGCATTGTACAGGGCTTTAAAAGAAAAGAGAATCGCAGGTGCTGCGCTTGACGTTTACCCAGAAGAGCCAAAAGTGGAAGGCGCCGAGTTCAGAGACAAACTGCGTGAGCTTGACAATGTTGTCTTCAGCTCTCACTTGGGCGCTTCGACCATTGAAGCCCAACGAGAAACCTCCATCGAGATTGCCAGAGTAATTTCAGGTTACCTATTGGGCGGCGACTTTACTAACGCCGTGAACGCTGGCGAAAGCCTTGAGGTGGAAGAAAAACCCGTTTATCCATTATTCATTCATCACCGTGATGTGCCCGGCGTATTTGCAAGAATAGACAAGGTGCTGGCTGACAACGACATAAACATACGCGCAAACTACTCGCGGCAAATAGGCAAAAGCGGTTATGCAGTTTCCGTCTACGTGCTGCACACTAGAGTTACGCCTGAAATCATAAAGACTCTGAAAGGAATAGAAAACATCTGCAATGTCAGAGTTTAATTCTAATTAAAGCGAACGATTAAGATAAGTTGCAGAAGTGCCTCAGCGAAGCCCGAATCAGCAAGCTTGCAACACATAGGACTCAGACACTTATGTATTTTGCCGAGATAGGCATAATGACGCCGAAAAAATTTCGAGGCACTGCCCAAGTGCTGCTAACAAGTTGACTACACAGCCAACTCCGTGGGCTGTCCCGCCCAGGAGCAGCAGGTTATATAAGTGAATTTCAGTTTAAGAGTATGCAATGAAACTTGGTGTTTTGTTTTCAGGCGGAAAAGATTCCACCCTTGCATTGCACAAGGCCGCAGAGAAGGAAGAAGTAGAGTGCCTAATAACTTTGGCTTCGGAAAACAAGGAAAGCTTCATGTTTCACACGCCAAACATAAGCATCGCGACGCTGCAGGCTGAAGCCCTTGGCTTGCCCATAATTCAAAAAACAACCGCGGGAAAACCAGAAGCAGAGCTTAAGGATTTAGAAGAAGCAATAGTGCAAGCCACAAAAGCCTTCGGCATAGAAGGAGTAGTTTCAGGCGCTGTAGAATCAGTGTATCAAGCCGAGCGCATCCAACGCATATGCAGCCGCTTAGACGTTTGGTGTTTTAACCCATTGTGGCAGAGAAACCAGAAAGCGTTGCTGGAAGAGATCTTGGCTCAACGCTTCAAAGTGGTTATCTCAGGAGTTTTCGCTTACCCACTGGACAAAAGCTGGCTCGGCAAAGAATTGAACACGGAGCTAATCGGCAAGTTGTTAAAGTTGGAAAAAACGTTCGGATTAAGCCCTTCAGGCGAGGGCGGTGAAATAGAGACAACCGTTTTAGATGCGCCTTTGTTCAAAAAGAAAATTGAAATCTTAGACAGCGAAGTGGACGCGAAGGGCAACTCTGGAATTTTCAAAATCAAGCAGGCACGGTTGGTGGCTAAATGATTCTGGTTGTAGACATGAATTTCAAGAGGGATTCATTGGGGGTCTATGAGTTTGTCGCGCCCATACTCGCCATCGCTGAAGAAATCGAAAACTGTGTCGTGAGACATTATCTCGAAGTGACGCAAGAAGATATTCGCAACTGCAACAAAATCATCTTATCAGGCACCGCGCTTAAAGACAACGTCACTCTGAGTCAGCCAGACAAGTTCGAGTGGATGAAGGACTGTGGCAAGTCGATTCTGGGAATTTGCGCAGGCATGCAAACCATAGGCGTAGTTTTCGGTGCAAGGCTGGAAAAATGCTGGGAGATAGGCATGGTGCAAGTGTCAACGCTGAGGGCTAATCCGCTTTTTTCTTCTTCATTTAAAGCTTACGCATTGCACAATTACTCAGTTCAACTTTCCCCGCAGTTCGATGCACTAGCGGAGTCCGCAACTTGTATCCAAGCGATAAAGCATAAGCGTAAAGAGATTTACGGCGTGCTTTTCCATCCGGAAGTCAGGAACAAAGAAATCATACAGCGGTTTGTTAATGCGCTTTGACTGACCGAAGAATATAAAACGCCCACAGCTTAAGAGTTAATTGCCTATTACTGCTTTGAATAGTGGGCGCTGTGGGTGAAAAAAATGGTAAATGAGTTACCTGCCGAAAAACTCCGAAGAGAATGCGACGCCAACTTCATGCGTTGCGAAACCACTCAGGAACTGATGCCCCTAAAAGAAATCATCGGACAAGAAAGAGCCGTCAGAGCGCTTAAATTCGGCTTGAGCATCCGGGAGACAGGATTTAACATTTACATTGCAGGTTATCCAGGAACAGGCAGAACCACCGCTGTCAAGAACTTTGTGGAAGAAATAGCCCGCCTTGAACCTGTGCCTCCAGATTGGTGCTACGTAAACAACTTTTCCAACCAGTACGAGCCCAAAGCCATAACGCTGCCTCCGGGAAAGGGAAAAGAGTTCCAAAGCGACGTTAAGAACCTTATCGAAAACATTCGGATAGCGCTCCCTAAAACTTTTGAAAGCGACGATTACAACATGAAACGAGAAGCCACAATACGCGTGCTGGAAAAACAGCGTAAAGAACTAATCGACCAACTCAACGCAAAAGCCCAAAAGGAAGGCTTCGTAATCCAAAGCACCCAAGTCGGCTTACTGCTTATCCCCGTGGTGAAGGGCAAGCCTCTCAGCGAAGAAGAGTTACTAAGCCTGTCTCAGAAAGCGAAAGACGAAATTCAAGAGAAAAGAGACCGCTTGGAGGCAGAGTTGAGAAACACTATGCGGCAGTTTTTGGACATGGAGCAAAAAGTCCGCGAAGAACTGAAAAAACTCAACCGAGACATCGCTCTCTATGCTATTGGTCACTTGGTGAACGCACTAATTGAGAAGTATAGAGGCACGCCTGATGTTACAGCTTACCTGCGGGATGTGCAAAACGACATTTTGGATAATCTCGCACAATTCGTGAAACCAACGGAGCCACAGCAACTTCCGTTTCCTGTACCTTGGATGAAAGAAGAACCATTCAAGAAATACGAAGTAAACGTGGTCGTTGACAACTCGAGCATTAAAGGCGCTCCGGTGGTGATTGAACCTAACCCCACTTACCAGAATCTTTTCGGCAGAACAGAAAAAGAAGTGCAGCTTGGCGCGCTCGTTACAGATTTTACCATGATTCGCGGAGGAGCCCTGCATAAAGCCAATAATGGGTATCTGATTGTTCCAGTTGAAGAATTGCTTCGAAACCCCTTTGCTTATGACGGCTTGAAGCGAGCGCTCAGAAGCGGAAACATAGCCATAGAAGAACTGGAAGCCCGCTATGGACTAATCAGCACCAAAAGTCTGAAGCCTCAGCCAATTCCGCTGAATGTCAAGGTAATCCTCATCGGCAACCCATTCCTCTATCAACAACTGTACAGCTTGGATATGGATTTCATTGAACTTTTCAAGGTTAAAGCTGAATTTGACACAACCATGGCTCGCACAGAAGAAAACGTGAAGCACTACGCTGCTTTCGTTTGCACCCTCTGCCAAAAAGAAAACCTGAAACACCTCGACGGCTCAGGCTTAGCTAAACTCGTCGAATACAGCTCAAGACTTGCAGGCGACCAGCAGAAACTTTCCACGCGGTTCGCTGAGGTCGCCGACATCGTGCGTGAAGCCAACTTCTACGCTGCACAAGAAAACTCCAAGCTTTCAACTGGGAAACACGTGAGAAAAGCCATCGAAGAAAGAATCTACCGCTCCAAACTCATCCAAGAGAAAATTCAAGAAATGATAAAACGAGGCGTAATCCTAATAGACACAGACGCCGAGAAAGTTGGACAAGTGAACGGGCTCTCAGTCATGGGGCTAGGCGACTTCGCTTTCGGCAACCCGTCACGCGTAACCGCAAGCATAGGCTTAGGCAGAGAAGGTGTAATCGACATTGAACGCGAAGCAAAAATGGGTGGTCCCATCCACACGAAAGGCGTCCTAATCTTAAGCGGTTACCTCAACGAGAAATACGCAAGGGACAAACCGCTTAGCCTTTCCGCCAGGCTTGTTTTTGAACAAAATTATGCTGGCGTGGAAGGCGACAGCGCATCAAGCACAGAATTGTACGCGATACTTTCAGCGCTTTCAGGTTTGCCCATAAAGCAAAGCATCGCTGTGACTGGCTCAGTCAACCAGAAAGGCGAAGTGCAAGCCATAGGCGGCGTGAACGAAAAAATCGAGGGGTTCTTCGAAATTTGCAAGGCTAAAGGTTTTACTGGTCAGCAAGGCGTGATGATACCTGACAGCAACGTGCAAAACCTGATGCTGAAAGAAGAAATCGTAGAAGCCGTTAAGGCAGGTCAATTCCACATTTACGCGGTCAAAACCATTGACGAAGGCATTGAGGTGCTCACAGGCTTCAAGGCAGGCGAAAGACGGGCTGACGGAACGTTCGAGTATGGAACCGTGAACTACCTTGTTGATAAGCAGCTGAGTGCAATGGCTGAAAAACTCCGAGACTTCCAAGCGTTACCATCTGAAGGAAAAGTGAAGACCGAAAGTTAACACAGAAGACACCGCGCCAGCAAACCGTGAGCGGCATCTAAGTATTAGCATACTTTCTTCCTTCTGCTCCATCTTTTAGCGTACTACGGTGTAGTTTGGATAATTTTATTAGAACGCTCATGGAATATGTTTATTGAAGGTGATTCGTTTTGGCAAGTAAAAAAGGCGAAAAATACAAGTGCGAAGAATGCGGAATCGTAGTCGTTGTTGAAGATCCCTGTGGATGCGAAGCGTGCGATTTGATATGTTGCAGTGTACCGATGAAACCTGTTAAGGCAGCAAAAGCGAAGAGCAAGCCGAAAACTAAAAAGTAAATCCTAATTTTTCAACTTTTTTATTTTCTTTCGGGCTGTCCAGCAGCATGCTCAATGTTCTTTTCGGGTGTAGACCTTAGGTTTCCTGCTTGGCTTTTTCTAAGCGTTTCCTGTTTTTCTTTTCGCGGATTGTGCCTTTGAAACTTCGGATGTTTTCCCTACAAATGGTTGGTTTCCATTGGCATATGCCTTTCAGTATTTCCTCGAGATAATACTCAAGTTCTTCAGTTGTCAAGCTGCTGGCGCATTCAACGCGGTAAACAATTTCGCCTTTGTCTCTGCTCGCAGTTATCGCAACCAAGACATCCTCATTTGGCATAAATTCAACTCCGCGTCTTATTAGTGGCGGTGTGCATTTAAAAATTATCCTGATTTACACATTGCAGTTTGGTTTTCGCTTCGGTAAAAGTCGGTAAAAGGAAAAAATAATATTAGGCGATTCAGCGTATTAAGAAGTCAATTATGGTTGCTGAACATATGAGTGAATGCGTTGTCAATAGAAAAAAGATAGACTCTCTAACACTTACGCTTTTAACTGTAATAGCCGTTCTGGCGGTCATAGGCGCAATCTTCAGTTCAGAAAGCGCCCCGTTTCTTTCCGCGATGGATGAGGTTATCCTAACCCTGCTGACTGCAGCTACTAACATTCTTTACATTATAGGCGGCGGCGTCATATTCTTCGGCGCTTGCGTGGTAGCGGTTCGCTTCATACAATGTAAACTTAGCGACTCTTGTAAACCATCTGGCGCTACACGCTTTCTCTCAGGTTATCTCACGTTAAGTTTAGAGTTTTTCATTGGCGCCGAAATCATAAAGACAACGACGACGCGAACTTGGGAAGAATTCTCAGTGCTTATTCTCATAATTTTCAGCCGGGGTCTGTTCAGCTTGATTCTCTACTTAGAACGAAGATGGCATGGCGCAGCAGAAACAGAATAGCTCTGCCATTTTCTCGCTCCCTCTTTTTAGGATATTGTGCTTCTAATGGAATGTGCCCATAAATTAAGCTAAATTACAGGTGTAAGATTTAAATGCCCCTAGCTTAAATCTAAAAGAGTTAGCTCGGAGCAATATGAGTGAAAAATCAGTGTCACCCGCAAGACTGGCATGTGTTGAAAACCTATGTGCTCCTATGGAACCATGCTTAAGCAAATTGCCAGTAATTCACGGTAATACTGAACAATCATATAGTGAATTGTATGACAGATTTAAATATTTCCAAGCTGAATCTCTTGGCTATGACGCATGGCGAACCAAGGGTAACGTGAACAGAATGGTTAACACTTTCATTCAGCACGGAGGCAAGAGAAATGCTTGTTGAATCCGCCATAGCTTTTCTGCTCATTTTACTCTCTGCATCATTAATCTATGTGCTGGGTCGTCGCGCCTCACCTAAACCCACCCAAAGCGAAAACGAACGTGCGGAGTACGCTTGCGGAGAAAGAGCCCCCATCCAGAAACTGAAAATCAGCATAACTCTATATCGTTACCTCATATACTTCACGATTTTTGACTCATCAATCTTGCTGCTCGCGTTCGCGGCGCTTGGACATGGAATAAACATGACTTTTCTGATAGTCTATTTATCCATACTTTTTGTATCCAGTCTGCTTCTATTAGAAGGAGGCAACGAATAACGAAACTATCCAATGCGGTAACATGGGCAAGGCTGAAGTCGCCGTGGGTTTTGCACTTCAACTCAGGCGCATGCAACGGATGCGACATCGAAGTTGTCGCCCTCTTAACGCCCAGATACGACGTGGAACGTTTCGGCATTAAACTTGAGCCTTCACCACGGCACGCCGATGTTTTGTTAACCACGGGCGCCGTCACGAGACAGTGCACGGAACGTTTGAAACGCATTTACGAGCAGATGCCCGAACCCAAGTTTGTAGTAGCAATAGGCGCATGTGCGTGTTCAGGTGGTGTGTTCAAAGGAAACTACAACGTTATGGACGGTGTGGACAAAGTAATTCCAGTAAACGCGTATATCCCAGGGTGTCCACCGAAGCCTGAAGCCATAATTGATGGCGTGGTAAAACTGCTCAATTCATTGAAAGAGGCGAAGACAAACGGCGGCAAATGAGCCAGACATTTTAGTTACTCTCCAAAACAAAATGGGCGGCAGTCTTCAAATTCAGCCAGCCCACCTCGGTAAAGCTTCAATTCAAGTTAAAGCTGAATCCAATAGAGATGCCCTAAAGCTTCTGGTTGAGGCTGATAAAAACGCGGGCATAATTGCGCTCACCGGCGTAGACCTTGGTGCCCAAATAGGTTTACTGTATCACATTCGTACCAATGGTGCGGTAATTACGCTAAAATCAGAAGTTCCCAAAGAATCACCGCGTATTCCGACGATAACTGATATAATTCCTGGAGCGCTGTTTCATGAGAGAGAAGCGGCTGACCTTTTCGGAGTAGTCTTTGAGGGGCACCCAAACCCTGCTAGGATTGTTCTTCCTGAAGATTGGTCTGAAAACCTTTATCCACTTAGAAAAGACGCCAAGATAGATAACGCCACAGTCAAATGTGAAAGCTCCAAAAGCAAACCTGAACCAGTCCCGCCTCAAAGCGACGGCTCACTTGTCAACATAATTATAGGTCCTCAGCATCCAGCGCTGCTAGAGCCTGAGAAGTTTTCTGTGAAAGTCAACGGGGAAATAGTGAAGCAAGTTGAACCCCGCATTGGATACGTTCACCGCGGCGTAGAAAAAGCCGCTGAACAGCGCACTTATTTGCAGGATGTTTACTTGGTTGAGAGAATCTGCGGCATATGTAATTCATGTCACGCAACATGCTTCGTGGAGGCAGTGGAAAAAATCTTGGGCACTCAAGTGCCTCCCAGAGCTAAATACATACGCACCATAATTTTGGAGTTGAATAGGCTTCACAGTCACCTGCTTCTGCTGGGGCACGCAGGGCTTGAGATTGGGTATGAAACCCTGTTTCAGTACATGTGGCGCGACCGCGAACCGATCATGGATGTAACCGAGTTGCTTACGGGTAACAGGGTTATCTCCTCAGCTATCGCGGTAGGCGGTGTGCGACGAGACATCAGGGAGTCTGATGTCCCGAAAATCAAAGCTGTCTTGGCGGATTTGAAGAAGAAAATGGCCCTGTACAGGCAACTATATACGAATGAGCGTACGCTGAAAATGCGCACGCAAAATGTCGGTACTCTCTCAAAGGAGGATGCGGTAAAACTTTGCGTAGTCGGTCCAGTAGCCCGCGGCTCAGGCGTCAACATTGACGTCCGCAAAGAGGAGCCTTACGAGGCATACGGCGAAATTCCTTTTAAATTAATAACGTATAATACTGGTGATTCATGGGCGCGGTTCATGGTTCGCATAGACGAAATCGATGAAAGCATTAGCATTATTGATTACGCGCTGGATCACTTACCTGCTGGGCCATTCAGGGTCAGAGCGCCGAGAGTTGTAGCTGCAGGCGAAGCAGTTAACCGCGTGGAGGCGCCTAGAGGAGAGCTTTTCTATTACGTGAAGAGCAACGGCACCGCTTATCCAGAACGTGTTAAAGTGCGGACTCCAACTTACGCCAACCTCCCAGCCTTTCTTAAAACTGCTGAGGGCGGGAACATAGCCGATGTCCCTGCTAACTTTGTGAGTTTAGACCCGTGCTTTTCATGCACTGACAGGTAGGAGGCAGAAAAGTGGTTTTGGATTTGTGGTTTATTTTCCGCGTGCTGGTCTTTCCCGGTTTCACGTTCCTATTGTCCTTAACTATGTTTTGCGATTGGGTGGAGAGAAAAATCGAAGCCAGAATGCAGAATAGAGTTGGTCCAAAGTTTACGGGTCCAGCAGGTATCCTTCAGCCATTTGCTGACTTCCTCAAACTGCTCACTAAGGAGGACATAGTGCCGCGTGGGGCAAAAAGCACAGTTTTCAAGCTTGCGCCAATAGTTGCCTTTTCAATTGTTGTTTTCGCTTTGTCCTTTTTGCCAATTGACGGTGCGGCTGTCATTTCCAATTCTAGCTTTGCTGGCGACTTGATTGTTATTATGGCGTTGCTTACTATAGCTAACTTTCTTCTGTTTCTTTCAGGGTGGGCATCTGCGAATCCGTACGGCACAATAGGCGCAGCAAGAGTTTTAACTCAGTTTCTCGGCTACGATATTCCTTTGTTCCTTCTCGCGTTGGCGCCTGCGTTTTTGGCGGGAAGCTTAAGCATCGCTGCAATAGCGGCAAGTCAATATCTTCCATTCGTGCTTTTGGCGCCTTGGGCGTTTGTGCTGTTTATTGTGGCGCTTCAAGCAGAGTTGGAAAAAGACCCATTTGATATTCCGCATGCGGAAAGCGAAGTGGTAGGCGGCTTAGAGACTGAGTACTGCGGGCGCAAACTGGCTTTCCTGCATCTCACCCGCGATGTGCAAATCGTTTTTGGCGCTGCACTTGTGGTTGAATTGTTCCTAGGCGGTCCATATGGACCAGTGTTTTTCGGTTTTCCAGCTTTTTGGTATTCTCTTTGGTTCGTGCTTAAACTATTGGCTGTCATAATAATCTCGGAGTACTTGACCTGCCTGTTTGCAAGGCTGCGCATTGACCAAGTGTTGTCGGCTAATTGGAAGATGTTGCTGCCGCTTTCGGTGTTGTCGCTTGCCCTAACCATTGCTTTAGTTACTTGGGTTTACCCTCTGGTGGTGTAAATTATGGGGAAGAAGACAACTGTATCGCCAATGGTGAAAGAAGCGTTGTCTAATCTTTTCGCTAGACCTGCAACCAGCAAATATCCTTTCGTTAAAGCCGAGGTTCCTGAAGGTTTTCGAGGTAAACAGGTGTATGACATTAGCCTCTGTATTAGCTGTGGCTTATGTTCCAGAGATTGCCCTGCCAAGGCTATTGAAATGGTTGAAGTTGACGCCAAAAGGCGACCGCTGTTTCATCTTGACCTCTGTATTTTCTGTTACCAGTGCGCTGAAAGTTGCCCGCGAAACGCCATAAAAAGCTCAGCGCTTTTTGAACTAGCCTCAATTGATAAATCTAACTTGGTGGTACATCCTCAAGCAAGCGCTCAAAAGGGAAGCGGTGTGCAGCAATGATCTTTGAGGTACTCTCGGTAGGACTAGTAATTTCAGCTTGCTTAGCGATTTTTCTTGATGAAGCCGTTTATTCTGTTGCTGCTTTAGCGAACACTTTTGTTTTTATTGCGCTTTTATATGTTTTTGCAGATGCTCTTTTTGTCGCAATTTTCCAGTTTGCTGTAGGTGCTGGAACATTGGCTATTCTTTTCTTGTCAGGGGAGATGCTTAGCGAGAAACCAGCAAAGAAACCCCAGCGGAAAAACCTGTTTACAATTATTGCTGCTGGCGCAATCTTGTCTCTGCCCACTATATTCTTCTCAATTTCAGGTTCAACCAGCGCCGTTTCAAGCGTTTCGTTTGAAGAAGCACTATGGAACCTAAGAGCTGTGGATGTTGTTTTGCAGGGGCTAGTCATGATGGCTGTGGCTTTAGGCATAGCCATAGTGTTGCATGAAAGAAGGAAAGGTGCACGATAATGGACTTTGTGATTTTGTCATTGATTTTGTTGGCGATTGGGATTTACGGCTTGCTAACAAAACGCCACTTGCTGAAAGTTTTCGTTTCAGTTGAATTAATCGCTACAGCTGCGACGCTGAACTTTGTGATGCTCACCCCTGCTTTAAGTAAGGGCTTGGGTGAAGCATTCCTGATATTGGCGTTCGCCACGGACACTTGCGTAAGCGCCGTAATCTTGGGGCTGTTAGTGGTTGTCCAGAGGAAATACGGGACAAGCGACATTGGTGAATTGGTGAAAAGTGAACAAAGCAAGGAACAGGAAGAGGCTGAAGCATAGTTGTTGTCTGATGTATCGTCATGGCTTGTTTGGATACTTCCGCTGGTTTCCAGCTTGTTTGTGCCATTAATTGGGCGCAAGAGTGGAAAAGCAAGAAACGCCTTTGTCGTGATAATTAGCTTAATTATCGTTGCGTTGGCTTTCTCCCTTGTTCCCAATGTTTATTTTAGCTCAGAAGAGGCATTGGAATCATCTGCACCTTGGATTCCATCCTCAGGAATAACCGCCGGCGTCTTCATTGACCCGCTCAGCGTTTTGTTCACGGTTCTCGTAGCCTTCTTTGGACTGATAATAGCCATTTACTCCTTGGGGTACATGAAAGGTGAAGAAGGCTTAACGCGCTATTACTTTTTCCTGTTGCTTTTTATCGGTTCAATGATAGGCTTAGTAATCTCGGATAATTTCCTTCAAATGTTCATCTTCTGGGAGATGGTGGGTTTATGCTCTTACTCGCTGATTTCATTCTGGTATAAGCGCCCTGAATCTGTCCGAGCAGGCGCCAAAGTCTTCCTGATGACCCGCATAGGCGACATCTGCCTGCTGGCTGCCATAGGGCTACTCTATGCGAGTTTAGGCTCGTTCTCCTTCCGATACACCATAGACCACATCGCAACAATACCCTTGCCAACTCTGACCGCCATAGCTTTTCTGGTACTTGGTGGCGCCATAGCCAAATCCGCTCAACTACCCCTGCACACGTGGCTCTACAGTGCAATGGAAGCTCCGACCTCAGTCAGCGCTTTGCTGCACGCCGCAACCATGGTGAAAGCAGGCGTATACCTAATCGCACGGTTAATCCTGATTTTGGGACCGCTAGCCTTTTCGCTTCCGATGTGGTTACCCACCGTGGCTTGGATAGGTGTTCTCACTGCTTTCTTGGGTGCAACATTGGCAATGCACACACACGACATTAAAGGTGTTCTTGCTTACTCGACGATTAGCCAGCTTGGTTTCATGATGGCTGCGTTAGGCACTGTTACGGCGCACTCGGATTTAGGTTGGTTTGCCAGTCTGTTCCACATGGTAAGCCACGCTTTCTTCGAAGGACTCGGCTTCTTGCTGGCGGGCGGCATAATCCACGCTGTTGGCACACGGGACATGCGACTGATGGGCGGGTTGAGAAAAATAATGCCCCTGACGTTTGCATTAAGCATAATCATGATTGTGACCACCAGTGGGCTGCCTCCTTTTGCAGCGTTTTTCAGCAAGGGACTAATTATCACCAGTGCCACTGAAACTGGGAATCTTTTTCAGGTGATTTTGCTTTATGCTACTGCAGCGCTCACGTTTGCATACAGCCTCAGATTTACGGCGTTGACTTTTATGGGTAAGAAATCAGAGCATTTGGAGAAGCTTCATGTACACGAGGCGCCAAAGCTGATGTTGCTGCCCGCCGTTGTGTTGGCTGTTTTGTGTATTGCTTGGGGGTTCGTGGAGCCTTGGCTCGGTGTCTTTATGCGCATTCACGCTGAAGGCGAATTGAGTTTGCTCGGCGCGTTTTTGAACTTGGAGACGCCTATTTTCTTCGCTATTCTGGGACCAGTTGGCTTAATTATATATCTAACTTACTACAAGAACTCTGAGGTTATGATGAAACGTCGAAACAGTTCAAATCCTTTAGCCGTGGTTCTCAAGCACGGTTACTTTTTTGATGATTTTTACGAAAAAATAATAGCAAGAGGAGTAGTCAGCTTCTCCAGCGGCGTTCGCCGTCTTGAGGGCTCAGTCTTCGGAAACTTTCCTCAGCTTGTTGCCTCCTCGATTGTCAGTTTGGCAAACGCGGTTCATAAATACCTTGATGTTTTAGCGGACGAACTGCTCAGTATAGTAGCGCATAGAACTTTGCGGTCTGCCTCGCAAATGAAGAAAGTGCCTTCTTCCTCTCTTCAGCATTACATAGCCGCTGCCTTGCTGGGGTTCTTGCTCATATTAGTCTTAATAATAGTCACGATAGGAGTATAGAAAAATGTCATTCGCTCTATTGTTAGTGTTTCTGTTGCCCGCTTTGGGCGTTCCATTCGTATACTTTGCTGGAAAAAAATCTCCAAAAGCAGCCGCAATCATAGTTGCGTTGCTTGCTGTCGTTAACATAGCTTTAGTGTTGTCCACTGTTCCATCAATCCTCGGCAGCTCAGACCACCGTTACGTGGAATCGTACAATTGGATTCCAATATTGAATTCAGAGTTCACGCTCTTCGCCGACGGCATAAGCGTGTCAATGGCAGTAATCACATCCGTTCTAATCGTGGTCGCTGCGCTTTTCTCGATAAACTACATGGAAGGCAAAAAGAACCTTGCCGTTTATTATGCGCTTCTAACTTTGCTTTCCATAGGTCTCGTGGGCGTTTTCATAACCTCCAACCTTCTGCTCTTCTACTTCTGCTGGGAACTCATGCTTGTGCCAGCCTACTTCATAGTAGGCAACTGGGGCTACAGAGACGCCTACAAAGCCGCGTTCAAACTCTTCATTTTCACTCACGCTGGCGCCGTTTTCGTGCTTTTAGGCATAGGCGCAATTTACATGGTTACAGGAGCCACAGACATGTTCACGGCGCAAGCCGCTTTGATGAATGTTCCCGATGTGGCAAAGTGGATTTTGCTGGCGTTGACCGCTGGCTTCGCTGTTAAGATGGCGGTTGTGCCCTTGCATATGTGGTTGCCTGACGCGCATTCGGAGGCTCCTGCAACTATGTCGGCGTTGCTTAGCGGCGTAATCATCAGCGCTGGCGCTTATGCGATTTTGCGTTTGTCATTGGGCACGGTTTTTCCAGCAGTTGCAGGAACCACTGTGGGCATTGATTTTCTTCACGGTTTGACTATTTTCGGTGTAATCTCGGCCTTTTTCGGCTCATTCATTGCGCTTGTGGAAACTGACATAAAACGCATAATCGCGTACTCCAGCATTGCGCATATGGGTTACGTTATGTTTGGGCTTTCGCTGTTTCCTTCCGCGGCGCCTGAAGTTGGCGGCACAATTGCCATAACTTCAGCTATCACGGGCACGGTGCTTCACCTGATTAACCATGCTGTAAGCAAGGGGCTGCTTTTCCTTTCCGCGGGTTCTGTCATGCATCAAACTGAAGCCCGAGACATTCGCGAAATGGGCGGCTTAGCGGGTAAAATGCCTTTCACCGCTGTTTCTTCCACCACTGCCGCATTAAGCATAGCGGGAACGCCGCCGTTCGCGTGTTTCATAAGCGAGTTCCTGATATTTGTCGGAGCGTTTGAAGTGATTAAGGCTGATGATTTTTATCTTGTTCCAACTGCTTTCATGCTTATTGCCACAGTAGTTTCACTTGCCTACTCGTTGCGGTATACTTCGCGTGTCTTCTTGGGGCAGCCCAAGAATGGCGGCGAAAAGACGATTCTGGATGTTCCCAACTGGATGAAGGCGGCGATGGCTATTCTAATAGTGTTCGTGATTGTTCTGGGCATTTGGCCAACATTCTTCGTTGACTTGATTAACACGGTGAGCTTTGTCTGAGACGGGGAACTTGATGGTTGAACTCTTTGATGTTGTTTTGCCAATAATCAGTTTGGTTGCCTTTTCACTTTTAACTCTGCCAGTTTTCAAAGCCATACGCAAGAGCCACCGTAAAACCGCTTTGACGCTTGCGTGGTTCTCCACCGTGTTCGCGGTCACAGGTGCCGCTGTGGCTAATTTAACGCTGAAATATTATGGCTTGCCGTCGCCGCAGCCTTTCCTCAACATAACCGTAACAGATGCTGCGTCTGCTACGCTTTCGAGCGCCTTCATGATAGATGGCGTGTCGGTTTACATGGCGATTATCTTTACTGCGTTGAGCGCGGCTGTTTTCCTCTACAGCGTCTTCTATGTTGATTCAAGTCAAAGGCCTTCGGAGAGGTATTACGCAGTGATGCTGATGTTGACTGCGGCTTTGATAGGCGGCGTGTTTTCAGGCGACCTCTTGACGCTTTTCATTTTCTGGGAAGCAGCCGCTGCAGGCTCAGGTTTCCTAATGGTCTATAAGAAGACACCTGCGGCTTTGAATTCTGCATTGAAGTATTTGGTGATGATAATCATCGCCTCAGCCTTTGTTGTATTCGGGCTTTCGCTGGTTTACGGGTTGACTGGTACCTTAAATTTCTGGGCTGTTAAACAGGCTTTGACGACTTTGGCTGACAAGCACTTGCTCTTGTTGGCGTTTGTTTTTATAGCCGCTGGCTACGCGATTGAGGCGGCAGTTGTGCCATTTCACTTCTGGTTGCCTGACGCTTACGCTGCTGCGCCTGCTTCTTCCGCCGCGTTTCTTTCCGCCTTGATAGACCAAGGAAGCTACTACGTTCTGATACGCGTGCTCGTGTTCATTCTCACGCCGCCGGGAGTGCTGGATTGGACGTTTATGCTGGCGGTTATGGCGGCGTTAACGATGGTTGTTGGCAACTTGTTCGCTTTGATTCAGGATGACGTGAAGCGTTTGATAGCGAACATCTGCGTGGCTGATGTAGGATATAACCTTGTGGCTATAACCAGCGTTACTTCGGACGGCTTAAGGGGTAACTTGTTCTTCTTTCTGGTTGGCGGCGTAACCACGGCGTTGGCTTTTATGACTTTGGGATTAATCAACCGTTACGGCTTCAAAACTTTAGAGGACTTTTCCGGTTTAGGCAGAAAAATGCCTCTTGCAAGTTTAGCCTTGTTTATCGCTGCCCTGTCTTTCGCTGGTGTGCCTTCCACTGGCGGCTTCATGGCTAAGTACCTGGTCGTCAGCGCGGTTGTTAACTCAAAGTTCAGTTGGCTGGCTATAATTCTTGTATTGATGAGTGTTCTTCAGACTGCATACTTGTTCAGGCTTGTTAATTACATGTATGCTAAGAAGCCGAAGGATGAAACTAAGATTAAGGAGCCGTTTAAACTGCTTGTTCCAATTTTTATCTTGGTAGCTATAATAATCATTGTAGGGGTTTACCCGAACATAGTTTTAGACTTAATAGAGCACGCGGTGCAGCAGTTCCCGTTAATTCCATAATTTATTCTGCAGGCAGATGTCCATTCATGCTGCTCTGAGCGAGAAGCCTCTGCGAAAATGGTCTTCTATCGTTTTATAGACTTTGACCTGGCTCGATAGGCAGTCTATAGCTCCATATATTCAACGACTCTTAACATAGCTCTGAAAGTGTCTGCGTGAATAGACTCTCTATAGGTTTCTGCAATGAGTTTCTAATAGGCTGCAAATATGCTGGCGGTGTATGCGTCAAAACATTGGCTGTGATATCATAGCCGACAAGCGTAACCCTAATGTGCAGTAGGGAAGCTTAATGTTCCTTTACCTAAATGGAGCGTAAACAAGTTGGGCTATTTATCTTGAGACTTGAATGATGAAGTAACTTGGATGTCTCGTTGGTTATGTTACTACGCCCATTCGCACTAGTTCTTCTTTGAGGCTGTTCTTAAGTTGTTTCAGGCTTTGTCTCTTATCGGTGTATTCGTCTCCGTCCAGTTTTTCGCTTCTGAAATCACTGTCTAACTTTTCCAGCTGAGCGTTTATTTCGGCGATTCGCGCCTTCAACTGGTCAACGTATGAGACTGCTTTTTCGTGGACTATTACTTCTGAAGGCGCTTGAGCCATTTTTATCACGCCGTCCTCGATGCGCAGTATCCTGTGTGCCACTCGGGCAACGGTTGGGTCATGCGTCACCATTATTATTGTCTTGCCGAGTTCACGGTTCACTTTCTTGAGGTACTCTACCACAATCTTGGCGTTTGTGGTATCCAGTTCTCCAGTTGGCTCATCTGCTAAAAGCACGGGTGCGTCATTTGACAAGGCGGCTGCTAGTGCGATGCGTTGCTGTTCGCCGCCGCTTAGCTCTTCGGGCTTGTGATTGGCGCGGTCAGCTAAACCGACTGTTTCCAAGAGTTCTTGCACTCGTTCTTTTCTGAGTTTTCTAGGGACTCCTGAGGCTATCATGGCGAATTCAATGTTTTCTTTTGCTGTTAATGTTGGAATCAAATTCAGCGTCTGGAATATGTGGCCCACCATTTTTCTTCGGTAGTCAACAAGCTGAGTCACGGTCTGTGTTGTTACGTTCAAGTCTCCGACTATCACGGTGCCTGCAGTGGCTTCGTCCAAGCCGCCGATTATGTTCAGTAATGTGGTTTTTCCGCTTCCGCTTGGACCTATTATGGCAATTAACTCGCCTGCTTTGACGTTCATGTTTAGCCCGCGGAGGGCTTGCACTTCGATTTTTCCCGTGCGGTGCACTTTAACTAATTCTTTGACTATTACGTCCAAACCTTTCATCTTAACCTAACCATCCTTTCAAGTTTAGTTACATACTGCCATGTCATTATCAAGATAGACCCAACTGCAGCTGCGTAAATCATTCCGATGTAAGAAGCGGCGGATATTATGAGGTCGTTTGAGAAAATCAAACGTCTCTTCACAATTTCAGGGATAATCGTGTACGTTGAGGTTATGTTACCGTAAACAATTATCACCCCAACGCTCACGCCGAGTATAACCGCGAACGTGATCACCGCAATGTTCTCGGTAAGAAACATCCATACCAGCTGCCGGTAAGACAAACCTCTGACGCTCATCAAGGTGGCTTCGCGTGTCCTCTCCCTCAAGCTGACAACGCTTATCAACACGGTTCCCACTGAAGCGGCGAGGACAACGAAGATTAAGCCTAAACGCTGAATATCTGCGACTTGCAAACTGCTGTATGTGTACAGGTTGGTCATCTGCTGGGAATAATTCCACTGCTCATCAAAAGAGTCAACTCCGTAAATTTCGAGGTCAAGCCCACGAATTTGCTCTGCAACCGCTGTGCCGTTGATGCCTGAATCCAGTTTCAGCAGTATCTTTGTCTCGAAAGACTCCAGCTTGAATGCGTCACTGAATGGGCTGCTCATGTTGAATAGGTTCATCGGCGCAAACGACCACATGGATACGACATAGGGCGCCCAAATGTCCATTTCCGATTCCACAGGTTCTGGTCCAAAGAAACCGACAATCTTCATTTTCCTTGGGCCAGAGGGAAAATCTATCCCTATAGTGTCCCCTACATCATAATCGTACTGCTTGGCAACCCTTCGTTCTAGGATAATGGTCATGTTGTCCGCCTTCATTGCGTTAAATGCCTGCTCCATGCTGGCTCCGCTGAACCACTCCGCCTCACAATAGGCTACTTCAGCCCAAGCATCTGGGTCAATGGTTTTCACCACGGTTCCAGCGTTGTTTTGGCGAAGCGTGTATTCCACCGTAGCATTCTTTATTCCCGTAACATTCCCCAAAATATCGCCCATTATAATGGGGGCTTTAGTAGCGTTTATCACGCTAACCGTAACATCAGCCCCAACCTGATACTGAACCTGCCTCACGGCGTAATCCTGCTCGCTTGCCAGTTGTCCAGTTACTTGGACGCCATATCCGATAATGAAGGCAATAAGAAAAGCCACGGCTGCCAACCGTGCAGGGCTGCGTCTAACGTTTTTTGCTGCTAAGGCGCCCAAATCACCCATGATTACTGAGACTTTGGCAGTTAACTGTTGGAATTTAAGTGACCCCTGAATCAGCAGTTTCGTGATTCCCCAGAAGAACAGCAGAGGGCCAATGTAGTTGAGAATTTGGTCAAGTACCGCGAAGGGAGTGAGAAGCAGTACCGTGAAGTAGCTTCCGCCCTGAAAGCTCAACTCGCTCAAGATTTGAGGCACGTTTACACCCACGATGTACGCTGTGACTTTGTAGGCTCCAAGAATAAACGCGACCCATGGCCATCGTTTTCGGTAGGCTTTGACGCTTTCCATGGGCATGTAATCCCTAAGCGCCTCAACAGTTGGAAGTCTAGCAGCCCTTCGTGCAGATAGAAACACTGACAGAAGAGACAAAATCATTCCGAATACAACAGTGAAAACCATGGTGTACGGGCTGAACAGTTGAGAACTAAACAGCGTGTCCAAGTTAAAACCGCCCGCGAACACTTGGTTCAGAATTAACCCGCCTACTACGCCGAGGGCTCCGCCGACGAAGCCGATAACCAAGGCTTCGATTAGAAACATTCGCTGTATTTGCCCGCTTGAGAGACCCTTCGTGGATAATAACCCGATTTCGCGTCTTCTCATGTTAAAGGAAACATCGGAAACAGTGGAGCCCAGATACCAAGCGACAAAGAAAACTGGAAGCGACACCAAAATCAAACTGAACAAAGTAGCTGAGAAACTATACTGAAAGTTGACCAATGTGCTTCCAAGCATGTTATTTACGTAGCCGTGTGCTTCAAAGTTGGCGAGAACATTATTCTCTATGTTATCAGCTACTATCTGAACGTTTTTAGCGGATGTCGCCGTGTCCCATGGGCTCAAAAGCTTGTCGCGGTCGACATAAATCGAAAATGTCGTGGAAACAGTTCCGTTCGGAGCGTCAACCCAGAATTTTTCAAGTGTGTTTTCCCAGCTTATAATCATCATGTCCCATCTGTAAGAATAACTCTGCTTGGCTTCTGTGGGCGTGCGCGGCGAAATATAGAAAGTGTTCCCTGAAACAAGCGCGTAGCCCGTATCAGTAAGATCCGCGAATCCTGCTACGGTGAAATTGACGTAAACAATGGTTCTATTGTCCCATTTTGGGGTTGGAAACTCGATGGCTGCCGAAATGTTGTCGCCTATGGCGACTTTTTTCGCCAAGGGCGTGTCTGCTACGATGTAGGTTTCATTCTCTTTTATTCCATCTACAGGCTTGTTTAACCATTCATCATAAATCCGTGAAGAATTAGGCATGGACGCCATTGAAGTATACTCGATGGTCGTGTAGTTGTTGCTTGATAATGATACGGGCAAGCTGAACCTAGCTACAGCATCGACTTTCTTGACTCCGTCGATGCTTGAAATGTTTTCCATAGCAAACGCGAAATTTGTAACGTTGAGATATGCGTTAAACTCTAAATCTGTGATGATGCCGCTGAGTTGCTGGTCCAGAGCTTCTCGGGCAGCAAGGTTGGCTTTTATGTTGATGCTTGCGAAAAAAGTAGACGCCAAAACTATGCCAACCAACAGTGCGACAAAGAGGCTCCAGTTGCGGAAGACGCGCTTAATAGGATACAATAAAGGCATCAGTCACCAGCTCTGTTTCACTAACACCGCTTTTAAATCTACTTGTTAAAGCATCAATGTCGGAAGCATTAACAGCCAATCCAGCCTTTTCAATATACTCGTAACAAAAACAAGCTGGAACCCGACGACTGGTTTGTTGCAGAGACCAAGCTTTCCTTCTCACAGCAAAGCCTCCGTTAAACAAGGTAATTTCCATAACAACTTATATACGTTAAGGTACGTTTCATTACCCATCAGAATCGCAGACAAGACATTTAACAAAACTTCTATTATAGAAAAGCCAGAAATCAGTTATCAGAAAAAGGAAATGCGGTTTAGAAAAGGAATAAATCTTCTTACAATAGCAGTATACCCATGAGCACGTACTGGGACTTCGCGAAAGAAGAAAACATGAGCTTATTCACTGATTTGTACGAGTTAACCATGTGTGCCAGCTACTTTGACAACAACAAGCTTGCGCCAGCCACCTTTGACTTGTTCATAAGGCGCTTGCCTGAAAACCGCTCGTATTTTCTGTTCGCAGGTTTAGAACAGGTTCTCCTTTTCCTCGAAAACGTAAAATTCACCGAAAAACACCTTGCTTACCTCCAGAAACAAGGTTTCAGTAAGCAGTTTCTTGATTACCTCCGAAACTTCAAGTTCACAGGCGAAGTGTGGGCTATCCCTGAAGGCACCGTTGCTTTTCCATGCGAACCCCTAATCAGGGTGACCGCGCCCATAATCGAAGCGCAACTAATTGAAACTTTTCTGCTGAACACAGTTAACCTGCAAACTACAATCGCCACAAAAGCCTCCCGCGTCGTAACCGCCGCCAAAGGCAAAGCCATAATTGAATTCGGCTTAAGAAGAGAACACGGCATCGACGCAGGAATGAAAGTAGCCCGAAGCAGCTACATAGCAGGCTGCCAAGGCACCTCAAACGTTCTAGCTGGGCTAGTCTACGGCATTCCAGTGTTCGGAACCATGGCGCACTCTTACGTGATGTCCTTCGAAAAGGAAATAGACGCTTTCCGAGCCTTCGCCCGGACATTCCCCAACAAGTCAACGCTGCTTATTGACACCTACGACGAGTTAGCAGGCGCAGAAAAAGCCATAATCGTCGCCAAAGAACTCGAAAAAACGGGTCACAAACTCGATGGAGTACGCTTGGACAGCGGCAACTTGACAGAAACAAGCAAAAAAATCCGTGCACTACTGGATACCAACGGCTTAAGAAACGTAAAAATCTTCGCCAGCGGTGACCTAGACGAATACCGCATAGCCAAATTGCTAAACCAAGACGCCGCAATTGACGCATTCGGCGTAGGCACCAAAATGGGCACCTCCGCTGACAGACCGTATGTTGACGTAATCTATAAACTGTGCGAAACAGCAAGCGCAAAAGGCGACTTTACGCCTATAATGAAACTAAGCGAAGGCAAAACCACGCTGCCGGGGCGAAAACAAGTCTTCAGGCACAAGGACAAGAAAGGCTTCTTGACAAAAGACGTTATCGCTTTGGCAGATGAAAAAACTGAGGGCGAACCACTGCTGGTTAGAGTCATGGAAAACGGCAAAATAATCCGCACACTGCCCTCATTAAACGAAATTCGTGCAACTGCTCTCGAGAACCTGTCAAAACTGCCGCAGAAATATAAGAAGCTAACAGCTGCGCCAGCGTACCCTGTGGACTTAAGCCCAGCTCTCGAAGACCTGATTAAGCGGCTTAAGCAGAAGCTAACGAAGACAGAGATTCTCAACTCGCCACAGTAACGGGCATGCATTAACGCAAATTTAAAAAGACGCAACTTGCCACTTGAGCAATGGTGATGCTGTGGCTAGGACTCTTTGGTTCTACCTCGGAACAGTTCTATTCTTCGTCGGCGTCCTAATGACCGCCTTAAGCGTCTCAAAAGCGATTGCAGGCGTCTTTGATTTGATGACGGTTGTGGAACTAATCAGCGGCATAATCCTAATTATTGTTGGCTCCCGTGCAATTCGCTCAACCCACCGATAAACAACAAGTAAACTGAAACAAGACATGAATTTGGCAAACACTTAAAAGTCTTCTTGAAAAAGGATATCTGCTATTAAACAGGAGTTAATACCATGCAAAATCGCCCAGCGGTAGTTGCTGTTGGCAGAACCAAGTTCGGCGAACACTACGGAAAAGAACCAGAAAAACTCATCGAAGAAGCTTGGCTCGCTGCCTCACGCGAATGCGACATAGAACGCCGCGACCTGGAAGCTTGCTACCTTTCAGATTGTTTCCTGCCAATCACAAACAAACTCGGGCTGGAAGAAGGCTTCCTGTCAGAACTCACAGAACTTCACGCTCCAATGGAAGTCACCCGCTCAGTCAGCGCTGCATTGCTGACAGCGTGCCACGCCATCCAAGCGGGCATATACAACATCGTTCTCGTAGGCGGCATAGAAAAGATGACTGACCGCTGGAGCAAAATCCGCGACGACCTCATGCTGCTTGAAGACCCATGGAGCTACTACGCTGGAGGCACACCCGAAGTAAATCACGAACTCATGCTCCGCGCCTACATCAAAAAATATGGCGTCACAGGCGAAAACCTTGACAAACTGAACATTGCACTGGCGCAGGTCGCCGTGAAAAACCACGCCAACGCCACGAAAAACCCTTACGCACAGTTCCAGAGAAAAATAACAATTGACCAAGTGCTAAACGCGCGAAAGGCAGCGCGGAAACCGCTGGGACTGTACGATTTCGCACCAATTTCTGACGGAGCCTCAGCGTTAATCCTCACAAGCGAGGCAATTGCCAAAAAGATAACCGATAAACCCGTCTACGTTTTAGGCTGTGCCTCAGCCACAGACTACCTCAACTATTCATCAAGAGAAGATTTAACCCGCTTTATCGCAGTTAAAATCGCCATGGAAAACGCTTTGAAAATGGCCGGTTCCAGCCTCCGAGACATTCAAGTTGCCGAATTGTATGACCAATCCACCGTCATGGAGATGGTGTCCCTTGAAGACATGGGCTTCTGCGAAGCGGGAACAGCTTGGAAAAACATCTACGAGAGCTGCCGAGACTACAAAGGCTACTACGAGTTTAACGGCAGAAAACTCTTTACCAACATGGACGGCGGACTAAAAGCCAACGGAAACCCACTCGGCGCTACGGGCGGAGCCCAGCTATTTGAAGTTTTTAAGCAGTTGCGAGGCGAAGCAGGCGAAAGGCAGGTGACCATCGATGCGCCGCTGAAGTGCGGGTGCTCGCTTGAGATGGAAGGCTTCGGCACCAAGAGTTACGTTTGCATTTTAGGGAGAGAATGAGTTTATGAGCAGTGAACCCATAGAGCGAAGAGTCTCTTATCTCGGCGATAGGCTAAGAGCCACACGCTGTCAACTCTGCGGAAAAGAGTATTTTGAGATCAGAGACTACTGCGGAAACTGTGGCAGGAAAAGCTACGGAAAAATGGACAACATAGACCTGTTCTTTGAGAAAGGCAAACTTGAATTATGCACGTTAGTCACTGAACCCACTAACAAGTTCACGAAGCTCGGCAGCTACGTTCACGGCATAATTTCTTTTCATGACGGAAAAATCCGTGTGCCAGGGCGCTTGACTGACCGCATAGTGAAGGACGGTGAAATCCCCGATTTTTCGGCTCTTGAAGGGCGCGAAGTTGTTCCGCGTTTTCGCAGGCGATACGCGGTAGATAGAAACGATGTGGTGCCCACAATTTCATTAGCGTTCACCCTAGCCGATGAATATTACCCTCACCAGAAATACGTGGTTGCTCCGCCTCAGAAGGAGTATGATGTGCCGGGTATTGTAGGCTACGGCGTTTATACTTCACGCTTCAGAATAAAGGAAGAAGGGCTTGAGCGTTCAGTGCCGTTCATTGATGAAGACGCGGTGACGGCGGCGGTTGAAGCTGGAAAAATGGCGTTGATACACGCTGGTGTAGATAGCAAACTGGTTGGCAAAGTCTACGTAGGCTCAGAATCCAACCCGTATGCTGTGAAGCCCATAGCTTCAAAAGTAGCGCAGGTCCTGAAACTCGGCGAAGAGGACGGAGATGTCCAAGGCGTGGACGCAGTGGACACCGAGTTCGCGTGCAAAGCAGCCACAAGCATGTTCAAGGACGCTGCGTCGCTGGTAAACTACCCGAGAGCAGGTATCAACTGTGCTATGGTTATCGGAGCGGATAATTCTCAAGCAGCGCCTAGAGGCTGCCCCGGAGGCGAACTGGACCTGTTCGTTGGGTTTGGCGGCGCAGCGTTCATTTTTGGCAAGCATGATGTAATCGCAGAGGTTGAAGGGTGGTACTCATGCACTTCGGATACGCCTGATTTTTGGCGCAGAGACGGCGAAGCATACCCAATGCACGGTGGAAGATTCACAGGTGACCCAGCTTACTTTAAGCACGTTAGAAAGGCAGCGTCAAAATTGATGGAGCAACTTGGCTTGCAGGCAAGCGATATTAGCTATTTTGTGGCGCATCAGCCTAATCCGCAGTTTCCAGTAAGAGTGGCAAGAGAATTGGGTTTCAAGGATGAGCAGTTTGCGGTTTCGCTTCAGGTTAACAGGTTCGGCAACACGTACTCTGGCAGTTCGCCTGTTGGTTTAGCCGCGGTGCTGGATATCGCGAAGCCTGAGGAACGTGTTTTAATCGCGAGTTACGGTTCAGGCGCGGGAAGTGACGCTTATCTGCTTAGGACGACAAGTCAGATTGTTGACAAGCGCCAACGCCAGAAGGCTACTGTCAAGTTTCAAGCTGAGAACCCGTTTGTGGAGTATGTGGATTACCCGACTTACCGCAGGCTTAAGCTGGGAATGTGACGAACATTTAATAGACTGGAATGTTGATGTGAATAAAAGGAGCTTAATGATCTTGGTTGCAGATGATATCCTAAAAGTCTTGTATGCGCCGCATAAGGCATTCAAAAAAATAATTCAAGAACCAAAATACTTGGGACCATTTGTTCTGCTGATCATCTTTGTAGTGGCGCAACTTGGCTCCGCGTACGTTATTGCGTCTAAATCCTATATTGAACAGACCTTGCCTGCAGTGGGTCAAGGCGATATGTGGACGCAGGATTCTGCATTGTGGCAAGCAAGCTCAGGTGTAGTGGTAAGCAATAATACGTTGGATTATGTAAACAGCACATATTATGGGAAAAACAGCGTCCAGTTTTCTGCCTCAAACCTCAGCAGCATTTGGCTGGAGCTTAAAGATTTCGGGCAGTCCGTGAATTGCGGGGTTGCCGGATTCAAGAATGTTTCCTTCAGAATAAAAGTAGCTTCTCCTAGTGCTAAACCTGAATGCGTCACTTTGCACCTGTACTCGCTGAGTGGTTCAAGCTTCACCCGAGACTTAACGAGCGAGTTTTCCGCCAGCAGTGGGAACGTTTGGAGCAATATCACTGTTCAGGTTGGCTCTGGAATCGGGTGGACAAGCAGCGGCGCTGAGGCTAAATGGGAAAACATAACAGGCATAAAACTGGAGTTCGCATGGTCTAGCGATCAAAATGTAGATCTGCGTGTTGACGGTCTTTTCTTCAGAGGAATCTTCATGGGGCCATTGGAGATGTACGGAGTTTCGTATCTCGCTTCGTCAGCGTTGAATGCTATTACGCCGTTTCTTTTCCAGTGGCTGCTGCTGACAGGGCTCATTTATGTACTGATTAAGGGGTTAAAAGGCAATGTGGTTTGGAAGCCTCTCATGGTGGCTGTCGGCTTCGCGCTGGTCGCTGTGGTCGTGCAAGCAGTAATATTGACGGGTGTTTATACGACGTTGCCGAGAATCTCTTACCCCCTTGAAGTGCTGGCTGGTGTTTCTGGCGAATTCCAAATCGCATACCAAGTCATCTTGGACTCCATAGCCACAGTTTCAACGATTAGCGGCTACATTCAGATAGCAATATACGTGTGGATTGTTGCGTTAGGCGCCTTAATTGTGCGTGACATTACAGCTCAACCTGTTCAAAACGCTCCAAGTTTCCAACAGTTCGGGTGGATGAAGAGTCTTCTCACATCAGTTGCCAGTTTCCTGTTAACGCTGCTGATCCTAAGCTTCGTCCTCGGCATGTAGCCTGTTCAGATAAAAGGCTGCGGAGGGGTCTTTTCAATGGTTAGCAAGATTTATATTATTGAAGGGCTTTTCTGCACATGAAAACCTTTAGCTGAAAGCTCATCTACAACAAAGAGAGGAAAAAAATTGAACATTAAAGATTTAAGGAACGGAATGAAGCGCGTCGAAGTTGAAGCGCAAGTAACTGAGAAGGGCAACCCTCGTCAAGTAATGTCCAGATTCAAAGATGAAACCTACACCGTAGCCGACGCCGTGGTTGCAGACGAGACAGGCAGCATAAAATTGACTCTGTGGAACGAGCAGATAGACCAAGTGAACGTTAACGACAGGATCAAGATAGAAAACGGTTATGTGACCAGCTTCAAGGGAGAAATCCAGCTTAACGTTGGCAAATACGGCAAACTCACAATCCTGTAAACTCTTTATCAGCAGAAGCTGTACGTAGAAGGAACCCGCAAGTTTAACCATGCTTATTTCTTTTTGAAAAACAGCCAATTCTTTGTGTCTTTAAGCCGCACCAGCACATAGAAGCCCTTCAGTTTTCCGCCGTTAATTTCAACGATGAGTTTGTCTTCCTTCCGCTCAACTAGTCTGTAAGTGCCTTTGTCCCAGATTTCAACCGTGCCTGCGCCGTATTCGCCCTCAGGTATGGTTCCTTCAAAACCAGCATAACTCACCGGGTGATCCTCAACCTGCACCGCCAACCGCTTCACACCCTGCGCAACTGGTGGTTCTTTCGGCACAGCCCAGCTTTTCAGCACACCGTCTATTTCTAGGCGCAAATCAAAGTGCAACTGTGATGCATCATGCTTCTGAATCACATATATTTTTTCATCGTTCACTTTTAGTTCGCCTGCTGGTTCGGTTGTTTTGTCGAAGTTGCGCTTTCGCCAGTATTCATCCAGACTCAAGGCTGCTTCCATAATCACCAAGAATTGCAACAATAATATACCTTTCTTTTTTCACAACTGCCCGAACGTTCACAGATAAGGGTCTACAATCACTATATACGCTACAATCCAAAAATGGCAAGCAGCCGCTTCCAAAATTTCAATTGGGCGCCTGCATTTGTTGGAGAACAGTCTCTGCGAACAAGCGCAGGCTACTCAGGTTCGGTAAATCACCGAAAAACAGCATAAAATGCGACACGCCCAAAGCAACATACGGCTGCACCTTTTCTAAGCACTCGTGGGGAGTGCCTACAAAGGTGGTTCGTTCAAAATCAGCTAAAGCCATGTCCTTCGGCTTCATCGCCTCGATTTTTCCATGCGCTTCTTCGCGGTTTCTGGCGATTATTACTTGACCGCCAAGCCAATAGGATCTTTCTATTTCCTGAAAATCCCTGCCCACCGCGCGGCAATGATTCGCCAGCACATCCAGCTTATGCCTATAAAGCGCCAGAGAGGGCACGTACCCCCAATCGTACCGGTCAGCGTGCCGCGCCGTGACTTTCAGGGTTAGCTTTTCTCCGCTACCGCCTACGGTTATGGGCGGATGAGGTTTCTGAATCGGTTTAGGCTCGCATACAGCGTCCTTAATGTTGTAATGCTTTCCCGTGTAGCTAGCTTTGTCTTCAGTCCACACTCGCTTAATAACCGCCAGTGCCTCATCCAACCGCTCTATTCTAATGCGTGGCTCTGGAAACGGCAAGCCGTAGGCGCTTTGCTCGGATTCTTGGGCGCCTGCGCCGATTCCGAACTCTAACCTGCCACCTGAAATAACGTCAAGCGTTGCAGCCATTTTCGCAAGCAAAGCAGGGTGCCTAAACGAAGCGCACGTAACCATCGTGCCTAGCCTTATGCGCGTGGTTGCGGTTGAAAGCGCGGCTAAAGTTGTCCAGCACTCAAGTATTGGGCTTCTGCCGAACATTAGGTGGTCATCCAGCCACACGGAATGATACCCTAAACGTTCACACTCCAAAACCACATCTTGCAGGCGACTGAACAGTGACGAGGAAGCCGTTTGGTTTTGGAAAGCGTAGAAAGGAAGGAACACGCCGAAACTGATTTTTTTAGCCACCCTTACCTCACCTTATCAAAGCCTATTAGTCAGCAGAACATACTTGACAGTGTATACAGATATTAGAACGCTCTGCTTATTCGTGTTTTCCCTTGATTGCCAATAGCGTTGCGTGTTCTGAATTCTAGCAGTCCGAAGAAGTAGTCACAGCGATAGACCCTCTATAGGTTTCTGCAATGAACCACTAATAGCCTCCAAATATGTTGGTGCTTCCAGCATGCTATTGAATTGCGGTTCCAAAACCCCGCGTTGTACGCGAATAGGCTATTTCTCCCGTATCAGCCCGAATGCTCACTTCAATGCCTGTCACACTGTGTACTTCTGGATCAGCAGGAAACCAAACATGCCAGTAAGGATACATCGTAAAGTTTCCAGTTCCGACATACAGGTACACTGTAAGCGGTTCTTCCGCTACTTTAAACGGAAATGTCCCAATGCCCCAAAGAGTCACTTTGGTAACTTTTTTTGCTTCTTGTCGAGCCATGCGTATGGCTTCTTCTCGGGGAATATTAACTTCAGCGCTGCCTATGCGATAAAGACTTGAATGGTCCCAGAAACCATTCACGATGCAGTTGTTTAAACGGATGCTTAGTCCTGTGTGAAACTCGAGGTCATTGACTACGCGCAACCAGTCAATATTGCCATCTGCAACACGCATCTTCAGGTTACCTGCGGTGACATTCATAGTCTTTAATTCAGAAACACCGTCCAGAACACCGAGCGCTTCCTGAGCAATTGAAGACTTTGAGTAAGCATGATATCTCTGCAGAAAACCCTTAACGGCATCAAGCGCTGTAACGGGAAACGGTTGAAGCTGAGGTGGCAGCGACTGTGTATAATGGCTGGAGCTTAAATCATAGTTAGTAAGGGTTCCATTTATGAATGTCAAAATTATGTCATAGGCGTTTCCATTTGATTCCAGATTAATCTTAAAGACTCTCGAATTACACCGTCGAATTCATAAGGCTGATTCATAGTTATGCTCACATTGCACTTTGATAAGTCGATGCCAGCCACATAGGTTATGAAGGAAACCGCTTGGTCTTGAAGTGTCAACTCTCTTGGAGCACTGTTAAATGCTTGAATGAGAATAACCGTCGCCGCTATTAGACCCACCGCTACTGAGACTGCGCAGAGCGCTTTCCTAGGGCATTTCATTCTCCCACCGCGCCTATATGCGATATTTCGTCTATGCACAGTCGCATTCAACAAACTCTGATACTCGGATACTTCTATGCAACGTGGAAATTACTGTATCAAGCAGCTGAAGACTTCATTTCAAGTCTCTGTTACTGACAAAATTTGTTATTGAACACTTATAAAGGTTATTTTTTTACTCCTCTTGCTTCTGCAATGGGCTAGCGCAAGCATCTGTAATCCGCTGCCAACTGAAATGCACACATCAAAGGACGCACAAAATTTGTTCCACAACGCTTTTCTCGGTATTGGCTATCAGCAATCTTTTCTGCCTCGAAGCCACACCTGAAACAATCTCAACTCTAGCATTGAAAAGTCGCGAAAGCTCTTTTAAAAGTTCTTTGTTCACTTTACCTTTAACTGGCTCTTCAGTGCAGAAAACCGCGATTTCCCCATCGTCAATTTTAACATTGAACCGCGGTTGGCTGGGCTTCACAAACACCTCGATTACTGTGCCGCCTTTCGTCTCAATTATCCGCATAAGCTTGCTCACTCGACTTTGCCCAGTGCCCAACTGAACTTTTTTCGCAGCGTCTTAGGATAAAACTTCTCCAAATTGAAGTCCACAGACTTCGCCCATTTCACGTATGCTGTGGGGTCAATGTACGACTTAAGCGAAGTCCCCAAATTATACTCCTTAGTGAGCTTAGTTAGCTCTATATCCCGCTTAGCCTTTTCAATCCTTGTTTCAAGAGCCTCGGTTTTTTTACCCGCAGCCTTCTTCATCTCCAACTGTGCATAAAGCTCTTTTAGCTTGGCTTCCTTTTTGGCTAAGCGTTCGTCAAAATTAGGCGGAACCTTCCGCTTGTGATTCGCTACCTCAGCCACTTTCAAATTAGCCATCTTCGCGCCAAAAGCCTTAAGGTATTCAGGGTCGCTCTTCTTGACTCCGCTTGCCTCAAGCGCTTCTTTCACGGTTTTTGTGCAACGCCACGTTCGGAAAACCTTAGCGGTTAACCCAGGCATTTTCTCCATAAGAAACCTAGAAACCTTCTTGGAATCGATGCCTTCAAAAAGGTATTCCTTGCTTGTATCCGCCATGTACTGCTGGATATTCCTAATAACCGACGGCGGCGCTGGCACCGATTTGACCCAGCGGACGCAGTCTTTCCCGAGAAAGTCAAAATGCAGTACGTCACCTTCAATCTTGATGTGCTCGGCTCTCAACGTTATCGCGCCAACAGTATCTGCTTCATCAGGGTCTTTTTCGTCGCCAACCCTCATGTTCGGCTTAAGAATGAGCCAGCACACCGTGGCAACTTTCCGCCTCGTTTCGTCTTTTGCATCAAGGTTGCGCAGTATGTGCTCTTCAATCTTCGCAATCTGCTTGCCCAACTTCTCTGCTTTTTTAAACTTCTCTTTTTCACGATTCTGTTTAAGAAACGCGGAGTCCGAGAACCACACGTACTTCATTTTTCCAGTAAGCTTGTCCTGCCATTTGGCAATGTACATTTTGTCAGGCTCCCAAACAACCGCTTTCCAGTTTCCAGCAGGGCGCGGGCTGTCAGGAGACAGGTTAAGGATTATATCTTCTTCGCTGGGTCCTTCTTTCCATTTGCCGCGTCGTGGGTGGTCGCCGCGACCAGCGAAAAGACAAGATGGTTCCGCTGTCCAATTGGCTATCTCCAGTTTTTCTCCATCAACGAAAGCATATGCGTACTTTTCTTTTAGTTTTTCTCTCTGTGCTTTCCGCTGCTCGGCTTGCTGTTTCTTTTCGCTTTGAGTCATGTTGAGCTTTTTTGTCTTTTCCTGCTCCAAATATTGCGCAATTTCAGTAAAATCGATGCCTGCAAAAACTGCGGTTTGTCCGCTGGTCGGAATCTCAAAATCGTCATTTTCTATATCTTTTCCATAGTTTGATGCGTATTCGGATAAGAATTCGAGTGAAGGGTTCTCTTGCTTGAGGGCTTCCACGAAGTCTTGCATGAAGTTTTTGAAGAAGAGTTTGTCTGGCGGAGATGCTGTTGACTGTGCTTTTCTTATCCAAGCGATAGCCATCTGCTCGCTTTTCGGAGCCAGCTTCAGCGTTTGCCCTCGGATTTTGATGCTGAAGCCTTTGTGGTCGTATTGTGGAACGTATATTCCATTGTGTCTTAGGCTGTGAATGGTGTGTTTCACGTGTTAATCCTCTTTAAGTGTGGCGTATTTCTTAGGCAAACTTGTTTTTCCAGTCCTTTCCCACCCTTAAAAACATTCACATGAACTCCACGGATTATCTTACTGGCAATTGTTGTGTTTCTTGGATGCCCTTGTTTGCTGCAGTTTCTTGTACAGCATTTCCACAGTCTTTCGTTCAACATAACCTTTGTGTGGTCTGAATCCTCCTGAGAAGCCGCCTGGAATATGCAAGAGTTCATGAATCAGAGTTTTCTCTTTTTCTTCCTTGGACATTTTGTCGTAAATCTCTGAGACAACTTCAATGGTGTAGGCAGTTGGAAGGTTCAGTACTTCTTGCCAGATTTTGCCTAACCCGTGAATGCGCGCTATTGTGCGTTTGGCTTTGGAGCCTTTGCTTCGGACGCAAAAAACGAATTGGGGCACGATATGGAAAAAGTCCAAGTCGGAAGCAATTTCGTCCACTTGCTTTTTGACTTCGGGAGCTGGAAAGTATTTTATGGGCATGGTCTCATCTTACTATGTGAGTTAGCGTTTTGAGTTAAAAAGGTTACAAATTGTGCTCTCTGGTTTGTTATGGATTCAAAGGTAGACTGCGATTCTGCCTGAAATGGCTGTGGTCTGAAACCATGTTGTACTGCAACAGGAATCTTTCAGCGAATCAACTACTGATTACGCAAAACTTTATAACATTGCCTCACGTTTTCCACTCGTAAAAGGTGAAAACAATGAGATTCGGCACATACCTGTTTGAACCCAAAAAGGTTCCGGGCTTTGACTTCGACCTTTTCCGTGTCAAACCAGAAGTAGGCAGACGATTACCACCGCAACCTGACATGTATAGCAACATCGCTATCTTCGGAGACAACGTTACCGCTCGTAATCACCCAGACTGGATTTCGCAATCTCCGCTTGGTCCTGCATGGAGGACAAACGACAACTTCAACGTGCGCTGGGACATACTGTGTGCAACACAGCCCGAGCATAGGGCAGAGCAGTTGGATTACATCGAAGACGTTGCCAAGCATTCGCCGGGCATTTGGACGAACAGCCACCATTTTGCTGACCATGGACACTGCACTTGTCCGCGATGTAATGCGCTGTGGAAGAAGAGTGGGCTCAGCTGGCTTGAGTGGCGCAGGAAAGAAATCACAGAGTATATGGCGCAGATTAGGGAGCGAGTGAAAAATGAGCTCGTTATTAGTTTGCAGCCTGATCCAGTGAATTCTTATGAGCGCTATGGCATTGACTTTGATGACATGGCGAAGTATGCTGACGCTTTCAATGTTGTGATGTTCAGCAAGAACTATGCTACGCCGTGGTATTGGGAGATGCTGTGCAGGGCGTTCAAGAAGTTGCTGAAGAAGCCGGTGTACATTAGCCTGTATGTTTTCGGTCCAGGTGATGATCCGCGAGAGGTTCCGACGACAAGCGAGTTGATTACGGTTTCTGTTCGCGCTGGAAGGACAGGCATTGACGGTATACTGTATCTTGCTGAGAAGGCTAGTCAGATTCAGGATTTCCAGAAAGCAGTGGTTGACAAGGTGGAGCTTAGGCAGAGACTGAGAACTTACGGTTGTCCGGAAGTTCTAGATTTCTTCGCCAGTTGGGAAAAGACCGTGGAGTAAGCCACAGAAGCGCGGCTTCAAGGTGTAAGCAGTCAGAATGTAGCGGCTGAAACAAGTTAAAATGCTGCTTTTTTTCTATTTTATTTCGAGTTTTGTAGGATTTTTTTGTTTTGCGGGTATTGTGTGTTGGTGCGTAGGTTGGTGGTGTTTGAACAAAAAAATGGGCAGGCTGAGCGCCCTGCTTTTTCGAGTTTGTCTGGATTTGGATTTGTAGTGACGTGTTTGGTTATTTTGTGGGTCGCCAGAGTTCTTTCAGTGTGGGTATGAGTGCGGGGACTGCGAAGGCGAGGTCGATGTAGGTTATCATGCCTACGAGGCTGCCTTTTCTTGTTACTGGCAAGTGGTGGATTTTCCAGTTTTTCATGAGTTCTGCTGCTTCTTCGACTGTTGCGTTTTCTTCTATGGTTACCAGCGGGTTGGTGTATATCATTCTGGCTATTATGGAGTTTAGGTTTGCTCCGGGTTGGATTGCGCGTATTATGACATCGAGGTTTGTGATTATGCCTGTGGGTTTTCCGCTTTGAACGACTAGCACTGCGTCTATGTCGTTTTTTGCCATTATTGCGACTACTTCTTGGGCGCTTGTTTCGTTTTGGACTACTTTTACGTCTGTGGACATTATGTCTTTGACGAGGACTGTGTTTGCCATTTTAGTTTTCTCCTGTTGTCTATGAGAAATGCTTGGTTGTTTATGTATTTTTTGTTCTCAAGAGTGTTTTTGTTGTGGCTTTGATGTTTGGAGAGTGAACTTGCTGTGTGTGCGGATCTATAAAATTGTGAGGGCGAGTTATGGGGTGATTGTGTTGGTTCTGTGTTATTTCTGTTTCACTGCTTGGAGTGTTTTTTCTGCTGTGGATGCGCTGAATAGTAGATCGTCGATTGTGGCTATGAAGGTGGCGAGTTTTTCTTTGGCTGTGATTTCTGTGATGACGGTGTTGTCGTTTCTGTATGTTTTTATTGTTAGGTTTGGTGGTGTTTTGTGGTTGTCTGGGGAGACTGCGTTGGTTATGGCTTGGGCGGTTTTTTCGTCGCTGTAGCTAAGGGTTATTGTTGCCTGCAATTTTTTCGCCTTTCAGTTGTTTGCCTACTAGTTCGTTGGCTGTGTTTATGAAGTTCTCGATTTGGTCGATGGGGACTTGGCAGCCTGCGGCGATGTTGTGTCCTCCTCCTTTTCCGTTGAGTTGTTCGGATGCTATGCGCATGACTTCGCCGAGGTTTATGCCTTTGTGGACGGCGATGTCTGTTGTGCGTGCGGAGAATTTGGCTACGTTTTCGTTTTCCACTGTTGCGTAGGCTATGAGGGGTTTTTCTGTTTTAGCTAGGCTGGTGACTAGTATGCTTGAGACTGTGCCGATGATTTTTTCGTTTATGAAGTTGTCGCCGCGGATTACGTAGATGTTTTCGAGTTCTTGCATGCGTTCGGGTTTTTCGATTATCCAGTTGAGGTATTTGTTTATGTTTTTTCGGTAGTCTTCCAGTGCTTTGTTTGCTTCTTCGAGTGCGGTGGTTCTGTCGCCCATGCAGACGGCTATGCCTAGGCTTGGTCTGTCCATGCGTCCTGTGGAGTTTAGGAGTACGCTGAATTCTCTGGCGTCTCTGAGGGGTGTCCATTGTTCTTCTGTGGTGAGTATGTAAACGTGTCCTATGAGGTTGGCTACTTCAAAGTGTAAGCCTTTTGAGAGCAGGTGTTCGGCGAGTGCGGAGCAGAGTTTTGTTCTTTCGGTGTCTGTTAGGTCTCTGAGTGCTCGCCATTTTTCGCCGTCTTTTAGTTTTATGTCTAGGCTGTTTAGGAATGCGACGCTTGCGCTTTCTTCGCCGCTTATGCCTGGTATGTACGGGGTGGTTGTGGTGGCGAGGGTTTTGTGGATGGGGCGTGTTTCTCTGCCGAAGAGCATGAGGTCTTTTTCGACTTTGAGTAGGTTGGCGTTTACGGCGTCTTGGACTATTTTTTGGTTTAGTCCGCCTAGGCTTCGTTGTTCGTATTTGTCTTGGATGTCGCCTAGTGCGCCTACGATGGCGATGGGTGCTAGGTCGGTGTTTTTTGGGTCTACGGCTTTGGCTGCGAAGTATGTTACTCCTGAACCGCTGATGTCGGTTGCTCCGTCTATGCCGTGTAGGTGCGGGTTAATGTGCACGAAGTTGGGGTTTTCTGGGGTTGTGGTGGTTTGGTGGTGGTCGAGGATGAGGATTTTTTGGTTTGGGGTTTTTTCGTTTAGCAGGTCTAGGTAGCCGCTTCCGAAGTCTGTGAGGATTACGAGTTGGGGTTTGTCGGCGGTTATTTCGTTTATGATTTTTTCGTCTACCCATTGGGTTACGCGGATGCGGAATCGTGTGTCGAGTCTGTGTAGTGTTTTGCCGATTATGCCTGCTGCGGCTACTCCGTCTGCGTCCAGATGCGAGAACACGTGAATGAAGCCGTCTTTTTCTGCGTTTTCTTGGATTATTTTGGCGGCTTGTGTTGTTGAGTTTAGGAAGTTTTGGGTTGCGGTTTCGTCTAGCGGCATAGTGTTCACTGTGGGCTATAGGGTTGTTTGGGATTTAAAGGTGGTGTCGCTGGTTGTGAATTTTAAAAGTTGAGTTGTGTTTAGGTTACGGAGGCGATTTTTGCTTCGTACTTCCAGTTTCGCGGCAGAACGCCTTCGCGTTTGTAGTATCGGGAGAGTTTGTGTATTCTGGCTTCGATGACTTGCATTGAGCGTTTATTGTGCAAATCCTTCTTGTTTTTTTCCATGTGTACGGCGAGGCTTTGGGCTTTTTTTATTAGGTTCGCCAAGTCTTCAGGCATTGTGGGGAGCAGTTCGGCTGCGCGGAGTGTTTCGCTTATGCTTTTGCCTGTTATCGGCTTTACGAGTGGGATGGCGTATTGGTCTCTTAGGATGGTGCCTATGCTGCTGGGTGAGTGTCCTTCTTTGGCGAGTTTGATGATGAAGGCTTCTACTTCTTCTGGTTGGTATTTGCACCAGTTTGGTGGTCTTCTGCTTACTGGGCGGATTGAATGTGATTTTCCTTTTTCCTGCTTCGGCATGTTTTTATCACTTAGGCATTGTTAACGCACGGTACACGAATATTTAAAAATACTGGTGGCTTTCTGTGGTTGTTTTGGTGTTTGTGGTAATTGGGGCTCTTGGGTGTTTTCTGGGCGCGTGGAAGTGCACTGTGCGCTGTTGCTTGGAAAAAACTATATCCCCCTATTTAAAGTGCAAATAGAGTTGGTTGTGCAGTTTATTCTGTATGCGGTAAAGTTTATTTTAGCTTAGTTACGCGGTTGAATGCTTGCGTTTGAGAAGCAGATATGCTGAGGCGGTTAGTATTCCTATAACTGTTGCTGTTGCCGTGGTTACGGCGACTGCGTTGTCAACTGGTAAGCTTGCTTCGGCAAAATCTTCGCTCTCTTGCTGTTGCACTGGTGAGGCAGAATTGCCGGTGGCGGGGTTCATGAGTGGGTATCGGTCTGCGTTATTCTCGTTGATGAAGTAGGGTGTGTCGCCGACGCCGGTGTTCTGAACCTCTGTGGCGTTTGGACACCGCTTTACGTAGTCGCTCCAGTAGTTTCCTTCTCTGCCGTCATCCCAGAAATTGCCGCCGCCGGGTGCAAATTTTGGCATTTCTGGCTCTGGAGTTGGGGTAATGATTGGGGTTGTGGCGTTCCATTGTGGAGGTTTGTTGAGTCCGGGGTATGTCCAAATGCCTAAAATGCTTGCTTGAAGTGTTTCTGTGATGCTGTTGTTTATGAAGTTGTTGTGGTGTATGGTGTTGTTTCCTTGGGAACCTTCGAGTCTTATGCCCCAGCCAGTGTTCTCTGTTATATTGTTCCAGGTGATTGTGTTTTGATTCGCGTTGCTGAGCCAGATGCCCACGTCGTTTCCTGCAATGTTGTTTTCTGTTATTATGCCTGGACCGTAGCCGAATCCGATTCCGCAGCCTTTGTTGAGCGATGCGTTGTTTCCAGCGACTGTGGAGCGTTGAATATCGTGGAAGAAGATTCCGTTGCCGCCGTTTCCTGTCACATGGTTTTCAGTGACGGTAGCGTTGATTGTGTAGTAGCCGAAGTTTACGCCGTCTTTCGCGTTGTTGGCTATTTCGTTCTCAGTGATGATGTTGTTGTTTGAGACATATTCGAGACTGATGCCGTATCCATTGTTGCTGCTGACGCGGTTGCCTGAGATAACGTTGCCGTGAGAATATCTGAGAGTGATGCCTTCCAGATTATTGGATACTACGTTCCCGCTAATCGTTGAGTCGTTTGTGTTGTGAAGCAAAACGCCTTGCACGTTGGACGCTATGTTCAAGCCCTGAACTGTTATGCCGCTGCAGTTTTTGAGCAGCACCCACCCAGCTCCAGAGGGCACAGTTTTATTGTGCTGGTTAACCCAATAGCAAACTGGTTTGCCGTTCACCGTGTTCGAAGTGTCAATGTCATTGGCGCTAGCGCCGCCGTCAAAAATGCTGCCCGCGTTATTCCAGAACTGGTTTCTCCTGAGCACGTTGTTTCCCGGAGAAGAAAGCCCAATGCCGTAGGTGTTGTTTTCAAAGTAATTATCTGAGATTTTGTTGCCTTCTGAAAAATCATAAATGGCGATGCCATAAGTATTGTTGATGAATGTGCTCCCAGTGACAGTGTTGCTCCTCGCGACAGCTGGTTGGCCATAATTCAGCCAGGTGAACTTGACCCCATACGCAAAATTCACTATCCGCATGTTCTGAATTACCACGTTGCTTCTCTCTTGGAGAAAAACGCCGGCGCCGCTGCCGCTGCCTCGGAGAGTGTAGCCTCCCCCATCAAGCACTATTCCGTCGCGGAGAATTACAATTGTACAGTAGATGTCGCCCGTAAGGGTGTAAACGTCGCCGTTCCGCTGAATCAAGTTGGTTCCTGTGACGGTGCCGCCGCTGGTTATTTGAATGCCCGCTGGAATTGGGTCTGGAAAGAAATTCACAGATGACGACGCCACAAGCAGCATTCCTAATATTAGCATGAAAAGTAGCAAGGAAGTGAAAGCAAATGTTGGCAGCGACTTCATTTCACGCCACCACCCAACACAATGACAAACAAGATTTTAACACTTACGAAAAATAGATACGTAAAATTCAGCGGCAGCAGCTAGTTTCTGAATGAGCAAATACTCGATGGTGCGGCTTGAGACAGGAAACTCAATTAACCTCTCCCGCTAAAATAAAGGCACTGGTTAGAAATGGGGCTAAAACGAGACTTAACCCTTCTGGACGCCACGTCAATCGGCATAGGCGCGATAATAGGCGCTGGAATATTCGCTGTCATAGGAATAGCCGTAGGGTACGCTGGACCCGCCGTCGTAATCTCCATGATAATCGCTGGAATAGCTGCCTCCTTCACCGCCTTCAGTTTTGCCGAATTAGGCTCAGCAATACCTAAAGAAGGTGGCGCATACCAGTTCGCATACGAGCTGATTTCACCCTCTGTAGGTTTCGTAATAGGCTGCTTATGGCTGTTCGCACAAATAGTCGCAGGAGCCGCCATCAGCATCAGCTTTGCCAGCTACTTTGTAGCGATTTTTCCAATTCTTCCATCAAAAATCGTTGCAGTTATAACAGCCTTAACATTAACTGGCTTGAACCTAATCGGCATCAAACAATCCACAACCGTCAACAATATACTTGTTGCCGTGAAAATCGCCATCCTATGCTTATTTGTCGCATTCGGCGTCTTTCACATCAACCCGCAAAACTTCGCCGATTTCAACCCAAACGGCGCCGCAGGGATTCTGCAGGGAGCAAGCTTCATCTTTTTCGCCTACCTCGGCTATGGCAGAATAGCAGCACTAGGCGAAGAAGTGAAGAACCCCGAAAAGAATCTTCCGCGAGCAATTCTAATTTCACTGATTGTAGCTATCGCCGTTTACGTCTTAACAGGCTTCGCAGCAACAGGCATGCAGGACTACCGAATACTTGCCCAGTCAGCCGCACCAATCGCTGACGCGATTAAGCCAACAGGAAACTTCACAATGTTAACACTTGTTTCCGCAGGAGCGCTAATAGCAACAATAAGCGTGCTGCTAACAAGCTTAATTGGTTTATCAAGAGTTGCCTTCGCAATGGCAAGAAACGGACAATTTCCGAAATCAATCGCCAAAGTCTCCGCCAAGTTTGGGACACCGTACCTTTCAGTTCTCACAATGGGTCTTCTCCTAACAGTCTTGGCGTTTGCTCTGGAGTTGAAAGAGACCGTAGCAATAACGAGCTTCGCGCTGCTCGCTACGCATCTGGTTGTAAACCTCTGCGCCATCAAACTCAGAAAAAGCTCATGCACCACAAAATTCAGAACACCCTGCTATCCCGCAAATGCAATGCTCGGCTCAATCAGCTGCCTCATCCTGATGTTCTCTTTACCTGCGGAATCATGGATTGTTGGTGCTGTTGTTGTAGCAATCAGCGCAGCCCTGTATCTGCTTAACACAAAGAAACAGGGCAAATCAGAACGCCGATTGACCTTACAAGCAAAAGACTACAAATAAAAGTTCGTGGAGAAAACAAGCCACATAAATAATATACCCTAAACGCAAAATCAACATCAAACGCACGCAGTCAACAGTGGATTAAACTATGAAAATCTTGAAAAAACCAAGCAGGTACCTCAAACAAAAAGCATTACGCAAACTGTCAGCCGCACTTCTGTTGATGGCGATATTTGCTGTTGTCTTAGTTTCCGCTGTGCCCACTTCACCCCTATACGTAAATGTAGGCGAATACGAAGGCATACGTGCAATATCGCTTTTGGCGCTGCTCATCTCCGCTTGGTTGTCATTCCGAAGCTATTCAGGTTACAGACGAGGATATCAGGGAGAAAAAAGCGTCGCCAAAACGCTATCCTCAACCTTAAGCGACGATTACTTCCTGATTAATGATGTGAACTTGCGCGACGGATACGGCAACATCGACCACATCGTCCTCGGACCTAACGGAATTTTCGTCATAGAAACAAAAAATTACGCGGGCAAGATAATCTGCAACGGAGACAACTGGTTAAACCCGCGAAGCGGAAAACTAAACCGCCTCACTCACTATGATTTAGGCAGCCCAAGCAAACAAGCCAAAAGAAACGCCTCAAGAGTCAAAAAAGCAATAGAATCACTTGCAGCCTTCAAGTCAAAAAACATCTGGGTCCACGGCATCCTCGTCTTCGCCAACAAAAACGTACACCTGCAAATCAGCAACCCAACTGTCCCAGTGCTGCGAAGCAAACAACTGCCAAACTTCATACGCACCACAGAAGCAAAAAACACCCTTTCAACTCATGAACTGGACTTGCTGGGAAAAGAACTGCTGAAACAAGCAAACACAACCAAAAAACCCCACTGAAAAAAATACTCGGGGTTCTAAAGTGCCAGCAGGCAAAACTCAAGGGGCATCAGCAACACCACAGAAACCGACGGCAAACGCCTCTTATTGCCTCTTCTTCTGCAACTCGCACTTCACTTCATAATTAACCAAAACCAAACCTATAACAGTAAAAACCACACCCAGAATAAGCATCGGCCATAAATTAGATTTTCCGAAGTACTCGTCAAGCAAAGTCCAAACACTCCTAAAAACCAGTATCGACGCACATAGGAGAATCAGTTCCCCAACTATCAAAGTAGACAACCGCATAACAGAAGGATACAGCTTAACAACTTAAAAAACCTACCACAAAAACGCACTCAACAAGCAAAAATGGGTTGCCCATCAGCAGCAGGAAAAGAAGCAATTGTGGTGGGCCGGACCGGATTTGAACCGGTGACCTTCTGCACGTCAAGCAGATGTCCTAACCGAGCTAGACTACCGGCCCCTGAGTTAGACTACTTTCTTTTCCAGTATATAGCTACTTCGTCTCTTACGCTGCAGCAACATATTCAAATCTGCCGTTATTAATTTATTTCCCCGTTTTCCAACATGAGCAATGTAGCGTTAGACATTTCCATTTTCCAAGTCGCTGCAATTTTTTAGCCTTAATGGCGCATCAAAAAAAGAAAGAGGAAAGTCAAGCTTCAGGCAGGGTTTCTGTGCTTCGTATACCCTCAATACCGTTGATTTGGGTTGTGATTTCCCGCAGTTGCTTGTAATCTTGCGCTTCGACGAAAACTGCCAAATCAAACCGCCCATACGTGAAGTACGCTTTTCTGACGCCGCAAATCTTCCTAACCGTGCTCAGAATCAGGCTTGCCTTGGTAGGTACAACTTTCAACAGTATACACGCATCAAGCATAGTCATGCCTCCTGCTGTATCTCCACGAGGGTTTCCGTGAAAACAACACCGGCAATGCAGCCTAACCGCAGCACCGTAGAATTCAACTCCTGCAGGTTCGCCGCCTCAAGATCCACCACGGCATCGTATCGTCCAAGCGTTGGGAAAACGCGTTTGGCTGCTTTCAGCTGGCGAATAGACGCGACAACATTGTCAAATTTCCCGTGCACAGTTCTTATCAAGACGCAAGCAGATAACAAAGGGCATCCCACCGATAATTACAAGGTAAAGGTGCGTTATTAAACTGTTGGAATAAACGGCTCAATTCACGCGGTGCCCCCTATGGTGCTCTTTTCACCGCTTGCTATTTCGGCTGTTTAGCCACGGGGCGAGTCATGATTTTAATGACGTCCTTGTGCCGCAGAGTATAGTCTTTCGGCAACCGTATTCCAGTCTTGGCGTCAATGGCTAAAATATAATTTTCCACCAGCCTTGTGTGTACGGTTCGGGCAAGATCCAGAGGTGTCGAGCCGTCTGGCATCAAGTGCACATCGGGCAGCACGTTGCCATGATGATCCATGTATTTGGATTCGTCGCTGACAGGGTAAACCATGTTGCTTTTCAGAAGCTTAAAGGCGACGGTGTTGAGGGCTTGCTGGATACCTGTGCTTATCCATTTTTGCATCACACGTTTTTCAATGTAGTCCAATGCGGCTTGCTGTTTCGCCGTGAGTTGAGCGTTGTTTTTTACTTTGAATTTTTCTTGAACTGGTGTGTACTGAAGCAAACCCATTTTTTCCGCTCTTCTGAGAACCAGTTCGGCTTCGGCTGAGCATGCCGCGACTAAACTGCGTCCGTAATACTCTGTCAGCAGTGGCATGTAGTGTTCAGAGGTTAGGATATCCATCTTGTTGGCTATTATCAGCGTGGGCTTAATGATTGGCAAGAGGAACGCGGCGAACTTGAGGATTTGTTTTTCGTTCCACTTGTCGAATGGAATGTCTTTCAGCCCTGACTTTTCTAAGGCTTGGAGAGTTTGCAGGGGGCTAGCCTTTACTCCTGAAAGTGCCTTTGAAAGCGCTTCAGCGAGAGAAGAAGCCGAGGCTTCGCGAATTATGAACTGTGAGTTGCGGGAGATTATGTCGGCGAGCCACAGGTTGATTTCCATTTCCACGTCAATCGCGTCTTGCACTGGGTTGCCGCTTCCAGGCTGCGTTATCTTACCTTCGGCGTCAATTGAGCCTGAAGCATCTACAACGTGAATGAGCGCGTCTGCTTGCCCGATGATGGAGAGAAACTGGTTTCCTAAGCCTTTGCCCATCCATGCGTCTTTCACTAAGCCAGGCACATCGATAAGCCTGATGGGCACGTACCGCCAACCGTCGATGCATGTGGAGTTTAACGGGTTGTCTTTCACGCCTAGTTCTTTGCAGACGCAGATGTCGCAGACGTATGCAGTGCCAACGTTTGGTTCTTTGGTGGTGAATGGAAAATTGGATATTTTCGCGTTTAGGAGGGTCGCCGCGTTGAATAGGGTTGTTTTGCCTGTGTTTGTTTTCCCAATTATGCCTATGGTTAACAAACAGAATCACTCGATTAAGTACTATTGCTGCGGAAAGATAAGAAGATAACGCGAGCGGTGGTTTTCAGAAGGCAAATGCATATGCTTTGTTGTTCTCAGCGGGCTAGTTCGAAAACCATTGCCATGCCTTGTCCTCCGCCGATGCACAACGTTGCCAAGCCGTATTTTGCGTTGTTTCGTTTCATCGCGTGGAGCAGTGTGACAACGATTCTTGCTCCTGTGCAGCCTATGGGATGCCCAAGTGAGATGCCGCTGCCGTGAATGTTTGTTTTGTTGAGATTTAATCCTAGTTCGCGCATGCAGGCGATTGTTGTTGCTGCGAATGCCTCGTTCAGTTCGATGAGGTCTATGTCGTCTATGGTTATGCCCGCGTTTTTAAGCGCTTTTCTTGTAGCGGGTACCGGTCCCAAGCCCATGTACGCTGGGTCTAATGCACTGGAGGCGAAGCCTATTATGCGCGCTAGCGGTTTGAGCCCAAGTTGCGTGCAGGCTTCTTCGTTCATGAGGAGAACTGCGGCTGCTGCGTCGTTTATGCCTGATGCGTTGCCTGCAGTTACCGTGCCGTCTTTTTTGAAGGCGGGTTGAAGTTTCGCCATTTTTTCAAGTGAGGTTTCCATCGGGCGTTCGTCGGTGTCGAAGATTACTGGGTCGCCTTTTTTCTGGGGAATAACGTAGGGCGTTATTTCGTTTTTGAAGACGCCGTTTTTTATGGCGGCGCGTGCTCTTTGGTGGCTAAGTAATCCCAGTTCGTCTTGTTCCTGTCGGGTGATGTTGTATTTTTCAGCGAGGTTTTCAGCTGTTATACCCATGTGGTAGCCGTAGAGCGATTCCATTAAGCCGTCGAGAACCATGAGGTCTTGTATTTCGCCTTGTCCTGTTACGTCCATCTTGTAGCCCCATCGGGCTTTGGCTAATGCGTAAGGAGTGTTGCTCATGTTCTCCATGCCGCCTGCGATTATGGCGTTGGCTTCTCGGGTGGTTATGGCTTGAACTGCGAGGCTGATGGCTTTTAATCCTGAAGCGCATACTTTGTTTACCGTGTATGCTGGTGTTTCTTTTGGGAGTCCGCTGTAGATTGCGGCTTGTCTAGCCACGTTTTGTCCTTGTCCTGCTTGGAGGACATTGCCCATTATGACTTCGTCTATGGCTATTTCTTTGTGCGCTTGGTTCCATGTGTAGAATTTCTTTTCCAGCTCAGTTAAGCCTTGGTTTAGGAGTTTAGGTTGGAATTCAGTGGCTTCTTTTGGCGGGATTGGGCGTAGGCTGTTTCTTTTTAGGAGTTCGTTGATGACTTTGCTGCCTAACTGTGCCGCGGGGATGTCGCGGAGTGCGCCGCCGAAGTTGCCTATGGCTGTTCTTACTCCATCAACTATGAATACTTCGTCCATTCTCATTGTGCGTCGCCTCTACAACAAGTGTTACTGTATTGGTTATGGTTGGGTGTTCTTAAGACTTTTTCTACGGCAGGTGTATGGTCGCTTGCAGAAAAAAAGTAGAGAATGTTCTTTTTTGCTTCTTCTTTTAGTGATTGCCCTGATTGCTGCAATTGCCAAAGGAATGGCTACGAGGGCAATTACAATTGCTGCTATCGATGAGGCCTGGTTGTCTACCTTATTAGGTTGTGCAGCTTCTGTATCTTCCCCATTTATAGGGGAATCATTAGAAGTTATAGGGCTTTCAGAAATAGCTCCGCCGCCTCCTGATTTCTCGATAAGCGCCAACTCGCCAGAGTCAGCCCACAAATAGAGGTGTATACCAGTGACAAAGCCAGGGTAAACCTTGGCAAGGGGCACAAGAAGCTCCCAGCAGGGGTAGAGCAAATTATCTTTTTTGATCTGCATAGACAGGCTTGCCAAGGGTTGAAGATCCTTATTGATAGTTAAGTTGCCAATCGTCCTGTTTCCAAATGTGTAAGAATAAGCCGCTACATGCTCCTTAGCAATGCTTATCGCTTGCTCCTCGGAAACATTCACGTCAGAAGTGCCAACCACACAGCTGTTCCAATTGTCGGAAAATTGCTCAAGCATTCCCTTATTAAACATTAGTGTTATCCTTGTGAATCTGTTGTGTATTCCGTTGGGTGTGTGCATCCACTGAAAAGTGACAAAATCTTCGCCAACCGGACTGGGTTCAACTTTGAGCCTCAAATCGCCAACAGTTAAAGTCGTATTTTTCAATTCAGTGACGTTTTGGAGCATTTCCCTTAACGGCTGAAGATACGAAGCTCCTGTAAAGATTTGGTATCTTTCCATAAAGCCCTTTGCAGAAGCAAGCACGTCAATGGCTGATTGAGTTAGAAGCAACGGACCTTTCAGGTCCAGTATGCTGCATATAAATTTGGCGTCATCCTTAAAGAAAAATTTTGCAGTCAATTGGCTTCCTTCAGATATCAGTTTATACGTTGCATCTGCATCAGCAAGCCTATTGCTGTATGAAGAATAGTCATTGTAATATTTCAATTCAACTTCATACTGCGAGAGATCCAGCCCAACAACATTCGCTAAGAACCCCACAGCTTTCTCTTGGTTAGTCAACTCCGCCGATACACCAAGCGGTGTTTGCATAATTACAAGCGGTAGAATCAGCGCAAGAACGAGACCCACACGAAACATTGTTGCTTTCATTTCTTATTCCTCAAATCCAATAATTTTCAGTGTACGGCAAGTTGTTATAAACGTCGCCATAGATTCGCAACTTACCAGAGTAATAGCCTGCACCTGGATAACCTCCGGTTCGTTTTCTGGGTCACCAATCCAGCCAGGCCAGGTGTAATTATAGCCTATTCTTAACCTGTTTTCGTCATCAAGCCAGCCATCATCATACCCAATAAAATAGGATGCGTCAAATAGGGCTGATCTCACTGATTCCTGCGCACCTGGCATATAGGCGTAGAAGAATACGAGCCACATTCTATAGTTGTTGTATCCTTCTTTCCCTTGGAAGACTTCCATGCTTTCGCCAAGGCCGGGTGACATGCCTTCAAAACTTATGAAACAATAGCCACTGCTATCTGGATCACCACTGATGAGAGGGTCTCCGTAACCGTCGGGACTGAGGCTCTGTCTAGTCCAGCAGCGAGGCATTCCATAAAGTGGGCTTGTTGCGCCTCCTACGTTTCCATTGTTGCACACCCAGAGAAATACAAAGTGATGATTGTCGACCATGGGCGCATAGTAGATGTCTGTATCCCAGATAATTGGGGGTTCCTCATCGTCCAATTCAGCTTGTTCATGAAAGCCATAGTTCCACCATGGATATTCCAGCTCTGTGGTATTTGAGATGCCCATATGCCCGTAGTAGAAGACTGTTGTGAACGGATGGTCATCTTCGCATTCGTCAATTTGATCTGTAACCAGTTCTTCTGTTGTCTGCGCTTCAAAGTTGTTCAAATGTTCATAGACGGGTTCCTCCCAAATTGACCAGTAGGGCCACCATTCCACCCAAATATAGTACTTTTGTGTCTCAAAAATGTCATAAATCTCTGACAAGGCGAATGTAAGATTGCTCAAGTCTGGCTCTCCAATTTGCCATTCAATACTATAGAGATTGCTGGCTTGGGCAGGATGGTTCTCATCATAAGCTCTTGTTATCGGGAATGCGTCTGGGGCAAGAGCAGATAGAAGCCAAAAGAGAAGCAACAGCGAAAAAGTAGCTTTACAGGTTTTTCTCATTTTTCTTTCCTCTGCTACTTGCTTGTTCTATTGTGTCCACTCTATTGGACAACTGGTACATCGTAACAAGCTGTATATAAATTTATTAAGATATCACATACTCCTTCTGAGTCAGAACTTCATAGAAATTCAGAGCTTTTTTTTTAAAAAAAGCCGAAAACAAAGTAATGACGGTAACTTCCAGAATTTCCGAGAGTTTAACCAAGCAATATGCTGGTTTTGTGTTTTCCTGTGTAGTACGATTCTGGAATATGTCGTGGCTCGAAATTTGGCTCTTAAACTGCAAATGCATCGTACAGGATAGTTCAAGAGGCAGATGGGGTCAGAGGGGCATGTTCAAGGCTAAAGCGGGTTTAAGTTTAGCGCTTGTCATAGCTGGAATGCTGGATTTGTTAACAACCCTCATCGGAATCGCGTTTTTTGGGGCTGTTGAAAGTAACCCGTTCATTGCAGGCATAGCTCAAGCCAGCTTGCCTGCGTTTACAGTTATAAAAATCGCCACAACTGCCTGTTTAGGGTTTCTGTTTTATAAGGGCGAGCAAATGCTGCTGGGAATTCAAGATAAGGCTACTCGTTCTTTCAGGTGTACCCGCATAATGCTTAGAGGAGCATGTGTGGCGGCTGTTGGGTTTCTTGTTTTTGCGGTTGTGAATAACTTGGTTGTGGTTGCCAGCGCAATCGCACTTTAAGTGCCTGAAAGCTTTTAATCAATCGTGGCTTTTCATTTGCTTTGCATAAGCAGTTGGGGAAGAAGCAGCAGTGGAAGCTGAGTTTAAGCCGTTTATTGTCTGGTTGATTCTGAATGGGAAAACAGAGGAGGCGCTGGAGCGTTTAGCAGAGAAATACAGGGTGAATGTGCCTAAGTTGAAGATAGGTTTACCTAAGGGTCACAAGAAGCGCGTTTACGGCTGTTATACGCCTATTAACGCAACCATCTCGGTGCTTAACAGTGAGGCGTTAGGAAACCCGTTTGTGGTTTTGCACGAGTTTTATCATCACTTGCGCACGCAGCTAGCGGATAAACAGCATAAGGGCACAGAGAAGAATGCCAACAGATTTGCCGCAGAGTTCCTGCAAGCGTATGCGAATCGGCAAGGCACATGCCGGGCGTGAGATAGTTTTTGATTGGGCGCTTTTATGCTTGGGGCAATCTATAGCCCCCTTATTTATAGTTCATTTATATAGGTTGGAAGAATCTACGGTGCGTCAAGTCCGTTGCTGCTTTTATTTTTTTCTCGCCTAAGACTGCGATTGCTATTCATTGAAACATAACTGGTGGCAATATGTACTGCTGCTGAGACGTTTCGCGGGTTAATGGCAAAAATTAAAAGCAGTTCAGAAGCATAGTCGATGCAGAGGAATGAGTTGAGAGAAAAGGGCTGCGAAAGCTGTGTTCAAATTGCGTGGGGCTGTTTTGGAGGTTAAGTGAAATGCGTGACAAGCGAAGGGGTATATTGTTTGCTGTTTCAGCGAGTTTGATATTCGGGATTAGTCCCGTGTTCATAAGGTTAATTCTGGATTCAGTGAATATTGAGACCGCGAATATTCTGCTTTCATCATTTGCCAACATCATGTTTGTCTTGTTGTTTGTTTTCTCTGGCGGGCTTTTGCACTTTAAGGCTATATTCGCAAATTTGCGGAAGGTTGCGTTAATCGGTTTTGTTACTTCGATGGCGGCGCTGTTTTATGCTTACGGTATTCTTGTTTCTGGACCTACAACCGCCATTTTCCTGCTCCAGTTGTCAACGATTTTCACCATCCTGTTAGGCGTTGCAGTTTTAAAGGAAAAGTTCACGCGGCGAGAAGGCATTGGCATGTTGATTGCTGTCGTAGGCGTGTTTGTTCTGGCGTATGGTGACTTGGCAGTTCAAATTGTGGGCACATTGGTTCTTGTAGGTGCAGCGCTGCTTAATGCCTTGGCAAGTTTGCTTTCAAAAGTCTACGTGCGGAAGATTAGCCCAGTGGCTTTGGCTGGCGGAAACTCATTTTTTGTATTCATATTCATTTTCGCGTATTCGTTGCTGTTGGGAAAGCTGAACACGGTTTTTCCTTCAACGGTCTATGTCTATGCAGTTCTGGGCGCGGTCACAGGTGTCGTCGTGAGCTTCATTCTGCTATACAAAGCATTCGAGGTTTACGACGTATCAAAGGTAGCAACGATAATGACTGCTCAGCCATTCTTAACTGCGATTTGGTCTTTCGCTATTCTGGCTCTCGTGCCCACTATAAACCAGCTTGCTGGAGGAGCCATGATAGTACTCGGGGTTGTCGTCTTAAGCCTGTCAAAAGAGAAGTAACCACCAAAAAGCAGCTATCAGCCGCACAGAGAACACACGACAAACAGCGTTCAGCCTCTAATTACGTGCAACAGCAGCTCTTCGCCGTGCGAATTATAAACCGCTACATTCCGCTCGTCGGCAAACGGAAACCCAACAACCATGAGTATGCGCCCGAAAAAGTGGTTAAAATCCACATCAGAAGGCGTTACATCGCCCGAAGGATGTGAGTGAACTGTGCCGACAATGGAGAAATCCATAGGCAACATGTGCAGCGGAATATTAGCGAAGCCATGCCCGTAAGTCGCCAAGGGCGGAACCACCAGCTCCTCAACGCGAATTGTGTCTTTGGTTTTCTCGCCGCGGAGAAGCAGAACCGTTTCCCGCGGGTGAAGACGACGGGCACCCTCGAAAATTGCATCCAGAAGCTCTGCAGTAAGGGTAACAGCCATGGTCTTTGCCATAAACAGCCCAACACGCGTAGTGCTTAATTACTTTTGCTGAGTAAGAGAAACAGAAAACAGAAATAAACCCGAAGCCCAACTATGACAGAAGAGCCGGGATGGCAGAGTGGTTAACGCGCGGGCCTTGAGGCAGCAGAACAGCGTAAGTTGCTCTAAGCAAGCAAGCCCGTGGACCTTCTGGTCCGCATGGGTTCGAATCCCATTCCCGGCGCCTCATGCCATTTTTTGTGCATAATCTTTTAGGCATTAAGCGCCATAGTGTAAGCCATGACTGACCAGCTATTGCATGGCGAGTTGGCAAAATACTACGACAAAATCTACTCATTCAAGGATTACTTGGATGAAGCCATCCGCCTGCAGAACCTAATCATGAAACATTTGGAGTCAGGAGGCAACGCGCTGCTGGATGTTGCTTGCGGCACGGGACTGCATCTTAAACATTTGAAAGATGACTTTATTTGCATGGGTGTTGACGCCAGCAAAGCCATGCTAAAAATAGCAAGGAAAAACGCGCCCGGCGTCACCTTCAAAGAAGCAGACATGGCGAAACTTCAGCTTGGAAAACAATTCGACGTAATAACGTGCTTGCTCAGCTCGGTGGGCTACGTGAAGACTTACGCCAACCTGAAGCGCACTATCCAAAACTTTTCCAGTCACCTGAAGAAGGGCGGCGTAGCGCTAATCGAGCCCTCGCACGCAGAAGCCTTTTACGTGGCAGGCGAACCCCGCATCTCGGTTTATGATGGAAAAGATGCGAAAATCGCGAGAGTCAATGTGGCGAAAGCCAAGCAGTCAACCGCGGTGCTTAACATGCATATTCTTGTCGCTGAAAAAGGCAAAGACGCCCAGTACTTCGTGGACACGCATGAGTTAGGGCTCTTTGACGTCGACAGGACGTTGGACATCATGAAAGAGGCAGGGTTGAAAGCGAAATATCTTAAGGCGGGGTTGATGGCTGGGAGAGAACTCTTCGTAGGCGTAAAAAAGTAGCCTCCGCGCAGAAAACGCTGGAAGCGCGTTGCCGTTACAGGGTGTATTTTTTGCCTACGCTAAGCTTTTTCTTTATGGCTTCGACGTCTTTTTCGTTTTCAGCTAAAACTTTAAGCCAGAAATCAAACTCTGTTTTGGAGATTTCCTTCAAAATTCCATTTGCATCGCCGGCATAGTACACGGCGGATTCTGGAGGCACTTTGAGTAACTTGACGTAGAAGATGCGATGCTCAATCTCCAATCTGGATGAGCAGCCTTCCTTTTCGCCTGCGGCATAATCAACTTCATAGTCCATAACCACACGCCACCTAACCGCTTACACGCATTTAGCCACTTAAGGTTTACCGTCACAAAACGAAAAAGACAGCAAACAAAACCTGCATTAACCCTGCATCTTGAACCGCAAAATCGCTGCCACGCCGCCGAACGCGTTCTTAAGCATCTGACCCTCCTCGGTCTCGCCTGAAATAACTTCCACGTTGGCGTTGCTGTACTCCGCAATCTGCGCAAGATCATCAACGATGTCCACCTTATCCGCAACCGCCAAAGAAGGAGCCTGACACTTCGGACAAGGCTTACCGCTTAACCCCTGCTCAAACCCCCCAAGCGCTTGAACCTTAACAGTTTGCTGCTCCTGATAGCCGCATGCGCTGCATTTGACGGTGACACGCAGGAAATCCACGGCTTCAGAAATCAGCAGCGTCCGCACGGCACCAGCCTCCAACGCCCTGCGCACCTCTGCTTCGCCATAAGTTATCATTCCAGTATCATGCCCAACCTCATACAGAAACTGCTGCATAAGCTGCTTCTCCTCGATATATCGCACTTTGCGCATGATTTCAGGCGCCTTATCTACAACTTCCTTCACGCCTTGCTCTTCCACGTAAGCCGTGTCGATAACGTCAATAATCTTATTCTTCAACATGTAATTCAAGTAGTCGCCCTTCTCAAAGTCATACTTAGTCGGACCAGGACCAGCAAGAATAATACCCTTCAAAGTTTCAATGGGCAAAAAAATTTCGTTAGCATGTTCACCTACACGCGTGAAATACTCGTTAAGCTGCATTTCCCGCAGCCGCTCATAACGCCGCGCAGACTGCCCGCCTGCACGGGTTTTACCAGCCACGCCAGAGTACATTTGCCTCACAATATCTAAACGCTTACCCTGCAACGTAGCAATCGTGGCGCCTGAAGCGTCAATAAGCAGTATGCCGTAAGTCTCCTTCTCCCGTAGCATCTCCTGCAAATGTTCAGTGTGAAAACGCGAATCGCAACGGTACAAGTAAATCTTAATCGGTTCAGGCGGAATAATAACATAAGTCTCCATGCGCTCGCTGCCAGGACCACCGCCTTCCTGCGGAATAGCCCCGGCAAAAATCACAATGCCGTTCTCGCCTGAATCCTTAAAGAGCTTAAGCCGCTGCTGCACTCTGACAATGGCATCCTGAACATTCTTGCGCGTAGTGGTAGACTTAATGTTGCTCGCCGTGCCATACTCATCCCTCAGCATGTTCACAGCGTCGCTGATTTGCTTGCCAGGCGGAACATACAACGTAATCAGTTCAGTATGGTTACCCTGCTTGTTGGCAAGCACGCTGAGTGTCTTTTTCAACTTGAACTGCTCAAGGGAAGACTTCTTTGTCATGCTCAAATGTTTTCACTATCGTTTCACTAAGCTTCCATGGTTAGAGTTAAATAAAAGTTGTTGTTTGAAGCTACTGCGCTTCCAGCGCCTCTTTCAGAAACACCTTGTATGGACCAAGCTTTCCACCGTAGTTGCCTGCAGAAACCTTAACCACGCCCAGCGTGCTTGCAGCCGCCGTAACACCTTGCTTCATGGCATTCTTGACAGCGTCGAGAGTTAAACCATTAATGACGATTTCGTAAACGCATTGGACGCTCGGCGGAACCACAGTGTCAGGCACCACCGTCTTAAGCGTCGGACAGTACGGGTGATTAGTTGAAGCTTTCATCTTGTACTTGAGCGAACCCGCCTTGCTGCCGGCACGGCATATGCCGCCTGGAAAAGGCATAATCACGTCTGGCGCGTTGGCGCGTATGGCGTCTGCTGCTGCTTCGGCAGCTTTAAGCGCCGCTGATTGAGTCTCAGCGAATATCATAAAGTTGCCGCCTGCCACTGCTTCTTGCGCGCCGAAGCCGTCTTCGACGATGAAGTTGCCCTCCATGACTGGGATTTTCCAGCATTTTCTTCCGCCGGACATTGTTTTTGTTTGGTAGCCGTCTCCGAAGTAGCGCAGGCTGCTGCCGACTTTCAGTACGCGTTTGGCAGTTGTTAAGCCGTTGAACGCGGCAGTTGTTGGGCAAGTCATTATGCACTGTCCGATGCGTTCCATGAGTTGATGTTTCAATGCGAAGCGGTCTCGGTTGTAAATCTGGATGAGCATGCCTGGGCGGTTGTCAGGGGTTTCTGCTGGCGGCACTGGGCGTTCAGCCGCGGCTTCTGCTGGCGCCATGATGACACTGGTGGCGAAGCCCGTGGTCACGTTCGCAGCGGTTAAAGCCCATTTCTCGTTTTGGGCTGTTATGAGTATGCGTGAAGCCCACAGTGGGAACATCTCTGCGAAGGTGTCGTCTATTGTGCAGACATGCCCTGTGAGGGTGGATTTCGTGGTGTAGGTTTTTTGGGTTTCGTTATAGTTGATGACTTGGAGTTTGTTGGTGGTTGACATGGGTTGGACCTTGATTGAGTTATTTGTTGGTGTGATTTAAGAGTTTTTGTGGGTGAAACACATTTTTGTGGTTTATAACAGTGCATTTCGCTTGGGCAGCAACGTTCGATGCAGGTTATAGCTCAATTAGTAATTTGGTTTACATAGTTCTTAAGAAAAGACATTGTGAAACTGCTGCTTTCTCCATGCCATGCCCGCCTGAGAAAGCTTAACGGCTACGATTGTCTGCTTTGGAAAATATTACGGCTGCTGCTGAGCGGTTACCTGCTTGACCTGCGCACGAACAGCGTTTGAACTTGGCTTACGCGCTCTATCTTTCCAAGTTCAGTCTCGAACTCGTCCACGATGCCTGTTTTGTCTTCTGGGAAACGCACTTGCACTAGGAGCGCTTTCAGCCCG